>DASUUC010000061.1:0-12487 GCA_036374335.1 Acidimicrobiia bacterium
CCCTCGGTCCTCTACCCCAACCTCGGCACCGACCTCGATGGTGAATGCTGGTACCTCACCTCGGCCGCCACGCCTTACCTCATCATCACTCGCTATGCCGACGGCACCGCCGACATCGGCTACGACCCCGACCCGTCCGTCCCCGGTGGGATCATCGTCGTCGGGCCCACGATGCGACGATGCACCTCGGAGCCCACACCGGCGGCCGATCCCTCGACGGATGCCTGGAACTACGTCATGTCTTACGTCCACGATCCACCGACACCCGAGTTGAATCCCGAGCCGGGTCGGGGCGTCACCGGGCTGGCGACATACGTCGGGGTGGCAGTGCCCGACAACCATGGGGCCAACCTGACGAGCGGGGTGAGCACCATCGAGGTCGAGATCGAGGTCGATGCCGTGATCGTCAATTGGGGTGACGGCCAAACCGCCACATACCCGGCAGACACCGGCATCCTCGCCGGGTATCCCGACGGATCGGCGACTCACATCTACGAAACCAAGAACGCGGACGGCGTCTCTCTGATAGTCGGGTACGACTGGACGGCGCGATGGCGAATACCCGGCGAATCGTGGATTGCCCTGCCTGTCCCCAACACCGAAACCACCGTCACCTACCCGATCGCAGAGGTGGTCTCTCGTCTCGGCGACTGACCGGGCGTAGGGTTGCTGAGATGTCACTCCTCGTCGGCACCACCGCAGGCGCCTACCTGGTGGGCGACTCCACCGCGCAGCTGATCGAGGGCACCCGGGTCAACCACATCGCCCGCGACGGCGACGGCTGGTGGGCGGTCGACGGCAAGGGCCGAGTCCATCACGACGGGGACGTTGCGGCCAACCTCCCCGGCGGAGCGGCAGCACTGTGCATCCGTCCCGGGGTGGAAACCGTCTGGGTCGGTTCGAACGAGGCCCGTCTCTTCGTTCTGGAGCACGGAGCCGTGAGCGAGGACGAGTTCTTCGCCAACGCCCCGGGGCGGGATAGCTGGTATACGCCATGGGGGGCGCCCGCCGACGTCCGCTCGATGACTCTGGACGCCGACCACACCCTCTATGTCAACGTTCACGTCGGCGGGATCCTCCGGTATGACAACACGGGCCTCGTGCCGACTGTCGACATCTCCGCCGATGTCCACGAAGTGGCGGCACACCCCAACGAGAAGGGTGCGGTGTTCGCCGCTACTGCGAAGGGTTTGGCCGTCTCCCACAACGGGCACGACTTCGGCTTTCGCCGCGACGGGCTGCACGCGCCCTATTGCCGGGCGGTGGCCGTATTCGACGACCGGGTGATCTTCTCCGCCTCGACCGGGCCTCGGACCAGCCAGGGCCGTCTCTATACCTGTCCCCTCTGGGACGACGCCATCGAACCGGTCACGGACGGGCTACCGGAGTGGTTCGACGACAACGTCGACACTCATTGTCTGGCCAGTTCCGGGTCCACCGCACACCTCGGTCACGGTGATCGGGTGTGGCGATCCGACGACCGCGGGCAGACCTGGGCTCAGATCGCCGAAGGTCTGGGATCGATCACCTGCATCGCCTGAATCCGACTGTGCACCAGCCGGTTGATGTTGGCTAGCCTCCTCTCCCCCGCCCGATGAACCGAAGCCGTCTCCCCGCCGTCACTGCTGCCGCCGTCCTCTTGATCGGGACCGCGATCGTGTGGAACGGGGAGAGCCGCTACCCACGGCAGATCTCCACAGGGACCACTCCGGCGACGACCACGACGACCGTGTTCGAGCTTCCAGCCATCGTCGCCTCGGGAATGGTGAACACCGAGGAGGAGACGAACCTCATCGAGGAGGCCACGACGGTCGCCGCCGAGGCCACGACTACCACGGCGCCACCGACCACCACGACAATCGCGATGGCCACCACCGCCACCACGGCGAGGCCGTCTCCGACGACGACCGAAGCCACCGAAAAGGCGCCGACCACCACCACACCTCCGTCGACGACGGCGCCGCCGACGACGGCTGCCGGCGGCTACGACTCGAGTGCCGAGTCGGACTTTGCCTCGAGGATCAACACTTTCCGGGAAGGCAACGGCGCGTCATCGTTGACCCGGGACGGCTCCCTCGACTCCTATGCCCGATCATGGGCAAAGAAGATGGCCGACGACGGCGGTTTGTCGCACTCCAATATCGGGTCACTGGTGCCACCCTGGAGCTCGGTCGGGGAGAACGTTGGAACTGGTGGCTCGGTTGGCCAGGTCTTCGACGCCCTGGTCTCCAGTGGAAGCCACAGCTCGACGATGCTGGCTGACTTCACCCATTTGGGGGTCGGCGTCTACCGGGACTCCGCCGGGGCGCTGTGGACCGTCCACGTGTTCACCCGCTGAACTCCCCTTCGTCGGCGTACCACCAGTCCCCGAAGACGAGCCGTCGGACCGGTGTCGCCCGTGATGTGTCCCGGGCGGGGAACCAGGCCAACTCCCGGCCCGACCCATCGTCGACGACCGCCGAGCGAGCGTGAACACCACGAAGCCCGGCGCTCTTGACCTCCTCGCCGATCGGCTGACAGACGTCGTGTCGAACTGGCCTCCCGTTGCGATACCGCGGGTAGGTATCGGGCAAGCCGAGACGCTTCAGGCCTTCGCCGTCGATGGCGTCAGCTACCTCCTGGGCGCGGGGCAGTTTCGCCACCACCAGATCGAACCCATCGTCGAGGTCCTCGGGTTGCACCGGAGACCCCTCGAGGAGAGCAGTGATCTGGGCCCGGGCGGTGGGCAGATCCTCGTTGAGATAGAGGGTGGGAAACGAACCGGGAGGGTTCCACCGCCCCCCATATGTCGCTGCATAAGACGCGTCGAGCGGATCGTTCCAGCCCGGATCGGCCACCCGCAGCCAGGCATGCCCGTCAGGCAGAGTGTGGACGACGGGGTTCACGGCTGGACGCGGCGCAGATCGAACATCTCTCTGACCAGGTCGGCAGTGTGCCGATAGTCGCCGGATTCGAGCCGATCGACAATCGTTTGATCTCCGAATCGCTCCGACGGGCGACGGACCACAGCAGGGATGCGCTCCCGTTTCACGTATCGATCGAGCAACGACGTGATGTCATCGACGGCGGCCACGTCGTCGACCCGGTCCGCTGGAGGCGCCGATGCCAGCCATTTGGAGAAGGCCTGGCGGGACACGCCAAAGATGCGTGCCGCCGCGGCATTGGACAGATCCCACAATGTGGTGAGTCGGTTGAGCGGCTCGGTCCGTACCTGTCGGTCGAGAGCGTCGACCAAATCTCGTAACCAGCCGACATCCGCCGATTCGATGAGCTCTCGAGCCGCCTCCTCTGGAGCGAGAGAGATGTCCATGACCTCATTGTTGCGCAACCCGGTGTCAACCGCAACCATATGTCAACCTCACCTCCATACTTTCTCACTTTGCCGCATGACGCTGACAGAAACCGGACACCGCAAAGCGTGTCTCCACATCAAGCACCTGGAGAAGGGGTGCTGTCCGGTTGATCGCTCGCTCTTGCCCGTGTGGAGGAGCAACAGAAGGACCGACCGCCGACCGATGATCGTGTGCCGTCGACCTAGAACGGAAGCTCGTCGATAATGTTGCGGACACAGGAAAGAAAATGCGTTCACAGATTCACTCGCGAACTGAGACCAGCTACGAGTCGAGGGTCGAAGCTGCCAAGGACGGCGCAGAATGGGCGTGGGCCGCGATCTACGAGGAGCTCTCGGGCCCGGTGACTGGCTATCTGCGCAGCAGGGGAGCCGCCGATCCCGAAGACCTCTCCTCGGAAGTCTTTCTCCAGGTGGCCCGTGACATCCATCGCTTCGATGGAGACGAGACCAAATTTCGCTCGTGGGTGTTCGTCATCGCACACCGTCGTCTCATCGACGATCGACGATCCCATGCCCGGCGTCCCGACGAGATAGACAACCCTCCTGACGACCTCGACCTCGCCGGCGGGGATGTCGAAGAAGAGGTCATGGCCCACCTCTCGGATGCAAGGATGCAGGAGATATTCGAAACACTCACCGACGACCAACGTCTGGTTCTGACCCTGCGCATCATCGGCGACCTCACCCTCGAAGAGACCGCCCTGGTCTTGCAAAAGAGAGTCTCAGCCATCAAGGCGCTGCAACGGCGCGCCCTCGGAGCGGTCAAGGCGAGCATCGAAAGAGGTCGGGTGACGCTGTGAATCCGTTCCTCTGGCACTACATGACACGTTTCAGCGATCGTGAGATCGAACTCCTCCTCTCCGGGTCACGGGAAGCATCCGACGAGCACGCCGACCTCGAGTGGTTCCTGACGGCCCTGGCTGACCAGAGACCGGCGCCGCCTCACGACGTGGAGCACATGGCAACGGCACTGGCGTCGGTGGCGCGTTCATCCGTACCTGGCGGTTTGCGCACCCGACCCAGGACTGCAGCCCGCCGAATGGTGGCCGTTGCCGCCTCGTTTGTCCTCCTGTTCACCATGTCGGGCATTGCCCTCGCCGCGGACGGCTCCGCGCCCGGAGATCTTCTATACGGGATCGACCAAGCCTTCGAGCTCATTGGTATCGGTGACGGAGGAATCGACGAACGGATCGCCGAGTTCGACGCGCTGATCAACCGCGGGGAAGATGAAGCTGCCTACGAGTTCCTCGAGGAGGTCATCGAGTCGTCGAGAGAGGATGAATCAGCCGAAGCCGAGGAGCATCTCGATGTTGTCAGCGATGGGAGGCCTGGAGTTGCCGAGGACAACGTGACCGAACACCAGCGATTCATCGAGGAAAACAAGAAAGACGGGGTGGGAGCGGACCGCAGAGAATTCGGTCAGGGAGTGGCTGACATCGTCCGCATTCCTGATCAAGATCCTCCCGAGCAGGCCGCGGGGAACAAGCCCGACACCACCCCGGCGAGCAACGACAACGAGACAGGACCCCCTGACGGTGCCGGACGCCCCGACGACGCAGGACCACCCGACGACGCAGGACCACCCGCCGAGCCACGATCACGGCCAAACTCGCAAAACCAGAGCCCGAACGGCAACCAGCCCACCGGCGCATCCGACAGCGCTGGCAAGGCAGACAAATCGCCTCGCCCTTGACATGTGAGTATTTACTCACATATACTCACTTGCCATGGACGAGGTGTTCCGGGCGATCAACGACCCCAGCCGGCGGCTGTTGCTCGACGCTCTGTACGAGCGTGACGGCCAGACGTTGGGCGAGTTGTGTGCCCTTCTCCCCGAGATGACCCGATATGGCGTCATGAACCATCTTCGGATCCTCGAGGAGGCGGAGCTGGTGACGAGTCGGAAGCAAGGTCGTCAGAAGTTCCACTACTTGAACCCCGTTCCCATCAGGCTGATCCAAGATCGCTGGATCAGCAGATACGCCGAGCCACGGGTCGGAGCGATCGCCGGCGTCAAGGCTCGTGTGGAGAAAGGAGAGCAAACGATGGACAAGCCGGTCCACATCTACAAGTCGTTCATCCGGGCCTCACTGGACGAGGTCTGGGATGCGATAACCAACCCAAAGAAGACGAGCCAGTACTTCTACGGGACAGAAGTCGAATCCGATTGGGAGGTCGGGTCGTCGTTGAACTATCGATACCCCGACGGCAGCCTCGCCTCGGACGGGGAGATCCTGGCGATCGACCCGCCGAAGCGAATCGAATTCACTTTCCGGGCGTTGTGGGACGAGAAGCTGGCTGCGGAAGGCCCGGCCCGCGAGGTCTGGGAGCTAGAGGAGAGCAGCGGAATCGTGGAGCTCACGATCGAGATCTACGAGATCGGTCCGCTGTCACTAGAGGATTTCGCGGGAGGATTGCCCTACATCGTTGCCGGGCTCAAGACCCTGGTCGAGACCGGAAAGCCGCTCGCAACCCCCGCCTGATCCACTTCTGTGTCAATTTCGGGCCACATAGGGGCCCGAAATTGACACAGAAGCTCTCACTGGACGCAGAACCAGTTGTCCTCGGGGTCGAACATCTCCATCCAGGTCTCCCCCGCCATGCCGGTGGCGATGCGGTGGAATTCGGCGCCGAGACCCTCGAGACGCTCCCGTTCCTCAGCCAACCTGGCCTCCCGCTCGTCGTCGGACAGCTCCTCACCGGCCAAGAGGTTGACGTCGATGTGGACGCGCTTGCTGGGCGCTCCCGCATCCCAACGTTCGAATAGGAGTCTGGGGCCGACACCGTCGGGGTCGACCACTGCGCTGATATCGTTGCGTTTCATCTCCGGGATGCCCACCGAGTCGGCGAAATCGTCCCAGGTCTCGAAGCCCGGGGGAGGCGGCTGCAGGACATATCCGAGCGCCTCTGACCAGAAATCGGCGAGTCTGCCGGGATCGTCGCACGCGAAGGTGATTTGGACGGTATGTGCCATCACCCCACGGTATCAACACAACTGGGGCCACCGTACTAGTGGCCCCAGCGCGTTTTTTCTCTACTGTATGGCTTACTTGTCGCGGCCAGGAGCAGAGCCCGATTTGCCGGGCGCGGAGTCCGAGTTGCTTTGAGCCGGACCCGATTCGCCTGGTGCTGAGCCTGACCGGCCAGGTGCGGAGTTTGAGTTGCCCCTCTCCTTCTCTGCGGCGGCCGCTTTGTTGGCGGCTGCCTTTTCCTGGCCGGTCAGATTCCCTTCCTTGCCACGTTCGCAGTCGGCGAAGACTGATTCGAAGTCGACCGTGCCCTGATCACCTTGATTGACTTCAGTTCCATCCGGGTCGACGTCGGAAACCTGAATCTGGTCATCGCCTTTCCCGAGATCAGAGTGGGCGATGTAGCGGTTGACACAACCCCGACCCGTTCCCTCATAGACGGAGTTGATCGCCTTCATGAACATGCCGTGGTTGACCTGGCCGTTGGGCCCCGGGACGGCGACGCCGCTGAGCCCGCAGGCGTCGTCTGGCAGCAGAGGAACCTGGATGACCCCGTCGTCGGTTGACCCGTACGTGACCTCGACCGCATCACCGAGAGGGCAGTCGTCCTGGCTGTCGATCGGAGATATTCCCCAGACGAGCACATGGTTGACCTCGTCGTAGCCGAAGTTGAAGACGGTGTCCTCAGCATCATCACCGTCGTGCTCGGCTGCGACAGCAAGTCCAGACACGGCGAGCAGCCCAACGACTGCAGCCATAATCGTGATTTTCTTCTTCACAGGTCGTCACCTCACCGGTTGACTCGTTTTCCAGCCAGCCAACATTGCTCACTTATGTCATCGCTCAACGGGCGGATCGGGATACTCAAATCTCTCGAGAAATAGTTGAGAAGATCCCAGCAACCGCCGATTCTCCAACTGTCTTGCCAACTTTCGAAGTGATCCTCGAGGCCGCAAAGCGCGGCGAAGAATGGGCCTGGGAGGTCATCTACCGGGAGCTGGCCGGTGCGGTCACCGGATACCTCGCGCTCCGCGGTGCCCCCGAGCCCGAGGATCAGGCATCCGAGACGCTGTTCGACGTGGCACGAAACATCGAGCGATTCGAAGGCGACGAGAGCTCGTTTCGCTCATGGGTGTTCGTCATCGCGCACCGCAGGCTCATCGACGCCAGACGGCGGAGGGGACGCCAGCTGGAAACCACAGCGCTGCACGACGGTGAGTTCCATCCCATGGGTGATGTCGAGACCGAAGCTCTCGACAACCTCGCCCTGGCCGAGATGGTCGACCTGCTCGAACCGCTCACTGATGACCAGCGTGACGTGATCGCACTGCGCATGATCGCCGACCTCTCCCTCGAAGAGACAGCCGAGGTTATGGGCAAGCGAGTCGGAGCCATCAAGGCGCTGCAGCGGCGGGCCGTGGGCAACCTGAAGAAGGTGCTCGAGACCGAGGGGGTATCCCCGTGAGAGCTCCCAGCGATTGCATTGGTGACATGCTTCGCACACGCATCGAAGACCGGGAGATCGAGTATCTCCTGTCGAGACAAGCCCGGGATGACACCGACGGCCTCGTCTCGGCGCTGGCCACTCTGAATTTGGAAAGGCTGAGGATCTCCGTCGACGACCGGGCAGCCGACTTCGCGGTCACTTCGTCCCGGCTGGTGGGGAATACCGAGCCGACAACCACGACGTGGCCGGTCCGGTCCCGTGTCGTCCCCCGCCTGGCGACCGCGGCCCTCGCCGCGGTGGTGATCATGGGTCTCGTCGGGGTCGCCGAGGCCGCCGACGCCGCCGCACCCGGCGACACCCTCTACGGGCTCGACCGGGCGTTGGAGCAGGTTGGGATCCATGACGGAGGTCTCGAAGAGAGACTGGGCGAGGCACAAGACCTGGCCGAGGAGGGTCAATCCACCGAGGCATTGGCCCACCTTGCCGACGTCCTCGACACCACCTCACCGAATGCGGCCGATGCCCTCGAAGAGGCGGCCGAGAGGTTCGGGGTTCACGACAACCCGTCCCAAGCTGTTCTCGACGACGTGTCGGCGATGCTCGATTGGATGGCCGAAACAGGGTTGTCGGGCCAGGACTTTGGTCGAGGGGTGGCGGAACGTGCCCGCGAGATCGGTGCAGCTCATACAGAGAATTCACCGGCGACGAAACCCGACACGCCGGCAAACGACCAGAGCAATACCGGGAACGTAGATCGTCCGGTGGACGACGACGGCGACATCAACGCCAATACCGACGACGGATCGAGTGACTCGTCCGGGAACGGCGGCAGCGGCGGTGGGTCGAACACCGGAAGCGGGGGTGGAAACGGCGGCGAAAATGGACCTCCCGGTGGATCGCCACCCGGGCAACGAGCTCCATGACCGACCGCCGGTAAGTGGGGGAATGATCGAGGCCCCGGATCGCCTACCAGTCCGGGGCCTCGAGAACTCCTTGCCCCTCGACGCGCTAGATCTTTGGGGTATCATGTCGGTCACGTCGGTGGGGCGTGTTGGATGATCAGCAGAGGAGCTGACATGCCAAAGCGACACACCGGATTGGTGGTGGGGAAGGACTTTCGACCTCCTCATGGAGCCGAACCTCTCGACTGGTGTTACCTGACGGTGGACATATCCGACGACGAGCGGATGTCTGTCAGAATCCGCCGTGACCACGTCGACAGCACCGGTTTGGGCGATGTGGTGGTGTTTAAGACCCCACGCCGGGAAGACCACCCCGTCTCCCATATCCGCCGTCTCGGTACCGACCCCGGCCTACTCCCTCCGGTCAGGCGCGCCGTCACCGAGTAGACGAAACTGGTTCCTAATGCTGTAGCTCCCATATTTGGGAGTCACAGCGTCTCATTTCGGGACTCGGCTTCTCCTCGCGCCGGCTGACCGGGATGATCCGCCTATCTTCGTGCCATGACCCCGGATCAGCTGGCCTCGCTCAACGTCCCGTCCGACCCCCGCCTCTCCCCCGACGGCACACGGGTTGCTTTCGTCGTCTCCACCCCAGATTTCGATGAAGACCGATACGACCGCATCATCTGGGTGGAACACGAGCCGTTCACAACAGGCCCGGGAGACACCGCCCCCCGCTGGTCACCTGACGGGACCCGTCTCGCGTTTCTGAGAAGCGCTGACGGCGAGCCAGCCCAGGTGGCGATCATCCCGACCGACGGCGGCGAGGCTCAGGTCGTCACTTCGTTCGAGAAAGGTGTCGAGGCGCTGGAGTGGTCCCCGAATGGTGACCGGCTGGTTGTCGTCGCCGTCACCTTCGTCGACGGGTGGACCGAGCTCGATGAAGAGGAACGGTCACGTCGACCCCGCCGGATCAGCAACGTCCCCTACCGGTTCGACACGCGCGCCGACGGCTGGATCCACGATCGGAAACGACACCTCTGGCTGGTCGACCCCGCGGGTGAAGCCGACGCTCGATGTCTCACGCCGGGAGACTTCGATGAGGAGTTCCCGGCATGGTCGCCCCGCGGCAACCGTGTCGCCTTCATTTCCGATCGTGACCCACGGCAGGGCCTCGTCTCGGGCAACGACGTCTGGGAGGTGGACATCGAAAGCGGTGAGATCTCCCAGGTCACCGAGCGCGGGCTCTGGAATTTTGTCTCATATCGACCTGACGGGACGCTTCACCTGCTGGGCAACACCGAGTCGAAGTACCCGGTGGTCGCCCATCTGTATCGACGTGAGGACGACGGGACGCTCACGGACCTCACCGGCCACCTCGACCGGAGCACGGTTTCGCTCGCGGCAGGGCCTGCCGCCATCCGATGGGACGACGACACCGCGATCGTCGGGTTTGAGGATTCGGGTCACTTCGGGCTCATCGGTGTCGCTGCCGATGGGACGGTCGACACCCTGGTGAGAGGAGACAAGGTGGTCACCGGTTTCGACGGTGCCGACGGTCGTCTGGTCCACACCGCCTCGGGATGGGACACGCCCGGCGAGGTCGTCTCCGATGGAACACCGCTGACCAACCTCAACGACACCGACCTCGACCTGGTGGTCCCCGACCATTTTCGGGTCGACTCCGACGGGCACGAGATCGACGTATGGGTGTACATGCCTGAGGAGGACGGGAAGGTCCCATTGCTGCTCAACATCCATGGCGGACCGGCTTCGCAATATGGGTTCGGGTTCTTCGACGAGTTCCAGGTCTACGCCGGCGCCGGATATGGCGTCGTCGCCTGCAACCCGAGAGGGTCCGCTGGTCGCGGGGCCGACTTCGTCACGGCAGTTCTTGGTGAGGGGTGGGGCCAGGTCGACCACGCCGACATCAACGCTGCCGTCGACGCGGCCATTGAGCGACACGATCGTCTCGACTCCGATCGCATGGGAGTCATGGGTGGCTCCTACGGAGGGTTCATGACCGCGTGGATCATCGGCCGGGAGGACCGCTGGAAGTCAGCCGTCGTCGAACGGGCGCTCACCTCTTGGACCAGCTTCAGTGGCACCTCCGACATCGGAGGGACGTTCCCCGAGGACTACACCGGAGAGGCTTATCCCGACGCTTGGGACACATGGTGGCGGTTGAGTCCGCTGGCACTCGCCCACAATGTGACCACGCCGACTCTGGTGGTCCACTCCGAGAACGACTACCGATGTCCGATCGAACAGGCCGAGCAGTATTTCATGGCGCTGCTCCGCAACGGGACGACGGCTGAATTCCTTCGCTTTCCCGGTGAGGGCCATGAGCTAACTCGATCGGGGAAACCGCGCCACCGGGTGGAGCGGTTCGAGGCGATCCTCGACTGGCATGCCCGTCACCTGAAATAGCCGTTCCTGATGCCTTGGCACCCATATCTGGGGTTACGGCGCCTCATTCCCAGCCAGGACCACCTGGTGACCGTCCAGGCCACGACAACCCGTCGGGCTGTTGGATTAGATCATGGCCCGAACGCGGTCTGGCGATTCGCACCCTCGCCGCCGGTAGGTTGGATGTGATGGACGATCCCCACGTGCTCCATCCCGGACACGCTCCCACCCCGTTCACCGCCGATGAGATCCGCCGGCGGTGTCCCACCGGGAGGACGGTCACGGCTAGAACCGAGGCCGCCGGCAAACCCGACCGAGTCGACATCACTGTGTTCTTGGAGACAGACGACGAGGGAGCGCTTCTCGAGAGCAATGGAACACGGCATCGGGTGACCTGGCGCGAGCTACAGAATCACGCTTCCTTTCCGGCTGAGGTGACCACCATCGACGAAGACGTGGTCGAAGGCCCGCTGGGTCGGATCGAGTGTCTCGGCTACCGAGTGGTGGCTGAGGACACGGTCAGCACTTTCTGGTTCGCCAAGGACCGACCGGGGATGCCCGTCCTGTTCACCACCGAGACCGAAGGCACCCTGATCTCCACCACCATGGTCATAGCCGACGAACTCGTGGAATGAAACGCTGTGGCTCCCATATGTGGGAGGCACAGCATTAGGTGTATGAGCCACCCACGTTGTTGACAGTTGTGGGTTGAGCCTCCCTGGCATGGTGGTGGTTACAGAACTACCGCTAGCCGAAGGAGGCTCGTTGTGCACGCTAACGCCAGGCTCACTGTGTGGGCTCGTCGAGAGGTTGTCCGTCGTCATCTAGCAGGGGTGTCTCATGCCGAGATTGCCCGGCAGATGCAGGTGTCTCGGGACACTGTGGGTAAATGGTGGCGTCGTTATCTGGCGGATCCTGATGGCCCTTGGTTCGAGGACAGGTCGTCGCGGCCTCATTCGTGTCCTCACCAGACTCCTCCCGAGCTGGAAGCAGCGATCGTCGAGCAACGTCGAACACATAGGAAGGGTCCGGCTCGGATCGGATATCGGTTGGGGGTGCCGTCGTCGACAGTGTGGAAGGTTTTGGCCCGGCATGGGTTGAACCGTCTCGTCTGGTTCGACCGTCCCACCGGCGGCCGGGTCCGCCGTTACGAGAGAGACACTCCTGGTGAGCTGATCCACGTCGACACCAAACAGGTCGCTCGGATTTCGGAGGGTGGCGGGTGGAGGGTATACGGGTTAGACGGTTCTCTCCGCCGCAATCCGGCACGTAAAAGCCGAGGCGGCTACGAACATGTCCACGCCGCTGTCGACGACCACACCCGTCTCGCCTATGTGGAAACCCTCCCCGATATCAAAGGAGAAACCTGCGCCGGGTTCTGGACACGAGCCCGAACCTTCTTCGAAGA
>DASUUC010000062.1:0-37311 GCA_036374335.1 Acidimicrobiia bacterium
CGACCAGATAGGTCCGGCCATCGGCGGCGAGTTCGTCGCGGAAGACGTGCTCCGACCAGGGACGAGGCTGCCTGCCGGCCTCCAGGGCGGCGACCTCGCCGAGATCGTCGACGGTCATGGGGCGGATCGTGATCACTGGGATCCCCATGGCCCTTCCTCTCGCAGCTTCTCCCAGTCGATGGTGACGTCGGGCTCTCGCATGTACAGCGGCCTGATGTCTTCAGGGGACGGGTACTCGTCACGCTCGTACTTGCCTGCTCCGATCTCGGCCAGTGCCACGGCATACGGGTATCGGGGCTTGGCGGTCTTCACGTGATGCATGCCCCTGAAGAACCCGTCGGGAAGTTCGGCGGCGTCGCCCACCACGAGGCTGTCCTCGGCAGTCGACTCCAATGCCGCCCGTACTTGGTCGGGGTTCATCAGCTCGGTGGCGGACTGGCGCACCACGCCTCCTGGTACGGGCCTGTAGCGGGCTACCGCAAACTCGCCGCGCCGGGCATCGACCACCGCCCAGATCATGCGATGTCCGGTCTTGGCCTCCAAGGCGAGGGCGTCGACCGACACCGCCGGGATGATGGGGATCCCAAAAGCTGCTGCCAAGCCCTGGGCGGTGGCGATCCCCACCCGGATTCCGGTGTAGAGACCCGGCCCGACGTCTACCACGACCGCCTCGAGGTCATCGGGCGACCAGCCGACCTGGTCGAAACAGAACTCGATTGCGGGCACCAGGAATCCGGCATGGCCCACC
This sequence comes from Acidimicrobiia bacterium, assembly GCA_036374335.1. Lineage (GTDB taxonomy): Bacteria > Actinomycetota > Acidimicrobiia > Spongiisociales > ZC4RG35 > JANQRA01. Next base: position 749 of record DASUUC010000062.1, read on the forward strand.
CGGTCGATCCTGGATGCTGCCGCCAATGTCCGACGGTCCTCCACCACGGCCACCGATGACCCCGGCGTCGCCGTCTCGATGGCGAGAAGCTTCACGTCAGGTAGTCCAATTCACGCATCGCCCACGAGCCCTCACTTTTGAACCGGAGGACGCGGGAGTCGTCGTCTTCGACTTCGAAATCGATCCTGAGGTGGTCGGGGGGCAAGGCGGATTCCACGGCACCGCCCCATTCGATGACCAAGACACCTTCCTTGGACATCTCCAGGACATCGAGGTCATCGAACTCGTTGATCGAGCCCAGCCGGTAGACGTCGGCGTGGATCATCGGCATGAACCCACTCCGGTATTCACGAACCAGGACGAACGACGGACTGACCACCGGCTCTACCACCCCGAGACCTGTGGCGAGGCCTTTGGTGAACAAGGTCTTGCCCGCTCCCAACCCGCCGGCGAGAACGACGATGTCGCCCGGTCGGAGACTGGAGGCAACCCGTCCCCCCAAAGCCTCGGTGTCGTCGGGAGTGACGCAGCGCACCTCGATCACGACAGATCCAAACTGTCTTGGACCGGTTCGGATTCCTCGGTTCTCGATGCGTACTCCTTGAGGACCTGGGCCGCCAGGGCAAAATCCTCCTGCATCTGTTCTTTGACTTGTGGTCGGCCCCGAAGGGCAGCGGCTGGATGGAATGTGGGGATGAGTGTGGCGCCGAGCCACCAGTTGATCCGCTGACCCCGCATTCGGGTGATTCCGGTCTCGGTCGGGGTCAACAACTTGGTGGCGAAATTTCCCAAGGTCACCACGACCCGAGGATTGATCATCTTTATCTGCTCGCGGAGATAACCCTTGCAGGCGTCGATCTCGTCCTCCTGGGGGTCTCGGTTGCCCGGTGGCCGACATTTGAGGACGTTGGCGATGTACGCCTCCTCGCGGTGTACCCCGATGCCACCGAGGAGCTCGTCGAGCAGCTGGCCGGCGGCTCCCACGAAAGGCTCCCCCTGCAGATCCTCGTTCTTGCCGGGCGCCTCCCCGACCAGCATCAAGTTTGCGTCGGGGTCACCAACCCCAAAGACCACGTTGGTGCGCGTCTCCGCGAGGCGACATGCCGTGCATTGCATCGCTGTGTCGCGAAGCTCGAGAAAGGCTGGCGTGGATGTCGTCAACAGTGCTCCATTGTGGCAAAGGCGGGACTCAGTCGTTGGACGCCCGAATGGCATTCTCGATGGCCCGACCGGTAGCGCCAAAAGCGGCTTCGGCCAGTGAGTGAACCTCGGCCCGGGCAGTTCCCACCGAAGCCGCGAACACCACGTCGCCGTCGAAATCGGTATGGACCGGCCTGAGACATGCTGCCAACGCATCGTGGGCGCGGACGACGAGCCGGAAGAGCTGGATGCGACTGAGCTGAGCGTCGGTGGCAATCATGACCAGTGTGGTGTTGGTGAACGCCTCCGGGGTCAGGTTCGGTGGCCCGGGTTCGGGATCACCCCCCGTGAGCGACTCTCCTTCGAGGGTGAAAACATCCCCAACTGCATTGACCACGACGAGTGCACCAACCGACGCCTCCCCGACCTTCTGCAACGCGGAACCGAGACCACCGGGACGGCGATGCTCGAATCCCCGCCATTTGGCCACGGTGGCTCCGGTGCCGGCACCGAACAGACCGGATTCCACCGGGTCCGAATTGGCGGCGCGGTATGCCGCCTCACCTTGATCGGGACCGGGTCGAGCCGAGAAGTCGGGAAACAGGTCGAAGATCACTGCGCCGGGGACGATGGGAACCCGACCGACCGGGGTCTCGTGACCACGGCCATCCTCCTCGAGGCCACGAACCACGCCCTCCGCCGCGGACAATCCGAAAGCACTGCCCCCGGTGAGAAGGATGGCTTGGGCCTGCTCCACTCTCATACCGGGCTGGAGAAGGGCAAACTCACGGGTGCCGGGAGCTGCCCCTCGAGCCTCACCCGCCACCACGTTGGGCTCGGAAAGAACGATCACGGTGCACCCGGTCATGGCGGTCGTATCGTTCCAGTGGCCGACCCGAACGCCGGGAATCGCGGTGATGCTGGGGTTCATGGGATGTACCTTCTCGGGACCCGGGGCCCGATCGAGCACACCACCTCATATGAGATGGTGCCCAGCTCGGCGGCCCATTCGTCTGCTGTGATTTCCTCGGCTCCCTGGGTCCCGAGCAGAACGACCTCATCACCAATGCCATATTCGTCGTCGCCAACGTTGATCAGGATCTGGTCCATGGTCACCGTGCCGGCGAGGGGGTACCGCCTTTCGCCGAGCAGGGCAGAGCCACGAAGGGTGAGAGCACGTGCGAAGCCGTCGGCATAGCCGACCGGCGCCGTGACGACGTTGCCTTCCGTTTCCAGAGGTGCCACCCGTCCATAGCTGGGTCGCTCCCCGGCTGGGAGACGTTGCACGTGGCTGACGTGGGTTACCAGGCGCATGGCGGGACGTAGCTCGATCTTCCCCACCGTCTCGGGACAGGGGTGAAGCCCGTATGTGCCAAGTCCGATGCGGCACAGGCTGCGACGGGCCTCGGGAAACAAGACCGCGCCGGCGGTGTTCGCCAGATGGGTCACCGGCACGTCGAAGTCCGCCGCGATCTCGTCGAAGCGCTCGATTTGGGCTTGGGTGAATTTGGGGTCCTCGTCGGCTACCGCAAAGTGTGTCCATAGACCAGCCAGGGTGAGATTCGGCTCACCTTCGATTGCCCTTACGAGTTCTCCGAAACGGTCGGGTGGCGCTCCCACCCGATGCATCCCGGTGTCCACTTTGAAATGGACGTCGTGTTTCTTCCCCGTTCCGGCGAGAGAGTTGATGAAAGGATGTGAGTAGACGGTGGGCGTGAGCTCCCAACTGGCGATTTCTCCCGCGTCGTCGGTCGACGGCTCACTGAGCACGAGGATGGGAGCGTCGATCCCGGCCTCGCGGAGTCGCACCCCTTCTTCCACGAGAGCCACCGCCAGCAAATCGGCACCGGCCTCCAGGGCCGTGCCCGCCACCTGGACGTCGCCATGGCCATATGCGTCGGCTTTCACCACTGTGCACACCCGGGAAGGCGCGATCAGCGTTTTGAAGGCCGTCACGTTGTGGGCGATCGCACCCAGATCGATTTCGACGTGAGTCGGTCTCACCATGCGTGCAGGGCTATGTAGTCAGCGAGAACCTCAGCGGTGACCGTTTCGGCTCGTGCGAGGTCGCCACCGGCTCGGCCGTGCCAATAGGCGGCCGAGACTGCTGCCGTGGTCGGATCGAGGCCCCGCGCCCAGAGAGCGGCGATCATTCCCGCCAAGACGTCACCGGTCCCGATCGAGGCCAGTTCGGGTCCACCGGTGTCCACCAGTATCGGGAGGCCCCCGTCGCTGACCATCGTCGGGTTGCCTTTCCTCAACACAGTGATCCCTTCCCGGGAAGCGAACGACCTGACGGCGAAGGTCCCCGCCTCGACACCGGCGACACGGATGAACTCGGCGTCGTGGGGGGTTATCACCACTTCGGCGTCTCCGGCCCGAGCAGCCTCCAACGATGCCGGGGTCAAACCACCGGCGTCGAGGACAACCTGTTCTGCCTTCTCGAGCGTGGATCGCATCGAGCCGGCATCGACCTCGGCGAGCCCGGGACCAGCGACGACGACATCGAAGCGTTTGAGCTGGTCGACTACGTCATCGAGTGACAATGAGGGCAACTCCGGGGCGATTTGCTGGACCAGGTCGACACGCGGGGATGCCACGTAAACCGTCCCGGCGCCGAAGTTGAGCGCTGCTCGACCCGCGAGCACCGAAGCCCCGACGAGCCCGGCCGACCCGCCCAAGATCAAAACCGCTCCCGCTGACCACTTGTGCGCCTTTCGGTCCCTGGGCGGTCGGGGAGCATCGGCCTCCTCGGCTACGAACATCGATGGCTCGCCACCGTGGATCCCGATATCGGCCACGGTGACCATCCCGCAATACTCCGGTCCCGAGCCGAGGACATGACCCGACTTGACAGTCGAGAAGGTGACGGTCTCGACCGCGTGGAACGCTCGGTCCTCGACCTTCCCGGTATCGGGATCGAGACCGGTCGGATAATCGACCGCGATCACCGGAGCGGTCGTCGCCATCCAGGCCTTCACCGACTCGGGTAGCCCACGTCGCGCCCCACCGCCGAACAGGGCGTCGATGACGAGGTCTGTGTCAGTGACCGCTCCAAGATGGCCTATGGGAACACCAGCGGATGCCGCCTTGTGAGCGGCGTTCTTGGCCTCCTTGGTCGTGGGATCGGCCAGAGCGCGAATGGTGACGAACGCACCACGCTCCTTCAGGTAGCGGGCAGCCACATAGCCGTCACCGCCGTTGTTGCCCGGTCCGACCAGGACCGCAACTCTTTTGCCGTAGGAGGCTCCGGCACGTGCCGCAGCCAGGGCAACCGCATGACCCGCTCGATCCATGGCCCGGATCAGGTTGCCCCGGTAAGCCTTGTCGACACGGCGGTATTCCTCGGCAGTCAGGACCGGCTTCATCGTCGGGCAGGGTACTGAAGGGTCATCCCCCGTGCCTGGTGCGCCGGATCCGAGCGCTACATTGTCGAGTGTGGGTCATCCCAACGAGACCGATCCACATCAACCGAAGGATCGGACACCCTGATCCTCGAAGCCGGGTGAGGAAGCCAGCCGCATGAGCACCCACCTGCAAGTCAGGAGCACAAGTCTTGAGATATCGACCGTTGACACATTCCACCTCCACTCAAATGAACAGAATCTCCTCGAAGGGATCGTGCGAGGGCACTTGAGACCACTGACAGGGAGACCGATTGCATCATCTACGATTGAACCCGTGACTCGCGAGCAGACCTTCCACAGAAACCCTGACGTTGTGTTTCGCTCCATCGAAGGTGGTGGCGTGCTTCTGAACACAAAGTCGGGTGCTTATCACGAGGTCAACTCGACCGCCCGCGAGATATGGCAGGTACTAGAGACTCCCTCGACCGAGTCCGAGCTGCTCGCGCGGATGGTGGAACGTTTTGGGGATGTACCCGAACTCGAATCCGATATCGCCGAGTTCGTCGGGATGCTCACTGACCGGGAGTTGATCGTCCCAGATCAGGGGTAGCGCAATCTAGGACTGGCTGTTTCATCATTGGATAGTCAAGTTCCAGACCCGGGCACCAGATCCGAGCCGATCAGGGTGATGGTCGAGCCGGGGTGACAGCCCCGCCCCCAAGTTGCCCAGATATCCGTAGGTTGATAGGTGGGTTCAGCGATGGCGGCCTGGTCGTGGTCTTCGATAGCTCGGGGTTTGGCTCAGAAGTATCGAACCAACTCCTGATGCCCGTGTCGTCCCGGAGGTGGTCCGATGTCCACGCCGTCGATTTCGATCCAAGCGTGGGCGCGAGGACTGCGGGCCCCGTCGGGAAGACCGATCACGAGCTGGCCGGGAGTGCCATTGTCATTGAGAAGTGACATGTGGATCAAGGCAAGGGTGAGACACCGCGGCTGTAGCCGCCCCACTCTGAGGGCCCTCACTACGGACCGCCCGAGCTGACGGGGCTCCTGATGGATAGGCGATGCTGGAGTTCGTCGACGCAGGGCGTCGATTGTGTCGGCCAAGGGCTGTCTCTTCCCAAGGAGGACCTTTACGGTCGCGTATCTCAACCAGATCCTGGTCATCAGCCGGGTACGGCGAGCGAGGTGACGAATCATCGGCTGACGGTGGCGACCAGGGTTTCGGCGGTGGCGACGATCGCCCCGGGGTCGTTGGGCTGGGTCAGCTCCCAAACGGATACTGAGCCAATCAGGTCGACGAGCTGATTGAACTTTCGAGCGCGGTCCTCTTCAGTGGGAAGGTGGAAGCTGAGCAGCCACAAGTCGGGCAAGACGTCCAGTGGGTCGACCTCGCGTAGTGAAACAGCATCTTCGAATCCCTTCAAGAGGACAACCGCGGAAACTGGCAGTGGGTCACCGTCACCCGGGTCGGTTGCGGCGAGAACGACACGATCGTCCAGACTTCCGATCTCATGCATCCCCTCGAGCGGAAGGAGGTGAGGCGCCATATCCGCCCGCACCCGCAACGATGCCGGTCCCGGCAAGAGGGTGGTTTGCTCTCCTATCCTGATACAACACAGATCCTCCGTCAGAAGACGGTGCCCGAGACCGGACAGTGTGGCCGCCAGCGAGGTCTTCCCATGCCTGCCGGGTGCAGCCACGACTATGGCGCCGGTGGGCCCCATCACCGCGGCGCCGTGCAGAGAGACCTCGCCCCTGGCGAGGAAACAGAGGAGCATCGGCAGCCCAAGAAGGCGGACCTCGCGAAGCGGCTCGTCCTGCATTAACGGCATGACGATATGACTCGTCTCAGGATCGATCTGATACGTCCCGGCGTCGGTGATGCTCAGGACATAGCCACCATCGTGTCGAGCGCTGAGAGAAGCGTCGAGAGGATTACCTGCTCCCGGGCTCCAGTTCAGAAGCGGTGGTCCAGCTACCACTTCTTCAACCTCGCCTATCTCGACGACGAGCCGGTCACCATTGTTGCTCCTACGGGCAGTCCGCAGCGGGAAGGGGACTTCGACATCGAAGCCGAACACCATGCGCTGCGAGCCCATCAGAAGCTCTCCAAAAAGACATGAACAGCGGCGAGGTCATAGGCCCAAACCAGTTCGACGGGCTCGAGGCTACGAGATTCCAGTCTCTCGTTGAGCAACCCGTAGTCGATTCCCTCGATCTGCACCTCCGGCGAGCCCAAAATGCGGCCGAGGCGTTCCCAGGGCACAGTGGCCATGATGTTTTCGTCGAAAACAGTTTTGTCCCGCCGGTCGAGCACCTCGTCGGGAAGAAGCCCGCGGAGCGTCTGCCGGACGAACGATTTCGGCATCGTGTCGGGATACAAGACATGTGCGGGAAGCGACAGGAAGAACTCCCATAAGTCCCGATCGGCTAGGGGGTTACGCACCGTGACGCCGAGTGAGGCCGCGCTGGCCTCCACAGCTTCTGACGTGGTTGTTGTTCCCCGGGTTGCCTGGAGAGTGGGGCGCGACCACCGCTGGCGTACCGGGTCACGCAGAGTGTTTACGTATCGTGAGCCCCCCATGATGCTCGGATCGGTCCACGGGGGAAAGAATGTCGACCGGTGCCGTCGGGCGACGGCGTAGAGTCGTGCAACAGGGGCAGGTGTCAGCTCACGAGCAAGCTGTTTAGTGAGACTCAGACGACTTCTGCCCGCCTCTCGTCGCACCGCGATCTGTTGGCGAAGAGCACTCCACCTCCCGTGGCTGGCCAGATGACCGAGAAGAAACCGATTGATCGTGAAGACGTACTCCGCGATCGTCCCCGTCAGCACTTGCGTTGCCCCCAAACTGGCCGCGGCGGCATATCCCTGGGCGGCAATGGCCATAGGGGTGCTGTCCCAAGGTCCATCGGCCAGGTACACCCAGCGATCGATGTCGTCGAGATATGATCCAGTAGGAACCACTTCCAGAAGCTCTATGCCGAGGGCTTCGGCCACGAGCCGTGTGTACTTACTCTCGTCGACACTGGCATGTTCGGGGTATACGAATGTGTATGCCCCGAGCGGACGATTGGATGCCCTGAGATGGGAGGGGGCGGCAAAGGCCGCCACCATCGGGGAGTCGATGCCACCGCTGAGGGCGACGGCATCGGCGCCGTGCACTGTGCGACCGACCACCACCTCGAGGAGCTCCCGCAACTCTTCCCGCGCCTGTTCTGGTGTGATGTCACGCGACTCGAGGATGGAGGGATCGGGGTTCCAATGTAAGGATTCCTGCACACCCGCACCGTCGATGGTCAGAAGGCTCCCGTACATGAGGCGCTTTACACCATGAAGGGCAGAGTCAGTCGACGTGCCCCGGAAGTAGGTTCGGGTCACGGCAGCCAGGTCGGGACGGCGGGGCAGATCTGCGCCAGCTAGAACTTGTTTGGCTTCGGTGGCTCCCCACCATGTGGTGCCGTCGTCACGGTAGAAGAGGGTTCGACCCCCGATATGGTCCCGGAATGCCCAACCCGTGTCACCGTCAGTGACGATTCCGGCAAACGCTCCTCTCAGACGCCCGGCAGCGTCGCTCCCCCAGCGGGCAAAGGCGGCCGCTACCAAGTCGGCCGGGTTTCTTGAGTCCATCGCCAATTGGCGGGCAAGGTCGGGCCCGTTGTCCAGCGGACCTAGGAAAGCACACCTCCACGGACCATCCCCCCCGAGGGACGACCACTCCCCCTGGGAAATCCCGAGAACGGCACCACCCAGAGTGGTTACGATGGTTTCTGATCCACGATGTGGAGCAGCGGCGAGCATCCGCTCCACCGTGGCCGGATCAGGTCGTCCCTTGCGGGCGATTACACCCGCGACGGCACCTACATTCATTCAAATTCCTCCAAGAAGAGTTGGACACGCGTTGTGGAACAGGTTACTGTCGGTGGTAACTACGAGGGGCTGGACGCCCAGAGGGAGGTTACATGTACGAGAAGCCACGAATTGTCGACCATGGGTCGATTGTGGAGCACACTTTCAGCCGGTGCAATCCGGCGGCTCCTTCGGAGATTCCACCGAAGGATACTGCGGATGTGCCGCACCATATCGACAATCACCAGGAGTGTTCTGCTCTTTCTTGATTCCTCTCTGGGGTATCAACTGAACATTTCACTCAAAGCAAACTCGAGAGTCTCGATCTTGTGATCGAGGCTCTCGACGTTTCTAGGGATTTTGGGTCCAAGACAGTCGTCTCGGGGCTCGATCTGGAAGTGCCCGGCGGTACCATCCACGCCCTGCTCGGCCCAAACGGCGCCGGCAAGACCACCATCCTGCGGATGCTGGCCGGGCTCACCTCCCCCACGGAGGGAACGGTCCGGGTGCTCGACGGAGATCCGGCTTTGAGAGAGATCAGGGCACACATCGGCTGGATCCCATCGGGGGACCGATCCTTCTACCTTCGATTGTCCGGCCGCGAGAACCTCGTCTTCTTCGCTCGCCTGTATGGGATGAGTTTGCGCACGGCGCGGGAGAGGACCGACGAGCTGCTCGAGAAGGTGGATCTCGTGGAGGCAGCGCGCCAGCCTGCACGCCTCTATTCCCACGGCATGCAGAAGCGTCTCGTAATCGCCAGGGGACTACTCACGGACCCTCCGGTCTTGATCGTCGACGAGGCCACCCATGACCTCGATCCTGTGAGCGCCAAGAACGTGCGCGCTCTAATCACCGAGGCGTCCTCATCCGGCGCCGCTGTAGTGTGGGCCACCCAGCGGCTCGAGGAGATACGCAGCTTCGCTCACGACGTGACGGTCCTCGGGCGGGGGGATGTCCGGTTCAGCGGCGGTGTGGACGAGTTGGTGAAGCGCGCACTCAGCCGCACTTACGAGATCCAGTTGGTCAACGGCTCCACTCCCCTGCCGCTGATCGCGAGCAACCTCGTGGGGCTTGCGGAGTTGAGTGAGCATCCGTTCTACGCTGACCGCCTTCTCCTTCATCTCGGTTCCGGCACGGCCTTGTCGGACGTATTCCAGGGGATCGAGCGGGCCGGAGCAAAGGTTCATTCCTGTGCAGAGGCCCGTTCTGACATAGAAGAGGCTTTCCTCCACCTCACCGCGGAAGACAACGATGACTAACGCGGGCGTCGGTGGCACAAGCGAGTTGAGCAAGCTCTTGGCGTTCGTCCGCCGCGACGTGCTGGTCCTGCTCAGTTATCGACTGGCGTTCCTGGCCGACATTGCGAACCTCGCTTTCCAGAGCGTGACCTTCTACTTCGTCAGCCTCATGGTCAACCCGGCAACCATGCCCGAGTACGGAGGCACGACGGCTTCATATATGGCCTTCGTCGGCATCGGGATCGCGTTTGGAGCATTCATGCAGATCGGCCTGGGCCGGGTTGTCTCCGCGATACGTAACGAGCAGGTTCTGGGGACATTGGAATCTCTCTTCATGACTCCAACACGCCCCCTCACGCTTCAAGTCGGCCTCGTCGTCTACGACCTGATCTATGTTCCGGCCAGGACTGGCATCTTCCTCACCATCGTGATGGGAGTATTCGGGGTTCGATTCGATCCCGGGGCTGTGGCGCCTGCCCTGGCGGTGCTGCTCCTGTTCATCCCCATGGTGTGGGGTTTGGGAATGCTCGGGGCGGGAGCCGTCCTCACCTTCCGACGCGGGGGAGGAATCGTCGGCTTCGTCGGAGCTGCCGTCAGTGTGGCCTCTGGCGCCTACTTCCCTCTCGATCTGCTACCTGAGCGCTTGACGGCGATCCTCGCCCTTTCCCCGGTGGCGGTAGCCTTCGACGCTGCCCGGCGCACACTGATCGGCGGCGAAGGATGGACGGAGATCAACGGTGAGCTCATCTACCTCGGTGTGTCAGCGATCGTGTCGCTGGCGATAGGGCTATGGGCGGTGCGGGCTGCCATTCTCCGCGAACGCCGGATGGGAACCCTGAGTCACTACTGATTGCGAGCCGGTCAGTCGTGCTCTCCGACAGCGACGGCCATGACCAAAGCCGAGGTATCGGTGTGGGTAATGGTGACGAGGACTTCGGTCACTCCGAGCATGTCAGCGCGCCCCGCAGCGCTGCCGCTCATCTTCACGGTCGGTTTTCCTCCACCGGTGATCTCGATGTCCTGCCATCGAATACGACGCCACCCGGTTCCCATCGACTTCATCACCGCCTCCTTGCCGGCGAACCGAGCCGCAAGCCTGCGCTCTGGTCTGGCGAAACGGAATGCGTACTCTCGCTCGTGTGCGGTGAAGCAGCGTTCGGCAAAGCGGGGGTATTTGGCGAGGACGTCGCCAACCCGATCGATGTCGGCGAGATCGACCCCGAGTCCGAGGATTCTCACGAGTTCACTTGCGTCCCACCGAGCAACTCTTGAGATCTCGTCTCGAGAGAAACATGTGGTCAACCCCTACCAAGGGGGTCCAATTCATTGCCACCAGACAAGTTTCTCACAGGATGGTGTGATGAGTGGTCAAATGTCACCGACCGTCGGACGGAAGAGTCTGCAGGACGACGACTCGTTATCGACCAACCTGGATCATCATCAAGGCGTAGCGGTCGGCTCAGCTGTGAGCCGCGGCGGCGTCAACGCGATCTGGAGAATGAAGAGCGGGATGGTATTCAGATAGCGTCGCCACAGCCGTCTCGGCTCGGCAAGGAGCCTGAACAACCACTCGAGACCTGACTTTCGCATCCATTCCGGAGCCTGAGGAACGCGGCCCGCGTGCATGTCGAACGCCGCTCCTACACCGATCAACACGGGAGCGTCGAGAAGGGGCCGAAATCGACTCATCCATCGTTCTTGCTTGGGGGTGGAGAGACCGACCCACACGACGTCTGGCTTGGCCGAATTGATCATACGCGCCGTCTCCTCGACCTCATCGTCGGTGAGGTCGCGGTATGGAGGGGAATGCGTGCCGACTATCTCGATGTCGGGGAACCAATCCCCCAGGTTCGACGCCAGTTCGTCTGCAACCCCCACTCCCGCCCCATAGAGGAAATGGCGAATCCCATCCACCCGCGACTCACGACAGACAGCCAGCATGAGGTCAGGCCCATAGACACGCTGCATCCAGCGTGCGCCGGCGAAACGGCCACACCAAACCAGAGGCATCCCGTCTGGTGTCACCAGACCCGCGCGATTGTGGATCCTGATGAGTTCGGGGTCACGCTGGGATTGCATCACCCCATGCACATCTCTCACGCAGACGTAGTCACGCGTGTCGGATTCGATCCAATCTCGTATTTGACGGACCGCACCTTCTAGATCGATCGCCGACACCTCTACCCCGAGCACGTCCACACGCGGGATCAAACCAGATCCATCGTGTACCCAGGTCATGGACGTCCACCCCAGAGTCCAAGAGTCGGGCACGCTGATCTACAGCCCAACCTGGAAAAACTGTCCCCAACCATTGCCACCACACCCCACTTACCTTCTAGCCGCCCGAGCCTCCCTCGGGGAACGTCGATACTACTAGAGCATCTCAGGTGTGACTACAAAAAGTGGTCGAAACGGCAGAAAGGGCAGAAAAAGATTGATTTTGACGGCCACTGTGCGTGGTGTATTGTCGTTGCACACCGATTTGGTGCGGTGTCGGGTAAAGGGAAATTCATCTGGGAGGCATGGGGGCATGGAGTCTCTGTATCAGAGGGCTCTGGATTCAGAGTCGGTGGGGCATTCGGAGTCATCACTCCGGTTGCTGCCGCGAACGAACCACTACGGGAGTCGGGTCAAGCCGATTCTGGACGTCGTCATGGGCCTGCTGCTGTTGATTGTCCTCTCGCCTGCGATCCTGGTCTCCGTCGGCCTCGTGGCGGCGAGTCTTGGAATGCCGGTGATCTACACACAGGATCGCATCGGGCTCGACGGCAGGCGATTCAAGCTGTACAAGCTCCGCACGATGATCCACGAACGCAGGTCCGGTGACGGGAACTACATCGGTCCGGAGCGTCGCCAGACTCACAAGTCGCGTGAGGATCCCCGTGTCACATCCATAGGCCGGCTCCTCCGGGCCGTGAGATTCGACGAGCTCCCTCAGTTGTGGAACGTCATCAAAGGCGACATGAGTCTGGTCGGCCCAAGGCCCGAGCTTCCTGAGATCGTCGCCAGCTATGACGAATGGCAGCACCGGCGTCACATCGTGAAGCCGGGTCTCACCGGTCTCTGGCAGGTCTCACACCACAACGGCAAGCCGATGCACGAATGCACCGAAGTGGATCTCGAGTACATCGCCACCATGAGCTTTTCGTCTGACCTCTCGATCCTGCTGCGCACGCCGGCGGCGATGTTCCACCGGCGCGGCTACTAGGCGGACCTACTCCACCGTCACTGTCTTCGCCAGGTTTCTCGGCTTGTCGACGTCGAGGCCGCGTGCGGTAGCGACGTGATAGGCGAGTAGCTGCAAGGGGACCACCGCGGTGACAGTGCAGAGCAGATCCGGCCCTGAGGGCACCCGGATGACATGGTGGGCAATGCCGTTGACATCGTCGCCTTCCTCGGCGACGAGGACGATCGTCCCGCCACGAGCCTTCATCTCCTCCATGTTGGAATGGGTCTTCGCCCGAACGTGGCTGTCGGTGGCGACGCCGACGATCACGACGCCCTCCTCGATGAGGGCAATGGGGCCGTGTTTCATCTCACCGGCGGCATAGCCTTCGGCGCGGACGTAGGCGATCTCCTTGAGCTTGAGCGCCCCCTCCATGGCCACCGGGAAATCCCCTGACCGGCCCAGGAAAAAGTAGTCCCGGACGTCGACCCACTCCTTGGCCAGCGACTCGATCTCATCCGACGTGGCCAACACGGCCTCTACCTGCTCGGGGAGCTTCAGTAGGTCGTTGACCAACAACTCGATCTGGCCGGGGTCGAGGGAGCCCCGGACCTGGGCCAGGTAGAGACCGAGCAGCTGCATCACCACCAGTTGGGTGGTGAAGGTCTTGGTGGCGGCGACACCGATCTCCAGACCAGCCCTTGTGTACAGCACCGCATGCGACTCCCGGGCCAGAGCCGAGTCGATGACGTTGCTGACCCCGATGAGATTGGCCCCCTGCGCCTTTGCGTACCGTACCGCGGCGAGGGTGTCGATGGTCTCCCCCGACTGGCTGATGCCGATCACCAGCGACCTGGCGTCTAGCACCGGGTCCCGGTATCGGAATTCGGAGGCGATGTCGATCTCGACGGGCAGCCTCGTCCACCGTTCGATGGCGTATTTGGCCATCATCGCCGCGTGATACGAAGTCCCGCAGGCCACGACGAAGACCTTGTCGATGGCACGGAGAAGGGCGGGGTCCATGTTGAGCTCGTCGAGGAGGACCCGCCCACTATCGGATACCCGACCCGCCAGAGTGTCGGCGATGGCCCGGGGCTGCTCATGGATCTCTTTGAGCATGAAGGTGGGGAACCCACCTTTTTCGGCTGCCTCGAAATCCCACTCGATCTTGCGGTGCTCAGGCTCGATCTCGTTGCCGTCCAAGTCGTAGATGGCAACCGAGGTGGGACGAACCTCTACAACGCGGTCGTCGTCGATGATCACCATCTCCCGGGTGTGCTCGAGGAAGGCCGGGATGTCCGAGGCGAGGAAGTTCTCCCCGTCTCCCCTGCCTACCACCAACGGCGAGCCACGACGGGCTCCCACGATGAGCTCGGGATCGGACTTGCGCATCACCGCCAACGCCAGGGCTCCATCGGCCTCCTGCATGACCTGACGCACCGCCTCCACCAGAGGCAGATCGGACAGGTCGCCGATCATGTGGGCCACCACCTCGGTGTCGGTGTCACTTTGAAAGACGTGGCCGCGGTCGACCAGCTTCTGTTTGAGGTCGGCCCAGTTCTCCACGATCCCGTTGTGGACCACGACGACGTCTCCCGACCCATCGGTGTGAGGATGGGCGTTGATGGTGTTGGGCGCACCATGAGTGGCCCACCGGGTGTGGCCAATACCTGAGACCGACCGGAGGTCTCCCGACGACGACACCAACGCCTTGAGGTCGGCGATCCGGCCCGCGGTCTTGATCACATCGAAGGACTGACCCCGATTGAGGGCCACACCCGCCGAGTCGTATCCCCGATACTCGAGATGGGCCAACCCGGGGATCAGGACGTCCACAACCGGGCGAGGGCCCACGTAGCCAACGATTCCGCACATGACAGTTCCTTTCCGTCAGCAGGGGAACGCGGGGCGACAGGGAGCCGACATCGTGTGTCGACACCAAGCTGGGTGGGTCTCTGTTCCGGGATCACTCCCGGGTTTTGCTCCCGCCCATCACGACCTTGGTTGGCCGGGAAGGCATCCGCCGAATGTTTCGATGACCTTCCTCCTCGTCACCTCGCGGTATAGCGAGGCCAGGCGCTGGGTTTGTGGTGTCGCGCTATGCGTTCTTTCCTACTCACTCCTTTGCGGTCGCCGCTTCAGCAACCGCTGCCAGACGATCAGCGTACCCGCTCGCCAGCTCTTGGGAAGGTGCCTCCACCATTATCCGGACCAGAGGCTCGGTCCCTGACGGCCGCACCAGCACCCGGCCATACTCGCCGAGCTCGCTCTCTACCTCGTTGACCTCGTCCCAGAGACTGTTGATGCTGGCGATGTCAACCGACCGGTCGACCCGCACGTTGACGAGAACCTGGGGGAATTCGGTGATCGCCTCGGCCCGCAATTGCCGCAGCTCCTTGCCGCTCCCGGCGACCACGTTGAGCAGTTGCACTGCGGTGAGCAGGCCGTCCCCAGTCTGGGCGAGATCGGTAAAGATGATGTGGCCCGACTGCTCCCCGCCGAGAAGACCCTTTCGGGCGATGAGGGCCTCCATCACATAGCGGTCCCCGACCGGAGTCTCCACGATCTCGATCTCCGCCTCGGACATCGACTTCCGAAAGCCCAGATTGGACATGACCGTGGCCACCACCAGGTTCTTGGTCAGCCGTCCTTGCTTCTTCAAGTGACGGGCGATGATCGCCATGATCACGTCGCCGTTGGCGATCACCCCATCCTCGTCCACGGCGATGAGCCGGTCGGCGTCCCCATCGAAGGCGAGTCCGATACGCCCCCCGCCGTGCTTGGCGATGAACTGGGGGTTGGTGGCCCCACAGCCGTCATTGATGTTGTTGCCGTTGGGCTCGGCGTGGAACACTCTGACATCGGCCTTGAGACGTTCGAACAGCTCGGGTGCCGCCCGGTAAGCGGCACCGTTGGCGCAATCGATCGCCAGAGCGATCCCGTTGAGTGTGTAGCGGGAGGCCGAGGCGAGGTGGTCGAGATACTCGAAGTAGCTTTCCGGGCTCTCGCTGCGGTATCCGATGGCCCCTCCGATCGCGGACTGCCAGCCCGCAGCCCTCATCCGGGCCTCCAGCTCACGCTCGACATCGTCGGGGAGCTTGGTTCCCCGGGCGGCGAGCAGCTTGATCCCGTTGTCGTCAGCGGGGTTGTGAGAGGCGGAGACGACTGCTCCCATCGTCGCCGCGCTCTTCGCGGTCAGGTAGGAGATCCCACCGCTGGGCATTACTGCCACGTCGATGGTGTCGATGCCTGCCGAATGGAATCCGGCTTGGAGAGCCGAGGAGAGCATGGAACCCGAGCGCCGGGTGTCCCGGCCAACGAGAACGGGACCACCCCGCAGATACGATCCGGCGGCACGCCCGATCTCCATCGCCAGGTCGGCAGTGAGCTCGGATCCAGCGACACCTCTGACGCCGTCGGTGCCAAATATCGGCTTGCCATCGTCCAAGAGACGACGCAGCTGCATGTGCGCCTCTTTCAGTGGCCTAGCGCTTGGTGTACTGCGGAGCCCGACGTGCCTTGCGAAGACCGTACTTCTTGCTCTCCACGATGCGTGAGTCGCGGGTGAGCATCCCGGCCTTTTTGAGAGCGGGGCGGAGCTCCGGGTCGAGTTCGACCAGCCCTCGGGAGATCCCCAGCCTCAACGCATCCGCCTGGCCGGTGGTCCCACCGCCATCGAGGGTGGCGTCGATGTCATAGCGACCTTGCGTCTGGGTGAGGGTTAGCGGTTCCATCACCCGCATCCGGGTGGCCATCGAGGGGAAATACGCCTCCAGAGGCTTGCCATTGAGGGTGACCTGGCCCGATCCGTCCTGGAAACGGACTCTGGCCACCGACTCTTTGCGGCGGCCCGTCGACTGGATGAGTGGCTTCGACATCAGACTTCAACCTTTCGGATGTTCAACTCGAGGCTCTGGGGTCCCTGAGCCTCGTGGGGATGGTCCGGTCCGGCGTAGACCTTGAGCTTACGGGCCATCTGACGACCCAACTTGTTCTTGGGCAGCATGCCCCGTACCGCCCGCTCGACGACAGCCTCGGGCCGCCGTCGCAAGAGCGACTCGAACGTCTCTGCTCTGATTCCTCCGGGATAACCGGAGTGGCGGTAGTAGATCTTGGACTGGCTCTTGTCCGATGTCACGGCCACCTTCTCCGCGTTGACGACGACCACGAAGTCACCGGTGTCCATGTGAGGTGCATAGGTTGGCTTGTGCTTGCCCCGAAGCACCTGGGCGATCTCGGACGCGAGCCGTCCGAGCGGCAGGTCGGTGGCATCGACGAGATGCCATGAGCGCTCGATGTCACCCGGCTTGGGGGAATATGTCTTGTTGTTGGTCATTGTGGAGTCCTCGCACGCTGAAAGCACGGGGAGCGTTTGGGGAAACGGCTTCCGGGTGGAAGCAGCCATATGCTATTCGACCTCAAGCCACTAGGCCAATCGCGTCGTTCCGCGAACCCAGGGTTGCAGACTCCGCTGAGCGGTGGTGGGAACCCTGGGTTCGCGTATCGCGGTCCCCCTCACTCGAAGCCCACCTCCCAAAGGGTGAGGCCGTGCGCGGGCGCCACCGTGGCCACTGCAGATCGGTCACGTGCGGCGATGACTTCGCCCACCCGGGCCCCGTCACTGAACCCCCGTCCCACGTCGAACAGGTACCCGACGATGGATCGAACCATCTGGTGACAGAAGGCGTTGGCTTGGAGCCACAAGTCGATGAGACCGTCGGACTCATCGAGAGACAGCTCGGTGACTCGCCGCACGTTGCTCTTCCCCTCGACGGACCGGCAAAAGGAAGTGAAGTCGTGTTCACCCACAAAAGCCCTGGCGGTCCCGGTCATCGCCGTCATATCGAGGAAACGTCCGGCATGCCATGTGAAATGACGGCTCAACGGGTCGGAGAACGGGCGGGTGTTGATCCGGTAGCGGTAGCGGCGCCAGGTCGCCGAGAATCGAGCGTTGAAGTCATCCGCAGCCCGCATAGCGGCAAACACCGAGATCTCGGGACCGACGATCCCGTTCAGGGCTCGCCGCAGCCCCTCGAGATCCGGATCACCGTCGTAGATGAAGGAGACCACCTGGTGGCGGGCATGGACGCCCGCATCGGTGCGGCCGGCCACGGCGGTGCCAACCGACGTCTTGAGGTAGGTCGACAGAGCCGACTCGAGCTCACCTTGGACTGTGCGCTGGCCCTCCTGGCGGGCGTATCCTCTGAAGCCGGTCCCGTCGTAAGCGAGGTCCAGCCGGTATACGGCCACAGCTCAGGAAAGCGCTCCGCTGAAAGCGGCGAACGGCACCCGCAACAGCGCCCGCACGAGGAAGGCAGCGGCAAAGCCGATCAGCACGGCGACTGCAGAGAACTTGTACTCGAGGTCGGTCCCCTCCTTGGTCGCCATGACCAGAATCACCAGATACCAGACCACACCGGCCCAGGCGATCCAATCGCCGAACGCCTCGAGCAGCAACGGCAGAGGTGCCATGCCATGCAGAGCCAGCAGGGTTTGCGGGCGACCCGATCCCTGAAACAGGCGATTGGCGGCAAACCAGGTGGCGAATCCGAGAATGAGCCACGAGGCGACCGAAGCGATGAGGATCTGGAAGAGAGCCCTCAGATCGAAGTCTCCCAACGCACCAACTCTGATGAGGAAAACGAGATAGGTGAGGGCTCCCACCGATGCTACGACGATGGCGCCGTCGGCCATGGCGTCGTCGTCGAAAAACGCCTCTGTGTACACCTTGCGATCGAAGAAAGCGGCTCTCGCCGCTCGGGTGAACATCTTCACGATCGGGCAGGGTAACGCCGGCCCAGTCGTTCCCCGTGGTTAGCGCCGGAGACGGACTCGCCGCACCGAGTGATCCGGCGCCTTCTCGAGGATCAAAGAGGCCCTGTCTCGGGTGGGGAGGATGTTCTCGATCAGGTTCACTTCATTGACCCTCTCCCAGATCTCTTCGGCCACCTCCATCGCCTCAGCCTCGGTCAGCTCCGAGTATCGACGGAAGTAGGCGTCGGGCTGGGTGAACGCGGTTTGCTGCAAGGTCAGGAAACGCTCGACGTACCAACGCTTGATGTCGTCGATCTCAGCGTCAACGAAGATGGAGAAGTCGAAGTAGTCGGAAACGAAAGCTCCCGTGTCTCCACCCTGGAGCACGTTGAGACCCTCGATGATCAGGATGTCGGGCTGATTGATCACCCGTCGCTCCCCTTCGACGATGTCGTAACGGATGTGGGAGTAGACCGGTATCTCCAGATGCTCCTCCCCCGCCGCTGCTCTCGATACGAAGTCGAGCAGCGCCCCCCGGTCGTAGCTCTCCGGGAATCCTTTGCGCTCCATCAGCCCTCGGTCGATGAGGACATGGTTTGGGTACAGGAAACCGTCGGTTGTCACCAGATCGACCTGAGGGTGATGAGGCCAGCGTGCCAACAAGGCCTCGAGGACACGGGCGATGGTGGACTTGCCCACGGCCACCGACCCGGCGACACCGATTATGAACGGTCTCGGGTGGGGTTGGGTCCCGAGGAAGGTGTCGGTCACCGAGGAGAGCAGCTTGCTGCCCTGGACGTAGAGGTTGAGGAGTCGCGACAGGGGCAAGAAGGTCTCCTCGACCATGTCGATGTCGAGGTTGACGCTGATGCCACTCAGCTTCTCGACCTCTTCCTCGGTCAGGGTCAGCGGGGTGCGGCCGCGAAGGCTCGCCCAGTCGGCGCGGTCGAAGTCGAGGTATTTGGCACGAGTCACGGTGCGATCAGGCTACTTCAGGAGATCGCCGGGCCCGATATGACAATCTCGAAATCTCAGATCCTGCCTGGCGGGCAACCTCACGACTCGTCTGCGATACTCGTACGGCCATGTCACAACCACCGCACTTCCCGTCCGAGTCCGGCGCCTATCCCGAAGCCAGCCAAGCCACCACTGTGCTCGTGCTTGGCATCATCGGGATCGTCCTGTGCCAGTTCCTGGGGCCGGTCGCCTGGGTGATGGGCAACAACGAGCTGGCGGCGATCGACGCCGGCCGGCGAGCCCCGGAGAACAGGGGAACGGCCAACGCGGGGAGGATTCTCGGGATCATCTCGACGGTTCTGCTCGCCATCGGGGTCTTACTCATCCTCCTGCTCGTCGCCGGAGCCTTCACGTTCTCGACGTTCGATTCCTTCAACTAGTCGAAGGGGAAAAAACCGCGCAAGATCGGGCGGATCGCGCCGATATTTGCGGGAATGGGGTCATTCACCGCTTCACTGCGCTCAATAGGTGACGTCAGAGCACTGCCGGCGACCGTCGAATTGTCCGACGGCCGTCTCAGTATCATCGCCGGCTCTACCGAGATCGGGAGCTGGCCACTCGACGAAATCCGGCTCGAGGAGATTCCTACCGGATACCGCCTGGCGGCAGAAGGTGATCAGATTCTCATCGAGCTCAAGGATGTCGAATCGTTTGCCAGCGAACTTGCCAAGAGGAACAAGAAGAGACGTCTCTTCGGGAAGGACAAGACTGCCGCCGCCAAGACGACTGAAATGAAGACGGCCCGGCCTTCCCCGGTTGTCCACCGGCCGGTGCCGGGGCCAGTTGCCGGTAGAGCAGGGGCAGCTGTATCCCCGTCTGAGACCGCCAGACCAGTTCGGGAGAAGCGCCAGAAGGAGCCTTCGGGCGTGGCCCAAAAAGGAATCGAGGTCGTCGACCGGGTCCTGGCCAAGACCCAAAAGAGATTCGGCCCTTACCTGCCGGATTGGCTATTCAGCCGGGCGATGTTCTTCATCGCGATAACGGGTCTGGTCGCCATGGTCCTGCTCCCCGGGCTGTTCTCGGTCCTGCTGCTGCTCGCCGGTGCTCTGCTGGTCCTGTTTGGGGCAATCGTGTACAGCGACACCGTGCTGGCCTCGAAATGGCTTCCCGGACGAGCCACCCCGATACAAGCCCTGCTCTTGGGCCTCAGCGTCCTCCTCTTCGGAGTCCTGCTGGGCATAGTCACCAGGTGAATCGCGCTCCCCGGTTACGGGCGCCGTAGCTGTCCGCCGACCATCTCGATTGCCGACCCACTTTGCCCGATTGCCACCGAGACCGTCGAGTCCCACTCAGACAGGGCATCGAGTCGACGTCGTGATTGCACAGGGCTCACCCGCTCAAACAGGCACCAGTCGGTCGGCTGCTACTGCTCCGCGCTGGAACCGTAGGCCAGGGCCATCAGACCAATTCGATTATCGCCTCTTCGGCGCTGTCGCCACGACGGGGGCCGAGTTTGACGATCCGAGTGTATCCACCCGGGCGATCCTCGTAGCGGGGTGCCACTTCCTCGAACAGTTTGGCCACGGCGGCCTTGTCGTGGATCGTCTTCATCACGACGCGCCGGGAGTGGAGATCTCCCTGGCGGGCCTTGGTGATCAGTTTCTCGGCGACGGGTCGAAGGGCCCGTGCCTTGGCCACGGTGGTGGTGACCCGCTCATGCATGAACAGGTCCGTGGCCAGGTTGGCCATGATCAACCGATCGTGGGCGGGCGATCCACCGAAGCGAGGGCCCTTGCGTGGGCGTGGCATCAGTCGCCACTCCCACTCGGGGCATCGGCGAGACTCAGGCCCAACTCGTCGAGCTTGGCGATGACCTCGTCGAGGCTCTTCTGACCGAAGTTGGTGATGTTGAGCAGATCGTCCGAGGTGCGCTCGACGAGCTCTCCGACCGTTTTGATCTGGGCCCGACGCAAGCAGTTGCGCGGCCGCTCTGACAGGTCGAGCGCCTCGATGGGAAGCTCGAGGTCCGGTGAACCTGAGGTCTCCGGGACCACGTCGACCAGCTCGAGACCTTCACCCTGACCGACGTCGGCGAAGATGTCCATCAGCTCACCGAGGGTCTTCCCGGCGGAGGACACCGCGTCCTTGGGATCGATGGCTCCGTTGGTCTCCACGTCGAGGATCAGCTTGTCGTAGTTGGTCATCTGCCCGACCTGGGTGTTTTCCACCCGATAGGCGACCTTGCGGACCGGTGAGAAGATCGAGTCGACCGGGATGACCCCGATCGCCGAGGAGCCACCCTTGTTGGCGTCGGCGGTGCGATAGCCGACCCCGGGGGCAACGGTCATCTCCATCTCCAGGCGACCCGAGGCGCTCAGCGTGGCGATGTGAGCATCGGGGTTGACCACCTCGACACCCGCGGGGAGCTTGAGGTCTCCTGCGGTGACATCTCCGGCGCCTTTTGCCGAGAGATACAGGGTCTGCTCATCGACGCCGTCCATGTGGATGACGATCCTCTTGATGTTGAGGATGATGTCGACCACGTCCTCGACAACACCGCTGACGGTCGAGAACTCGTGCTCGACTCCTTCGATCTGGATCGAGGTGATGGCGGCCCCGGGGATTCGGGACAGCAGTGTCCGGCGCATCGTGTTCCCGAGCGTGTAGCCAAAACCCGGCTCCAGGGGCTCGATGATGAACCGCGAACGTTGCTCGCCGACTTCCTCGGTTTCGATTTGGGGGCGCTGAACAATCAACAAGTGGGATACCTCACTTCGAGTAGAGCTCGACGATCAACTGCTCGTTGATGTCTGTGTCGATCTGATCCCTGCGGGGATGATCGTTTATGGTGATCTGGCGATCGTCGGCATTGACCGACATCCAGTCCGGCACGAGCCTGTCCTGGGTGTCGACCGAGTGCTGGATGACGATCAGGTCCTTGGAGCGGTCCTTGATGGTGATGACGTCACCGGGACGCACTTGATACGAGGGGATGTCGACCTTCTTCCCGTTGACCTTGAAGTGACCGTGGTTGACCAGCTGGCGGGCCTGGGGACGGGTGGCGGCGAGACCGGAGCGCCACACGACGTTGTCCAGACGCTGTTCCAGCATCTGCAACAGGTATTCGCCGGTGATGCCGGGACGACGGGCCGCCTCTTCGTAGTAACGGCGGAACTGCCTCTCCAGCACTCCATACATGGCGCGTAGTTTCTGCTTCTCTCGCAGCTGGATCTGATAGTCGCTCTCCCGGACTCGGCCACGGCCGTGCTCACCGGGGGGATAGGGGCGACGGTCAACTGCGCAACGCTTCTTCTGGCAGAGCTGGGTGCGGGCTCGACGGCACCGCTTACATACGGGTCCTGTGTAGCGGGCCACTATCCGCGTCTCCGCTTCTTGGGACGACACCCGTTGTGCGGGAGGGGGGTCACGTCTTTGACCCAGGTGACTTCCATGCCCATGTTCTGCAGGGTGCGGACCGCAGTGTCACGACCTGACCCGGTCCCGCTGACGATGACATCGAGCTTGCGGATGCCATGCTCGCCGGCACGGCGCGCCGCCTCTTCCGCCGCGACCTGAGCCGCGTACGGAGTGGACTTGCGCGATCCCTTGAAACCCACCGAGCCCCCGGAGGTCCATGCGACCGAGGCCCCGGTCTGGTCTGTGATGTTGATGATGGTGTTGTTGAAACTGGCTTTGATGTGGGCTTGGCCGTGTGAGATGTTCTTGCGCTCACGCCGGCGGACCCGCTTGGAGCCTTGCTGTCGGGAAGTCACTACTTGGTCACTTTCTTCTTGCCGGCGATGGCGACACGGCGGCCTTTCCGGCCACGCGCATTGGTGTGGGTGCGCTGTCCACGAACGGGCAAACCCCGGCGGTGGCGGACGCCCTGATAGCTGCCGATCTCGATCTTCCTCTTGATGTTCTGCTGAACCTCTCGGCGAAGGTCACCCTCCACCTTGTAGTTGGCCTCGATGTAGCGACGGATCCGCGCCACCTCGTCGTCCGTCAGAGAGCGAACTCGAGTGGACGGGTCGATGGCGGTCTCGACGCAGATGGCTTGTGCCGTGGTCTGTCCTATCCCGTAGATGTAGGTCAATGAGATCTCGAGACGCTTGTCCCGGGGGATATCTACTCCTGCAATGCGAGCCATGTCAGATCAACCCTGTCGCTGCTTGTGTCGGGGATTCGAACAGATCACCCAGACGCGGCCACGACGCCGGATTATCCGACACTTCTCACACATTTTCTTTGTGGAAGGTCTCACCTTCATCGTGTATCTCCAATTCTCGGTGGCACACGCGGACGCGTGTGACGCCAGGCCACTGTCAGGAGCAACCGGAGCGTTCAGTGTGGTTGCGGGCGATAGTGCCCTGGCTACAAACCGTCTTTCGGCCACAGAAAGAGCGGTAAAGACCTTCAAATGATAACCCGGGGCGGTCGCTTGCTCAAGTTGGCGCTCTCGTTGGGCGGGCCGGCTCGATTGAGACGCTGTGGCTCCCATAAATGAGAGGCCACAGCATTAGGAAGCATCAGGCAAGGGACTCGACGGCCTCGTCGACCGGGACCGGGTCCGCGGCGGCCGTGAAGACCATGGGGCCGTCGGGGGTGATGGCGACGGTGTGCTCCCAGTGCGCGGACAGCGAGCCGTCCTTGGTGCGAACCGTCCAGCCGTCGGAGTCGACTTTCGTCTCCCGGCTACCCATGTTGAACATCGGCTCGATGCAGAGAGCCATACCGCTCTTCAGCTTCAGCCCGCTGCCGGCCTTTCCGTAGTTGGGCACCTGGGGCTCCTCATGCATCTCACGACCGATTCCATGACCCACGTACTCCTCCACGATCCCATATCCGTTGGCATCACCGACGGCATAGATCGCGGCGCCGATGTCACCGAGACGATTTCCCTTGTGGACCTGCCGGATGCCAGCCCACATTCCCTCTTCAGTGACATCGATGAGGTGCTGCGCCTCGGCCGAGATCTGCCCGATCCCCATGGTGAGGGCGGCGTCCCCGTGGAAACCCTCGAAGATGGCACCGGCATCGACAGCGAGGATGTCGCCTTCCCTCAATCGATACTCGTTGGGGATTCCGTGAACGATCACGTCGTTTGGAGAGAGACAGAGCGTGGCCGGGTAGGTGCCGTGATAATTGAGGAACGAGGATGTGCAGCCGTGGTCGGCGATCACCCCGGCGCCGACGTGCTCGAGCTCGAGGAGTGAAACTCCCGGGCCGGCTGCCTCACGCACCGCCTTGTGAACGGCAGCAACGGCGGCGCCCGCCTTTTGCATCTTGGCGAATTCGCGACGGCTCTTGATCGTGATCATCGGCTCAAGCAGTGGTCACTCTTCGAGTTTGGAGAGTATCCGCTCGGTGACCTCATCGACTTCGCCGATGCCATCGACATAGATAGTGACACCGCGGGCCTCGTAGATGTCGATGAGGGGTTGGGTCTGCTCCAGATAGACCTTGAACCGATACCGGATGGTGTCCTCATTGTCATCGTCCCGGCCCCGGGCGAGGAGACGCTCGGTTAGCTCGTCCTCATCCACCTCGAAAACCACCACCTTGTCCAGGCCATCCTCACCGATGAGACGGTCGAGGGATGCGACTTGGGTCTCGGTGCGGGGGAAACCATCGAGGATGAATCCGTCCTCGGCATCGTCCTGAGAGATCCGCTCACTGAGCATGGCAACGGTGACCTCATCGGGCACGTAGTCGCCGGCGGCCATGATGGCCTCGACCTTCTCGCCGAGATCGGTGCATCGGGAAACGTGATCCCGGAACATGTCGCCGGTGGAAACGTGGGGTATACCGAGACGTCCTGCCACCTTCCCCGCCTGGGTCCCCTTTCCGGCCCCGGGTGGCCCGATGAAGAGGAGCCTCACGCCCAAACCCCGGCGTTGCGCGGCAAACCTCGCCACTCGGCGGAAGCCCCGGCGGACCGGCGTCTGTTTGCCCGGCCGATGTGACTTGCCCCGAGGACAGTGAGGGTGACCCCCTGCACACCAGGGACCTTGAGTCGATCGGAGGCACTCGGGCAAAGTCCGCCGGCAATCATCAGGTCAAGATCCCTTCGTAGTTGCGCATGGTGAGCTGACTCTCGATCTGTTTCATGGTTTCCAGTGCCACGCCGACCACGATGAGGATGGACACGCCGGAGAAGGCGATCTGGATGTTCCAGACGGCACCGGCGATGGCGGGCAGGACCGAGATCGTGGCCAGGAAGATGGAGCCGGGCAGGGTGATTCGGTTCAGGATGTGAGCCAGATAACGGGAGGTCTGCCGACCGGGACGTACCCCGGGGATGAACCCGCCCTGACGCTGGATCATCTCCGACTGCTGCTCGGGATCGAACTGAATCGCCGTGTAGAAGTAGGTGAAGAACACGATCAGACCGAAGAGGATGCCGATGTACCACCAGCTCACCGCGTTGGCGCCGGAACCGAGGTTGGTGTCGATCCAGCGAAAGATCGACTGCAGCCAGGCGGCGTCAGACGGGATCGCCGTGATGATCAGGGACGGGATCAGCAAAACCGAGGTGGCGAAAATCACCGGGATCACACCCGCCGTGTTCACCTTCAACGGGATGTAGGTGGATTGGCCACCCATGACCCGACGGCCCCGGACCCTCTTTGCGAACTGGATCGGGATGCGTCGCTGACCCTGGTCGACATAGATGATGGACCCGATCATCACCAGGAAGATGGCGATGATCACGATGAACCGCTCGCCCAAGCCGACTGCCCAGGTCTGGCCCCAGATGCTGACGAACACCGAGGGGAACTGGCTGAGGATGGCCACGAAGATGATCAACGACATCCCGTTGCCGACGCCACGCTGGGTGATCAACTCCCCGAGCCACATCACCATCGCCGTGCCCGCAGTCATGGTGAGCACGATGAGAATCACCCGACCCGGCGTGTAGTTGGGAATCAGGTCGATGCCACCGGTGAACTGCCCGGAGTGGAAGAGGAAGGTGAACCCGGTGGACTGGATGAGAGCAAGAATGACCGTCAGGTAACGGGTCCATTGGGTGATCACCTTCCGACCCGATTCTCCCTCCTCCTGTAGAGCCTGCAGCTTGGGGATCACCACCGCGAGCAGCTGCATGATGATCGACGCGGTGATGTAGGGGATGATGCCCAGTGCAAAGACGCTGAATTGTTCCAGGGCCCCACCGGAGAAGAGGTTGATCAACCCGTAGATGCCACCAGCCTGTTGTTGGCTCTGGAAGAGCTCGACGGCATCGAGGTCGATGCCCGGAACCGGGATGGCGGCGCCGAGACGGTAGACCGCGAACATCGCCAGGGTGAAGAGGATCTTCACCCGGAGGTCCGGGATCTTGAACATGTTGCGGTAGATGCTGAGCATTGGTCCTAGCTGGTCGAAGGGTGAGCCGCCATTGTCCTAGAAGGTGCGGCCTAGTTCGTCGCGACGGACAGCCGAGATCACAGGACTTCGACGGTGCCGCCGGCTTTTTCGATCTTCTCTTTTGCCGAAGCACTGAAGGCATGCGCCTTCACCGTGAGCGCCTTGTCCAGCTCGCCTTCGGCGAGCACCTTGACCCGGCCACGACGTCGGATCAGGCCATGCTCCCGCAAGGTCTCCGGAGTGACCTCGCTACCGGCCTCGAAGTCCTCGAAGGAGCTGAGGTTGACGATGGAAAAGACCTCCTTGTTGGGGTTGGTGAAACCCTTCAGCTTGGGAAGACGCATGGCGAGGGGGGTCTGTCCACCCTCGAAACCGGGACGTAGCTTGCTGCGAGCCTTGAGACCCTTGGTCCCCCGTCCTGCAGTCTTGCCCCGACGTCCACCCTCACCACGGCCGACACGAATCTTCTTCTTCTTCGATCCGGGTGGGGGCGCCAGATGGTGCAGCTTCAGTTGTTGTTTCTTCTCTTCACTCATTACTCATCCTCCACCTCGACCAGGTGGCTGACCTTGGCCAGCATGCCGCGGAGGCTGGGGGAATCTGCTTGTTCCACTGTCTGGTCGATCCGTTTCAAGCCGAGCCCTTCGACGGTAGCCCTCGTCTTCGGCTTCTCCCCGATGGTGCTTCGACGCAGCGTCACCTTCACTGTCTTCTGCTTGGTCTTGGCCATGATCACCTACTTCGAATCCGACGGTGCCGCACGCAGTGACTCGGCTGTGTTGTAGGCGGCGAGCAGACCGGGAGGGGTGATGTCCTCGACTTTCCTGCCCCGAAGCTTGGCGACCTCGTCGGGGCGTCGCTGACCGAGCAGACCGTTCATAGTCGCCTTGGCCACGTTGAGATGGGTCGGCGACCCCAGCGACTTGGCCAGGGCATCCTTGATGCCGGCGGCTTCGAGGATCTGTCGGACCGCGCCACCTGCGATGACACCGGTACCGGGGGCCGCCGGCTTGATCAGCACCTTGGCTGCGTCGTGAACGCCGGTGATCTGATGCACGATCGTCTGACCGGCCATGGGTACGAGCTCCATCGAGCGACGGGCCTGCTCCATCCCCTTTTGAATGGCGGCCGGAACCTCTTTGGCCTTCCCGTAGCCGACACCGACTTTGCCGTTGCCATCCCCGACAACGACCAGCGCGGTGAAGCTGAAGCGACGTCCACCCTGCACCACTTTGGCAACACGGTTGATTTGTATCACTCGCTCGTCGTACTGGCTCTGCTCGGAACCGGCTCGTTGTTGTCTCGCCATTAGAACTCCAATCCTGCCTCGCGGGCGGCGTCAGCGAGAGCTTTCAATCTGCCGTGGTATTTGTATCCGCCACGGTCGAAGACCACCGTCGTGATCCCGGCCTCCTTGGCACGGTCAGCCACCAGTGTGCCTACTTTCGCCGCAGTCTCCACATTGAGACGATCGGACCTGAGGTCGGGTTCCTGCGACGAAGCAGCCGCAACAGTGAGACCCTCGCTGTCATCGATCACCTGGGCATAGATGTATCGGTTGCTGCGATATACCGAAAGCCGGGGGCGATCCGGGGTGCCGTGGAGCTTCCTGCGCACCCGGGCCCGGCGGCGAATACGGGTGTCCCTACCCCTCATCACTTGCCTGCCTTCCCGGCCTTGCGTCTCACGTACTCGCCCACATAGCGAATTCCCTTGCCCTTGTACGGCTCGGGGGGACGGACCTTGCGGATGTTGGCAGCCACCTGGCCGACCTGCTCCTTGTCGATGCCGGAGACGATGATCCTCGTCGGCTCGGGAACTTCGAATGTGACCCCTTCGGGCGCCCGGACTGTGACCGGATGGCTGAAACCGACGAGCAGCTCGATGTCGTTCCCTTTGAGGGAGGCGCGGTAGCCGACACCCTGAATCTCGAGCTCCTTCCGATAGCCGTCGGACACGCCGGTGACCATGTTGGCCAGCAACGCCCGGCTCAGCCCATGGAGGGCCCGCGACTCCCGGGAATCGTCCGGGCGGGTCACCATCACGAGGCCGTTGTCGATGTCGAAGCCGATGCGCTCGTTGAACGATCGATTGAGCTCGCCTTTGGATCCCTTGACCGTCACCGCGTTCCCCTGAACCTCGACGTCGACGCCATCGGGAAGCTCAACCGGCTTGTTTCCGACGCGGCTCATCACCACACCTCACAGACGATCTCACCACCGAGACGACGCTTCCGCGCCTCACGATCGGGCATCAGACCCTGGCTGGTGGACACCACGGCGACACCGAGACCACCCTGCACGCGGGGCAGGTCCTTCGCTCCGGCGTAGACTCGATGGCCGGGACGTGACACTCGCTTGAGGCCCTCGATCGCGGGACGACGCCGCTCGGCGTAGCGGAGTACCAGCTCCAGCTCGCTGCGATGGCCGTTCTCGACGACCTCATACCGGTCGATGAATCCCTCGTCGGCGAGGATGCGGGCGATATTCACTTTCAGCTTCGAAGCCGGCATCGTCACCCGCTCGTGACCTACCGCAACGGCGTTGCGGATGCGGGTCAGCATGTCGGCTATGGGATCTGTAACGATTGTCACCATGAAGCCTTTCTCACACCAGGCAGCTCGCCACGACTCGCCAGCTCCCTGACGCAAATGCGACACATCCCGAAGTCACGTATATAGGCCCGGGCCCGGCCGCAGCGTTTGCAGCGGTTGTAGCCCCTCACCTTGAACTTCGGCTTCCTGTTCGCCTTTGCGATCATTGATTTCTTAGCCATCTGCTATCACTCCTATGCCCCCTAAACCTGCGCCTCGACCCTGCGGAAGGGAAACCCGAATGCGTCGAGCAGTGCCTTGCCCGCTTCGTCATCGTCGGCGGTGGTAACGATCGTGATATTCATGCCGCGGGTAGTGGTCACCTGGTCGAAGTCGATCTCGGGGAAGATCAGCTGCTCGGAGGCCCCGACGCTGTAGTTGCCCCGTCCATCGAAAGCTCTGGGGTTCAATCCCCGGAAGTCGCGCACCCTCGGGATCGCCACTGAGATCAGACGATCGAAGAACTCCCACATGCGGGCCCCACGCAATGTCACGGATACCCCGATCGGGGTCCCTTCCCGCAACTTGAAGTTGGCGATCGACTTGCGGGCTTTGTTCACCTTGGGACGCTGCCCTGCAATGAGCCCCAGCTCGTCGATCGCCTC
This sequence comes from Acidimicrobiia bacterium, assembly GCA_036374335.1. GTDB lineage: Bacteria > Actinomycetota > Acidimicrobiia > Spongiisociales > ZC4RG35 > JANQRA01. The sequence continues at coordinate 30,767 of DASUUC010000062.1, forward strand.
GTCGATGGCCTTCTTGTCCTGTATGGCTTCGCCGAGACCCATGTTGAGCACGATCTTGTCGAGCGTTGGCACCTGCATGGGATTGTCGTAGCCGAGCTGTTCCTTGAGCTTGACATGGATCTCATCGTCATACTTGGCCTTGAGGCGTGGTTTGTCGCTCATAGATCGCTCCCACACTTGACACAGACACGAATCTTCTTGCCCTTGTCGTTGACGCGATGCCCGATCCGGGTGGGGCCACACTTCTCACAGACGATCATCACGTTGGAGGCGTCGATGGGCATGTCCTTGTCGATGATTCCGCCCTGCATCGTCTGGCCGGTCGGCTTGGTGTGCCTCTTGGCAGTGTTGACACGCTCGACCTGAACCTTGTTCTTGTCTGGATAGACACGCGAGATGGTCGATTCCTTGCCGGTGTCCTTGCCGGCGATGACCACCACGGTGTCACCTCTCTTCAATTTCATTTCAAAACCTCCAGGGCAACGGGAGTCGCGCGGACGCCGCCGACCGACCGGCATCTGTTTCTCCGAAGATCGGAGATCGCGATGACGAGACTGAGGGTGAAACCCACGCAACGCGACGAGAGACGTAGAGCGGAGATGCTCGGAGAAAGTCGGTCGGCAATAGGAGCCGCCGGTCGGCAATCAAAGCTGCCATCACAAAACCTCTGGTGCGAGAGAGACAATCCGCATGAAGCGCTCGTCTCTCAACTCTCGGGCCACTGGGCCGAAGATGCGGGTCCCCCGGGGCTGACGGTTGGTATCGATGATCACACAGGCGTTGTCGTCGAACCGGATGTAGGTTCCGTCCTGACGACGCGCCTCCTTCTTGGTGCGCACGACCACGGCCCTGACCACCTCGCCCTTCTTCACCGAGCCCCCGGGGGTCGCCTCCTTGACCGTGCCCACGATGACATCGCCTATCCCGGCGTAGCGGCGCGACGACCCGCCGAGCACCCGGATGCAGAGCACCTCGCGGGCACCGGTGTTGTCCGCCACCTTGAGACGGGACTCCTGCTGGATCATCGGGCACGCTCCACTACCTCCACGACACGCCACCTCTTCTGCTTGGAGAGGGGACGGGTCTCCATGATTCGTACCGTGTCGCCGACGTGGGCGTCGTTCGTCTCGTCATGGGCATGAAACTTGGCGGATGTCCGAACGATCTTGTCGTATCGGGGGTGACGGGACGAGCTCGCCACCTCGACGGTTACGGTCTTGTCCCGGCTGTCGGAGACGACGACGCCGACACGCACCTTCCGGCCGCTTCTCGTTGTTGCATTCTCAGCCATCGGCATTCTCCTTGGCCTCGGCCAGCTCCCGCTCACGCAGAATGGTGAGGATGCGGGCGATTTCCTTCTTCACGTCCTTGAGACGGGCGGTGTTGTCGAGTTGGTTGGTGGCCACCTGGAAACGCAGGTTGAACCGCTCCTCCTTTGCCTCGACCAGGGCGTCCATCAGCTCGTCGATCGTGAGATCTCGAAGTTCGTCGACCTTCATGCGTCCTCCCGGGTCACGACCCTGGTCTTGATGGGAAGCTTGTGGCCAGCCTTGCGCATGGCCTCCCGCGCCATGGCTTCGTCGACACCAGCGAGCTCGAACATGACACGTCCCGGCTTCACCACTGAGACCCAGAACTCCGGGTTGCCCTTGCCCGAGCCCATGCGGGTCTCGGCAGGTTTCTGGGTAACGGGCTTGTCGGGGAAGATGGTGATCCACACCTTCCCGCCGCGCTTGACCGCACGAGTGATGGCGACACGGGCCGACTCGATCTGACGGGCGGTTATCCACCCAGGCTCGAGGGCCTGTAGTCCATACTCTCCGAAGTTGACCTTGGTGCCGCCCTTGGCAACGCCGGACATGCGCCCGCGATGCACCTTGCGGTGCTTGGTGCGCTTAGGCATGAGCATGACCGGTTACTCCTCTTCGTTCTCTGATTCGGACGTTTCAGCCTCGGACCCATCAGCGACATCGGCTGAAGTCTCCTCGACCGACTCTTCACTGGGCGGAGGACTCACAGCTTCGGGTCCTGAGGTCTCCTCGACCGACTCTCCACTGGGCGGAGGACTCACAGCTTCCGGTGCTGAAGTCTCCTCGACCGACTCTTCACTGGGCGGAGGGCTCACAGCTTCCGGTCCTGTGGTCTCTTCGGCCTTTTCGGCGGGGGTTTCCGTCGCTTCGGCGGATTCCTCGACGACTTCCTGCTCCTCACGGGCACTCTCGTACTGGACCTTGGCCTCGGCAGCGGTGGGACGACGTCCCCCGCCGGCCTCGATGAGACGGCGTCCGCCCTCTTGCTCACCAGACTCCACCACGGGTCGTTTGCCACCACCGGCTTCGATGAGCCGTGGCTTCTTCTCACCCGCCGCCTCTTCGGCACGGGACTTGATGCTCTTCTGCGTTCGGCGAGCGGGGCCACCTGTCGCCAGATCGGCCTCGGCAGCGATCCGCTCACCGGAGACGGGCCCACTCTCGACCACTTCTCCCCGATAGACCCAAACCTTGACACCGATAGCGCCAACCGTGGTGCGAGCCGTGGCGGTCCCGAAGTCGATGTCCGCACGGAGGGTGTGGAGAGGCACCCGGCCTTCCCGGTACCACTCGCGGCGGCCCATATCGGCACCACCGAGCCGGCCCTTGCACTCGACGCGGACACCTTCGGCGCCGGCTTTGAGTGCAGACGCCACCGCACGTTTCATGGCGCGGCGGAAGGCGATCCTGTTCTCGAGTTGGTCTGCGATGCCACGGGCAAGCAGCGTCGCGTCCAGGTCGGGATCCTTTACCTCGTTGATATTGAGCTTGACCCGGCCCCCGGTCATCCCTTCGAGATGGGTGCGGAGACGCTCGGCCTCTGATCCCTTGCGACCGATGACGACACCGGGACGGGCAGTGTGGATGTCAACGATGAGACGGTCCCGGGTGCGCTCGATGTCAACGCGTGACACCGCACCACGGACCAGCTCGTCACGGAGCCACTCCCGAATCTTCCAATCCTCATTGACGAAGTCGACATACTCCTTGGTGGAGAACCACTTCGACTTCCAGTCGGTGGCGACGCCCAAACGGAATGAATAAGGGTGTACCTTCTGACCCATCAGCTCACCTCCTCATTCATATCTGACACCACGATCGTGATGTGACTAGTTCGCTTGTCGATGCGGGTAGCGCGACCACGGGCGCGAGGCTTGAAACGCCGCAGCGTCGGGCCCTCATCGGCGAAGGCCTCGGCGATGACCAGATCCTCGGGGTCGAGGGCATGGTTGTGCTCCGCGTTGGCAACGGCCGAGCTCAAGGTCTTGGCTATCGGCTTCGCCGCAGCCCGGTTGGTCAGCCGCAACACATGAGTGGCCTCCTCGACCGGGAGACCCCGGACCAGGTCGAGCACCCGTCGCACCTTGAACGGGGACTGACGGACGAAACGGTTGTGCGCTCTCACCTTCATCGTCTCATCGCCGCCTTCTCGGCATGGCCGCGGAACGTGCGAGTCGGGGCGAACTCGCCCAGCTTGTGCCCAACCATCGACTCGGTGATGTACACGGGCACGTGCTTGCGCCCGTCGTGGACGGCAATGGTGTGCCCGATCATCTCCGGGATGATCGTGGAGCGGCGCGACCAGGTCCGGATCACACGCTTTTGATTGGTTCGGTTGAGCTCGTCGACCTTGTTGGCCAGATGGTCGTCGACGAAGGGGCCTTTCTTCAGTGAGCGCGACATGTCAGCGCCTGCCTTTCTTCGTGCGACGACGCACGATGTACCTGTTGGAAGCCTTCTTCCGCCTGCGGGTGCGCGCTTCGGGTTTGCCCCACGGGCTGACGGGATGGCGGCCGCCAGACGACTTGCCCTCACCGCCACCCAGCGGATGGTCGACGGGGTTCATGGCGACACCGCGGGTCTGAGGGCGGACACCCTTCCAGCGGTTGCGTCCCGCCTTGCCCAACTTGATCAGCTCGGCCTCGGTGTTACCTACCTGTCCGACAGTGGCCTTGCAGTCGAGGGGGACCTGACGCATCTCACCCGAGGGGAGCCGGAGCAGGGCGAGCTCGCCCTCCTTGGACATGAGCTGAACTGCAGTGCCCGCAGAGCGGGCCAGCTTGGCACCGCCCCCGGGGCGCATCTCGATGGCATGGACCATCGTCCCCGCCGGGACGTTGCGGAGCGGAAGAGCGTTGCCCGGCCGGATGTCAGCACCGGAGCCGGACTCGAGTCGATCGTCGACCTTCACCCCGACCGGAGCCAGGATGTAGCGTTTCTCCCCGTCGGCGTAGTTCAACAAGGCGATCCGGGCGTTGCGGTTGGGGTCGTACTGGATGGAGGCGACCCGAGCCGGGATCCCGTCCTTGTCACGCTTGAAATCGACGATGCGATAGCGCTGCTTGTGCCCACCGCCGCGGTGGCGCGAGGTCACCCGGCCGTCGGTGTTGCGGCCGCCGGTCTTGGACTTCTTGGCGACCAACGCCTTCTCCGGCTTCGAGTCCGTGATCTCGGCGAAGTCCGAGACCGTCTGGAATCGACGCCCGGGTGAAGTTGGCTTGCGTTTGTTTATTGCCATCTCAGACTCCGAACAGATCGATCGAATCGCCTTCGGCGAGGGTCACCACGGCGCGCTTGATGTCTTTGCGTTTTCCCAGCTTGTAGCCGGTGCGCTTGACCTTGCCCTTGCGGTTCATCGTGTTGACCCTGAGGACTTTGACGTCGAAGACTTTCTCCACGGCGTGCTTGATCTGCTCCTTGTTGGAGCGGGGGTCCACTTCGAAGGTGTAGGTGTTGTTGTTCTCGATGAGGTCGTACGACTTCTCCGAGACGACCGGAGCGAGGATGATGTCGTGAGCCGTCCTCATCAAGACTCACCTCCATCGTCTTCCTTCACGAAGTCGCTCTCGCTGACCTCGTACTTGCTGGAGCGGCCCACCGAGCCCACGGTGTGGGAGGTGAAGACGACTTGATCGGACCAAAGGACGTCGTAGGCCGTGAGGTGTCCCGGCTCGACCAGACGCACCTCGGGCAGATTGCGGAATGACTTGCCGGCTGACCCGTCGAGTTGGGTGAGGACGACCAGGGTCTTTCCTTTGGCCTCCATCGCATCGAGCAGGCTCAACGCCTTTTTGGTCTTGGGCGCGGCCCAGTCGATGTCGTCAACGACTCTGATCGCGGCCTCCGCAGCCCGTGCCGAGAGGGCGCTGCGCAGAGCGAGCCGCTTCATCTTCTTGGGGGTGCGCTGGGCGTAATCACGGGGCTGGGGCCCATGGGCGATACCACCACCGACCCAGATCGGGGAACGAATCGAGCCGTGACGGGCGCGCCCGAGACCCTTCTGTCGCCACGGCTTGCGGCCACCGCCACGAACCTGGGACCGACGCTTGGTGGAAGCGGTGCCGGCGCGGGCCGCGGCGAGTTGGGACGTCACCACCTGATGGAGGACGTCCAGGTTGGGCTCGATGCCAAATACCTCGACGTCGAGCTTGATGTCGCCGCCGGCTTTGCCGTCGGCGTTGAAGAGCGGGGCCATGATGTCAGCCATGAGCCTTCACCGCCCCTCTGACAAACACGACCGAGCCCTTGGGCCCGGGGACGGAGCCATTGAGCATGAGGAGACCACGTTCGGCGTCGACTCCGGCCACCTCGAGGTTGAGGGTCGTCACCTTCTCACCGCCCATGCGACCTGCCATCCGCATTCCCTTGAAAACACGAGCGGGAGTGGCGCAGGCCCCGATCGAGCCGGGAGCGCGATGCTTCTTGTGGTTTCCGTGCGAGGCGCCCTGCCCGGCGAAGTTGTGCCGCTTCATGACACCGCTGAAACCTTTGCCCTTGGAGACGCCACTGACGTCGGCTTTGATGCCGACCTCGAACATCTCCTCGACCTTGATCTCCTGACCCACCTCGAACTCGGAAGGGTCTTCGACCTTGACCTCGATGAGATGGTTGGCGGGGGAGACTCCAGCCTTGGCGTAGTGACCGGCGGTTGGCTTGTTCACCTTCCCTGGCTTGGTCTCGCCATAGGCGATCTGGATGGCGTTGTAACCGTCCTTTGCGATTGTCTTGATCTGGACGACACGAACCGGCCCGGCCTTGACCACCGTTACCGGAATCGAGCGGGCTTGGTCGTCGAAGATCTGGGTCATGCCGAGTTTTGTTCCAAGGATTCCGTTGAGGGAGCTCATAGCTCGATCTCAACTTCCACTGCCCTATCAGCAGGGGGGACGACCCCCCTGAACCCCCCGCTCGTGACGGGATGATCTCGCTGGATCCGGAAAGTCGTCATAGCTTGATCTCTACTTCCACCCCTGCGGGTAGCTCGAGTCGCATCAGCGAGTCGACCGTCTTCGGGGTCGGCTCGAGGATGTCGATGAGACGCTTGTGGATTCGCATCTCGAAGTGCTCACGGGAGGTCTTGTGCACATGAGGGCCACGCACCACGCAGTAGCGATGGATCTCCGTCGGTAGCGGCACCGGCCCCCTGATCTTGGCCTGGGTGCGCAGCACCGTCTCGGTGATCTTCTTCGAAGACTCGTCGACCACGTTGTGGTCATAGGCCTTCAAGCGGATGCG
>DASUUC010000063.1:0-120324 GCA_036374335.1 Acidimicrobiia bacterium
ACGATTCCTCCGGCGATGAATCCGTACGCGATGAGGAGGTCGGCCTCGGGAGTGGATTGCTGGGCGGCGTTGCCGAACACGATGACCAGAGCCACCACCGAGAGGATGGCCAGGGCCTTGGCCATCCGAATCCGCGCGGCAAGAGCCAGTGCGGCCACGATCATGAGCAGGCCACCTGCTCCGAAGGCGGACCAGAAGTTGCCGACCACCTTCAAACCCGTCTCGACCGACCTGTCGTCGAGAGCGGGGTCGGCGCGGAGGAGGGCACTGCCGACCAGGATCAGCACCCCGCCCAGGGCGACGGTGATTGCCGCCACGTACGACCTCGGCTGTGCGGGGACCGGATCGGGCCAAGGAAGATCCTTGGGACGCCGAGATGCGGCCACGCGCCGCGCCATCCGCGGCGACGCAGTCTGCAGCCCCAACTCACCAGCCAGCCCGACGTCGTCGTCGGTCCTGAGCACGAACTCCTCCCCTTCCGCGAATATGGAGAATCCCTCGTGGAGCGACTTGATCCCGAAGGAGCCGACCTCCCAGTTCCCGATCAGCTCCGAGCCGGAGACGATGCTGAGCCGTGACTCGTCCGCCCGGACCTCGACCTCGACCCCCGGCCCCCGCTCTCCGCGCATGAGCACGATCCCACGCGTCTCAACCGCCAATCCCTGCCTCCCCTGGCCGAACAAGGCACGCACAAGTCTATGACGCCATGGCCAAGACACCAGATGGCAAAAGGACGGGCTTTCGCCCGTCCTTCTGCATCGAAGTCGGCGAGAGCTACTTCTCGGAGATCTCCTCGAAGACCTCGTCGAAGCTCTGAGCGGCCCGACGTCGGTCGCCGGTATCCGACTTCGGAGCCTCCGTCGCCGCTGCCGCCCGGTCACGGTCCCGGCCGCCCCGGTCACGGTCGCGGCCGCCCCGGTCACGATCACGGCCGCCCCGGTCGCCCCGGTCACGATCACGGCCGCCTCGGTCGCGATCACGGCCGCCCCGATCGCCGCTGTCCTGTCTCGAAGCCTCCGGCCCGGGCAAGGTGGCTCCTTCGAGGGGCTCGACCAACTCGAGGCTGACCTTGCCCCGGTCGATCTCGCGCACCCTGACCTTGAGCACCTGGCCGTCGGTCAGATAGTCCTCGACCCGCTCCACGCGCTTCGACCCGTCGAGGCGGGAGATGTGGAGCAACCCGTCGCGTCCTGGCAGGATGTTCACAAAGGCACCGAACTTGGTGATGTTCACCACCTTGCCCTCGTATTCGGCACCGAGCTCGACCTCGGGTGGGAAGGCGATCTGAGTCACCCTCTCTCTGGCCGCGGCCAAAGCATCCGCGTCGTTGGAGGCGATGCGGACGATACCCATTCCATCGGCCTCCTCTATCTCGATCTTGGCGCCGGTCACTTCCTCGAGCTCGCGGATCACCGCTCCCTTGGGACCAATGACCTCGCCGATCTTGTCCTTGGGGATCTCGATCGACTCGATACGTGGGGCCCACTTGTTCATCTCGGCTCGTGGCTCGGAAATCACGTCTGCCATCGCGTTCAAGATGAACAGACGAGCCTCCCGGGCCTGATTGAGTGCAGACTCGAGCACCTCCGAAGGAAGTCCCGAGATCTTGGTGTCGAGCTGGAGCGCGGTGATCATGTCAGCCGTGCCGGCGACCTTGAAGTCCATGTCACCAAGCGCGTCCTCGGCACCCAGGATGTCGGTCAGGGTCACGAATCGGTCGCCCTCAGCGATCAGCCCCATCGCGATCCCGGCTACGGGAGCGGAGATGGGAACTCCGGCGTCCATCAGGGACAGTGACGACCCACACACCGATGCCATCGATGATGAGCCGTTGGAGGCGAGGACCTCGGATACGAGCCGAAGCGCGTACGGGAAATCCTCCGATGTCGGGATGACCGGGAGCAGCGCCTTCTCGGCGAGGGCACCGTGACCGATCTCACGACGCTTGGGGCCACGCATGAACCCGGCCTCACCTGTCGAGAAGGGTGGGAAGTTGTAGTGATGCATGTACCGCTTCGCCTCCGCGATGTCGAGGGTGTCCAGCATCTGTTCCATCTTGAGCATTCCGAGGGTCGTGATGTTGAGCACCTGGGTCTCACCACGCTGGAAAAGCGCCGAACCATGGGTTCTCTCGACGGTTCCCACCTCGATCATCAGCGGGCGGATGTCGGAGGCGGCGCGACCGTCCATTCGGACACCTTGGTCCACGACCCGCTTGCGTGCGAGCTTCTTGAACACGGTGCGGAAGGCATTTTTCGCCTCCCTGAGGGTCTCGGCATCGTCTTCTCCGATGCCGAGCTCGGCGATCACGGCTTCCAGAGATTCGACTTCGGCGTCCTGTCGCTCATGCTTGCCTGCGATCTCGAGGACTGCCGGGATCCGGGAGGAAGCTGCTGCCTCGACCTTCGCGTAGATCTCGTCGCTGTAGTCGGCTGCCGGTGTCCATGAGAACTCAGGCAGCTCGATCCGGGAAACCAGCTCGTTCTGGAGGTCGATGAGCTGAGCAATGTACTGCTTCGACCGCTCTAGACCCTCGGCGACTGCCGCCTCGTCGGAGGGACGGTCGCCGTCGGCAACCAGACGCGCACCTTCGTCGGTGGCTCCGGCTTCGACCATGACGATGTCGATCTCGCCAGCTTCGTTGCGACGTCCCACGACCACGAGCTCGAATACCGACTCGTCGAGATCGTCCTCGGTCGGGAAGGGAACCCACTCACCCTCCTTGAGGGCGAGACGGACACCACCCAGCGGGCCTTCGAATGGGAGACCACTGACGCTCAGGGCCGCGGACGCGCCGTTGAGTGCTACCACATCGAAGGGGTTCTCCTGATCCACTGCGAGTGAGGTCACCACGATGTGGGTCTCATAGCGGTAGCCGTCGGCGAACGACGGGCGGAGGGGACGGTCGATGAGTCGACAGGTGAGGATGGCCTGCTCCGACGGGCGGCCTTCCCTCCGGAAGAACGATCCGGGGATCCTTCCCACCGAGTACATCCGCTCTTCGAAGTCGACGGTGAGCGGGAAGAAGTCGACGCCTTCCCTGGGCGTTGGGTTTGCGGTGGCGGTCACCAGCATTTCGGTACCGCCGATCTTGGCGACAACGGCTCCATTGGCCTGCATGGCCAGCTTGCCGGTGCTCAGCACGAGCTCTTTGCCGCCGATATCGCCTCTCACAGAGGTTTCGGGCACTGTGTGCTCCTTCGTTTGTCAGTGGAGCCTGCGCCCGTTGGCAGTGGTGATGTCTCGCACCGATCTTCCAAGACATCACCACTGACAACCGACGTGGCTCCGTTTTCCGGGGCCTTCCTGGCCCCCTTGCTTTCGGGGCTTGGTGCCCCGCATACACATGAGGAGCGGGTTGAACCGCTCCTCACGAATTCTTTGTTGACCTATCGCCTCAGGCCTAGCTTGGCGATGAGACTCCGATATCGCTCTACGTCTTCTCGACGGAGATAGTCCAGAAGCCTTCGGCGCTTACCGACCATCAGCAACAGACCACGACGGCTGTGGTGGTCGTGCTTGTGGTCACGAAGATGTTCGGTCAGGTGGTTGATCCGCTCGGTGAGCAGTGCCACCTGGACCTCCGGTGAGCCTGTGTCGCTCTCGTGGGTACCGAACTCTTCGACGATTTCAGTAGTTGTCTTCATTGCGCGTAAAACCTGAAGTGGTGTGGGGGTCGTGTCGAAGTGTAACAGTCTCGCATCTCAAACTCATATTCTCGATCGGGCCCGCTCGAGGACCGACCGGCTCTCGGCCACGTCTCTCTCCATCTGAGCAACCAAGGCGTCTACCCCGGAGAACTTGAGCTCCGGTCTCGTGTATTCCACGAATTCGAGCGTGAGATCGGCCCCATAGATGTCTTCGGTGAAGTCGAAGATGAATGCTTCGATCAGCAACTCGCCACCACCGAAGGTGGGGCGGACCCCAACATTGACGGCGGCATCATGGCGGACGCCATGTACCGTGGCGAAGCACGAATAGACGCCTTTCGCCGGCACCACCTTGCGATCTGGAGGACGGATATTCGCCGTGGGAAAGCCGAGCTCCCTGCCCCGCTTGTCGCCGTCGATCACGGTGTTGGTGACGGTGAACCAGGAATCGAGCAGCGCCGACGCCGCCGCAACCTCGCCTTTCTCAATCAGGCCCCTGATCCGGCTCGAGGAAATCGCGGCCTCGGAGTCAGCCACCAAACTCATGGTATCCACCGCAAAGCCGAGCTCGAGGCCGAGTGCGGCCAGCATCTCGACGTCCCCAGAACGGTCTTTGCCGAAGCGAAAATCCTCTCCAACCACCAGATGCCCGATATTGAGCTTTTCGACCAAGACCCGCGCCACGAACTCGTGTGGTGTCTGGTCCTTGATCTCGGTCAGATCGAGCACGCCGACACACTCGACACCGGCACCGTCGAGGAGTTCGATCCGCTCGCCGATGGTCGTGATCAGCCGGGGCGGTGTTCCAGGGCGGAGGACCTCGACGGGATGAGGGTCGAAGGTCAGGACCGTCCGGGTCATCGAATCGTCAAAGAGACCCAGCAGCGCGCGATGACCGAGATGGACTCCGTCCAGGACCCCGATAGTCACTGACGACTGCTCGGTGGCGCCAGCCCAGTCCTTCCACGGGCCGTCGAGGACCTTCATGAGGGGAGCACGACCTCCGGTTCGGCCCGACTCTCGCTGCGGGTGTAGACCGCGAGCAGATCCCCGCTCTCGGAGAGCACAGAGTACGGCTGGCCGACAGGGCCTGACATGATCGGCCCGCCGAGGTACCGCATCCCGTTGCGCACGCCCTGCGCCGTCTCCTCATCGACCACGACGGAGGCGAGATCCTGCAACGCTCGCGTCGGAGCCAGGAGATAGGACTCCCAGTTCTGCAGATCGTCGAGGGTAACGCTGTCCCGGATCCCGAATGACCCGATCTTGGTGCGCCGCAATGCAGTGAGGTGCGCCTGGCCACCCAATACGGCAGCCATGTCGTCGGCCAGGGACCTGATATACGTTCCCTTGCCACACACGACGCGAAACTCCACCTCGGGATAGGGCGGTGCCCCGACGGACAGGATCTCCAGGTCGTGCACCTCCACCTGACGTGCATCTCTTTCGATCACCTGACCTTCCCGGGCCAGCTCATAGAGTCTCTTCCCGTCTCTCTTGAGCGCTGACACCATTGGAGGGATCTGGGAGATGGTCCCGACGAACCTGGGAGCGATCGCTTCGATGTCTCGCTCTTCGAAGTCCATCCGCTCGCGAGAGAGCACTGCACCGTCGGCATCGAGCGTGTCGGTTGCAACACCGAACAACGCAGTGGCCACGTACTCCTTGGCCTGGTCCTGGATGTACCTGATGAGGCGGGTGACCTTGCCGATGGCGAGAACGAGTACCCCGGTGGCCATCGGGTCGAGGGTCCCGGCATGTCCGACCTTCTTGACACCCGTGGCCTTCTTGACCTTGCCCACCACCTGGTTCGAGGTGATCCCGTGGGGCTTGTCGACGACCAGGAAGCCTTCAGTGCCCGCCGTCAACGATGGTCTCCGACTGCACTGAGAATCCGCTCGAGCACCGCCTCGACGTCATCTTCGGCGGTGAACCCCGCGGCAAGTCGGTGACCGCCGCCTCCCATCGCCGCCGCCAGGCCGCCGACATCGGTCTCACCCCGCGACCGCATGCTCACTTTGACCCGTCCGTCGTCGTGGACCTTGGCCAATACCGCGGTGTCGGCTTCCACGGCCAGACGCAGCAGGTCGATCATGTTCTCGGTCTCGCTCCAGGCGAGCCCGAGGGCGCGGAGGTCCTGGTCACTGATCCAGGTGTAGACGACACGCAGCGCGCGGTCGAGAACCGCCCGTTCCATTGCGACGGAGACTACTTTGAGATAGGCGAACGGCTCCTCCTCGTACACATGCCGACCGATGAGGTTCGGCTCGGCACCCGACTCGACGAGGTCGGCTGCGATGCGGAGTGTGCGCGGGGTCGTGTTCGCATAGGAGAACCTCCCGGTGTCGGTGACCAGAGCCGTGTGCAGGCAGAGCGCAACCTCGGGCGTGATCTTCCAGTCGAGTGCCCTGAGTATCTCGTACACGAGCTCCCCTGTGGCAGCCGCGGTTGGATCGACCAAGGAGATGTCACCAAAGCCCTCATTGGTCACATGGTGGTCGACGACGATCACGACATCCGCATCGGAGGCATTCGATCCCAATTCCCCGAGTCGCTCCTGTGAACCGGCATCGAGGACGACCATGATCTCGGGAGCGTTCGGGAAATCCTGGGGCGGAACCAGGAGCTCGGTAGGGAGGAACGAGAGACCGGGCGGAACGGAAAACGGCGACCCGAAGCTGGCAACGACCTCCTTACCGGCGTTCGAGGCGGCAATGGCGAGCCCGAGCATCGACCCCAGGGCATCGCCGTCCGGTCCGACATGACAAGCCAGGGCGATGCTGTCGGCATCGGCAATCGCCTTCGCGGCATTCTCGATTGTGGACCTTTCGATGTTCATTCCTCTTCCGTTCCCGCTTCCTCCCCCGACTCCTTCAATCCCCTCAGGATGGCCTCGATCCGATCGCCGCCGGTCACACCCGGGTCCATGGCGAACTCGAGCGTGGGCGTGTACTTGGTCCGAATCTCACTTCCCAAGACGGCCTGGAGACGTTTCCCGGCTCCTCTGAGAGCCGCCAGCGCGTCATCGCGGTCGTTCTCACCAAGCACGTCGATGAAGACCGTGGCCCGACGTAGGTCGGGTGAGGTGTCCACGGCAGTCACCGAGACCATCTCCAGTCGGGCGTCGCTCATTCGTTCGATCTCGTCGGCGAGCACTTCGCGGATTATCGAGTTGACCCGCCGCATGCGGTCGCTCATACCGACACTCCCAAAGGTATTGGATCAGGTGCGGGCGACCTCACGGACCATGTAGACCTCGATATGGTCGCCTTCTTTGATGTCGTCGTAGTTCTCGAAGCCCATGCCGCACTCAAACCCGGACTGGACCTCACGCACATCGTCTTTGAAGCGCTTCAACGAGGAGACCACTCCATCGTGGATGACGACGCCGTCACGGAGTAGACGTGCCTTTGCACCACGTCGGACGACACCTTCAATGACATAACAGCCGGCGACCGTGCCCGATCGGGGGACCCTGAAGATTGCCCTGACTTCGGCGGTTCCCAGCACCACTTCTTCCTCGTCTGGGGCGAGCTGGCCGACCAGCATCTGCTCGATCTCGTCGAGGAGCTCGTAGATGATCCCGTAGGTGCGGACCTCCACCCCGGCTTCCTCGGCTGCGCGGCGAGCTTTGGGCTCGGGTCGGACGTTGAAGCCGACGATGACCGCCTCGGTGACCTCCGCCAGGGTGACATCGTTCTCGCTGATGCCGCCAACAGCGGTGTGGACTATCTGGATCTTGCCGCCTTCCCGCTCGATCTTACCGATCGACTCGCGGAGAGCCTCCAGCGAGCCCTGAGCATCGGCCTTGACGATCAGGTTGAGTTGGGCGTCGTCACTGCGAAGGTTTTCCAGCAAGCCCTGTAGACGGTCCCGGGCCGAAGGTGCCACATTTGCCTCGGCCTGTTCCGCCTGCAGCCGCTCCTCGGCGAGGCGACGGGCGTCCCGGTCGTTCTTCTGGACCTCGAAGAAGTCGCCGGCGGCGGGCACATTGTCCCAACCCATGATCTGCACCGGCGTAGACGGTCCCGCCGACTTGATCCGGTCGCCTTGGTCGTTCATGAGAGCGCGGGCGCGTCCGGAGACGGGCCCGGCCACAAAGGGATCACCCTGCTGGAGTGTCCCCCGCTGCACGATGACCGTGGCAACCGGTCCGCGACCGACCTCTAGTTGCGCTTCGACGACGACTCCGCTGGCTCCCGGCTTCGGGTTGGCCCGGAAGTCTTCGAGCTGGGCGATGAGGTCGATCACTTCGAGAAGGTCGTCGACACCATCGCCGTTGAGCGCGGAGATCTCCACGGTGGGCACCTCGCCACCGAGATCCTCGGTGATCACCCCGTGGTTGGTCAGCTCGGTGCGAACACGCAGGGGGTCGGCGCCGGGAAGATCCATCTTGTTCACGGCCACGATCATCTTGACCCCGGCGGCCTTGGCATGCGATATCGCTTCGATGGTCTGTGGCATGACACCGTCGTCAGCGGCAACCACGAGCACGACGATGTCTGTGATGTTCGCTCCACGGGCACGGAGGGCGGTGAACGCCTCGTGCCCGGGGGTATCGACAAAGGTGATCAGATGGTCATTGACCTCGACCTGGTATGCACCGATGTGCTGGGTGATCCCGCCTTCCTCATCCTCGACCACGCGTGCTTTGCGGATGGTGTCGAGGAGGGTGGTCTTCCCGTGGTCGACGTGTCCCATGACCGTGACCACCGGGGGACGAGGGACCAGATCGGCTTCAGCGTCTTCGAATTCGGGCTGCTCGGCGACGACGGGAGCAGCTTCTTGTTCGACGATCTCGACCATGTAGCCGAACCGCTCGGCGATTTCGTCGAACCTGTCCTCGGGCATGGCCTGTTGCACGCCTGCGGGGATACCCATCTCCAAGAGGACTTTGACCACCTCACCCGGCGCCTGGCCGATGGCATCGGCAAAGGCCCCAACGCTGGCGCCTCGAGTGATCGTGGCGATGTCGATGTCGGTGGTCGTGTCAGCCGGGGGCGCGGTCTCCGCGACCGCTGCGGATGTGTCGGTCGCCTCCTCCGCCCCGGGCTCTGTCTCCGCCGCGGTCTCGGTCTGTTCAGCCTCCTCGACCTGTTCCCCCACCGCCACCTCTGGCTGTGGCTCGCCAGCAGAAGTCTCCTCCTCGGGAGCGAAGGCAAGACGGAGCAGTTCGGCTCCCTCATCATCAACACCTGACGAGGCAGTCTTCAGCTCCAGGCCCAACTCTTCGGCCTGGGCCAGCACCTCCTTGGAATCAACGCCCAGTTCACGGGCGAGCTCATAAACCCTCATTCAATGATCACTCACTCTCGGTGTCGGTCTCAGTGTCTTCAACGGCGTCCTCATCGTCCAATTGGGCCACGTCGCTCACCGGCTCCTCATCGGCGGCGATTTCTTCGGTGAGGACTGCACCGGTCCCCGCGTCTTCGACGGCGCCGGGCTCTGGCTCTGCCCCCGGCGTCTCCGCGGCCTCGGCGGCTTCGTCGACTGAACCGGTGTCTTCGGCGAAAGCGGACACTGCTTCGGCCGCCGCGGCGGTCTCGGCCGTCTCCGCACCCACTTCCGCCGCCTGATCCGAGCGGATATCCACCTTGTAGCCGGAAAGTCGCGCGGCGAGCCGTGCGTTCTGACCCTCCTTGCCGATAGCCAAGGAGAGCTGATGCTCGGAAACGACGACATCGGCGGTCTTCTCTTCCTCGTCTATGTGGACTTCTTTCACCTTGGCCGGGCCGAGAGCCTCGGCGATGAACTGGGCGACATCGTCACGCCACTGCACCACATCCACTTTCTCGCCGCGCAGCTCATTGACGACCTGGCGGACTCGTGAGCCTCGGGCACCGACGCAAGCACCTTTGGGATCGACGTTGGGATCGTGGGAGATCACCGCGATCTTGGTGCGGTGTCCCGGCTCGCGCGCGATGTTCACTATCTCTACGGTCCCGTCGGTCAGCTCGGGCACCTCCAGCTCGAGGAGGCGGCGGACCAGGTCGGGGTGGCTCCTCGACACCACGATCTGAGCGCCCTTGGCCTCGTTGCGGACCTCGAGGATGAGAGCTTTGACCCGGTTGCCGCGGTCGAGCCGCTCGAACGGAATTCGCTCGCTCCCGGGCAGGATCGCCTCGGCGTCCCCGAGGTCGAGGATCACCGACCGGTAGTCGACTTGCTGGACGATGCCGGTGACGAGATCACCCTCCCGGCCCTCGTACATCTCGTAGACCTTCTCCCGCTTCGCCTCACGGAGCTTGAACTGCATCACCTGCTTGAAGGACTGCGCTGCGATCCGACCGAAGGCCTCTCCCTCGGGAGTGTCCTCCCATTCGTCGACGACGTTGCCATCCTCGTCGAGCTCCTGGGCGTAGACGGTCACCTCACCCGAGTCGGGGTCGATGGTGACCCGGGCCTCTTCGGCGGCACCGGGGCTGCGTTTGTAGGCAGCCACCAGTGCATTGGCGAAGGCGTCGAGGATTGCATCAACGGCCACTCCCCGTTCCCGGGCGAGGACCTCGATGGCCTCCATCATCGTATCGAGCTTCATGGATTCTCCTTCGCCTGACCTGGCTTCGGCGCCTTTTCCCAGCGGAATACGGTCTTGGCGCTGACTACATCGTCGTACGGAACGGTGACCGGGCCCTGATCGGCATCGACGGTGAAGCGGGATTCGTCCGCGCTGGCCAGCGTTCCCCGGTAGGTCGACTTCCCCGCGCCTTCGGCGATCTTGACCACGACCTCCCGCCCCACCGACTTGCGGTAGTGGGAAGGACGTCGCAACTTTCTCTCCAGCCCGGGTGAGCTCACCTCGAGCCGGTATTGATCCTGAAGGGTTGGCTCGTCATCGAGGAGGCGGGAGAGCCCGCGGGACAGCTCAGCGAGACGATCCACGCCGAGATCTTCGCCGTCGACGGTCACCCGCAGCACCCTTCCCCGGCCATGACCGGACAGCTCGAGGTCATCGAGCTCGAGTCTCTCCGCGGCGAGATAGGGCTCCACCACGCTCCAAATGTCAGCAGCCTGCATCACTACGTCAATGTCTCCACAGCAAACAGGTGGGTGCCAAAAGGCGCCCACCTGACCGAAAAGCGTCCTGTTGTTGTCCTTGGATTATAGGTCCTATGCACAGCCTGGACTAAAACAGCTCCGGCGGTAGGTTCCCGGCCTGCCCCGCTGCTGTCAGATACCGAATCTGGCGTCAGTGACCTGTTCAGAGAGGGTGGCGACGATCTTCTCCAGACTCAGCTCAGTCTTGACCATCCCGTCACGCTCCGTGATCTCGGCGACGCCCTCGGCCACACCCTTGGGCCCGACGGTGACCCGAAAGGGGATGCCGATCAGCTCCGAGTCGGCGAATTTGACGCCAGGGCGCTCCGGGCGATCGTCGAGCAGCACTTCGACACCCGCGGAGGCGAAGTCGTCGTATAGACGATTCGCGCTGGCCATCGTCGCCTCGTCGTCGGGCCTGATGACTGTGATCAAAACCTCATAGGGGGCGACTGAGACCGGCCAGATGATTCCGTTCTCGTCGTTGCTACCTTCCACGACGGCGGCCATGCCCCTCTCCAGCCCGATTCCGTACGAGCCCATGATGATCGGGTGACTTTCCCCTGCCTCATCCTGGACGTACGCCCCGAAGGCCTCGGAGTATTGGGTCCCGAGCTTGAAGATGTGCCCGACCTCGATCCCCTTCCACAACTCGAGGCTCCCTCCGTCCAGGACGCATTTCTCACCGCTGGTCACCGCACGCAGATCCGACCAGACCGTCACCGACATGTCACGCTCGGGATCGACTCCCCTGAAGTGCCAGTCGTCCTCGTTGGCGCCTGTGGTGAGGTTGGAACGGCCCTGCAACGACAGATCGGCGAAGACCCGCAGGTCGTCGACTCCGACGCCCCCGAGACTCCCGGGATCAGCGCCGAGCAGTTCTCTGATCTCCTCGGCCTGGGCGGGACGCCCCTCCGATGCGGCAGCAGCGTCGAGCAATTTCTGTTCTTGGAGGTCGTGATCCCCTCTGAGCAGGGCCAACACCGGCTCACCGTCGAGCAGGTAGACCAGGGTCTTGACCTGACGCTCGGGGGCGGCGATGTCGGGATGGGCCTGGGCCAGAGTGGCGATGGTGCGAAGACCTGGTGTCGGGAACCGCTCCAGGTCCTCGGACTCGCCGTCGTCGATTTTCTCCAGATCGGAGGTGGCCTTCTCCAGGTTGGCCCGGTAGTCACATGTGGCACAGGTGACGATCCAGTCTTCACCGGCGACGCTGCGGACGATGAACTCCTTCGACTCGCTGCCCCCCATCGCCCCCGACGAGGCCTCGACGTCGACGGCGTCGAGGCCCATCCGGGCGAAGATCCGCTTGTAGGCTTCGTAGTGCTTGTCGAACCCGGTGTCGAGGCCGGCCCGGTCGATGTCGAGCGTGTAGGAGTCCTTCATTGTGAATTCCCGGACGCGAAGGAGACCCGACTTGGGACGAGGCTCGTCCCTGAACTTGGTGTGCATCTGGTACCAGATCTGAGGAAGGTCCCGGTAGGAGAACAGCTCGTTGGCCAGCATGGCGAAGATCTCCTCCTCGGTCATCCCCAGGACCAGGTCGCCGCCCCTTCGGTCCTGCAGCTTGAAGAGGTTGTCGCCCATCAAGTCGTACCGATCCGATTTACGCCAGATCTCCGCCGGGTGCAGCGTGGGCAGCATCATCTCCTGGGCCCCGATCGCATTCATCTCCTCGCGGATGATCCGGCCGACCTTGAGCCGGACCCGCTGACCGAGCGGCAGCATCGTGTACGAGCCCGCGGCGAGCTTACGGATGAAGCCTCCCCGCACCAGAAGCTGGTGACTGACTGCTTCGGCATCCGCGGGGATGTCACGAAGGGTGGGGATGAAGGCTTGTGACCAACGCATTGAGAGCGGGACGGTAGTCAGCGATCCTCGATTTGCCCGGGCGTTGGAGAGGGACTAATCGCCGCCGGCGACGTCGGCCACCTTGGCCCGAAGCTCTGTTGAGCGATTGGCATCGCCTCTGATCTCTATGAGTTGACGACGTTCGGCGGCGGCGATCTCTTCGGCGTTGGCCTCGGCGTGGGCCAACCTGGCCTCCATGCCCTCGTCGACCAGCTTCTGCGCCTCGTCGAGGAGAGCGGCGACCATCTCCTTCTCTGGCACGACCCGCACTACCTGCCCCTTGATGAACAGATGCCCCCGTCCCCGGCCTGCCGCAATGCCGATGTCGGCCTCACGGGCCTCGCCGGGGCCGTTGACCACACATCCCATCACCGCTACCTGGATGGGGAGATTGGCCGCCTCAAGCGCCTCTTGCGCCTTGGTGGCGACGTCGATGACATCGACTTCGGCCCTCCCACAGGAGGGACAGGCGATGAGGTCGAGACCTTTACGCTCGCGTAAGCCCAGGAACTCGAGGAGTTGGCGTCCGGCACGGGCTTCTTCGACAGGGTCGGCAGTCAGCGAGAACCTGATGGTGTCGCCGATCCCCTCGTTGAGGAGGGTGCCGATGCCGGCGACCGACTTGATCAGCCCTGATGGAGGGGGGCCCGCCTCGGTGACCCCGAGATGTAGCGGATAGTCCACGGTGTCGGCGAGGAGCCGATACGACTCCACCATTTGGCGCACATTGGAATGCTTCACCGAGATCTTGATGTCTGCGAAGTCGACGTCCTCGAGGTAGCGGATCTCGATCAGCGCCGACTCCACCAGAGCCTCTGGGACCGCCGCCCCGTATTTCTCCATGAGGTCTTTGTCCAACGACCCGGCGTTGACTCCAATGCGAATGGGCAGGCCACGATCCCGGGCCTCACGAGCAACCGTCTTGATCTGGTCTTCTTTGCGGATGTTGCCCGGATTGAGGCGAAGACCCTGTACGCCTGCCTCCATGGCGGCGAGCGCCAGCCGGTACTGATAGTGGATGTCCGCGATGATTGGCACCGGGCTGCGGGGAACGATCTCGGCCAGGCCCTGGGCCGCCTCGACCTCGTTGCATGTGATGCGAACGATGTCCGCACCTGCTCCGGCGAGAGCGTAGACCTGAGCCAGGGTGCCATCCACGTCGGACGTCTTGGTGGTGGTCATGGACTGAACCGAGATGGGTGCTCCGCCACCAACCGGGACGTCCCCCACCTTCAGTTGGCGGGTCTCTCTTCGCTCGAAGCTCACTGTCTCAACCGTAGATCGTGTGAGCGCTACCCGAAGCTGATCGGGTTCACTATGTCGAGGATTATCGCCACGAAACCGAGGAAGAAGAGGGTGCCGATCACCGCTGCGGCCACCGGCATCAATCTGCGGACGTTCACTTCCCTGCCCGTGATCTTCTCGTAGAGCGCCACCGCGAAGTGACCTCCGTCGAGGGGGAAGAGAGGCAGAAAGTTGATGGTGGCCAGGATGACATTGATGTAGGCCATGATTCCGAAGAACCCGGCGGCACTCTGCGTCTGGTTGCCTATCGAGACTATTCCGATGGGGCTGACCGGTCTGATCTCGTCGGGGACATCGGTGTCACCACTGAAGACGCCGAAGTATTGAGCGAGACTGGATGGGCGGAACATCTGGTAAAGCGAGTAGAAAGTGTCCTCGACGCCGCCCGCCACGGCCTGTCCGGCCAGTCCCGCGGCGTCGATCGGGCCAACCGGCACGTTCTCGGACTTCGGGGCGATGCCGAGATACCCTGATCCGGGGTTCGTCTGGCTCTCCTCGAGGTTCACTTCGATGTAGAGAGTCTCGTCGTCTCGGTTCACGGCGATGGTGGCCGGTCCCGGCCCTACTTCGGCCAGGGCACCGGTGGCCTCGTCCCAGGTGCTCACCTGACGGTCGCCAACCGCGACGATGGTGTCGCCTTCGGCAATGCCGGCCGAGGCGGCAGGCGAGTCGGGAATCACCGAGTTCACCGCCGGTATCGGCTCGTTCAGGCCATTTGCCATGAACACCCCGACGAACAGGAGAAAAGCGATCAGGAAGTTGGTGCCTACTCCGGCCAAGACCACGACGGACTTCTCCCAGAACTTCTTCTCCCGATAGGTCCGGCCCATGTCCTCGGGAGGGACCTCCTCGAGAGGATTCATCCCGACGATGCGCACGTAACCGCCCAGGGGGAGCGCCTTGATGCCGTATTCGGTCTCTCCTCGCTTCGTCGACCAAAGACGTGGGCCGAACCCGAAGAAGAACTCGGTGGCTTTCATGCCGGTGGCCTTGGCCGCGAGGAAATGCCCTGCCTCGTGTGCGGTGACGAAGAGCAGGATGGCAATGGCCGCCGAGATGCCCCCAATCATAATGGTGAGGTTACTCCCGGTCGGTCCGCTATCAGCAGACCCCTGCGATGAGCCCGGCGGCGACCGACCTGGCTTCTGCGTCGACTTCCATCACGTCTTCGACCGTTTTCAGCTCACGCCACTCGACCTCGGCGATGGTTCGCTCCACCACGTCGGAGATGCCGAGGAAGCCGAGGCGACCCTGCAGAAAGGCCTCGACGGCCATCTCGTCGGCGGCGTTCAGGACCGCAGGTGCCGATCCCCCGGCCTCACCTGCTGCGAAGGCGATGTCCAATGCCGGAAAGGCGTGCCGGTCGGGAGCCTCGAAGGTGAGGTCGATCCCGACTGGATTGAATGGCTCACCGGGGCCGGGCATTCGATCCGGGGCGGTGAGGGCATATTGGATCGGTATCCGCATGTCGGGATAGCCGAGATGACCTTTCCAGGACCCGTCGACGAACTCGACCGCCGAGTGCAGGATCGACTGTGGGTGGAGGACCACGTCGATACGCTCATATTCGACGGCGAAGAGGTGATGGGTCTCGATGATCTCGAGACCCTTGTTGAACATGGTCGCCGAGTCGATGGTTATCCGCCGTCCCATGCTCCACGTGGGATGTTGCAAGGCCTGCTGGGGGGTGACTTCGGCCAGTGACTCGCGGGACCTACCCCGAAAAGGCCCACCGGATGCGGTGAGGATCAGCCTCGCCACCGCTTCAGCAGGCTCGCCTATGAGGCATTGATAGAGCGCGGAGTGCTCGCTGTCGACAGGAATCAGCTCCCCACCATGGCCGTCGCGGGCAGCGGTGACCACAGGGCCCCCGGACACCAGACTCTCTTTGTTCGCCAGGGCCACCCGATTGCCGGCTTCGAGACCGGCGATGGTGGCCTGCAGGCCGGCGGCCCCGACGATCCCGTTCACAACGATCCTCCCTGCAGTGCCAGCTGTCTCGAGGATGGCGTCCGAACCATGTCTCAGCATGCGTCCGATGTCAGCCGCCAGCCCATCTCGCTCGTCCTTCGAACCACCCGCAACGACCACCTCGGCGTCGGGATAGCGACGAGCCAACGCCGCAAATGCGGGTGATGGTCGCCTCGACACGAGGGCAGCCACAGGTAGACCGAGATTGTCCGCTACCTCGAGGGTCTGAGTGCCGATCGATCCGGTAGCCCCCAAGACGACCACCGGAGAGTTCACAGGAGTCCGAAGCCTCTGAAGAGTATGTAGATGGCGGGCACCGCGAAGAGGAACCCATCGATGCGATCGAGCATCCCACCGTGACCGGGCAGGACCGATCCCATGTCCTTGACCGTCAGGGCGCGCTTGACCATCGACTCGGCGAGGTCACCGATGGGCGCCAACATCCCCACCACACCTGCTGTCACCAGTGCCTGACCGATGCCGATGTCGGCCCACGGGGGAAACACTGCGAGTACGGCCGCGGCCACCGCGCCGAGAACGAGCCCTCCGACAAACCCCTCGACGGTTTTAGACGGAGAAACGACGGGTGCCAGGGATGTTCTCCCGAATGAGCGTCCCACGAAATAAGCGCCGATGTCGTTGCTCGCGATCACTATCACGAGGAAGAGGATGTAGGAGACCGGGTGCGGCCCTTCGGCGATGAGGATGGCGAAGGCCAGCATGCCCACCCATGTCATGCCGAGCACAGTGACTGCCGTGTTGGCCAAGGCGTAGCGCCGCGGGGTGAGTGAGAAGAAGAGGATCGTCGCCCCGCCCGCGGCAGCCGCCCACCCCGCCAGCGCCACGGGCCCGACATTGTTGGCGCCAATTCCCATGAGGACCAGCCCGAGCAGGCCAAACAGGGCGAGAGGTCGGTAACCCCGGGTGCGGAGGGTGGCATAGAACTCTCCCAAGGAAACGACCATGAGCAGGATCACGAAGGTAGTGAACCACCATCCGCCCAGGAGGAGACTGCCGAGGAACAAGCCAAAGACAACGAGGGCCGAACCGACCCGCATGGCCAGATCGGAGCTAGCTGCCTGCTCGGCCGCCTCATATGACTCCTCGGATTCGGACAGGGTCCCGGAGACGTCGCCAAAGCCGACCAACCCAGATTCGACGCCGGGAAGACTCGCCGCCACTGCTTGGAGCTCCCACTCCTCGGTCGATGCCCGCTCTACCTCTTCCGCCAGCCCCTGATACTCCTGGGTGGTTCCTTTCAGGTACTGCGCAGAGGTGAACTCACCGACGTCGGAGTCGCCTGCCATGGTCTCCCAGTCGGGGCCACCATCGTCTACCTCGACCGAGTCTCCCTCGTCAGCATCGGCGTGCTCGTCTGGGGCGTCCTCCGACGTGAAAGGCAACTCCTCCTCGGCAGCCTGTGGCCTGGCCTCCTGCTCTGCCCCGTTGGGTTGCTCTCTGTCAGTCACTCAAACCTCGAGCAGTTCTTCCTCTTTGTTGGCAACCAAGTTGTCGATGCGCTCGGTGAACTTGTCGGTGAGCTTCTGCAACTCGTCTTCGCCCCGACGGATGTCGTCGTCGGATATTTCGCCATGAAGCTCCTCCATGTCGGTCTTGGCGGCCCGGCGGACGTTACGCACCGAGACCTTGCCCTCCTCGGCCATGTGCCTCACCACCCGGATCAGCTCTTTGCGTCGCTCCTCGGTCAGCGGGGGGAACGCGATGCGGATAACCGAGCCGTCGTTGGTGGGGTTGAGCCCGAGATCGGCGATTTGGATGGCGCGATCGATGTCGTTGACCGTGCTCTTGTCGAAGGGCTGGACGACGAGCAATCGGGGCTCTGGGACCGAAATCGATGCCAGTTGCTGCAATGGTGTCGGTGACCCGTAGTACTCGACGTTGATCCGATGGAGAAGCTGAGGGTTGGCACGTCCCGTTCGAACCGTTCCGAACTCGGATGCCACGTGTTCGGCGGCGGCCTCCATCCTCTGTTCCGCTTCGTTCAACAAGTCACTGATCATCGGAATTACCTCAATGGACGACGGTGCCGATCTGCTCTCCCTGAACCGCTTTGACGATGTTGCCAGGGACGGTCATGTCGAAAACATGAATGGGCACGCCGTGCTCCTTGCACATCGTAACTGCGGTGGTATCCATGACCTCGAGTTCCTGGGCTATGAACTCCATGTACGTCAGCTCGCTCAGCTTCGCTGCGTCGTGATGGGTCCGCGGGTCGGAGTCGTAGATGCCATCCACTCGCGACGCCTTGAGGAGCGCATCTGCGTTGATCTCGATGGCGCGTAGTGCCGCCGTCGTATCCGTGGTGAAGAAGGGGTTGCCGGTTCCGGCGGCGAAGATCACGACTCGTCCCTTCTCCAGGTGTCTCATGGCCCGCAGCCGGATATAGGGCTCAGCCAGCTCCTGCATCGTGATCGCGCTCTGCACCCTCGTGGTGACCCCCTCGTTCTCCAGGGCGTCACGGAGGGCGAGGGCGTTGATAACGGTTGCCAGCATCCCCATGTAGTCGGCGTTGGCGGGATCCATGCCTTTGGCCGCTTGGGAGACACCACGAAAGATGTTGCCTCCACCGACCACCACGGCCACCTCGACACCGCCCGACTGCGCTTCGGCGATTTCCTCTGCCACCCGATGGACGGTGAGGGGATCGATGCCGTAACCGATTTCGGGATCGGCGAATGCCTCCCCCGAGAGCTTGAGGAGGACCCGTCGGTTGGGTGCATTGGTCAAAGTCAGGCTCCTACGGCGACCCTCGCCACCTTGCGGACGGAGATGTTCTCGCCCATCTTGGCCGCGAGTGCGCCGACCATATCGCCAACGGTGCCGTCGTAGCGCTCCGGGTTGACGAATTTCTGCTCATAGAGGACGTTCTCGGCGTACCACGACTCGATCTTGCCGGCGACGATGCGCTCGACAACGTCCTCTGGCTTGCCGTCGGCGGCGGCCTGACGGCCGATCAGGTCCCTCTCTTTGGCCAAGGTGGCCTCGTCGACCTCTTCCCGGGTTATCCATTTCGGATCGGCCCAGCTGATGTGCATCGCGATGCCATCGGCCGTCTCCCGGAACTCCTCGCTCTTTGCAACGAAGTCGGTCTCACAGGAGAGCTCGACGAGAACTCCGAGAACGGGACGCTCGTTCTGGATGTGGATATACGCGCCGATGGTGCCCTCCGCCGCCTCCCGATCGGCCCGCTTGGCCATCTGAGCCTGACCCCGTTCCCGAAGCAGCTCGAAGGCCTTGTCGAAGTCGCCATCGGCGTCGGTCAACGCCTTCTTGGCATCCATCATCCCTACGCCTGCGTCCCTGCGCAGATTCTGAATCTCCTTCGCGGTGATGTCACTCATGGGTTGTATCGACCTATCGAGCCTCGGCTCCGGCCGTGGCCACTTCGCCTACCTGGGGCTCGTCTTTTCCTTCGGCCTTCGCCTGCTTCTTCTTCGAGCCGATCTCCTTGCCCTCGACGATCGCGTCAGCGAGGGCGCTGGCGATGAGGTCGGCGGCGCGTATGGCATCGTCGTTGCCCGGGATGACATGATCGACCGAATCCGGGTCCGAGTTGGAGTCGACCAACGCGATCACCGGGATCTCGAGACGATCGGCTTCTTTCACCGCGGTTGCCTCGGTGTTGACATCGACGACGAACACCGCATCGGGGAGCCTCGCCATCGAGGAGACTCCCCCGAGGTTCTTCTCCAACTTCTCGAGCTCGCGGCGTAGCTTCAGCCGCTCCTTCTTGGGACGATCGTTCATCTCACCGGTCTGCTCGAGTCTCTGCAGTTCCCTCATGTAGAAGACTCGCTTCTGGATCGTCTGGAAGTTGGTGAGCATGCCGCCCAGCCAGCGGTAGTTCACGTAGGGCTGTCCGGATCGTTGCGCCGCATCCGCGACCGCGGTCTGGGCCTGCTTCTTGGTCCCCACGAATAGCACCGAGCCCCCGTCGATCGCGATCTGCTTGACGAACTCGATTGCCGCTGCGACCTGACTGACCGTCTGGCGCAGATCGATGATGTGGATTCCGTTTCTCTCCCCGTAGATGTACGGGCGCATCTTGGGATTCCAGCGTCGGGTCTGATGACCGAAGTGGACACCGGCTTCCAAGAGCTGTTTCATCGTGACCTCAGCCACAATTGCTCCTTTCTGGTTGTTACCTCCGCCCGCTGGGTCTGACCCCCGCCTCCCTAGGGTGCGGCCCTCGTTCGAGCTTCGCTCGACCAGTGAGGGGTTGACGGGCGTGCGTGATGGGCCGGATTGTACGGGCGGTCCGTACCCTTGGGTAATCGACACCACGACTTTGACCACATCGGACCTGGAACGGATCGCCACCCGCCTCGGGGCTGCGACTTTCGGGGTGACGTCGGCGAGCCCTTTCGAAGGCCCACGGGCCGTGCTGGTCGAGCATCGTGACAGTGGCATGTCCGGCCCCCTCCATTTCACATACGAGGACCCCGAGATGGCTACGGACCTGAGGCGCAGCTTCCCATGGGCACGGAGCATCGTCGTGTTCGCCCACGATTATCTGAGCCAATCCCACGAGCCGGCTGCTACCGGCCCGGTCATCGGCCGGTTCGCCAGCCGTGACCAATACACCTCGGTGCGTCGCATCGCCGACGGGTTGAGCCGAGAACTGGACAGGGCCGGGGCGAAATCCGAGGTCCTGATCGACGACAACCGCCTGGTCGACCGGGCTGCCGCCGCCCGCGCCGGTGTTGGCTGGCTGGGCCGCAGCACGATGCTCCTCACCCCGGGACACGGGCCCTGGCTGCTGGTGGGATCGGTGGTCACCGACGCCGACCTGGAAGAGACCTCTCCGATGAGGAGAAGTTGCGGAACCTGTGTGGCCTGCATCCCCGCATGTCCCACCGGCGCGATCACCCCTCGTGGTCTCGACGCCCGTCTCTGCATCTCGACCTGGCTGCAAGCGCCGGGAGCCATTCCCCACTGGATTCGACCTCTGATCGAGAGGCGCATCTACGGCTGTGATGACTGTCTCACCTCCTGTCCTCCCGGATTTCCTGCCCTGTCGAGACAAGAGGCTTCGCCGCTGTCGATGTCGTTCGCCGATCTGCTCGGTCTTGCCGACGACGACCTGCTGCAGAGGTTCGGTTGGTTCTACGTACCTCACCGTGACGCCAGGTTCCTGCGAAGAAATCTGTTGGTGGCGGCGGGCAACTCCGAGCAAGCCGACGCAGTCGGTCCCATCCTCGATCACTTCACCCATCGGTCCTCTCTCGTGAGGGGCCACGCCTACTGGGCCCTGGCTCGGTCGCTGGGCGAGGACGCCTGGATCCCGCTGCGTCGTCGTCATGCCTTCGAGTCGGTGCCCGACGCCATCGTCGAGCTGGAAAAGGCTCTCCTGATGATCAGGGCGCCGACGGGCAGCTGAGAGGCCACCCCGACCTGACGGTGGACCAAACCGTTCTGTGCTACTCAGCCCCACGCAGGATCGCCGAGACGGTTGCGCAGCGACATCATCGTCTTGGCGTGGATCTGGCAGACCCGGGACTCGGTGACACCGAGCACATCCCCGATCTCGGCGAGGGTCATCCCCTCGTAGTAGTAGAGCGTCACCACCAGCCGCTCCCGGCCTGGGAGACGGTTGATGGCGTCGAACAGTGACCTGCGGGTCTCCTCCGCTTGATACTCGCTCTCCGGGGAGATGCCCCTCGGGTCGGCGATCATCTCCCCCATCGACGTCGAAGAGTCATTTGAGATGAACTCGTCGAGGGCGGCGATGCCGGAACGCCCGATCTGCGCCAGGGCGTCTCTGAACTCTCCGATCTCCATCTCGACGTCGTCGGCAACCTCCTCTTCAGTGGGGGGCCGCTGCAGCTTGTGCTCCAACTCCGCAATCGAAGTCTCGATGCGCCGCGCCCGCGACCGCACCGACCGGGGCACCCAGTCGAGCGCCCTCAGCTCATCGAGGATGGCGCCCTTGATCCGGTTGATGGCGTAGGTCTCGAATTTGAAGCCACGCTCCAAATCGAACTTGTCGATGGCGTCGATGAGCCCGAACAGCCCATAGCTGGCCAGATCGTTCTGGTCGACCGAACGGGGCAGCCCGGTGCCGACCCGGCCCGCCACATATTTGACGAGTGGGGAGTAGTGGAGGATGAGACGTTCCCGAGTATCTGCGTCTCCGGTGGCCTTGAAACGCTCCCAAAGCCCGTCGACCTGAGACTCCTCAGGCCCTTGGGTGGCTTTGGTCATACATTCCTCTCAGATGCTTGCGTGTGACGGCAGTGTAGATCTGAGTCGTGGCCAGATCAGTATGACCCAAAAGGTCCTGCACGGTACGGAGGTCGGCGCCCCCCTCCAGGAGGTGGGTGGCGAAACTATGCCGGATGGCGTGAGGGAACGTGGCGACGTGCTCGGACACCGATCTGCGCAGGCTCCTCGAGCTCATCGGGGCACCCTTGACACCGATCCAGAGGCTCTGGCCGGCTTCCCCGGTGACGAGGTGGGGGCGACCGTCGGATAGATATCTGTCCACGGCCCGCCTTGCCGGCCGTCCCAGTGGGACGGTGCGGAACTTGCCGCCTTTGCCCTTCACGGTGACGGTGTCTCTACCGGCGACGTCGCGCACCCTGAGCGAAGCGAGTTCCGAAATGCGCAGACCGGTCGCGTAGAGGGTCTCCACGATCGCCTTGTCCCGCAGGCCGACGGGCTCAGAGGTGTCGATCGCATCAATCGCCGCTGACACCGATCGTGATGGCAGGGCGTGTGGCAACGGCTTGTTGAGCTTCGGTGTGGACACCCCGTCGAACGGATTGACCGAGACGTGGCCGCGGAGCACGGCGTCGCGGTAAAAGGCACGCACCGATGACGCTTTCCGTGACGTCGTCGTCCGCGAGTATCCCAGGGTGTCGAGAAGAGCCAGATAGCGGCGGGCGATCCGACGGTCGACCACGCCCGGATCACTGACGCCTGCCCGGTCGCAGTAGTCGAAGAACTGAGACAGGTCGCGCCGGTAGGCATCGATGGTGTTGGCCGAGAGCCCCTTCTGATCGGACAACCTGGCCAGGTATCGCTTCAACGAAGGCTCGGCCCAACCCGGGCTCTCTGGTAGTTGCACGACATACGATGCTATTTGGTGACGGTCGTTGTCGGCGGATCTTCAGTTAGGAACGACGTACTCGCCGAGCCGCCTCACCTTGCCCTCGAGCTCGAGACGACCCAGCTTGACCAGCGTTTCCGTCACGGACATCGACCACAAGGCAGGTAGATCGCCGATCTGCACACCATCGGCGGGGATGCCGTGGCCGGTGTCCATGACCGATGCCGGAGGGCCGATGATCAGGCTGAGCTCCTCGAGGAGGTCAGAGCTCCCGAAGACCGGATGTGCTCCGTCGCGGATCAGTCGGTTACAGCCCTCGGAGGTGATCCGGTCGACATCACCGGGGACGACGAAGACGGGACGGCCCAACTCGGCACCGAGACGCGCGGTGATCAAGGCTCCTCCGGTGGCGGCTGCCTCCACCACGACGATCGCCGCCGACATCGCGGCGATGATGCGGTTGCGGGCCGGGAAACGCCAACGATCAGGTGGTGTGCCCGGCGGGTACTCGGAGACGATGGCGCCACCCGTGGCCACGATCTCGTCGTAAATCGGCTTGTTCTCCCGCGGGTAACAGTGATCGATCCCCGAGCCGAGCACGGCAACGGCGTGGCCGGAGAGACGCAAACACCCGCGATGGGCCGCGGTGTCGATTCCCCTCGCCAGCCCACTCACCGTCGTCCACCCGGCCCTTCCGATCGCCGCTCCGAACGCCTCGGCGAGATCGACGCCATATCGAGTGCACCGTCTGGTTCCGACCACGGCCACACCCGGGGCGGTGCGCAGCTCACCGATGATCCAGATCGGCGGCGGCTCCTCGAGGTCTCGGAGCCCAACCGGATACCCCTCCGATTCGGCGTGCAACCGCCTCGGCTCGGTCACCAGTCCATCCTCAGTCCCATCGCCTCGGCCACGTGCTCCCCGGAGACCTTGTCGTCGTCGGCGAGGGCGCAGATGGTGGTGGCTACCCGCCGCACCCGATCGACGCCCCGCGCGGTGAGCAGGCTGTTTTGCAGGGCGGTGACCAGCAGCCGATCGGCATCGGCCGTGACTTCTGGATGTCCGTCGGCCAGACGCGTGTGGGCCCCTGTCACCCGTCGCCTCACCTCACTGGTCGGATCCGGGCCTGACTCGCTGGCACGGGCTGGCTCCAGGCGGTCGACCTTCACCACCAGGTCGAAGCGGTCGAGCAGTGGCCCCGAGACGCGTTGGCGATATCGGGAAACCACCGCCGGGCGGCACTCACAGGGCTTGCGTCGGTCTCCGAGGAACCCACAAGGACAAGGGTTGGTCGCCGCGACCAGATGGAACGAGGACGGAAAGGTGACCGTCACCCCACGTCGGGCAACGGTGACCCTTCCGTCTTCGAGGGGCTGACGAAGGGTGTCGAGGTTGGCCCGGGTGAATTCGGCCATCTCGTCGACAAACAGAACCCCGCGGTGGGCCAGGGAGACCTCGCCCGGGACCGCAACACCGCTCCCTCCTCCGACCAGCGCGGCGCGCGATGCTGTGTGGTGTGGGGAGCGGAATGGCCTGGTCCGGCTCAGTCCCCGACGCACCCCGGCCGCAGCATGGATCAGTGCCACTTCCACCGCCTCGGTATCGCTCAGGGGTGGGAGGATCCCCGGCAGGCGCCGCGCCAGCATGGTCTTTCCGCCACCCGGCGGTCCGTGCAACAAGAGGTGATGACCACCGGCAGCGGCAATCTCGATGGCACGGCGGGCGAGCGGCTGGCCTCGCACCTCGGACATGTCCCCGGCTACGGGAGGGTCTGGTGGATACTCGGGATCGGTGGGCGAGTGGTTGCCGAGCCCGGCCATCAGCAACTCGACGGCTTCCGCCAAAGAGCTGACGCCATGCACCCTCGATCCGGGCACCGCAGCGACCTCCCGGGAAACACCGGAAGCCACCAGGCAAGGGATGCCGGATCTCGCCGATAAGACGGCGGCGCCGACGGTGCTGGCACCGCTGCGCACGGATCCGTCGAGGGCGAGCTCACCCACGACTACCACCCGGCCGGGATCCGGTATCTCCTTGCTGGCGGCGAGGACCCCGAGCGCTATCGGCAGGTCGAAGTCGGTGCCCGACTTGGGCAGATGCGCCGGTGCCAGGTTCACGGTCACCGTTCGATTTGGGAAATGGATTCCCGACGACATGACCGCCGCCCGCACCCGGTCTTTGGCTTCCCGCACCGCGGTGTCGGGCAACCCGCTCAGCTTGAACTGGTCGTTTTGCCGGCCCACGTGTACCTGAACTTCAACCGGCCTGACGTCTCCCCCGACGAGCGCCACTGAGGTGGTCGCTGCATACATGCCCCTGAACGTAAAGCCCGGGAACGACGGGTTCTAGAGGGACGTTGACCGAGCCCCAACGTCGGGTCGAGCCGGCCAATAGGATCGCTTCGATGAGACCACCCGGCCTGCAGGCCGCCATCAGCGAGGCGATCAAGGGACGTGACGAAGGTGGGATCCCGATTGGGTCCGCATTGGAGATCGAAGGCGAGATCCTCGGGAGGGGGCACAACCGAAGGGTCCAGAAAGCCTCGGCCATCCTGCACGGTGAGATGGACGCGCTGGAGAATGCGGGCCGCCTGCCCGCCCGCCACTACCGACGCTCCGTCATGTACACGACGCTGTCACCGTGTGACATGTGCACCGGCGCCATCCTCCTCTACGAGATTCCCAAGGTGGTCATCGGCGAGAACCAGACCTTCATGGGCGCCGAGGACCGCCTCCGGGAGAGTGGGGTCGAGGTCGAAGTCGTCGACGACCGGGAGTGCATCGAGCTCATGACCAGGTTCATCGCCGACCATCCGGACCTCTGGAACGAGGACATCGGCGAGGAGTGATACAGCTCAAGGGCTGATCGCACTGGCGAGACGATGTTCCAGTGACTCGATGTCCGCGGCCTCCGAAGTCACATGAAAGGTGTCGATCACCTCACCTTCGCGACTGTCGATCTTGGCCAAGCGGATGTCCAGGCCGTAATCGCCGAGGACTCCGAGAATCTCGGCGAGCCGCCCGATGCGGTCGGCGCACTTGACAGTGAGCACCAGATCTCCCGATGCTCGGTCGATCGATCCGCTCACCCGTGGTTTGGGCCCACCACCCGCGCCGTAGGCGGCGGCACGGGCGGCGACCTTGGATCCGGTGTCCAACTCGCCCCGCAGCCCGAATTCGAGGTCGGCGCGGACGGCGTCCCATTTCTCCGACACAACCCGACTGGCGGTGCGGTCGTCTTGGACCCGGAACGAGTCGACGATCAACCCATCCGCCCTTGTCAGCAGTCTTGCTTCCAGCACATCGATTCCGTTTGCCGCGAGGACCTCTGCGACCTGGCGTCTGAATGCAGGTCGCGTCTCACCGACGACGACGGCGGTCCCGATCGTGTCCTCGGTTCGCACCCCCAGTTGCGATGAACCGTCCAATCCCGCGATCAGGTCCATATGCCAGACGACGTCGCTTGCGGACACGCTGCGCAGGTAGCCGTGCGGCATGCCGCCGACGTGGCCGTCGAGCTCGCTTACCCGGTCCGCTCCAACCAACGACAGGACCTCGTCCCGCGAGGTTCCGCTCGATGCCGCCTGATCTGCGCCGAACCGGGCGGCACACCTGGCGAACAGAGTCCTGACCAGGATTGCTTTCCAGTCATTCCACATCGAGGGACCGGTGGCCTTCGAGTCGGCGACGGTGAGGAGGTAGAGCACCTGGAGCAACTCCAGCCCACCGATCGTCGCGGCAACCTCGTCGACGACAGCGGGATCGTCGACATCTCGTCTCGTCGCCGCCAGGGCCAGCACCAAATGATGACGGACAGCACCTTCGATGAGCGAAGCCTGAGAGTGAGGTATCTCGATCCGCTCGCAGAAGTCCCGGGCGATCTCCGCCCCCACCGTGGCGTGATCCCCTCCCTGGCCCTTGCCGATGTCGTGGAGGAACGCGGCGAGGAGGAGGACCTCGGGTGAGTCGAGTTCCCGAGCGACCCTCCCGTAGTGGCCGTCCTCTTCGATGAGACCCTGCATCTCGTCCACCGTCCGCCACAGGTGGGCGGCCACCGGATGCTCGTGAAAGGGGGCGAGTTGTGGGAGAGAGCGCACCTTCTCCCACTCAGGAAGCACGTCGGCGAGCAATCCGGCATCCCACAGACGCTGGAAGCCGAGCCGTCCCTGCTCGCCGGTCTCCAGGATCCAGAGGAGCTCGTCGCGGGTCGGTCTCTTGGTGCCGCCCAGAGGTGTTGGTCTGCCGGTCAGCTTGGCCCAAACGCCTTTGGGTTGCTCGTCGACGACCTCGGGCCATCTTCGGGTGGCGAGCCGGTCAACGGTGCGCATCGCCCCCACGAGCTCGGAGGCGAGGTCGAACGAGTCGAGGTCCAGCCAGCGGGCGGCAGGCTCACGGAGCTCGGGCGAGAACACGTCGTGGGCCCGACCAGCCGAGATGTGGAGAGCGTTCCTGACTCGCAATAGGGTCTCTGCGGCGGTCTGCTCCTCGATCCGTGAATCCGGGGAGAACCGGCCGATCAGCTCCTCTCTCCGCTCCTCCCATTCGAAGCCCTGCAGGGTGCGCAGTCCGCCCCTTCCCGTCTTGACGTTGGCCGCCATCAGGAGATACGGGTTCTGTTGACGACGCTCCCGCTCCTCGGAGACCAGATAGCGTCGCAGCGGCCTCGCCCTGGTGACCGCCGTCACCTCCTGCATCAGCCGGTCGAACAGCTCCTCGTCGCCGACCAGGAGGCGGCCGGTCAGCAAGGTGGTCTGGGTGTCGAATCTCTCCTTGGCAGCCGCCGATGCCTCCTTGACCGTGCGCACCGAGTGGCCGACCCGTAGCTTGGCGTCCCATAGGGGCCGGAATAGTGCGGCGGCCATCTCGGAAGGATCGGCGATGGCATGGAGCACCATCAAGTCGACGTCGGAGTAGGGACTCAGCTCCGCCCGGCCATATCCGCCGATCGCAACGACCGCGACGTTTCTGGGAACGGGAGAGACCAATTCCTCGATTCCCCGATCAAGAGTCGCCGTCAGGACTTCACACACCTGGCGACCTCCGTGACCTCGGCGTGCCGCACGCAGCGAGTCACGGAGGTAGAGGAACTGGTCGAGCGGAGAGCTTCCCTGGTCAGATGGCGTCTGCACCTCGCTCACCCGTGCGGATCCGCACCGCGTCGTAGACCGATAGCACGACGATCTTGCCGTCGCCGATCTCTCCGGTGTGGCCGGACTTCTCGATGGCGTCTACTGCCACCGTGGCCAGGTCGTCGGTGACCAGGACCTCCAACCTCACCTTGGGTACGAAGTCGACCTCGTACTCCGCGCCGCGGTAGACCTCTGTCTGACCAGACTGACGTCCGAACCCCGATATATCGCTCACCGACATTCCGGAGACTCCCACCGATTTCAACGCCTCTCCAACCTGCTCGAGTTTGAAAGGCTTGATGTATGCGATGATCAGCTTCATTCCGTGGTCCCTTCACCAGCTGACGGTACCGATTCCCTGGCCGGCGGCATCGTCCCCGGCGCACCGGCCCCAACACCAACCGAGAGATGCGGGTCGTGTCCGTAGCCGGGAGAGCCGTGCTCCTCGACGTCCAGACCAGCCAACTCCTCTTCGGGGCTCACCCGGAGACCGATAGTTGCCCTGAGCGCAAGGAACAGCAGACCCGCGGCGACCGTGACGAACAGGAAGTGTGTCACCACGAAGATCAACTGTGTCCACAGCTGGTCGAGCCCGCCTCCATACAACAGACCGGCGTTCTCCCTGCCGAGGAAGGCATCGTCATAAACGGCGAAGAGCGCGATGGACAATGTTCCCCAGGTGCCGACGACACCGTGCACCGATATGGCGCCGACCGGGTCGTCGATCTTGAGTCTGTCGAACATGCCGACCGAATAGACCACGATCAGACCGCCGATAGCCCCGATCACGACCGACGCCCAGGTCTGTACCGCGCCTACCGGGGCGGTGATGCCAACAAGACCGGCGAGCAGGCCATTGGCCGCGATCGACACGTCGGGTTTTCCGTCCTTCAGCCAGTTGACGATCATCGCCGTGACCGCACCGGCCGCCGCCGCCAGCAGCGTCTTGAGTGCGATCTGCGGCACGAACTCGTCTGCAGCCAGCTCGGAGCCCGGGTTGAAACCAAACCAACCGATGAACAGGATCATCGCACCGAGGACCACGAAGGCGATGTTGTGGCCGGGAATGGCACGCGGCCTGCCGTCCTTGCCGTACTTGCCGATGCGGGGACCGAGGACGATCGCTCCCATCATCGCCGCCCAACCACCGGTGGCATGAACGACGGTCGACCCGGCGAAGTCCGAGAAGGGAAACTCGAGCTGAGCCAGCCAGCCGCCACCCCACGTCCAGCGGAGCACGACCGGGTAGATCAGCGCCGTGATGAAGAAGCTGTAGACGAAGTAGCTCTTGAACTTGGTCCGCTCCGCCATCGCCCCCGACACGATCGTGGCCGCGGTGGCCGCGAACGCCGCCTGGAAGAAGAAGAACGTGGAAGGCAGGAGCCCGTCTCCCACGGTGTCCTCGACTCCGGCGATACCGAGATCGAACCCGAACCACCCGCCCAGCAGCTCATTGGGGCTGAAAGCGATGCCAAATCCGACGATCGCAAAGGCGAGCACGCCGGCCGACATGTCCATCAGGTTCTTCATCATGATGTTCGAGACGTTCTTGCCCCGGGTCAGACCTGCCTCGACCAGCGCGAACCCCGCCTGCATGAAGAAGACGAGGACACCGGCGATGAATATCCAGAGGTTGTCGAGGATGAACTGCGACGCCGGGTCGAGCTCCTCCTGCGCCAGCGCCGGACTGGCCATGAACAAGACCAGTGAGCCGCCCAGCCCCCCTCCGATGAGTAGTTTCCGCTTCACTATCTGCCTCCTCCAGAGCCACCCATCCCGGGCAGCCGGACTAGCCGGTATTGGTGGCAGCCAAGATAAGAGACCCCGGTTTCGTGCTCGTAAGGCTCCTGTTACGACGATCGAACAGATACCTGACAGCAATCTGACAGAGGCTGTCAGCCGGCGCTGGTGTCGTCGGTGAGGAGGTATCCCCGAGAGCGCACCGTGCGGATGCGCAGGCCCGCGGGCTCGAGTTGGCGTCGAAGCCGCCCCATGGTCACATCCAGGTTGTTGCCGCTCGGGTCGGCATCCGGCCATGCCGCCTTGGCCAGGGCCTCACGGCTCACCACAGCACCAAACCGCTCGATCAGGAGGCGGACCAGATCGGTCTGTATCGCCGACAGCTGTGTGCTCCCCCCTCGATACGCCAGGGTCCCGCTGCCGTTGAGCTTCGGTGCGTGGGGCTCTCGCCTCTCGCCCCTCGACTCGAGGGCCCGAATGCGGGCGTTGCGATCGGCCCGGGAGACCGGAAGCCGCACCCAGTCCTCGAGAGGGTCGGTGCACTCTGGTGGATCTGCGTCGGGCTCGACCAGCAGAAGCCGTGGATGGCGCTGCCCGGCCAGCTCGAGTCTCAGTTCCTCATCGGATGGCCATTGGATCAACGCCACATCCATGGTCAGGAAGTTACGACCGAAAAGTTTCAGCTTTGTTTCGAGTCGATAAAAGGACCCATCAAATGAGAGGTCGGTGTCAGCGGCCCCGCCACTCGGGATCGCGCTTCTCCAGGAATGCTGCGACCCCTTCGATGACGTCCTCGGTGCCCAGCGCGATTGCCTGTGACTGTCCTTCCCAGCTGACCGACTCGGTGAAACTCGACTCGAACGAGGCATTCAGTCCCTGTTTGGTGAACATCTGGCCAATCGGCGCTCCGGCGAGGAAAGATTTGGCGATCTGTGTCGCCCGACGATGCAACTGATCGACGGGCACCACTTCCATGGCGATGCCCAGGCGCTTCGCTTCGGAGGCGTCGACGATCCTCCCGGACAATGCCAGTTCCTTGGCCCGCTGCAAACCAACGACCCGGGGCAACAGCCAAGTGCCCCCAAAGTCGACGCTGAGCCCGCGTCGGACGAAGATCTCCGAGAAGCGTGCCCTCTCCGTGGCGATGACGACATCACAGCCCATAGCCAGGTTCATGCCCGCTCCGACGGCTACACCGTCGACTGCTGCGACGGTCGGTTTGGTGGTCCGGTGCAAAGCGGTGGCCGCCCGCTCGACGATCTTCATCCTTCGATGAGCCTCCGCCACCGGGGCCGACCCCGAGAACCGCTCTGCGTCGAGGTCGGCGCCTGCGCAGAAATCGCCGCCGGCGCCCGTGACCACGAGGACTCTGTCCTCGCTCGTCTCGAAGTCGGTGAAGGCAGCAGCGAGGCCGAGCCAGCCGTCGGTCGGGATCGCGTTCTTCTTGTCGGGCCGGTCGATGGTCAGCCAACGCACCCGGTCGATCGTCTTGGTCTGCAACCAGTTCACGCCGATGACAGTAGACACCCAGCGCTTTGGGTTACCGTCCCTGACGTGGGTTTCAATCCGTTTCGAGAGCATGAGAAGAGCGCCCTGGACATCGTCATGGTCGTCTTTGCCGTGCTCGCCACCCTGGCGGTCATCGCGTGGGCGATCTTCGGCTGGTGACCGTCACTCCGATCCAGCCCTACCAGGCGGTGAAGGAATACATCTGCCCGGGCTGTGACCAAACCATTCCGGCGGGAACATTTCACCTCGTCGTCGTCCCCCACGAGGAGCCGGACATGCGACGTCACTGGCATCACGGTTGCTGGCACAAGGAACAGCGCCGCAGGTACGGGCGTGTTGGCGGTGCGAGGGGTCAGGCGTCCCGACGCTGAAGACCCCACCAGGTCAGAGCCAAACCGACGACCGTCCACCCCGCCAATATGGCCAGGCGGTGCGGCATGCTCAGACCGCCTCCGGGCACGAACCCGCCAAACCCGCCTCCGCCGAAGTCGACGGCGAACAATGCCGTCGACGCCGCGGTCAATGACACGTTCTCCCAGGGATCCCACAGTGCCAGGAAACTCTCGGCGAAGTAGATTGCGAGACCGGCACCGATCGCCGGGCCGACGGAACGCAACAGAGAAACGGCCGCGGTCCCCAGCGCGATCCAGGCGATGGCGATCAAAGCCGACTTCCAAACCACCCCGATCACGCCTTCGGCATCCATGAAGCCTTCACCTGGTGCGAATAACAGAGCGATGATCACCCAGAAGACGAAAGCCACTAAGAAGGCGATCAATGTCGCCGCCGAGTATGTGATGAACCTGGCCAGGACTTGGCGCAGCTTGCGTGAATCCCTGGTCAGCGAGGTGGCCCACACCGTGGTGCTCAGCTCGCCGCCGAGCAGCACGACCGACAGTATGAGTGGGAACCAGGTCTGGGTCGCCGCCTGTTGGGCCCCCACCTCGTAGACTTCCGGCTTCTCCAGCACGGGGAGCCCTTCGGCGGCTTCGGGTGCGATCTCGCCGAACACGATGAGGAAGAAGGCCCCCAACCCCACAAACACCACCAGCAACAGCGTCATGACCGGAAAGACCATCCGTCGGCTGATCTTGCGATATTCGGCTCTGAGCAGACTCATCGGACTGTTGTCCCGGTGAGCCCGAGGAACACCTTCTCCAGCGTGCTCCGTTCGGGTCTCAGTTCGTCGGGATAGATGCCCGCCCTGACGAGGGCTTCCACGATTGCGGCCCCTTGGGGTGACGACACGATGATGCCGACATCGTCTGAGCGGGCCTCGAATCCGGCCGTGGAGAGCGCCTCCACTGCCCGCAAGTCGTCAGATGTCCTGACCCTCGTGCTCCCATCGCCAAGCAGGGTCTCCAAAGGGCCCTCCGTCACCAGCAAACCCTCGTTGATCACCACGACGTAGTCGGCGAGCGCTTCGATATCGGTCAAGTCGTGGCTGGAGACGACCACACTCTTCCCCTGTGACGCCAGGTCCTTGAGCCGGGCGCGAAATGCGTGTTGACCCGCGGGGTCGAGACCGTTGAGCGGCTCGTCCAAGATCAGCAGCTCGGGATCACCAAGCATGGCTGCGGCCAGGGCAAGTCGCTGCCGCATTCCTTTCGAGTAGTCACCGGCTTTCCGATCAGCATCAGCAGTCAGACCGACGAATTCGAGCAGGTCCTCGATCCGTTCGTGTCCGAAACCGAGGGTGTCGGCGGCGACCGCCAGGTTGGTCCGCCCATTGAGCGACTTGACCAGCCCTGGCTCCTCGACGATGACACCAATCCTCTTGACGATCTCGGGGAGGCCCGCCGGGACCGGAAAGCCGAGAACCTCGATGTCACCCCGGTCTGGTCTGGTGAGACCGAGGACGGCACGAAACGTGGTGGTCTTGCCGGCTCCGTTGGGCCCGAGGAATCCGGTGAGCTGGCCGGAGGGAATCTGGAAGTCGAGGCCGCGCAGCGCGCGGGTGCGGCCGTATCGCTTGTGGAGACCGCTGACCCGGATGGCGGTGGATCCGGCTGTCATCGGCACGACCTTAGAAACCGGGACCGACCGGTCCAACTCATCCGGGTACCCAGTGCACCTCTACACCCCAGGGACGCAACCCGATGCACAGGTAGTCGACCCGGCTCGCCCCGACTTTGCCGGCGAGACGAGCGACGTGGCTTCTCTTACCGAGGTCGACTGCATCGATGGGATCACCGGCTCCGGTGACGGTGCGGACCTCGACCGCCACCTTGGTGCCGTTGTCCGACATGAGGAGGTCGAGTTCGCCGCCGTCGATCTCCACATTGCAGGTGATTGGTGTCATGCCCCGTTGGCCCAACCACCACACGGCGAACCGTTCGCCCGCTTCTCCGACAAGGGCCCGGCGCTTGGTCAGAGTTTGAGCTCCGTCTTCTCGAGCTTCTCGACGTTGACGTCGCGGAAGGTGAGAACCTGCACCTGCTCCAGAAAGCGGGCCGGGCGGAACATGTCCCAGACCCAGGCGTCCTGCATGGTCACCTCGAAATAGGTTGAGCCGTTGGCGTTCTTGACCTCGACGTCGACTTTGTTGGCGAGGTAGAACCGGCGTTCGGTCTCCACCACGAAATCGAACATGGGCAGGACGTCGTGGTACTCCTTGTAGAGCTTGAGCTCTACCTCGGTCTCGTAGCGCTCCAGGTCTTCGTCCATTTTCTCCTCGACTCTCACACACCACCGGCTACCGCCCCTGACAACGGTCCACAGGCGGCCTTGGCGATGTTATCCGTGACCTGAACTAACACCTACCGAATCGGTGGGACAGTTTCGAGAGGGTCTCAGAGACCATCGAAGTTCGACGGTGGCCAGATGATCACGAAGGCTCGTCCCACCAGAGCATCCAGCTCGATGTTCCCGAATCTGCGGCTGTCGAAGCTGAACTCCCGGTTGTCGCCCATGACGAAGACCTCGTCATCGCCCATTTCGAAGGGACCGGCGTCGGGCATGATCACATCGTCCTCGAGATAGGGCTCGGAGATGGCGACTCCGTTGACATGGACCTGGTTCTCGGAGATGGTGATGGTCTCGCCGGGAAGCCCGACAACCCTCTTGATGAGGTCGTCCCGTCCCCGAGTGCGAATACCCACTGCTTCCAACACCGAGCGAATCACCGCTTCTGGGATCGACTCCTCGATTTCCGGCTCCCCAGGATCCCGGAAAACCACGACGTCACCACGCTCCGGCTCGCCGAGCTGGTAGGCCAGCTTGTTGACCATCACCCGATCGTTGACGTGGATCGTGTCCAGCATCGATTCGGAGGGAATCCAGAACGGCTGCACCAGGAAGGTCTTGATCAGTACGGCTATGACGAGTGCCGTGAGCAACAGCCCGGGCAGCTCGGCCCAGAAGGACCGATTCTTCTTCGTCTTCTTGGACCGACTCGGCGGCTCCGGGCGCGTTTCCCCAACCGGATCGGGTTGATAACCCTCGATGTGGCGGCCGCGAGGTTCGGGGTTCAGTCGCGTAGCTCCTTGATGCGGGCGGATTTACCGGCCCGATCACGGAGGTAATACAGTTTGGATCGGCGCACGTCGCCCCTCCGCACGACCTCGATCTTGGAGATGATTGGTGCATGGAGCGGGAATACCCTCTCCACGCCGACACCGAAGCTCAGCTTGCGAACAGTGAACGAAGCTCGGGGACCACTGCCGTTTCGGGCGAGAACCACGCCCTCGAAGATCTGGATGCGCTCCCGGCCACCCTCGACGACTCTGACATGAACCCGGACGGTGTCGCCAGCCCGGAACTCGGGTAGGTCGTCGCGTACATGCGCGGTCTCTACAGCTTGGAGATCGTTCATGGAGGGCTCCTAGAAACAATTCCGGGAGAGGTCAGTGGCGGTCCCGGGAGCGTGAATTGTATCAGCTATCCAATTCCTTGCCATTCTGCACCAAGTCCGGCCGGCGCTCCTCGGTGCGTCGCAGACGCTGCTCGGCCCGCCATCGCTCGATCCTGCCATGGTCGCCGCTGAGAAGCACTTCCGGGACAGAAACCCCCTCGAAAGTCGCCGGTCTCGTGTAGACGGGCTCTTCCAGCAGGCCGTCGCGGAAGGACTCCTGCTCGGTCGAGTCGGGGTTGCCGACCACCCCTGGGAGCAGACGGGCCACCCCTTCGATGGCGGCGGCGGCGGCTACCTCACCACCGGCCAGGACATAGTCACCGAGGCTGACCTCCTCGTCGATGTATCCATCGATGACTCGTTGATCGACTCCTTCGAATCGCCCGCATACGAAGGTGATCTCCTCGAGCTCGGCCCATCCGTCGAGGGTGGCCTGTGTCATGGGATGCCCGGAGGGAGTGAACAGCACACGATAGGTCTCGGCCAGCGGGGCGAGAGCCGCGGCCAGGGGCCCGACCATCATCACCATGCCCGGACCGCCGCCAAAGGGAGCGTCGTCGAGCTGACGGTGCTTGCCGATTCCGTGCTCCCTCAGGTCGAGGACTTCTACGGCCAGGGCTCCGTCTTCGATGGCCCGATCGACAATGGAAGTCTGCAGCGGCCCCTCGAAGTACTGGGGGAACATGGTGACCACGTTGACCTTCACCGTTGAGAGGGTAGGTGGGCCGCTAGCTCAACCGCTCCACGATCATCGCCATGCCCTGACCGCCACCGACACACATGGTCTCGAGACCGTAGGTGCCGTCGAGAGTCCGCAGGTCGTTGAGGAGAGTGCCCATGATGCGGGCTCCGGTCATGCCGAAGGGATGCCCGAGTGCGATGGCGCCACCATGAGGGTTCAGCTTGTCGATGTCGATCCCGAGCTCGTCGACACAAGCCAGGACCTGAGCGGCGAAGGCCTCGTTGAGCTCGATGACATCGATGTCGTTGAGGATCATCCCGGCCTGATCCAGGACCTTGGGGACCGCGAACACCGGGCCCATCCCCATGTACTCCGGCTCGAGACCTGCCACCGAGGACGCCACGATGCGTGCCAGCGGCTCAAGACCAAGTTCAGCCGCCCGCTCCTCTGACATCACCAACACGGCGGCGGAGCCATCGTTCAGAGGACAGGAGTTTCCGGCGGTCACGGTTCCCTCGGGGTCGAAGACCGGGGCCAACTCCCCCAGCTTCTCCAGCGTGGTGTTTGGACGAGGACCGTCGTCGTCTTTGATCGTCCGCCCGTCGGGCACCTCGATCGGTGTTATCTCCCAGTCGAAAAAGCCATTCTTCTGCGCCTCTACCGCCCGATCCTGGGATCGCTTACCGAACTCGTCCTGACGCTCCCGGTTGACCCCGTACTTCTTGGCCACGTTTTCGGCGGTGTTGCCCATCGGGATGTAGACGTTGTTGATGTAGTCGTCTCGCCCTGGATCGGTGAAGCGCGGGTTGAGGTCATCAGAGTCCATTGCCTTTCCATAGGTTCGACTCACCGACTCCGAACCGGCAGCGACAAAGGTGTCGCCTTCGTCTCGCTGGATGGCATGGAAGGCCATGCGGATCGTTTGCAGCGAAGACGCACAAAAGCGGTTCACGGTGGTGGCGGGCACCGAATCGGGCATTCCACCCAGCAACGACGCCGGACGGGCGAGATTGAAGCCCTGCTCATGGTGGGTGAGCCCACAGCCGAGCATGACATCGTCAACGGAGGCGCGGTCGACGATCGGGACCTTCTCCATGAGCGCGTTGATGGCAAAACCGGCGAGGTCATCGGCCCTGACGTCAATCAGCGACCCCTTGTAGGCACGTCCGATGGGGGAGCGAGCGGTGGCGACTATCACGGCTTCGGCCATTCTGAACCTCAAATTCTTGAACGTATGCTCAAACTTAGTGGCAAAGGGTGAGCTGTGTACCAAGTCATACTGTCGTCCAATGAGAACCTGTGGCTTCGTCCTCGCACTGGCCCTATTCGCAGCGGCCTGCAACGGGAATGGAACGACGAGCACAATCGCAACTACCGCGGCAACGACTTCCACCCTGTCTGTTCCGACGTCGACGCTGCCTCCGGTGGTGGATTGCCCCGGCGAGGGTGAGTTCGAGGAAGGAGGCGGCATCGCCGAGTTCGATGCCACCGGGTCTGACAGTTCGACCATCGGCCGAATCTCATGGGAGACGAGTGACCGCTGCGAGACGTTCCATTTCGATTTCGAGACTTCGGAGGGTGCCCCGGCGACGACGGTGCCTGCCATCACAGTCGATCATCTCGAGTCGTTCCAGGTGGTGCGGATGAGCATGGACATCGACGCATCGGTGGTCACCGACCAACTGATCGAAACCGAACTGGTCGACCGGCTCTATGTGGTGCGAGCTCTCGACGGCTCGATGTTCGTCGATTTGCACCTTTCGGAGCCCGCTGCTGTTCGTGCCACCATCCTGTCTTCACCGGCCCGGCTCAGCATCGATCTTCGACCCGGGTTCGTTCCCTTCGTCGGAGAGTCGACGATTGACGATCAGTTCGTTCTGGTGTCCCCGCCTGACCAGGCGCAGGTGGAGAGCCCGATCGAGATGGTGGGGTATTCGCGAACTGATGATGACACTGTCCTCGTCCTGGTTTCCCAGGCCGGCTCGATCGTCACCGAGACCGAGACGACCGCCCCCGACACCTCGGAGACCTGGGGAGAGTTTCGCCTGGATTTGAGTCTGCCCGCGGGTGAGGTATCAGTGTTCCTCGGTCAGCGGAGCACCGCAGATGGGAGTCTCGCCGGGATCAGTGTCGATCTCACGGTGAGCTGAGGCCCTCTATCTCGACGACCTCGACGAATCCCTCCTCGAGATCGACGGTCGGCACCAGCTCTTCGACGAAAGGAACCTCGAACCGGATGCCCTCTCTTTGTATCGTCAATCGATCCTGGGCTACGCCGTGGGTGACCTCCACCACTTCACCACCGCCCGGCCTCACCTCGAGACCCACCAGGTCCTGTGGCCAAAACTCGCT
The DNA here is from genome assembly GCA_036374335.1 of Acidimicrobiia bacterium. GTDB lineage: Bacteria > Actinomycetota > Acidimicrobiia > Spongiisociales > ZC4RG35 > JANQRA01. Next base: position 38,152 of record DASUUC010000063.1, read on the forward strand.
GGCTCCGAGCGGCCGGCGCTCTGCCGCGAATACGTCTTTTCCCCTGAGCCGCTCGGCGTCGGGCCGGTCCGTGACTCCTTCGAAAGCCACCTGAGGGCCCTTCTTGCCCTGACGCACGGCGCGAACCGTATATGGGCGGTCGTCGATGAGGACGACGGAGCGCGGCTCGACGTATGCCAGGTTCTCGGGTTCAGTGTAGAGACCGAGAAAACCCCCAAGGCCGCTGGGCTTTCCCAACCGTCCGATCACGAAACCCGGGCGATCAGTCGAGGAACTCGACTCCAGCGTTTATCCCCTCTTCCTCGCCGGCGGCACTGGCTGCGGCGCGAATAGCCTTGGCGACGCGACCCCTGCGCCCGATGACCCGGCCCATGTCCGGCTTGGCGGTGCGGACTTCAGCAACATAGTCATCCGGCCCCTGCTCGACCAGTGTCACCTGGACTGCGTCGGCGTCCTCCACGATGCTCTTCACGACGTAGGTGACGACGCGCTCAACGATCTCGCCTTTGGCCAAAGTCACTCCTCCTCGGTGGAGGTTTCAGACGCGTCAGACGCCACCACCTCGTCGTTGTCAACGCCAACCACGTGGATGCCACCGGCCTTGATCTTCATGGTGTTCATGGCGCCGGAGATGTTGAGGAGTTTCTCCACGGTCTCCGACGGTTGGGCACCCTTCGCCAGCCAATCGGCAGCCTTCTCGTTGTCGATCTCGACCAGCGAAGGGTCCTGACGGGCGTCGTAGCGACCGATCTGCTCGATGTAGCGACCGTCGCGCGGAGCGCGCTGGTCCATGACGACGACGCGGTATACGGGCTGTTTGGTCTTGCCCATCCGCATCAGTCTCAATCTGACTGCCATTTATTTCACCTCTGGTGTCATTTCTTCATCCGCCGGCCACCGGTCAGAGCCTCGAGTGACGGCAAGCCCTTGCTTCCTGCCAGCGTCTTCATCATCTTTTGTGTCTCGGCGAATTGCTTGAGGACCCGATTCACGTCCTGGGGCGAGGTGCCCGATCCGGCCGCGATTCGGCGTTTGCGACTACCACCGATGATCTTGGGGGCCCGGCGCTCTTCGGGTGTCATCGACTGGATGATGGCCTCGACCCGTTTCAGGTCGCGATCGTCAACTTCGACCTGACGTAGGAGCGATCCGGACCCGGGCAGCATAGCAAGTATGTCCTGGAGAGGCCCCATCGACTTCACCGCCTCGAATTGTTCGAGGAAATCCTCCAGGGTGAACTCCCCCTTCTGCATGCGACGCGCCGTCTTCTCCGCCCGCTCCTCGTCGAAGGCCGTCTCTGCCTTCTCGATGAGTGTCAACACGTCACCCATGCCAAGGATCCGACTGGCCATGCGCTCGGGATGGAAGGCCTCGAGGTCTTCGAGACCTTCACCCACACCGGCGAACTTCACGGGTGCCCCGGTCACCTCACGAACCGAGATGGCAGCTCCTCCCCTGGCGTCACCATCCAGTTTGGACAGGACCACCCCGGTCAAGCCGATCTGTTTCTGAAACCCATCGGCAATGTTGACCGCGTCCTGACCGGTCATGGCATCGACGACGAGGAGGATCTCGTCGGGTTCCGTGGCCTTGCGGACGGCGGCCAGCTCTTTCATCAGGTTGTCGTCGATCTGGAGACGACCGGCGGTATCGATGATGATCGCGTCACGTCCGGTGCTCGCGGCCTCCTTGAGGGCGGCCTTGGCCAGCTTGGGCGCCTTCCCCTTGCGATCGACGAGAACCGGGACGTCGACTCTCCGTCCCAGAGTCTCCAGCTGATCGATGGCGGCGGGACGTTGCAGGTCGGCTGCCACCAGGAGTGGTTTCTTGCCTTGTTTCTTGAGGAGCTGTGCCAGCTTGCCGGCGGTGGTCGTCTTACCCGATCCCTGGAGTCCCACCATCAGGATGACGAGTGGCGGTGAGGTCTTGGCGAGCCCGGCCGCTTCCGAGCCGAGCGTATTGATCAGCTCTTCGTGAACGATCTTGATGACCTGCTGGCCAGGGGTGATCGACTTGGAGACGTCCTCCCCTAGAGCGCGTTCTCTGACCCGTGCCAGAAAGGTCTTGACCACTGTGACGTTGACGTCGGCCTCGAGCAGGGCGAGCCGCACCTCACGGAGGGCCTCGTCTATGTCCTTGTCAGAGAGCTTGCCCTTGCCACGCAGGCCGGCGAATACGGACTCGAATCGTTGCGTGAGAGTGTCGAACATCTGGAATACAGGTTATGGCCCATGAGCCTCCAAGTAGACACCGTATCCATCTGGGTGACCACCGGCTCTTCGTGAGGCGAAGTCCGCGCTTAACCTGTTCGAGGTGATTCCGAACACGATCGAAGACCTCGGGGCCGCCCTCGACGAGCAGAACTACTTCGCCGGCGAGGACCTGACGGTGGCCATCCACCTCGCTCTGCAGCTGGGTCGGCCGCTCTTCCTCGAAGGAGAGGCCGGCGTGGGCAAGACAGAAGTGGCCAAGGTCCTGGCCGCCATCGCCGACGAGGAACTGATCCGACTTCAGTGCTACGAGGGGCTCGACGTCGGCCATGCTCTCTACGAGTGGGACTACGCGCTGCAGATGATGGAGATCAGGCTGTTGGAGGCGAGGGGTGAGGGAGCCAAAGCCACCGCCCGTGACATCATGAGCCGTGACTTCCTCATCGCACGGCCGTTGCTCCAGGCCATCGAGGCTGCACGTAACGGTCGACGCCCTGTCTTGCTGATCGACGAGCTGGATCGTGCCGACGAGGAGTTCGAGGCGTTCCTTCTGGAACTCCTCTCTGATTTCCAGGTATCGATCCCCGAGATCGGCACGATCAAAGCCGATGACCCGCCGATCGTCATCCTCACCTCGAACCGGACCCGGGAGATCCACGACGCCCTGAAACGGCGATGCATCTATCACTGGATCGATTATCCGACCCCTTCGTTGGAGGCAGCCATCGTGGCTCGCAAGGTGCCTGGAGTGACCCAGGACCTTGCAGCCAGTCTCGCGACGGCTATGCACAAGCTCCGTGGGATGGATCTGTTCAAGCCACCGGGTGTTGCGGAGACACTCGATTGGGCCGAATCCCTGAAGCTGCTCCACGATGGCGAGCTGACGCCCGCCATGGCGGAGCGAACGTTGGGAGTCGTCCTCAAATACAAAGACGACATAGATGCCGTGCGAGAGGCCGGGTTAGAAGCGCTGGTGGGATGATCGCCCGCGGCCCGCTGCGCGATCTCACCTCCTTTGCCGAGGCATTGCGCAATCGCGGGCTCACGGTCACACCCGATCAGGTGAGCGACATGGCTCGAGCCATCAGCCTGGTCGACGCGTCAGAACGCAATCACGTCTATTCGGCCCTTCGCTCCCTGGCTATCACCGATCCCGACGAGCGGCAGGCATTCGACGAAGAGTTCACCCGGTTCTTCGAAGGCCAGATCGGCTCCAGGCCGGGAGTCGACGATCCCTCCAAGCACGCGTCGACTCTGGCCATGACACCCGTTCTCCAGTCCATCGGCGACACCCCCGATGCCGAGACCAGGTCGCAAAGCGGAGCGTCTGCGACCGAGAACATCGCGATCCGCGACTTCGCCGAGCTCGACGAGGAAGAGCTCCTCGAGGCCCGCCGTCTCGTCATGGCGATGATGTGGCAGCCCTCCGATGTGCGAACGCGACGCTGGATCCGGGCAACCAGGGGCCCCACCCCCGATCTCCGGCGGACGATGCGGAGCACGGTCCGTCCCGAGGGCGACCTGATTCCCATCTCCCGCCGGCAGCGGCGCAAGAGGCAACGACCGCTGATCATCATCGCCGATATTTCCGGGTCCATGGAGAAGTACGCGGACCTCTTTCTGGTGTTTGCCCATGCCGCGCAGCGGCGGCTGGAGAATGTCGAGGTGTTCACGTTCTCCACAGAGCTCACCCGTATCACTGACGACCTCAATCGCCGTGACACCAAGACGGCTCTTTCCAGAGTGTCGGCATCGGTGCGCGATTGGTCTGGAGGCACCAAGATCGGCGAGGCGTTCGCCGAGTGGAACCGGATCTGGAGCCGCCGTTTGTCCCGAGGGGGGCCGATCGCCCTCATCCTCTCCGACGGTTGGGATTGTGGCGATCCGGAGTTGCTCGGCCGGGAGATCGCCCGTCTCGCTCGATCAGTGCACCGCGTCATCTGGCTGAACCCGCTGGCAGCCAGGTCGGATTACCGCCCCGCCACCCGGGGAATGCAGGCGGTGCTTCCCCACATCGATCATCTTCTCCCGGCAGCCAGTGTCATGGACCTGCGGGGAGTGGTTCGGTTGCTGGACTCGTTGCAGCGCTAGAGACGCCAACTTGGCCGGCACCGGTCAGTCACACTGAGTAGGTTTAGTGCCATTGGACACCCGAGGAGGGCCCCTTGTACCCCGCCAAGTTCGACTATCTGGCGCCGGAATCTCTGGATGAGGCCTTGTCGATCCTCGCCGAACGTGGCGACGAGGTGAAGATCCTGGCCGGAGGTCAGAGCCTCATCCCGATGATGAAGCTACGGTTCGCCCGGCCATCGACGCTGATGGACATCAACCGATTGCCCGACCTGAGCTCGATCGAGGTTTCGAACGGTCACGTGAGAGTGCAAGCGCTGGCCCGCCACGCCGACGTCGTGCGGTCCGAAGTCATCGAGTCCGAGAACGCCCTGATGGCCTCGGCGGCCCCGTGGGTGGCGGACCCGATCGTCCGCAACCTGGGAACCGTCTGCGGATCCGTCGCACACCACGACCCCGAAGGCGACTGGGCGTCGGTCATGCTCGCCCTCGACGCCGAAGTGGTCGTCAGGTCCAAAGAAGGCCAGGCTCACTTCCACCCAGGAGCCGATGGCGAGCGATCCACTGGTGGTGAACGCGTGGTTCCGATCAGCCAATTTCTCATCGACATGTTCGCCACCTCGCTACACCCGACCGAGATGGTCATCGAGATCAGGGTGCCGCGTTACCAGCGCGGCGGCGGCAACTACCACAAGCTCGAGCGCAAGATCGGTGACTACGCCACCGTTGGTGTCGCAGCTCATCTCGAGCTGGGCGACGACGATCGAATCAGCAAGGCTGGTCTCGCCCTCACCTCGGTCGCTCCGTCCAACCTCAAAGTCGGCGCCGCGGAGGATGTATTGGTCGGGGAGACCCCAAGCGAAGAACTGTTCTCAGAAGCGGCCCGTATAGCTGCCGAGGCGTGCGATCCGGCCTCTGACGTCAGAGGCAGCGCCGAATACAAGCGGCACGTCGTAGACGTCTTCACACAACGTGCCCTCGCCAAATCACTGGGGATCGCACAAGGAGGTCGGTAATGAAGATCACGGTGACAGTCAACGGGACGGAGCACAGCCCCGACGTAGAGCCGCGTCTTCTCCTCGTCGACTTCCTCAGGTCGACACTGAAGCTCACGGGCACCCACATCGGCTGTGACACCACCAGCTGCGGGGTTTGCACCGTGCTCGTGGACGGAACTCCGGTGAAGTCGTGCACCTACTTCGCGGTCCAGGCCAACGGCCGGTCGATCACGACTGTCGAAGGGCTCAAGCAGAACGGACAGCTCGCCCCGATCCAGGAGGCTTTCAAGGAGCATCACGGTCTTCAATGCGGCTTCTGCACACCCGCGATGATGCTGGTGGGCAGCGCACTGATCGAGGAGAACCCCAACCCGTCCGAGGACGACGTTCGGTGGGCGATCTCAGGCAATCTCTGCCGGTGCACCGGGTACATGAACATCGTCAAGTCGATCCAGGCGGCGGCCGAGACCACCAGACAGGGAGCGAGCTCGTGACAACAACAGCACACCACCCACGGACCACTCCGGAGATCGGAGGTCTTGGCCACAGCAGACGTCGCGTCGAGGACGCCCGGTTCATCGAGGGTCGGGGCAACTACGTCGACGACATCGAGCTTCCGGGGATGCTCTACATGGCCATTCACCGGTCTCCCATCGCCCACGGCAGGATCCTCTCCATCGACACTTCGGAGGCGGAGGCGGTCGAAGGTGTGCTCGCCGTCGTCACCGGTGAGCTGCTCGCCCAGTACAACCTGGCCTGGATGCCGACGCTCTCCGGGGACACCCAGGCGGTGCTGGCCACCGACAAGGTTCGCTTCCAGGGCCAGGAGGTCGCCGCGGTCATCGCAACCGACCGCTACATCGCCGAGGACGCTGCCGAGCTGGTCCAGGTCGAGTACGAGGATCTCGAGGCGATCGTGACCCCACAACGCGCCCTGGACGAAGATGCCCCGCTGATCAGGGACGACAAGGAGGATCAGGAGTCCAATCTCTGCTACACCTGGGAATCAGGAGACAAGGCCGCAGTCGAAGCGGCGTTCTCCGAGGCGGCCAAGGTCGTCTCCTTGGAGACCTTCTACCCGCGCTCGCATCCAGCGCCATTGGAGACCTGCGGGATCGTGGCCGATGTCGACTCGGCGACGGGCCAGGCGACGCTCTACATGACATCGCAGGCGCCGCACGCCCATCGAACCGTGTTCGCCCTCGTAGCCGGTCTCCCCGAACAGAACATCCGGATCGTCTCTCCCGACATCGGCGGCGGCTTCGGCAACAAGGTCCCCGTCTACCCTGGCTACGTGGTCGCCACCGCCGCCTCCCTGGTGATCGGCAAGCCGGTGAAGTGGGTGGAGTCCCGCACCGAGAACCTCATTTCCACCGGGTTCGCCCGCGACTACTACATGAAAGGCGAGCTGGCGGTGGACGATGACGGCAAGATCCTCGCTCTCAAGGTCGACATGCTCTCCGACCAGGGTGCCTTCTTCGCCGACGCCCAGCCCACCAAGTTCAGGGCCGGGCTGTTTCACATCGTCACCGGGTCTTACGACTACCCTGCCGCTTACGTGAGCACCCGGGGGGCTTACACCAACAAGGCGCCGGGAGGCGTCGCCTACCGGTGCTCGTTCCGTGTCACCGAGGCCTCGTACATGATCGAGCGGCTGGTCCAGAACGCGGCATACGAGATCGGCATGGACCCGGCGGAGTTCCGGGCCAAGAACTTCATCAAGCCGGAACAGTTCCCTTACGCCACGCCAACCGGGTTCGTCTACGACTCGGGCGACTACGAGAAGGCGATGCGGCTGGCGATGGACATGGTCGGATACGACGAGGTCCAGAAGGAGAAAGAGGAGGCTCGCCACGAGGGCAGGCTGGTCGGTATCGGCATGGCCAGCTTCACCGAGGTCGTGGGAGCAGGCCACGGCGAGGACTACGACATCCTCGGTCTGAAGATGTTCGACTCTGCCGAGCTCCGGGTCCATCCCACCGGCAAGGCGATCCTCAAATTGGGAGTGCGCAGCCAGGGCCAGGGGCACGAGACGACGTTCGCCCAGATCGTCGCCGAGGAGCTGGGAATCCCCGCCTCCGACGTGAAAGTCGTGGAGGGGGACACCGACAACACCCCGTACGGCCTGGGGACATATGCCTCCCGCAGCACGCCGGTGGCCGGTGCCGCCACCGCGATGATCTCGCGCAAGCTGCGGGACAAGGCGAAGAAGATCGCAGCCCACCTGCTCGAGGCGTCCGAGGACGATCTCGAATGGGAGCCGGGCAAGTTCTCCGTCGCCGGCGACCCCGACAGCTCGGTGACCATCCAGGACGTGGCCTTCGCCGCCTACACCAACCCGCCACCCGACATGGAGGCAGGGCTGGAGGGTGTCAACTACTACGACCCGCCGAATATGACCTACCCCTTCGGTACCTACATCGTGGTCGTGGAAGTCGACCCGGGCTCCGGTCAGTGGAAGGTGCGCCGCATGGTCGCGGTCGACGACTGCGGCGTCCGCATCAACCCGATGGTCGTGGAGGGTCAGATCCACGGAGGCCTCGCCGAGGGTTACGCCATGTCCTCGATGCAGTACATCACCTTCGACGATCTGGGTAACTGCATCGGCTCCAACTTCTCCGATTACCTGATCCCCACGGCGTGGGAGACGCCACGCTTCGAGCTGGGTGAGACCGTCACCCCGTCGCCGCACCACCCCATCGGCGCCAAGGGCGTCGGAGAGTCGGCCACGGTGGGCTCCCCCGCCGCATTCGTGAACGCGGTGATCGACGCTTTGTGGCATCTCGGCGTGAAGAACATCGACATGCCGGTGTCCTCCGACCGGGTGTGGGCAGCGATGAAGGAAGCCACGTCCGGATGAATCGCGAGCTGCTGGAGCTGTCGGCCGAGTTGAGCCGCCGGCACCAGCCCTTCCTCACGGCCACCGTGGTGTGGGCACGCGGCCCGTCCTCGGGTAAACGAGGCTCGACCGCGGTGGTCGAGCCCGATGGCACGGTCCACGGCTGGATCGGTGGGGCCTGCGCCGAGCCCGTGGTCATCCGCGAGGCGCTCGATGCAATGACCGATGGCAAGCCCAGACTGCTGTTCCTCGGCACAGAGGCAGACATCGCATCTGTCGAGTCCCGACCTGACGTGACCACGGTTCCGATATCGTGCACATCCGAAGGAGCCCTGGAAGTCTTCTTGGAGCCGATGCTTCCTCAGCCTCATCTAGTCGTCATCGGAGATTCCCCGGCCGTACACACTCTGGTCACCCTCGCCGAGACCCTCGACTGGAGAGTGGACGTGGTCGGCGAGGATCTGGAGATACCCGAGGTGTCGCCGGCCACCGCCCTGGTCGTCGCCACGCAGGGTCACTACGACGAGCCAGCGGTGGAGGCGGCATTGGCCACGGAAGCGGGTTACATCGGGCTTGTCGCATCGAGGAAGAGAGCGGAGACGATCGTCGGCTACCTCACCGACAGGGGGGTCGACGATGACCAGGTATCCCGAGTCGTCGCACCCGCCGGAATCGACCTCGGTCACATCGCGCACGATGAGATTGGGGTCTCAATCGTGGCCGACCTGGTGCAACGGCGCGCCGTCGGGGAACTACGCGGCTGGCCGATCCCCACCGAGAGGCCACACGTCGCCATCGACCCGGTGTGCAACATGAATGTAGAGGTGGCCACCGCGAGGTGGATCACCGAACACGATGGAGAGACCTATTACTTCTGTGCCCCCGGATGTAAGGCAACGTTCGTGAAGGCACCGGCGCAATACGCTGGGGTGTGATACAACAGTCTCATGAGAAATCAGCTGGCGATCCGTGATCGATGGGCCGACGAGGGCAAGAAGGTTGCCGTCGCCACCGTCATCCGGGTTCACGGCAGCGCGCCCAGACCCGAAGGATCCAAGTTCTTGGTCTCCTCAGACGGGGACATGGAGGGCTCGGTCAGCGGGGGGTGTGTCGAAAACGACGTCTTCCTCCACGCCCAAGAGGTCATCGAGACCGGGAAGCCGAAGAAGGTCACCTACGGAATTGCCGACGAGGACGCCTTCGAGGTCGGCATGTCATGTGGAGGGACCATCGACGTGTTCATCGAGCCTTGGTAGCGGGAGTCAACCAGGCGATCCAGGAGATCCTCGACGCCGAGACGTTTGGCTCGGTGGTGACCGTGGTCGAGGGCCCATCGACCGGCGAAAAAGCCATCATCGACCACTTGGGGAATGTCATCGCCGGATCCCTTCCCGATGAGATCGCATCCGATGTCATAGAGGATGCTCTCACCCTGATGACCCACGAGCAGCACCGGTCGCTGGAATACGGAAAGCATTCCGCTTTCATCGAAACCCTCGCTCCCCCGCCCGATCTCTTGGTTTTCGGAGCGGTCCATATCGGGCAGGCTCTGGCCTCGTTTGGCACGCAAATGGGTTATCGGGTGACGGTGGTCGACTCACGAGCGCCGTTCGTGACCGAAGAGCGCTTCCCGACGGCTCATCGGCTTCTCGTCGGTTGGCCCAAGGACCTGATCGATCAGATCGGCTTCGACCGACGCACCTGGGTGGTTGTGCTATCCCACGATCCCCGGCACGAGACCCCCCCACTCGAAGCCGCGCTGAAATCCGACACCCGATACATCGGGGCGATGGGATCTCGGCGCACCCACGGCCAGCGAGTCGATCGTCTCAAGGCGCTCGGTTTTGGCGACGAGGATCTGAAGCGGATCCACTCCCCCATCGGGTTGGACATCGGAGCCGAGACACCACAGGAAGTCGCCGTCTCCATCCTTGCCGAAATGACTCTGGTCAGATATGGAGCGGGCACCGGGTTGTCCCTCAGGGGCACCGAGGGGCGTGTCCACAAACAACGCGGGGACGACTGAGCCGGCCTACTCGACCCGGCTCCAGAGATCGATGACGTTGCCCTCCGGATCCCGCATATAGACGAATCTGGCGACGGCCCCGGATGGCGCCTGCCACTCGACCACATCTCCGAGGCTGCTCCCGCCGGAGGCCATCACCCTGCCGATCGATGTTTCCAGGTCTTCGACTTCAAAAGCAAGCTGACTCTGCCCGGGCCGATAGCTCCAGTCTGCCGGAACCTGTCCATCGACCTCGTATAGCTCGAGGACTGGCCCGTGGTCTCCACGCCCGGGGAGACGCAGGACTGTCAGGGTCACCTCGGCATCGGGGACACCCACCCCACGTGCCGCCACATGATCGGTTGTCTGGATCGGAACCACTGTCACACAGTCGAGGGCCTCCCCATAGAAGGGCGCAAGGGCTCCGAGATCGCCGGCCAGGATCTTGACTTGGTCGAATCGCACGGAAGCAACGATAAACGAGGAAAATCGGCGCCGGTAGCCTGGTGTGATGCTCTTGGAGAGAGAGGGCCTCCTGGAGTCACTCGGCGAGAGACTCCGGGACGCCAGAGAGGGGAAGGGATCACTCGTCCTGATTGCCGGTGAGGCGGGTGCGGGAAAGACGTCTTTGGTCCGGGCGTTCGTCGAGACGCTCGATGAAGAGACTCTGGTCATACAGGGAGCGTGCGATCCGTTGTCCACACCACGTCCCCTGAGCCCGCTGCGTGACTTCGCCGCCGACCCCAACTCGGGTCTGTCCGGATTAGCCGAGGAGGACAAGCCAGCGATCGAGATCTTCGGCGAGGTTCTCGACCGTCTGAGAAACACGATCCGACCAATACTCCTCGTTGTCGAGGACATCCACTGGGCTGATGAGGGAACGCTTGACTTCCTCCGATTCATCGGGCGTCGAATCGACGACAGCAAAGCGGTCATGCTGTGCACCTACCGCGATGACGAAGTAGGGCCCGATCATCCCATGCGACCGGTGCTCGGACAGCTCATCCCTCTCGAGTCGACGCAACGTGTCGTCGTACCCCCATTGTCTCTCGCTGCCGTGACCACACTCGCCTCCGACCACGCCTTCGACCCACGCGAGCTGCTGCGGTTGACCGACGGGAACGCCTTCTTCGTTACCGAGATCCTGGCCAGCGGCGAAGGCCTGCCCCACACCGTCCAGGAAGCCGTTCTCTCCCGTGTCGCCCAACTCGACGAGAGGCCGCGCCGCGTGGTGGAAGGAGTTTCGGTGGCTCCTCGCTCCCTGGCGATCGAGCATGCCGCGGTCATCGTGGGCGGCTCGCTCGAAGACATCGATGCTGCCCTCGCTGCAGGAGTCCTGATCAGCGATGGACACGGTCTTCGATTTCGACATGAGCTGGCTCGGTCAGCAGTCGAGGAGTCTCTCCCCCCCGCACGCAGGCTCAGTTTGCACATGCGAATGCTCGCAATCCTCGAAGAAGAGCAGAACCCGGATCTTGCCCGTCTCGCCCACCATGCAGTTCAAGCCGGCAGGTCTGATCTGATCGTGGAGTATGCGCCACAGGCCGGCGACGAAGCCGTTCGACGTGGATCGCGCCGGGAGGCCGTCGCCTTCTACCGGGCCGCGCTCGATCATGCGGACGAACTGGGCTCGGATCGGGCGGCTGAGCTTCGGGTCAAGCTGGGGGCGGAGCTCCGCATCCTCGACGAGCCCGGCGCAGCAGAGACCGAGTTGCGTCGCGCCGTCGATCACTACCGGCGATCCGGACAGGTCGAGTCGCTGGCCGATGCCCTCGGCCAGCTACAGGGGGCTCTGTGGAACCTCAGGAGATTCGACGAGGGATGGCAGGCGATGGACGAGGCCATCAACGAATTGCGCCCCCGTGGTCCGAGTGAGGCACTGGGTACGGCCCTTTACAGGATCGCCCACCACCACATGCTGGCCCGCCATGGCCAGCTCGCATTCACGCACATCGAAGAGGCACGACAGATTGCGGACGAAATCGACAGCGACGATGTGGACTGGCTTGTTCTGATGATGACGGGTTGCATCCACGTCGTGCTCGGCGACGCCGATCAGGGCATTCGCCTCCTCCACGAGTCGGTGGAGAGAGCGAAGACGCTGGACAACCCCAATTTTCTGGCGATCGGGCTCGGGATGCTGGGGTCGGGAGGTGGAGAGGCGAGACGGTATGAGGCCGCCATCCCGGCCCTAGAACGCGGTGTGGAGCAGGGGCTGGCCACCGACGCCGACTACAGCGTGGCCTACAACCGTTCCTGGCTGGCCCGGATCGCGTTCGAGCAGGGTCGCTGGGACGACGCCGTCGGCTATGCCGAGCTCGTGGACCGGACCACCCTGCAGAGAGAGGGCATCGCCTACATAACCGCGATGAGTGCCTTGGGCCGGGTACGGGTGAGACGAGGCGATCCGGGAGGCCTCCCATTACTCGAGGAGATGACGGAGCTCGCCAGAGATCACGAGCTCCAACACGGCTGGAACGCCATCTGCGGACGTGCGGAGTACCACTGGTTGGTGGGCAATCCCGAAGCCGGATCAGATGAGCTGGCGCCGGCCTACCAACGGGCCCTCGATACAGATAGCGAATGGGCGCGCGGAGAGATCGGCTTTTGGTTGTGGAGGTCCGGCGCCATCGAAACTCCACCCGACGGAGCCGCCGAGCCCTTCGCTCTCCAAATGGCTGGCGACTGGAAGGGCGCCGCAGACAGCTGGAGTGAGATCGGATGCCCCTACGAGACAGCTCTGGCGCTGGCCGATGGGCCCGAGAACGCGAAGCTGGAGGCCCTGGCGATCTTCGACTCACTTGGTGCACGTCCCATGGGTGACCGATTGAGGAAGGTGTTGCGGGACCTTGGGGTGGACGCCGTTCCGCGCGGCCCGACCAAGGAGACTCTCGCCAATCCAGGGGGACTGACCAACAGACAGCTAGAGGTCCTCCGTCTCATCGTCGGCGGCCTCGACAACACCCAAATCGCCAAGGAGCTCTATGTGTCGAAGAAGACCGTGGAGCATCACGTATCAGCCATCTACTCGAAACTCGGTGTCGACTCCCGGACGAAGGCGGTCAATGCTGCCCTGGAGGTAGGCGCGGTCGAGCGATAGGGGCGATTTTGCGCCGAGATAGGGGTGCGCTCCGATGCGGGTGCGGTTATCTCTCCATACGTTCCCGGTAGCCGGAGATACCGGTGGGAAAGGAGAGATGAGATGCCCAGATACATGGTGGAACGTGAGTTCTCCAAGGGTCTGGAGATCCCGACGACACCCGAGGGTCAGAAGGCCATGCTTGGCGTGGTCGAGAACAACCTGACCGAACGGGTCACCTGGGTGCAGTCGTTCGTCACCGAGGACCACACCAAGACCTTCTGCGTCTATGACGGTCCGTCTCCGGAGGCGATCCGTAGGGCTGCGGGGTTGAGTGATCTCCCGGTGAACCGGATTTCGGAGATCTCGATCCTCGATCCGTACTTCTATGTGGGGGCGGGCGCATGAGACGGTTGGCGGCTCTGGCGTTGGCGGCGACCGTCGCATTCACGGCCTCTCCGGCTTTGGGACAGGGACAGTCCGAGCTGGCAGAGACAAGGCAGGGAACGGCGAGGTTCCACAAGGTGGGCCACGCAGAGGCCGCCGGATATGGAAGCACTCTGGATCTTCTGGGCTGCTTTGAGAAGCCTGGCCAAGGTGGCATGGGACTCCACTATCTAAACGGCGCGCTCCTCGATGGCACGGTGGATGCTGCGGAGCCCGAGGCTCTCGTATACGAGATGCGGGAAGACGGAAAGCTCAATCTGGTAGGTCTTGAATACCTGGTCCCAGAAGCGTTGGTTGATTCCGAAAACCCACCCGAGCTTCTCGGGCATCAGCTCCATCCCCATGGGGTGCTGCCGTTCTGGATCCTCCATGTCTGGATTTGGCGTCCGAACCCATCTGGAATGTTCTCCGACTACAACCCTGCGGTGGCGATGTGCCCTGAAGGGGTCCCGGTATTCGGGAGCTGACCTGAGGTAGCAATCGGAGGGCGAGGAAAGGAGCCGGAGTTTCTCCGGCTCCTTTCCTTAGTCTCTGGAACCCATCGCGTGTTCCCAGTCGTTTGGATGTTGTGTCCAAGCGGAGAACCTCTTCCTTCGGGGCGGCGATGCGTTCAACCGTCGTCCCCGGCTGGGGTCAACTCGCCACCAATAGGACCGTGATCGGCAAGATCCTCGTCTTCATCACCGGCCTCATCGCCATCGCCGCACTCACGGTTTTCCTGTTCGTCGAGCCGATCGAGTTGGCTGCCTGGCTGGCCAACCCTGATGTCCTGCTTGGCGTTGTCCTGGCCAACCTCGCCTTTGCCGCAATCCGTCTCTTCTCGACCGGTCACGCCTGGGTGGTCGGTGGTGGCCGGCGATTGTTCGGGGTGGTGCTGCTCGGTTTCTTCGTGGCCATCCCTCATGCGGCCATTGCCTGGGTCGGCCTGGAGACCCGCGACTCGATGATGAAAGTGTTCCCCACCGCCGCCCCGGTTGCCGCGCCGCCAAGTGCCAGCACAGTCCCTCCGACGACCACGACGACAATGCCGAACACCACGTCGACACGGCTGGAGTTGACCCCGGTGGTCACCGCCCCGGGCGAATACGGTATCGATGACATCAACCTGAAGAAGGTCCCACTCTGGCGACCATTCGGCGAGGAGCGGCTCAACATCCTCTTGCTCGGGGGTGACGCCGGTCCCCGTCGGAGCGGGTTGCGAACCGACACGATGATCGTGGTCTCCATCGACCCGGTGAGCGGAGACGCCGCCCTCATCGGGATCCCCCGCAACTTCGGAGGAGTCACCCTCAAGGACGGGACGGAAGTGCCGGTGGAGATCCTCAATGCCGTCTACGGATGGGGACAGAATCATCCTGAAAGATTCGACGGGCCTGATCCCGGAGCCTCCGCGGCCGTCGAGGTTCTCGAGAACATAACGGGGCTCGAGTTCGACTACTACATGCTTGTCGACCTGACAGGGTTCGCCGAGTTGGTTGACGCCTTCGGAGGAGTGCACTTAGTTGTGCCAAGGGCAGTCGACGGCCCGCTCTACGACCCGGCCACGGGCGGCTACGAGATGGTGCGGATCGAGGCGGGCGAGCAGTTCCTCGATGGTGCCCACGCTCTCGCATATGCACGGGTCAGGCACGACTCGACGGACTATGTGCGCATGGGACGACAACGCTGCCTCCTCGCTGCGATGACCCGTGACGCCGATCCCCTCGGCCTGCTCTCCCGCCTCGGCGACCTGCTCGATGTGATCGAGACCCACGTGACCACTGATTTTCCCGTCGATCTGATCCCCGAGCTAGTCCGACTCTCCCCTCGCATCTCGAGCGGAGACATACGGGTCATCGGATTCGATCACAAGTGGAAAGTGGGACGAACGGCAGACGGGGCCGCCATCCCCGACATCGAGCGAATACGGGAAGCCGTGCGCAGGACGGTGGAGAACCGTGATGATGCGGCCGAGCTCGGGGTCACTACGGCGGAGGAGGCGTGCGGTTGACCTAGCCTTGCCCGGTGACAGGCAGGGACGACGCCCTTCGCACCGACATCAGACGTCTCGGCAATCAGCTCGGCGAGGCGTTGGTGCGCCAGCATGGAAAAGACCTGCTCGACCTCGTGGAGGAGGTCAGATCGCTGGGAAAGTCGGCTCGACGGGGCGGCAGTGCCGAAGCGGCAGAAGACCTCAACCGTCTGTTGGCAAAACTCGACACGGCAGCGGTGATCCCTTTGGTCAGAGCGTTCACCACCTACTTCTATCTGGCCAATGTCGCCGAACAGGTCCACCGGATCGAGGAGATGGCCAGTGACGATCGCTATCTCCGCCAGACCGTCGACCGGATCCTCGACGCCCATCTCAACCAGGAGCTCCTCGATGACATCGTCTGCCGATTCGAGGTGCGGCCGGTCTTCACCGCCCATCCCACGGAGGCGGCCCGGCGCAGCATTCTGACGAAACGTGGCGAGGTGGCGGATCTCATAAACCGGCGTCTTCAGACAGCCAATCAGGATCAGATCGAACTGATCGACCGTCGCTCCTCGGAGCTGATCGACCAGATCTGGCAGACCGACGAGTTGAGGACAGAACGGCCGACCGTCGTCGACGAGGCACGTTCGGCTCTGTACTACCTCGTCGCCCTGGCCGAAAACGTGTTACCGCGGCTGACCGAGATCATCGAGGCCCAGCTGCAGCGTCTCTCCCCAGGGACTGACACCGCACCGCTCCGGTTCGGGACTTGGGTCGGTGGCGATCGGGACGGGAATCCGGGAGTCACGGCGGACACGACCCTCGAAGCGCTCGCCCTTCAGCACGACCGTGGCCTGACCCTCCTCATCGATTGGATCGAGGAGCTGAGTGAGGAGCTGTCGATGTCGAGCGAGCTGACAGATCCCAGCGAGGAGCTGATGGCGTCACTCGAGGACGACCGACAGCTGCTGCCGGACGTATGGCAGAGAGAGCGGGGTCGAACGGGAGGTGCCCCCTACCGTCTCAAATGCTCCTACATCCACGCCCGGCTGATCAATGCGAGAATGCGGATCAAGACCGGCGCCGCCCACTCCCCCGGCCTCGATTACAGCCATCCGAGTCAGCTCGTCGACGAGCTGGACCTCATCGCCGACTCGCTCAGGGAGTCCCGAGGACAGCTCATCGCCAGTGGCGCCGTCGCCAGGGTGCGCAGGGCGGTGACATTGCTCGGCTTTCAAATCGCCATCCTCGACATCCGCCAGCACTCGGCACGACTCACCTCCGCAACGACGGAGTTGTTCGACAGGATTGGGATCGACTTTGGAACGTTGCGCGACGACGAGAAGCTGAAGATCCTGTCGGCAGAGCTCTCCGGGACCCGTCCTCTGTCGGGCCCGACGACTTCGCTCAGTGACGACGGCTCCGAGACGCTGGCGACCTTCCACTCGATCCGGGAGGCACAGCGACGATACGGCCAGCAGGTGATCGAGAGCTACATCATCTCCATGACAGAGTCACCTTCTCATGTGTTGGAGGCGGCCGTGCTCGCCCGCGAGGCGGGTCTCGTGGACCTCAACCAGGATATCGCCACCATCGGCTTCGTCCCGCTCGTGGAGACGATCCAAGACCTCCGGGGCTCCGGCGAGTTGCTCGATGGGCTGCTCGGTGATCCCAACTACCGCAAGATCGTTTCCCTGCGCGGCAACCACCAGGAGGTCATGCTGGGGTACTCCGATTCGAACAAAGTTGGGGGGATCACCGCCTCGCAGTGGGAGATCTACAAGGCACAGCGGGTCATGCGCAACATTGCCGAACAACACGGGGTTCGTCTGAGTTTGTTCCACGGTCGGGGTGGAACCATCGGGAGAGGCGGCGGCCCCACGCACGCCGCCATCCTGGCCCAGCCCTTCGGCACCGTCGACGGCACCATCAAGGTCACCGAACAGGGTGAAGTCATCTCCGAGAAGTATGGGAACCCCGAGATTGCTGCCCGGAATCTGGAGCTGATGGTCGCCTCGGTGTTGGAGAGCTCGCTGCTTCACCGTCAGTCCCGTCGCTCCAAGGAGACCCTCGACTCGTGGACGGAAGCCATGGATTGCTTCGCCTCTGAGGCGTACGACTCCTATCGCGAGCTGGCGAGCGATCCTGGTCTCGTCCCCTATTTCCTGTCGTCGACGCCCGTCGAGGAGCTGGGCAAGATGAACATCGGGAGCCGACCCTCCCGTCGTCCCGGCGGCGTGGGTGGGATCGACGACTTGCGCGCCATCCCATGGGTGTTCGGGTGGACACAGACCCGCCAGATCGTTCCCGGGTGGTTCGGCGTCGGTTCCGGGTTGCGTCAGGCTCGTGCCGCTGGATACGAAGACTTGATACTCCAGATGGCCGAGGAGTGGAGCTTCATGGCCACCTTCATCTCCAACGTCGAGATGACTCTCTTCAAGACGGACCTCGAGATCTCTGGGTCGTATGTCAAGGAGCTGGTCGACCCGGAGCACCGATATGTGCTCGATGTCATCCGCGAGGAGTATGAGATCACCATCGAAGAGGTGCTTGCACTCAAGGGGACCTCCGAGCTCCTCGAGGACTCGGCCCTGCTGCAGCGGACCCTTTCGGTGAGAGACATCTATCTCGACCCCATCAATTACCTGCAGGTGTCGCTCCTCGCCCGAAATCGCGCCGGCGAGGAGTCACCGGAACTGGACAGGGCGCTGCTGCTCACGGTCAACGGGATCGCTGCCGGCATGCGCAACACCGGTTAGCCGCTCAGAGGAATTCGGGCCACCTCGTCGGGTGCACCGTATTCTCCAATCCATGGCCATGACGATCCTGGAACATCCGCTTGCAGCTGACCTGCTGACCGTCCTTCGTGACAAGGAGACTGCCCCTCCCGAATTTCGCCAGATCGCGGAGCGACTCGGCTATCTCTTGGTGGCTGAGGCGCTATCCGATATGTCGACAGAAGAGATCGAAATCGAGACCCCCCTGGAGAAGACGGTTGGCACCCGGCTGCGGCGGCCAGTCGTCGCCGTCGCCGTCCTCCGCGCCGGGCTGGGTCTGCTGCACTCGGTGCTGACTCTCGTTCCCGACGCCGCCATTGGCTTTGCCGGAGTGCAGCGCAACGAGGAGACGGCGGAACCAATGGAGTACTACAGCAAGTTCCCGACGCTGGACTCCGCCCGCGTTTTGATTCTCGAGCCGATGCTGGCGACCGGTGGGTCGCTGTCATGGGCCATCGACAAGGCAAAGGAGAATGGGGCGAAAGACATCGTCGCGGTGTGTGTTGTCGCCGCTCCCGAAGGCGTCAAGGCGATTGAGGAGACCCATCCCGATGTCCGGATCGTGGCTGCCACCCTCGATCGTGAGCTCAATCCGAACTTTTACATCGCCCCTGGTCTCGGCGATATGGGCGACCGTCTCTTCGGAACTCTGTGACCGAGTTCGAGGGTGCGGTGATCTCGGTCATCTTATCTCTCGAGCCGGGAGATGTGGTGACCTACGGGGAGGTGGCCGCCGAAGCCGGCTATCCAGGGGCCGCGCGGGCCGTGGGAACTGTCCTGCGTACCAGCGAAGGGCTCCCTTGGTGGCGGGTAGTTGGAGCGGGTGGTCGAATCCGAACGCCCGATCCGCAGCGACAAATCGAGTTGTTGACCGACGAAGGCGTGTTGGTGATGGGCAACCGGGTGGTTTCGGTGTGAACCAGGCTCGGTCAGTCGGGTGGGCCTCGCTCGGTGATATATATGTGGCTGAGGGGGCTGGTCCACTGGTGGTGGCCGTTGGGGAGTCGTTTCATCTGCCATCGGGTGTGGTGTTTGACCATGTGATGGTGCCGGCAGAGTGGTCCGAGGTTGTCGTTGTGAGTGGCACCGCCTCGAGAGTGGGGGCGGCGGTGGTCGAGGTCACAGTCGTAGACGGGTTGGCGGCAGCCCACGATGACACATGTGGCATATGCGGCCTGTATCTGGCGTCGTTGGGAGAGGGTGGGCCTACGGTTCAGAGTTCCGGTGGCTACGGGTCGGCCGTTGTCGGTGACGGTGAACACCCATTCCCCGTCGATGTTCTCATAGACGGTTTTGCGGGCGATCTCAGCAAACACCGGCCCGTACCCTTCCAACACACCCGGAGCGTCAGACAATCCGGCCAGGGTCTCTGCAGAGACGGTGATATTGACACGGCCACCACCGGTGGTTGTGAGGTGCCGGTAGTGGCCGCATTTGCCTTGTAACAGGTCCAAAGCCACATCGGGGGCTCTGATCTGATCCAAGCTCCGGCCACCGTCGTCGACAGCTTTGATGTGTCGGGCCAGTTTCTCGACATGGCGACGAGCCGCAGTGACATCTTCGGGACGTCCCGAGTAGACACCGAAGTTGGCGGTGTGATCCGGATTCGAAGACACCGCCACGCTACGTTCCTCCAAGCCTGCTTCGAACGAAGACTTCGACCCGTCGGGGTCTGTCTCCAACACGAGTTTGGAGAGCCGGGCGCGTAGCTGGCCGGTGTCAAATCGGAAGCCTCATCCAACATCCGGTCCAACACGACGTCGACAGTGTCGTCGGGCAGATGACCGAGGGTCTCCTCGAATACCCGGACTTTGGGTAGGTCGACCCTCCCAGCAGCGAAAGCCTCGAACACACGGCACAGACTTCCGGTCAGCGACACCGCCCTGGAGAGCTGAATCTGAGAGGACCGGCGGGTCAACCGCAAGGCGGCCGCAATCTCCACCGCGGCATACTCCAACTCCTCACAAGAACGCTGCACACCCGAATCAGGGTCCGAAGGCGGCGCATGGGTAATCTCGGCCATCACCGAGTATTTGCCCGCCTCGAAACGAGAAGCAAGCCGATCCTGAGCCCGCAGCAGACGGACCAGGTCATGACCATTCAACCGGGAGACATCAGCCGCCGAGACCGCCACGGCCAGGAACGGGTCGGGACCATCTCCTCCAAACCAGACGGGAGAACATCCCGATCCGAATCCACCCAGCCATCGGCCAGTTCCCGGCGGGTCAGCTGATAAGCCAGCCGGTCCTCAGCCTCCAAATCCTCAGGTCCCTCCCCCGGCCAGAGCCCTACCCCACAATCCGGATGGTCGAACATATGTTCGAAACCTACACCCGGGCACCCACCAAGTGTCAAGACCCCTATCCCAACATTCTCAAACGAAACCCATCACTACACACGTCGCGTTAATGCCTGGATCGCGTACCCGACCGCACATGACAGACGTCACCGAGAGTCGCGGTCAGGCGGACTCCAACCGATCGATCCACGCGGACAACCCGCGCCCGCCTGCCGCATCGGCCAGGCTTCGAGCGTGATCGGCGAACCTCGACCGATCCGGCCCGTCGGGCAACAGGGCCGCACCGACGGCCGCTGTGAACAGCTCGTCGGCTTTCGTACCTGCGTCGGTAGCGCTCGCGATGGTGCGGTCGAGCAGTTCGACGGCCTCCGGAACCGAGCCCTCTACGATCGCCAGCGCGGCCATGGCCCTGTTTCGTAGGGCATCGTTGATTGGGTTCTTCGGTTGGGACTCGATGTTCTCCAGCGCCTCAGAGATCACAGCCGGGTCGCCGGTGAAGACGGCGCCGTCGGTCATCCCTGATAGCGCCACGCTAGGAGCAAAAGGCGTCTCTTCGAAGTGTCGCTTGTGGATCTCGAAGCAAAGGCGGGGCTCCCCGTGATTGAGTGCCAAGTAGGCCCTGTTGCGCTCCACCTCGAGTCGCGCCTGCGCATCGGACACAGTATCGAACAGTGACTCGGCTTCGGCGAGCAGCGCATGAGCTTCCTCGTCCTCCCCCATCGATTCCAGGAGACCAGCGCGCGCGGCCATCCACGCCATACGATCCGTCTCCGTCGCGATAAAGGTCTCGTCGAGGATGGCCGCTGCATCCTCGAGCCGAAGGACATATCGGTAGGCGCCCTGGAGGTTGCCGGCGACGTAGGTGGCGTGGTTGCGATCGCCGATCCTTCGAGACTCCTCGTAGCAGCGTCTGGTGGCATCGATGGTGGTCTCCAGGTCAGGAGACGCGTATCCGAGATTGATGAGGCCGCGCAGCTTCTCATCCATGAACCCGTGCTCCTCGCATATCTCGATGGCTCCCTTGATGAGGGCTACACCCTGGTGCGGCCGCACACTGGAGAGCACGGTTCCGAGGGTCGTCATCGTGCTCGCCACGTCTTCGAGCAGCCCGTGCTTTTCCGCGGCACCGAGCGTCTTGTCGGCGAGAGCTATGGCCTCATCGCTGTCGTCCCCGGTCAATAGCAGGGCACGCGCCAGCTGGGCCGCGGCCCGGGTCAGATTCGGATCGGAGTCCAGCTTGGGGTGTGCATCGACATGTGGGGTGACAATGTCCACGACCTTCTCCGCTTGGCGAAACCCGTTGTAGACGCCTCCGGTCACGGCCATCGCCAGATGGACCAAGGCCGGGTCCTCTGATGCTCTCGCCAGAGCCATGAGACTCGCGACGTGACGCCCGGCCTCAGCCTCGTCCGAGATCCTGGTCGCGGCACGTGCCGCCGTCGCGTGGATCTCCGCGGCCCGTTCGGAGGAGACCACGTCGAGAGCCATCTCGGACAGCGAGATCACCTGCTCGTGAGCGTGGAGAAGTAGCGCCCTCTCGAGGGCGGCGTCGAGCGCTTCGCCCAACTCGGCATCCAGGTCCTCCGCGTCACCGGGGGCGGTCTCCCGTGCCGAGACGTAATGTGAGGCTGCCACGGGTGCCAGCTCGGGATCCTCCAGATCACGGAAGTACCGAGCGGCGTGAAGGTGGATATCGTGCCTGTCGCCCTTCGAGACCCGTGCATAGGCGACCTCGCGCAGCAGGCTCTGCACCCAGTGGTACTGACCCCGCTCTGGTGAACGTGTGTCTCGCACCATCGCCAGGATCTCATGGCGAACCAATCCGGCGAGACGACGCTCGACCTTGTCGGGCTCCTCCTCACGCAATGCGGCGAGGGCGTCGAGGCTGAATGACTGACCGAGTACAGCCGCGTCACGAGCCAGCTCCCGCTCATCGGGTGGGAGACGGTCGAGTCGCGCCGCGATCACCGCCTGCACCGTCGATGGGATCTCGAGGACGGCCAGGTCACCCTCGACGGTGGGCCCCTCGTCGCGCATGACCAATCGACCGTCGCCCAGAAGCATTCTCAGGGTCTCGACGGCGAAGAGCGGCACCCCTCCGGCAGAGACGGTGATCGCATTCACGGCCTGGTCCGGGATGCCGGGCACCGCGCCCCGCACCAACTCACCCATCTCGTCGTCGGTGAGGGGTGGGAGATAGATGGACGCGAATCCCCGACGCCCGGATCCCCAATCCGGTCGATTGTCGAGGAGATCGGGCCGGGTCACCGTGACGATCAGTATCGGGTGGTTCTGCGACCAGTCGGGGAGTTCCTCGATGAACTCGAGGAGCCCGGGGTCTGCCCACTGGAGGTCCTCGAAGACGAGAACTGCAGTTCCACGCTCTGAGATAGCTTCGAAGAGTGACCTGGCCGCGGCAAAGAGCTCGGTGCGCTCGCTGCCGATCGAGTCTCCTAGACCCAGCAGCGTCGCCAGACGCTCCCGCACCCATGTCTCCTGGTCGGGGTCGTCGATGAACTCGGCGACCATCTCGTCCAGCCGGGCGGCGGTAGTCTCGTCATCGTCGAGCTCGGTGACTCCTGCCCGTTGGCGGATCATCTCCCCCAGAGCCCACAGGGACAACCCGTTCCCGAACGATGGCGAGCGACCTTGATGCCAGTAGACCACTTCGGCGATACCGTCGACGTATTTGAGGAACTCCCATACGAGACGGCTCTTGCCGATGCCGCCCTGGCCGACCAAGGACACGAGTCGCGACCGCCGCTCCCGGCCCGTTGCATGCAGCGAGTCTTTCAGCAGACGCAGCTCGGAGTCCCGGCCCACGAAAGGAGGCTCGAGTACGTCGGCCTTTCCGGCCCCACCCCGTTCCGCGAGCACGCGGGTGGCACGGTGCGCCACGATCGGCTCCTCCCTGCCCTTCACCTTGTGCGTCCCCACCGGGCTGACCTCTATGGCCGTGCGGACGAGGGTTGCCGTTGTGTCGCCGACGTAGACCGTCCCCGGTTCGGCTATCGATTGCAGCCGTGAGGTGGCGTTGACCATGTCTCCGAGCAGGAGGCCTTTCTCATTTCCGCCCGGGCCTACCGCAGCCTGGCCGGTCATCACCCCGGCTCGTGCCGCGAGGTCCGGGATCAGATGAGTCTCCCCGAGCTGAGCGACCCGATCCACTATCTCGAGTCCGCTGCGGACCGCCCGCTCGGCGTCGTCTTCGTTGGAGGTCTCCGCCCCCCACCATGCCATCACGGCGTCACCGATGAACTTGTCGACCGTGCCGCCGAAATGGTCGACGACGTCCTTGGCGACGTCGAAGTAGTCGGTGATCAGATTCCGCACGTCCTCCGAGTCACGACCTTCGGAGAGTGTCGTGAACCCGACGAGATCGACGAAGAGGACGGACACGACCCGCCGCTCGACCGCGGTCACCTGCTCGGCTGTC
Source organism: Acidimicrobiia bacterium (assembly GCA_036374335.1). Taxonomy (GTDB): domain Bacteria; phylum Actinomycetota; class Acidimicrobiia; order Spongiisociales; family ZC4RG35; genus JANQRA01. The sequence goes on from DASUUC010000063.1 coordinate 62,266, forward strand.
TGTCCCGGTTCCAGGAGGGGCGTCCCGCACGAGCCGCAGAAGCGATGGTCGGGCGGGTTCTCTGTACCACAGTTCGGGCAATCTCGAGCGAGCGAGGTGCCGCAATGCCCGCAGAAACGTTGGCCCGGCTGAGCCACCGTGGCGCAGTTGGCGCATTCAATATCGGATCCCACCTTGCCGTGAGAGAGTAGCCCTCAGAAGGTACCTCATCCAGACTTGACCTTTCCGCCCTCCCCGCACGACACTTGAACCGATCAGACACTTCCTCAACACCTATGACTGGTCACGCCCCGAACTGCAGGTCATGCTCGACCAAGCGCGCTCTTTCAAAGAGTCGCCGCTGAGCGACGACCTGGCCGGAAAGACCATCGCCCTCCTCTTCCTCAACAACTCCCTTCGGACCAGGACCTCGTTCGACGTGGGGGCCTATCAGATGGGCGGACACGCCGTCGTCCTCACCCCCTCCGGCGGCATGTGGCCGCTCGAGTTCGAGAAAGGGGCGGTCATGATGGGCGAGGCTGAGGAGCATGTGAAGGAAGCAGCCAAGGTGCTCTCCCGGTACTGCGACCTCATCGCGGTGAGGGCCTTTCCCAAGTTCGAGAAATGGGAAGAGGACCGCAAGGACCTCATCCTCAACGCACTCGCCGACCACTCCGAGGTGCCGGTGATCAACATGGAGACCATCACCCACCCCTGCCAGGAGATGGCTCTGGCCATGACTCTCCAGGAACATCTCGATGACCTCGATGGAAAGCGCTTCCTCCTCACGTGGAGTTATCACCCCAAGCCGCTGAACACTGCCGTCGCCAACTCAGCTCTCGTCATGGCCGCCAAGTTCGGGATGGACGTGACTCTGCTCTGTCCCAGCGATGAATACATCCTCGATCAGCGCTACCTCGACATCGCAGAAGCGGACACATCGGCCCATGATCGGGCTTTCGAGATCACCCACGACATCGACGAGGCCTACCGAGGGGCCGACATCGTCTACGCGAAGAGCTGGGGAGCGCTCCCCTACTTCGGGAGGTGGGATGAGGAAAAGCCGATCCGGGATCAGTACAGGCATTTCATCGTCGACGAGGACAAGATGGCGAAGACCGACGGGGCCCTGGTCAGCCACTGCCTCCCCATGCGTCGCAATGTGATCATGACCGACGGGGTCTTCGACAGTCCCAGTTGCATCGCATACGACGAGGCGGAGAACAGACTCCACGTCCAGAAGGCGATCATGAAACGCCTGATATCGGATCTTTGAACGTGGCACCCATGCGAGACACCCGCCAAACCATCGTCCAGCTGCTGTCGAATGTCAGCGACGGCAAGGAGATCCACATCTATCTGCAGCGATTCTCCGAGCTCGATCAGACCCGCTTCGCGGTGATCAAGATCGGTGGGGCGATCCTCCGCGACCGTCTCGAGGAGACCGCTGCATCACTGGCGCTGCTGCACACGGTTGGCCTCACTCCGATCGTCATCCACGGTGGGGGTCCCCAACTCGACGACAGACTGGAGCGCGACGGCGTCACATCCGAGAAGGTCGACGGGCTCCGGGTCACCACCCCCGAGGTGCTCGACGCCGCCCGGCAGGTGTTCACCGAGCAGAACATCCGCCTGGTCGAGGCGATCCGTGCCCAGGGGGTCGACGCTCACGGGCTCACTCAGGGTGTCTTCGACGCAGAATTCGTGGACTCCGATCGCTACCGCCTCGTTGGGGAGCCGACCTCGGTCCATCTCGATCTCCTGCGGTCGATCATCAAATCGGGCGCAATCCCGATCCTCACCTGTCTCGGGGTGGCACCTGGTGGCCAACTGGTGAACATCAACGCCGACGCCGCCACCCGCATACTCGTGCATGAGACGCGGCCGATGAAGATCATCTTCCTCGTCGACTCCGGCGGTTTACTCGATGTCGACGGCAACGTCATCGACTCGATCAACCTCGCCACCGACTTCGACCAGCTGATGTCCGAGGACTGGGTTCATTCCGGGATGCGACTCAAGCTGAACGAGATCAAACGTCTCCTCGATGACGCTCCCCTCACGACCTCGGTCTCCATCACATCACCGGCGGCCCTGGCCAGGGAGCTGTTCACCCACAGTGGTGCCGGAACACTCGTCCGCAAAGGGGAGCAGATCTCCAAGCTCACCGACAAACGAGATGTCCAAGGAGAAAGGCTGGTGACTCTCATCGAGGGCGCCTTCGAGCAACGACTCCTGCCCGCCTGGTGGGACGGCATCGACCTGATCGCGGCGTACATCTCCGAGAGCTACCGGGCCGCCGCGGTGGTCACCGAGCTGGATGAATTCGTCTACCTCGACAAATTCGCCATCGACGAGACCGCCCGAGGCGAAGGGCTGGCCCGCACCGTCTGGGATCACATGGTCAGGGACTTCCCCGATTTCGTCTGGCGATCTCGCTCAGACAATCAGTTCAACGCCTTCTATGAGAAAGAGTCGGATGGCCGGGTGACGACCGGTCAGTGGACGATCTACTGGAAGGGAGTCACCGACTTCGACGTCGTCGGTCGCGCGGTGAAACTGTTGTCGGACATGGACGCATCATTCGTCAAGGGTGATGGCCATGACGGATAGCTACCGAGTCGGCGTCATCGGGGCCCGCGGTCACACCGGTGCGGAACTGATGCGGATCCTCGGCAACCACCCCCATGTCGGGGTGACTCTCGCCGGCTCACGAGAGCTGGCCGGCCAGCCCGTTGTGTCGATCGATGGTCTCAGCTACGAATCGGTGGGCCCCGACGAGGTGGCCAACCGTGACCTGGATGCCCTGTTCCTGGCTCTTCCCGATGGTGTCGGAGGCCCATGGACCGAGGCTGTGCCCAGTGAGACGGTGATAGTGGACATATCGGCTGATCACAGATTCGACGACGGATGGGTCTACGGCCTGCCCGAGTTGCACCGGGACAAGATCGCCGGTGCTCGGCGCATCGCCAACCCCGGCTGCTACGCCACAGCCCTGCAGTTGGCGATTGCACCATTCTCAGACCGGATCGAAGGCAGCCCAACAGTGTTCGGCGTCTCCGGATACTCCGGAGCGGGGACCACCCCATCACCGAGAAACGATCCGGACAACCTGCGGGACAACCTGATTCCTTACCGGCTCACCGGCCACAACCACGAGCGAGAGGGCATCCGTTACCTGGGCCATCAGGTCAGGTTCATGCCCCATGTCCATCCCGCCTTTCGCGGTCTCTTGGTCACGGCTCACATGCCGCTGGCCAAACCAACCACCGTCGAAGCTGCGTTTGCCGAGCTGACGGAGGCGTATGGCAAGGAGCCCCTGGTCGACGTGCAAGAGGAGATTCCAACACTGAAAGACGGCACCGAGCTGATCGGTGTTCTCATCGGCGGAACCAGCGTGAGCGAAGATGGACTCGGGCTGACCGTGGTAGCCGTCGAAGACAACCTTCTCAAGGGCGCCGCCGTTCAGGCCGTCCAGAACCTGAACCTCGCACTCGGGGTGCCTGAGACGTCCGGAATCCTGTAGGACTCCCTCTCGATCAGCGGACGATCCGGCCCAGAGCGGCGAAACGAAGCATGTGCGCCTGCCCGCTGTGCAACGCGTACTCGTCGATCATCTTGACCAGGGTGGCTCCCAGTGGTCGTCCGTGACCGAGCCCGGGTGAGTCCAGGGAGCCAAGAGCGGCGATGGCACCATCGGCCTTCTCGATTTCGGCGAAGTACAACCTGAGATCTTCCTCGACGGTGTCGACAGAGCCGCCGGCGTAATCGTCGTCGCCGTAGACCATCGATCTCTCCCCGCCGCCGAGACCCCAGGCGAGATAGACATGCTCCATCTGCTGCATGTGGCGCACCAGACCCAAGACGGACAGCTCGACCGGGGGGATCGACCACTCGACCAGGCCTTCGGGGGTCAGGTCACGCAGCTTCCTCTGGAACTCATGGCGCTGGTAGTGGAGCCATCCCGTGAGCGTCGCCCGGAGGTCGATACTTGGCTCCGGCTCGTCCCATCTCGCGAAATCGAGCGAATCACGCAACTCAGGTGTCATCTCAGGTTCGTAAACCCGAAGCTAGCTTGTCGCCGATGACATACACGGCCGTCGAGCTGATCGAGTTGAAGCGTGATGGGAGACACCTGCCCGTCGACGGCATCGAGTGGCTGATCGGCTCCTACACCGACGGATCGGTGCCTGACTACCAGATGTCGGCAATGGCCATGGCCATCGTCTTCAACGGCCTCAATGCCGAAGAGCTCGCCGCGTGGACCAAGGCGATGCTCCATTCCGGAGATGTGATGGAATTCTCCCACATCCCAGCGAGCAAGGTCGACAAGCACTCGACCGGCGGCGTGGGTGACAAGATCTCCATCCCGCTCGCTCCCCTGGTGGCGGCGTGCGGGGTTGCCGTCCCTATGATGTCCGGACGTGGCCTTGGCCACACCGGTGGGACTCTCGACAAGCTGGAGTCGATCCCCGGTTTCATCACAGAATTGGATCCCGAACGTTTCACAGAGATCCTGACTAGTCACGGCCTGGTGCTCGCCGGCCAGTCTGCGACATTGGCTCCCGCAGACCAGAAGCTGTACGCACTCCGTGATGCCAGTGGCACCGTCCCATCGATCCCTCTCATCTCGAGCTCGATCATGTCCAAGAAGCTGGCGGAAGGTCTCGACGGGCTCCTTCTCGATGTGAAGACGGGCGCTGGGGCCCTGATGAAGGAGCTCGGCCAGTCCCGGGAGTTGGCGCGGACGATGGTTGGCATCGGGGAGTCATACGGTGTCAACACGATCGCCTTCATCACTTCGATGGAGCAGCCGTTGGGCAGCGAGGTGGGCAACGCCAACGAGATCAGAGAATCGATAGAGGTTCTTCGTGGCGAGGGGCCTGAAGATGTCACCGAGCTCACCAAGACATTTGCACGGGCCATGCTCATCCTGGGAGGAATCGACGGTGGCCGGGAACGACTGGATCAGGCAATCGAGTCGGGGGCCGCTCTCGACAAGTTCATCGAAGTCACGATCGCCCACGGTGGAGACCCCAAGGTGATCGAAGACCCGTCTTTGCTGGCCAGGGCTCCCCACGAGGCGGTGGTCGCGGCCCCATACGACGGATACGTGACCCGCTGCGATGCACTCACGATCGGATCGGCGGCGGTGAGACTCGGAGCGGGTCGGGCACAGAAGGACGACACCATCGACCCGGGCGTGGGGATCAGCGTCGTGGCCAAGCTAGGAGAGTCGGTGTCTGCCGGCGATCCGCTGGCAGTTGTCAGGTATGCCGATGAATCGCGGTGGGCGGGACAGAGACGTCATTTGGCATCCGCCTGGGAGATCTCCAATGAGTACGTCGAACCCCCGCCTCTCGTAATCGAGCGCATCGAAGCGACAGCTTTTTGAGCGCATGCTCAATAGTGGTGGGTCTGGTTACCATCCCCCTCTCACTGATCACAAGGAGTAACCCGGTATGAAGGTCGTTGTCTGCGTAAAGCAGATTCCTGACCCGGCCACCCCCTACACGCTCGAAGAGGGCACCAACTGGCTGGTGAGACCAGCCGAGCAGATCCTCGACGACACCGACCGCTACGGGGTGGAGATGGGTCTTCAGCTAGCCCAGGCCAACGAGGGGACGGTCACCCTGGTGAGCATGGGCCCGATGGGCAATGCCCAGGGGATTCGCCAGGCGTTAGCGATGGGCGCCGACAAGGCGGTGATCATCGAAGACGACAGTCTGCGCGGGTCCGATGCCCTGACCACGGCCCGGGTGCTGGCGAAAGCCATCGCCAGCGAGGGTTTCGATCTGGTGATCGCAGGCACCGAGTCGACCGACGGTTACTCCGGGGTGGTGCCCCAGATGGTCGCAGAGTTGCTGGATGCCCCCGCGCTCACCTATGCCACCAATGTGGAGACCGACGGCAGTGATGTGACCATCCACCGTCAGACCGCCAACGGCTACGACGTGGTGTCCGCATCTCTACCGGCCGTGGTGACGGTCACCGCAGGTGTGGTCGAGCCCCGCTACCCGACCTTCAAGGGGATCATGGACGCCAAGAAGAAGCCGATGGATACCGTCAGCCTCTCCGACGTCGGTGTGGAGCCCTCGGACGGTCAGACCGTGAAGTCGATCACCGAGGCGCCAGAGCGCTCCGCAGGACGCAAGATCGAGGACGAAGGTGAGGCGTTTGCCGAGATCGTCGCCCTCCTCGAGGAGAGGAAGGTGATCTGAGATGGCCAGCATCTGGGTTTTCGTCGAAGAGACCGATGGGGCGCCGTCGACCCTCGGGCTGGAGTTGCTCACCAAGGGCCGCGACCTCGGCGACATCACCGCGGTCTACCTCGGAGAGGGCAACGATGACGTCTTCGCAACCCTCGGCGACCACGGGGCATCCGCCCTCTTCCACGCCCACGCCGGTGATCGGCTCCCCTCCGCTCCTCTGGCCGCGGCACTCGCCGCAAGGGTGAGCGAGGAACAGCCCGACCTGATCATGTTCGGCCAGGCATACACCGACCGAGATGTGGCGGGACGTCTCGCCGCCCGTCTCGGAGTCGGGGTCCTCTCCAACGCTTCTGATATCCGGATCACCGACCAGGGCGTGGAAACTGATCACGAGATCTTCGGGGGCTCACAGGTCGCCACCGCCGCGATGAGCGGCGCTCCCCACATCGTCCTGGTCCGACCCAAGTCCTTCACCGCTGAACCATCTGGCGGCGAAGCACCCACGGTGACGATGCTCGACCTGCCCGATGTCGGCGCCTCCGAGGCGAAGGTGACCGAGTCACACGTCGAGGAACGAGAGGGCCCCCAGCTCGGCGACGCCAAAGTGGTCGTCTCGGGAGGGCGTGGTCTCGGCTCGGCGGAGGCCTACGAGCTGATCGAGAAGGTGGCCAAGCCTCTCGGTGCCGCCAGCGGAGCCACCCGCGCCATCGTCGACGCCGGGTGGGTCCCCTATGCCAAGCAGGTGGGTCAGACCGGAAAGACCGTCAAGCCCGACATCTACATAGCGGCAGGCATCTCCGGTGCCATGCAGCACCTGGTCGGGATGAAGGACTCGGGAATCATCATCGCCATCAACAAGGACCCGGATGCCCCGATCTTCTCGGTCGCCGATCTCGGCATCGTCGGAGACGTTCACAAGGTCCTCCCTCAACTGATCGAGGCGCTGGAGAGCCGCTGATCCCGATGTGCTCAGTCGGCGCTGTCGACCGTCTCGGCGGTGTCGATTATGACTTCGCTGGGATGGTCCACGTCCCCCCGTGGCTCCACCACCCAGAAATCGTCGAGGCCATCCTCGCGTTCGAGGATCTGGCCTGCGGTTGGGCTCGAGGTGAACTCGTAATGCTCCTCGAGCAATGACTGCAACAACACGACTTCGGCGCCGACCGGCCGGCGGACGGCCGGGGCGGTCTCGGCAAGACGCGCCTTGAGCCCCATCCCGGGGTCCCAGACGAGTGCCATGCCCCCGGTCATCCCGGCGGCGAAGTTGCGGCCCACGTCTCCGAGCACGACGACCAGACCCCCGGTCATGTACTCACAACCATGGTCGGAGCATCCTTCCACGACAGCAGTGGCTCCCGAATTGCGCACGGCGAACCTCTGACCGACCCGACCAGCGAGGAACACCCGTCCCCCGGTAGCTCCGTAGAGAACCGCGTTGCCCGCGGCATGAGGCACCCCCAAGTTGCGGTATGGAGTGACCGCAACCGTGCCGCCGGCCATCCCTTTGGCGACGTAGTCGTTGGCCGTTCCCCGCAGGTCGATGGTGACACCGGGACTCAGCCAGGCCCCCAGACTCTGACCGGCAGTCCCGTTGAGTCGGATCCGTATCGAGTCTTCCGGAAGCCCGACATTCCCGTGCCGTGCGGCGATCTCCCCCGAAAGACGGGCGCCTACGGTCCGGTCAGTGTTCTGGATGGGGTAATTCAGCTCGGCGCGACCATTTCCTTTGATGGCGGCGGCCGCGTCGGCGACGATCCTCTCGGCCAGCCTGGAGAACGGGATGGGTTGGTAACCCTCATGACGACGACGACCCTGTGCCCTGACCAGGATGGCGGCCAGGTCCGGCGCGAGTGGATGGGAGCTGTCCCTGGGACGTAGCAGGTCGGCTCGGCCGATGATCTCGTCCATCGTCCTGGCGCCGAGAGCGGCCATGTGATGTCTGATCTCCTCCGCGAGATGACGGAACAGCGCGATCACCTGATCGACCGATCCGGTGTACTTCGCCCGGAGCTCGAGATCCTGGGTGGCGATGCCGACCGGGCATGTGTTGAGATGGCACTGGCGGACCATCTTGCAGCCGAGGGCCAGGAGGGGAAGGGTCCCGAACCCGAAACGTTCGGCACCCAAAAGGGCCGCCACGATCACGTCACGACCGGTGCGCAAACCACCGTCGGTCTCCAGAATCACCTTCGACCGCATACCTTTTGCGACCAGGGCCTGATGCGCTTCGGCCACACCAAGCTCCCAAGGGGAACCGGCATGTTTGATCGAGACGAGCGGAGACGCCCCGGTGCCACCCTCCGAACCGGAGACGGTGATGACGTCGGCATCGGCCTTTGCCACACCGACGGCGATCGTTCCCACGCCGGGCTCGGAGACGAGCTTGACCGACACCCGTGCCGTCGGCTTGAACGACTTGAGGTCATAGATGAGCTGGGCCAGGTCCTCGATCGAGTAGATGTCGTGGTGGGGCGGTGGCGAGATCAAAGTCACCCCGGGCTTCGTGTAACGAAGCCGGGAGATCTCCTCGGAGACCTTGTGACCGGGAAGCTGGCCACCTTCCCCGGGCTTGGAGCCTTGGGCCATCTTGATCTGGAACTCCTCGGCCGAGCTCAAATAGGCGGGGGTGACGCCAAACCGGCCGGACGCCACCTGCTTGATCGCCGAGTTGCGCGCCGTGCCATAGCGATGGGGGTCCTCACCACCCTCACCAGAGTTGGACAGCCCGCCGATCGAGTTCATGGCCTCCGCCAGGGTCTCATGGGCTTCACGAGACAGCGCACCCAAAGACATGGCCGCGGTGACGAACCGCCTCATGATCCGCTCCACCGGCTCGACCTCCTCGACCGGGACCGGCTCCACCCCGACGAAGGTGAGCAGATCGCGTACCAGGGCCGGGGGACGGTCACTGATGGTGGACAGATACTTCTCCCAGGCTTCGGCCTCCCCGGAGCGCACCGACTTCTGCAGGTCGAGGACGATCTTGGGCCCGGTGATGTGAAATTCCTCGCCCCGGCGGTGCTTGTAGAACCCACCGGCCATGGGTATCCCCTCCCGATAAGTGGCATGACTGACCAGGGCTTGGCTGGCGAGACGCTCATACCCAATGCCGCGCAGCCGGCGCGGGGCATTGCGGAAGGCGCGGTGACAGACATGCTCGGAGAGCCCGATGACTTCGAACAACTCCGACCCGCGATACGCAGACAGGGTGCAGATCCCCATCTTCGACATGATCTTCAGTAGCCCCGTCTCCAACCCACTCCGGTAGTTCTCCTGCGCGGTCACCGGGTCGACGTCGATCATCCCGGAGCGGGCCAGGTCGATGACCTGGTCGATGGCGAGGTACGGGTTGACGGCGGAGGCGCCGAAACCAATCAACGCTGCGATGTCATGGGCATCACGGGGCTCACCGGAGACGACTACGAGAGAGACGTCACCTCGCACTCCTTCGTCGATGAGATGATGATGCACAGCACCCACCGCGAGAAGGATGGGGACCGGCGCCTCGCCGGCGCTGGTCTCCCGGTCTGACAAGACCAGGATCGACGCTCCGAGACGGACGGCATCGACTGCCTCGGCACAGATCTCATCGAGACGTTTCTCCATGCCGACCGGCCCGCTCGCCACCGGCCAGGTGGCGGCGATCCAGTGCGAGAAGAACCGCCGGTCGCCGGAGCGGACGATCGACTCCAGCTCGGCGTCGGAGAGGATGGGTGAGGCGAGTTCGATGAGATGTGCCTGGCTGGGATGATCTTCGAGGATCGGGCCGCGTCGGCCCAGCTGGATACGAAGCGACATCACCAGCTTCTCCCGGATCGGATCCATCGGCGGATTGGTGACCTGGGCAAACATCTGATGGAAATAGCGAGTGAGACGCCGGGGCCGGTCGGCGAGCACCGCCAGCCCGGTGTCGTCACCCATCGAACCGGTGGGAGTCGTGCCCTGGGCGAGTGGAGCGAGGATGAGGCGACGTTCCTCGGCCGAGTAGCCGAAGACCCGGGTGAGGGCGCCGGCGTCGAAACGGTCGTCATTCAGAGGGTCGAATGGTGCCTGGATGTGGAGGGTCTCGGTGTTGACCCAATCCGAGTAGGGCATGGCCTCGGCGAGACGGTCTTTGACCTCGTTTGAGCGCCCGATCTCTCCGGTCTCTCCGTCGAAGAAGATGAGCTCGCCGGGACCGAGCTGCCCTGTCTCCAATGCCTTCGACTCCTCCTCGGGGCACACACCGGCTTCGGAGGCAACGATCACCATGTCCGGAGTCACAGTCCAGCGAGCCGGGCGCAGCCCGTTGCGGTCCATCCCGGCGAGGAGTGAGATCCCGTCGCTGGCGGCGATCGCCGCCGGGCCGTCCCAGGGCTCGGTGAGAAAGGCGTGGTATGCGTAGAAAGAAGCAAGCTCAGGCGAAAGGTCTGCAACGTTCTCCCAGGCGGCTGGGATCAGCATCTCCTTGACGTGGGGAAGTGAGCGGCCGCTGTGCAGAAGCAGCTCGAAGGCATTGTCGAGGCTGGCCGAGTCGGAGAGGTTGGGCTGGAGGAATGGGTAGACATCAGAGAGACGAAGCCCCCACACGCCCGGTGTCGCTCCCCGCTCCCTGGCCTTCATCCAGGACCGGTTGGATTGGATCGTGTTGATCTCACCGTTGTGGGCTAGGGCTCGGAACGGTTGGGCGTTGTCCCAACTCGGGAAGGTGTTGGTGGAGAACCTCTGGTGAAAGACGGCAAAGGCGGTTTCGAAATCGGGGTCGCGGAGATCCCAGTAGAAGTCGGCGATGCGCGACGCAGTGAACAGGCCCTTGTAGACGACGGTTCGACTCGAAGCCGACGGGACCGAGAATCCCTGATTGGCCCCTCGCTCCATCCGCTTTCTGGCGAGAAAGAGGGCTCGCTCGAACTCATCGCCAACCCAGTCTGAGGTTACCACCGCCTGCTCGATGAGGGGCAAGACCTCGAGGGCGTGTTCTCCGAGGACGCTCGGGTCGATGGGCACCGAGCGCCACAGGATCAGGCGGATTCCCTCTGCTTCCAGGGCCTCGCTGACCAGAGACCGTGAAGCCGCGGCATCGTCGGGAGGCAGGAAGCACATGACGATGCCGATGCGCTTTGGATCTATCTCCATGCCGTGGGCGCGCAACTCTCGGGCGATCAGCCGGTGCGGAAGCTGGGTGAGAAGACCGGCGCCGTCCCCGGTGCCGTCGGCCGCCTTCGCCCCCCGATGGTCGAGACGCTCCAGGCAGTCCACGGCAAGCCGGGTCATACGGAACGAAGGGATCCGATCCCGAGCAGCGATGAACCCGACACCGCAGGCGTCGTGCTCTGGACCTAGTTGGATACCTGGTCTATCCATGTCGCTCCGGGAGGGAACCCCGGATAATAGGGCCGGATCCCCGATCCCCGAGATTCGATCTCGCTAGTGAGGAGTCGAGCCCGTCTGCTCGAACATCTTCTCCCCGGCCTCGATGGGCACCTGCAGCCAGTTCTCGATCGGCGGGATCGGGCAGGAGTAGCCGTCGCTGTATACACATGACGGGTTGTAGGCCATGTTGAAGTCGATGGTCACGGTCCCGTCGTCGTCGGACTCGATGTCGAGATAGCGGCCGGCGCCGTATGTCGCCTTCCCGGATGTCTTGTCACGGAAGGGGATGAAGTACCCGGGATGGCCGCTGTCATACAGCGTCAGCTCGGCGGGCTCACCACCTACCTCGAACCGGACCTTCCCCGCTCTGCGATAGGTCTTGACCCTGTTGTCGGAGGTCTCGAAGGAGATCTCCGAGCCGTCCCCGGGATCGACGGTCAATGTGAAGACCAGGTCGGGATTGGGCTCGTAGTAGTCGAGACCTTCGAACCCATGACGATCGGCGTGGGCCAACGGGGAGTCGTGGCTGGTGCGGAAGAACTCGTCTTTGTTGTGTCTGTAGTCCAGGAGCTGGGCTGTGTCCATGCTCGTGGCAACGGCGCCCGGTGATGTGAGATTCCCGAGGAGCGCCACGCCGTGCATAATCCCCCGCATGGCCGGTGACAGCGGAACCCCGCTTGCCGAGAAGCTCGGCATCAAAGAGGGAATGGCAGTCAGCATCTTCAATGCGCCCAACTACTTCGAGTTGGATCTGGGTGAGCTACCCGACGACGTCGAGGTCTACCGGGACGCAGACGACGCACCAGCCGATCTCTACCTGATCTTCGCCGATCGCTCTGACGAGGCTCAGCGCGGATTCGAACGTGCCGTGACTCAGCTCCCCCCGGATGGGGCTATCTGGTTCGCATGGCCGAAGAAGTCCTCCGACCGGGCCAGCGACATCACCGAAGACACTCTCAGAGAGCTGTTCCTGCCCACGGGGATGGTGGACAACAAGGTCTGCGCCATCGACGACACGTGGTCGGGTCTGCGCTTCGTCGTCCGCAAGGAGAACCGGGCCGACTGGCCCCCGGATCTCGAGTAGCAGCTAGAGATCGAACCGGTAGGGCAGCAACTCGTCGAGGGTGTGCTCCCGCACTTCCGATCCCTCACCCGCGGTCACGATTACCCGTCCGACATCGAACTCGGACATGATCTGGCGGCACTTCCCACACGGATACGCGCCGTCGGTGTCATCGGCGTCGATGCATGCAACAGCGACGATCTCGAGGTCCCGCACCCCGTGAGAGACGCCGGCTGCCACCGCGTTGGCCTCGGCACACGAACCGGAGGGGTAGGCGGCGTTCTCGACGTTGGCCGCCGTGAAGACCTCACCATTCGAGCCGACGACGACGGCACCGACCCGGAACCCTGAGTAGGGCGAATAAGAGCCTTCGGCTGCCGCTCGAGCCGCTTCTGCCAACTCATTCGAATCCATCGCTCACTCCATCAACGAATCGACGAAAGCATCTGGATCGAAGGCGACGAGGTCGTCGAGACTCTCACCTGTCCCGACGAGTTTCACCGGGACATCGAGAGTCCGCTCGATCGCGATCACGATGCCTCCTTTGGCGGTCCCGTCCAATTTGGTGAGGACGATGCCGCTGATCGGGATCGCATTGGAGAATTCGCGCACCTGAGCCAGCCCATTCTGCCCGGCAGTGGCATCGAGCACCAAGAGCACCTCGCTGACCTCATCACCGCCGGCGACCCTATAGATCTTCTGCAACTCGGCCATCAGGTTTTTCTTGCCGTGAAGACGACCGGCAGTGTCGATGATCACCACGTCCATCCCTTTTGCCCGTGCCGACTCGAGCGTGTCGTAGACCACCGCCGCCGGATCACCTCCCTCCTGACCACGCACCACCTGAGAGCCCACCCGGTCTCCCCAGGTCTGCAGCTGGTCACCGGCCGCCGCCCGGAAGGTGTCGGCCGCACCCAGAGTGACCGTCTTGCCCGAATCCTGGAAGCGCTTGGCGAGCTTGGCGATCGTGGTGGTCTTCCCGGTCCCGTTCACCCCGACAATGACGATGGATGCTGGTGATCCTGTGAGAATCAGACTTCGGTCAGCTTCGACGAGCTCGGCTCGCAGCGCATTGCGAATGGCGGTTCTCGCCTCGTCCACGGATTCGGGGCGGGACTGCCTGACCGAGGACACGATGTCGCTTGTTGCTTCGACTCCGACATCGGCTGCCAGGAGAGCCGCCTCGATCTCATCCCAGGTTGCATCGTCGAGACCCGAGGCCAGGGCACGGCGAATCGCAGAGCCCAGAACCGACCTGATGGGCGGTGCCGCCGGGGTGGTGTCCTCAACCGGGTGGGTCGAACTCCGTTGCCAGAGCACGAGACCCACGATGAGGGCAACGACCACCACAGCCACGATGATCAGAAGTGGTCCATCCATTACGGGTCGAAGCTAGGCGACCTGATCGGAAGCAAATGCCTGGCGCATGTCCTTGCGGACGGCTTGTGATGACCCACCCGGTTCCATGGTCACTCCATAGAGGACATCGGCAGCTCCCATCGTCTGCTGCTGGTGGGTCACGATGATGAGCTGAGCGCGTTCTCGAAACTCATCGACGATCCGGAGGAAACGGCGCAGGTTGGCGTCGTCGAGAGCCGCTTCCACCTCGTCGAGGACATAGAAAGGGCTCGGTCTGGCCTCAAACACGGCGAAGAGAAAGGCGAGAGCGGCCAGGCTGCGCTCGCCTCCCGACAGGAGCGTCATCTGTGAGACCTTCTTGCCGAGTGGCTGGGCATCGATGACGACGCCTGACTGCGGGTCCTCGGAGTCCATCAACCTGATCGTGCCCCGTCCGCCGGGGAACAACACCTCGAAATACTTCTCATAAGCCTCTGCGACTTCGCCGAAGGCAGTGTCGAATCGGTTCTGGATCTCGGTCTCCAGAGCGGAGATGACCTTGCGCAACTCGAACCGCGAGCTCTCCACGTCTGCCATCTGCTCGGAGAGGAAGGTGTGACGTTCTTCGAGGTCTCGATACTCCCGCGCCGCGAGAGGGTTGATCGGGCCGAGACGACGCAACCGTGTCACCAGCCCCTCCATGAGCTCCTCGAGATCAGCATCCTCGGGAAGATCGGGACGAGACGCGCCCATGGCTTCTTCGAGGTCGGCGTCGGCGTCACGGCTTATGGATTCGATCACCGACTCCTTCCTCATGCGGAGCTCGGTCAAACGAACGTCGATTTCCCCGATGCGGCTCCTGGCGCCGGCGAGACGCTCGCTTCGTGCCTGATGCTCCCGACGCACGGCGTCCAGCTCGGAGCGCACCGTTTCGTTGCGTTCGCGGAAACCGGCCTGACGGTCCCGCAGTTCGTTGAGCCGTGAGTCCAGGATGGTCACCGCCCGACGGGCATGATCTCCGATCGCCTCCAGGCGGCCCGGATCGGTGTTGTCGACCCAGCCGAGATCGAGCCGGCCGAGCTCGTCGATGATTCGCTGTCGACGGTCGGCGAGCAGCTTCTGGCGTTCGTCCACGGCGCGCAGCGCCGTGGCGGCCTCCTGCCACTCCGACCTCGCCGACTCCCGGTCGGCAGCCAGTTGGGCTCGACGCCCTTCCAGCTCTTCCCACATGGCGAGACGCTCCGACTCCTCGCCTTCCAGGGCGGAGAGACGGGCACGCAAAGTCTCGACCTGCTGATGGCCCACCGTCAAGGACTCATCCAGCGAGACCCGACGCTCATCGAGACGGGACCTCTCTTCGGCGAGACCCCGTACCGAGGCCTGGAGGCGATGCATGGCCTCGGACAGCCCGGCCAGGGCACTCTCCGCCTGCTCGAGGGTCTCGAGAGCGCCTCGCTCGGTCTGTCTCGTGTTCTCGAAGTCACGCTTGGCGGCTGTGTGCAACGACTCGGCCCGGGCCAGCGCGGTGGAGGCCTGCTCGCCGGCAACCTCAGCAGCTTCCAGCATGGCCGACCCGACTCCATCGGGGTCGGCGATACGGACCCCTGAGACCGCGATCAGGTCCCCTTCGGGCGTGACGGCTCGTAGTGCCGGGTGCTTGGCGATGAGCGCCCACCCGGCGCCCCAGCCCTCGACCAGCACCACGTCACCGAGGAGACGACTGGCCAAGCCGTGGTGACGGCGAGATCCCAGACGGCTGATCAGGGCTTCGAGACCCAACGCTTCGGCCACCTCTGTGGCAGGGCAGGCCGTCTCGGACACCGACGACACCACCGAAACCGATCCCCCTCCGCTTCCTTTGACCTTCTCGACCGCCTGATGAACGGACTCAGCGTCCTCGAAGGCAACCGCATCGGCCCACCCTCCCAGCGCTGCGCTCACTGCCGCTTCGAGACCGTCGGGTATGTCGAGTTGAGATGTGAGCGAGCCGAGGGTCCCCGGCGCCGACTCGGCCGTCTCATGGGCTCCGGCATCGAAACGCGCCTCTAGCGCAGCGGAAATGGCCTCGACCCGGGCATTGGCGGAGGCCACCTCGATGCGGGCCCCGTCGAGTGTCTCCTCTGCTTGGGACCAACGTTGCTGGGTCATGTTGCGCTTGCTCGACGCCGACTCGTAGGCCTGCTGCAAGCCGCCGATCGAAGAATCCATGGCCTGGATCTCGACGTTGATCCGGTCGATCTCCTGCTGTTCTTCATCGATCTGTGATCCCAGGACGTCGATACGGTGGACGACCTTTTCCATTTCCCTTTCGTCCCGCGAAATCGAAGACTCGAGCGCGCTCAGCTCGCCTCGCACCGCGGCGAGAGCACCTTCGGGAGACAGCGAATTCTGGGTGGCGATGGCCCGTTCCTCGTCTTCGAAGCGGCGGAAAGCCGACTCAGCCGACGTGGCCACGATCTCGGCCTGCTTGTGCTCTGCCTCGATCGCAGCCAGCTCTGAGCCGATCGCAGTCGACTCTGCCTCGAGGTCGCTGCGTCGTTCCGCCGCAGCCTCGCGTCGACCTGATAGAGCCCGGCCCCTCTCCTGAGCCACCGAGGCGACGCGGCGGAGACGCTCGGCCGTCGTCTCCAGCATCGCGGCGGCCGAGGTGTCCCGGTCGAGCTCGGCTCCTACGGTTGCTGCGGTTTCGGTCAGGTGCTGAAGCCGGTCCGAGAGCTCTTGGAGACGCTTCTGGTCGACTTCGATGCCCTCGGTGAGAATCGACTTCTCCGAAACGGCCATCGTCAGGTTGCGGTCGATCCTGGCGAGGTCCTGGCCGGCGAGATAGAGGCGAAGTGCGGTCACCTGTGACTTGAGCCCGTCGTAGCGCTCGGCGGCCTTGGCCTGACGTCGAAGTGGTCGCATCTGCCGGTTGATCTCACCGAGCAGATCCCGGAGACGGACCATGTCATCATCGGTGCGTTCCAGTCGTCGTTCGGAGCGCTCCTTTCGACGTCGGTGCTTGAGGATTCCCGCCGCCTCTTCGATCACGGCGCGGTGCTCCTCCGGTGAGGCGTTGAGCACGCGCCCGATCTCGCCCTGCCCGATGATCACATGTTGGTGGCGGCCGACACCCGAGTCGGAGAGGAGGTCCTGGATGTCGAGAAGACGGCATCCGATCCCATTCAACTCATAGTCACTCGACCCGTCGCGATACAGCCTACGGGTGATCGAGATCTCATCGAGGTCGAGGTCGATGAGACGCTCCTCATTGTCGATGACGAGTGTCGCCTCGGCCTTTCCCAGGGAAGGACGGGTTGCCGTCCCCGCGAAGATGACGTCCTCCATCTTGGGGGTCCGCAACGACCTGGTCGATTGGGTCCCCAAGACCCAGGAGAGGGCGTCTACCAGGTTCGACTTGCCCGCTCCGTTGGGACCCACGACCACGGTGACCCCCGGCCGGAACTCGAGACGAGTCCTGTCGGCGAAGGACTTGAAGCCCGCGACTTTCAGAGACTTGAGATACACGGCTGCCTACCTGGCAAATGACACGCTTGTCATTGGCGGTTCAGGCTAACTCGGTCGCCAGGTATCCCGCGCATTTGGAGCTCGCCGGGCTGTGAACCCCGGCGATCGAGTGTGCACGCCCACCGTGAACGCGCATCGCTGCACATTCGCCGCACCCTTTCACGGCACCCAAGGCCGGCGGCGGGCAGGATTCGGCTGGATGTAGAAATCGGTGAGGGTGGCATCGGGCGCCACCACGTCGGATTCCACCCCGACCACCCGTGCCCCGGCCGGACCGGCCCAGATCCAGTCGAGGATCTCGTCCACTCCCTCATCATGCCCCTGGGCGAAGATCTCGACCCGACCGTCGCTGAGGTTGCGCACCCATCCCACGAGATCCAGTCCGCGCGCCATTTGCCGGCAGGCCTGTCGGTAGCCGACGCCCTGCACATCGCCGGAGACATGGACATGCACCGCCTTCATCCGCGAGCCTGACAGTGTGGGCAGAAATGTGTTGATCGGGCTCGGATCACCGTCCTTTCGATGAGGGTCCCACAGACCAGACATGGCTCATCGGCACGGCCGTAGACCCGGAGACGGACCATGTTGTCCCCGGCGCTGCCATCTGGGAGCAGGTAGGCGAGGTCGTCGAGGGTGGTGCCACCACCGGCGATAGCGTCGGCGAGCACCGAGCGCACCGCCTTCAACAGTCGCTCCAGGTCGTCCAGGGTGAGCTCTCTGCCCGGTGTGAGTGGGTGGATCCCGGCGAGGTGGAGGGCCTCGTCGGCATAGATATTGCCCAGGCCCGCGATCGGGCCTTGATCGAGGAGAAGCGCTTTGACGGGTGCCGTCCTCGCCGAAAATCTCGCGGCCAGCTCGGCTGGTTGAGGCGGGTGTGCCCATGCATCGGGACCGAGTCTTCCCAACCCTGAGGTGGCGAGGTCGTCCTCGTCGTACACGGCCACGAAGCCAAAAGTCCTCGGGTCGATGAACCTCACCGCCGCACCATCGTCGAGCCTGGCCACGAAGTGGGTGTGAGGCACCTCGTCGTCGCCGTTCACCGACCAGCGGCCGGACATCCCGAGATGAGCCACCATGGTCTGACCGTCGTCGAGACGGATAGCCAGGAACTTGCCGACCCGCTCGACGGCAACCACCCGTCTCCCCTCGAGGCGGGTGACGACCTCCTCGGGTGAGGCGTTGTGGCGCGCCGTCCGCACATGGCCGACGGTCACCTCCTCGAGGACTCGATCAACCAGGGCGGACTCGAGATGACGTCGGGTGATCTCGACTTCTGGCAACTCGGGCAATGGTCGTCTCCTGGCCGCTTGCGGTTACCGTACCCAGGCCCATGGTCATAGTCCCTCGCGAGTTCGGTCAGGTCCTCACCGACGCCATAAATGGACTCGCCGGTGTCTGGCGAGTCCTCGTTTGGCCTGCGCTTCTCGTCTCGATTCCGGTGAGCATCGCCACGATCGTGGCGTTTGCGACCACGGGAGGCGCCGACTTCCTCGACCTCGCGCTAAACAGCCCGGAGAGGCTGCAGGCCCTGCCCGAGGAGGTCTTTTGGGAGGTGGTGCGGCCGTTCTACATCGCCATCGCGATCGCCACCGCGCTGCAACTCGTCGCCGGGGTCTTCCTTGCTCTGCTCAGCCATCGCGCCGTCGCTTCCCATCTCAGCGGGCGACCGGTATCCAGCAGAGAGGCGGCTCGCCACGCTCTGAGGCGATATCCCACGGGGCTCGGGGCGGCGCTGATCCTCACCCTGTTCGTCGGCATCCTCATTGCCATCGGAACCGTGCTTTGGCTGATGCCATTGATATCGGTGGGCGTCCCCAACGCGGCGAGCGCTCTGGTGGCAATCGTCCTCCTCGTGGTGGTTCTCGGCCCCGGTATCTGGGCTGGAGTATCGGTCTCGATGACGACATCGGCGATCGCAGTCGAGAGCCGAGGGGCGGTCGATTCGATTCGACGCAGCATCAGGCTGGTCCGGGGCAGGTGGTGGGCCACTGCCGGTTTCCTCCTACTCGTGGGCCTCCTCGGCGGCATCGCCATCCAGCTCATCCAGCTCATCGCACTCCCCCTCGCAGTCGTAGGAGATGGCGGGCCCGCGCTGACCATCACCTCGGGTCTCGGCGCGTTGGCTCAGGGCCTTCTGGTCGCCGCCATTGCCGCGATGTACACCCACTGGTATGTGGACCTGCGATCTCGTACCGAAAGACTCTCTACCGAGAGTCTCGGGTGAGGGTCTGAATCGCCTGCCGGGCTGCCGCCTGCTCCGCTTCCTTCTTCGAACGTCCCTCCCCGGTCCCGTACTCGGTCCCATTGACCGTGACCACCGCACGGAATCGCCGGGCGTGGTCGGGGCCAGTTCCGTCGACGTCATACACGGGACGGCTCCCGTCCCTGGCGGTCAGCTCCTGGAGCCGGGTCTTGTAGTCCTTCACGCCGGGCTGTTTGGCCCTTTCGGCGACCCGGTCGGCCCACAGCTCGAGAATCGCGGCGCGGGTCGGCTCCAGACCGCCATCTAGATACATGGCACCGATCACTGCTTCGACCGCATCGGCCAGGATCGAGTCCTTCTCCCGACCTCCCGTTGCTTCTTCGCTCGGAGCGAGCTCGACGTGGGTTCCCACCTCGAGAAAACGGGCTACTTCCGCCAGGGCACTCCGGCTGACGACCGCAGCACGGACCTTGGCCATCTGACCCTCGGCGAGTTGGGGGTAGGCCGCGTAGAGCAGATCGGTCACCACGAGCTGCAGCACGGCATCCCCGAGGAATTCGAGGCGTTCGTTGTCTTTTCGAGCCGGGTCAGCGGAGCTGACGGAACGGTGGGTGAGTGCCAGTCTCAAGAGTGCGGGCTCGGAGAAGCTGTAGCCCAGCCGCCCTTCGAGACTCATCACGACGGGCCTGTCGGATCCGACCCATCAGACTGCCCGAGAGCCCGGGCGATTCGGCCCGGGAGGTCTCGGTCAGCACTGTCGTGAGCCATCACCAGGGCGTTGGCGATCGCCCGCCGACTCGAGCTGCCATGTGCGATCAGAGCCGAGCCACGGACACCGAGGAGTTGGGCGCCCCCGTAGGTCTCCCAATCCATCCTCTCTCTGACCTGCACGAGCACCGGGAGGACCGCAGACTGGATGTCGTCGCCCAGGGTGGAAAGCGCGTCAGCGATGTAGGTGTTCATCAGCGATGCGGTGCCCTCGGTGGCTTTGAGGAAGACGTTCCCGGTGAAACCGTCCGTGACGATGACGTCGACCTTGTCGGTGGCTACGTCTCTGCCTTCGATGTTCCCGACGAAATCAACAGGTCCTGCCTCGATCAACTCGTAAGCAGCCTTTTCCAGGGGACGCCCTTTACCTTTCTCCTCTCCAATCGACAGAAGACCGACTCGGGGTGGATCAGCACCGAGCAATGCCCTGGCAGCCACCGAGCCCATGACCGCGAACTGCGCGAGCTGCTCGGCCGTGACTTCAGGGTTGGCTCCGGAGTCGAGGAGGAGCGTCGGCGTTCCCGAAGTTGGGATGATGGTGGCGATGGCGGGCCGCGCAACTCCCGGGATCCGTCCGATGATGATGGCGGCAGCGGCCATCGCGGCACCGGTGGAACCGGCAGACACGAATCCGCCTGCCTCGCCGGAGGCGACGAGTTTGGCGCAGACACTGATCGAAGCCTCCGGCTTGTCGCGGAGGGCGCGGGCAGGGTCGTCTCCCATGCCGATGACGTCGGGAGCATCCGTGATCGGAAGCTCGGTGTCGTGTCGTGCAAGCTGCTCCTCGAGGAGCTCCCGACTCCCGACCAGGAGAACATCTACCCCCCGGCGCGCAGCGTCGACCGCACCGGCAACCGTTTCGGAAGGGGCGTGATCGCCCCCCATTGCGTCGAGGGCGATGCGGGCCAAGGTCTCAGTCGACTTCTAGGACTTCGCGACCCGCATAGGTTCCGCATTCGCGACATGCGCGATGAGGCAGCTTGGGCTTGCCACACTGCTCGCAGGCAACCGTGCGCGGTGCCTGCACCTTCCAGGCCGCCTTGCGCTGACGTGTGCGGGACCGCGACATCTTCTTCTTGGGCACCGCCATCGGCGCACTCCTTGATCGATCAGGAATCAAACAGGTCTTTGAGGACGGCGAAAGGAGAGTCGGATTCCTCTCCGTGGCCGTCACACGGGTCCACATTCAAGTCGGTTCCACAGATTGGGCAAAGTCCCTGACAGTCCGGGCGGCACAAAGGCGCCGCCGGCATGCTCAGTGCCAGCTCGTCTGTGGCCGGACCGCTGAGGTCTACCTGGCGGTCCACGATGGCGTAACCATCCTCGTCGGGAACCGTGGCGAAGTGCTGGGACCCACTTGCCTCGATCTCGCCCGACCATTCGGTGAGACACCGGACACAGACGAAGTGAGCCGGGGCGCGCGCGGCGAAATCGGCAATAACCCCGTCGACAGTCCCCCGGACCTCGCCCTTCACCTGCATCGGTCCTTGCACCGTGACCTCACCGAGACGCAATGAGACCGGATGCTCACCGGAGACTTCTTTGATGGCTCCGGGATGTCCGACCAGGTCGGAAACGTCGACAATCAGTTCTCCGCTCACCCTTGCGATGTTATTGGCGAGTGGTGCGCAATCGACTAGACAGGCACATCGGGTGGCTTGGGGCGGGCCTGGTGAAACTCGGCGCGGGACCGCTGGACTCGGGAGGTCAATTCGACGAGCAGGTGCTCCAACTTCTGGAGATTCCGCTCGATGTCGTCCTCCGACTCGAGACGGAGCCGGCGAGCGTCTCCCTCGGCTCGGCGAACGAGGATATTGGCCTCTTCGACAGCCTCGGCCACGATGTTCGACTCGGCGACGAGAGCGTCCGCCTCCTGGCGGGCCTTGTCGATGATCTCGCGGGCTTTCTCATTGGTTCTGGCGATGAAGGCTTCGCGTTCACGCACCATCCACCGGGCTGCCCGGAGCTCATCGGGCAGGCTGGCCCGCAGGGTCTCCAGCTTGGTGAGGAAGATATCTCGATCGACCAAGGCATTGGAGGACAAGGGCATCATCTTCGCCTCATGGAGGTGGACGATGAGATCGTCGACTATGTCGAGAATGTCTTCGGTCTCCGGCTGGGCGTTTGCCTGTGCATCAGCGGGCTCGGTGGCGTCGACGACCACCTCGGCTTCGGTGTCGGTGTCCTGGGTCATGACAGCTTCTCCTTGAGTGCTTTCTCCACCACATCGGGGACCAGTCCGCCCACTGAGCCTCCCAAACGTGCGACTTCTCTCACCAGCGACGACGAGATGAACCTGTACTGAGGACGCGTCGGCAGGAACAAGGTCTCCATGCCCGTCAGGTGATGGTTCATCTGAGCCATCTGCGTCTCGAATTCGTAGTCCTCCACGGTCCGCAGACCCTTGACCACCGTGTCGGCGCCAACGTCTCGGACGTGCTCGACGAGCAGGCCGCGAAACGATGTCACCTCGACGGCGTCTCCGAAGATCTCTGCGAGCAAGCTCGATCGTTCGGCCGGCGTGAACATCGATCGCTTCGATGGGTTGTCGATGACCGCCACCACCACCCTGTCGAAGAGGGAGATGGTGCGGCCGATCACGTCGACATGGCCATTGGTCGGCGGATCAAAGCTCCCCGGGCACAATGCCGTTCGCTGGGCCGTCTTCATCTTCTTCTACCTTCTCGTATCTGATGATTCTGGTATCCCCGTAGCGTCTATCGGTGGCAACCCGCCAGGTTTCCGGTTGCTGTGGCACCCGATCGGTGTGCCGCCGGGAGACGACGACCTCGGCGTTGGGGAGCAGCAAACGGTCCAACTTGGCGAGGTCCTCCTCCATCTGTTCGGTGGGCTGGTCCCATGGAGGGTCGAGGAACACGAGATGGAAACGATGGTTGGCCTGGGCCAGGTAGTCCTGGACGGTGCTCTCGATGACGCTCCCGCCAAGCCCGATGGTCTCGACGTTGTGACGCAACGCTGCCAGTGCTTTTCTGCCCTTCTCGACGAAGACCACCGAGTTCGCCCCCCGCGACAGGGCCTCCAGGCCAAACGAGCCCGACCCGGCATAGAGGTCACCGACCAACGAGTCGACGACCCAGCTTCCGATCGAGGAAAAGACCGCCTCCCGCACCCGGTCGGTGACCGGTCTGGTCCCTTTGGTTTCGGGAGATTTGAGCTTCCGGCCCCCTGCCTCCCCGGCGATGATCCTCACGGCGCCCTCAGCTCACAAAGAGCCAGGCGACCTCATCACCGAGCAGTGCGGCGACCTCATCGCGAAGGCCAGGATGATTGGACAAGCTGGGGTCGGCATCGACCAGAGCGAACGCGTCGCGCCGGGCGACGGTCAGAGTCTCGAAGTCGGAGAGGATGTCGGCCAGCTTCAGATCCTTGATCCCGGACTGCCGGGTCCCAAAGACCGTCCCCTGTCCCCGGATCCTCAGGTCCTCTTCGGCGAGGCGGAACCCGTCGTTGGTACCCACCATGGCGCCCAGCCTCTCTTCGCCCTCGCTGGTAGTTGGATCGGCGAGCAGCAGACAAACACCAGGGTGCTTGCCTCGGCCGACCCGGCCCCTGAGCTGATGGAGCTGGCTGAGACCGAATCGGTGGGCATCTTCGATCACCATCACCGTGGCATTGGGCACATCGATGCCGACCTCGATAACGGTGGTCGAGACGAGAACGTCGAGCTCTCCGTCGCGGAATTCGGCCATGGTCTCCTCTTTGTCTGCAGGCCTCATCTGACCGTGGATGAGTCCCACTCGCAGGTGGGACATCAAACCGGAGAGACGTTCGTGCTCGGCGGTGGCCGAGGCGGCCTCGACCTTGGGGCTGTCTTCCACAAGCGGGCAGACCACGAAGGCCTGCCTGCCCTGGGCCACCTCATCGTCGATGATCTTCCAGGCGGCGCGCTCCTCCAATTTGGACATCAGCTTTGTCTTGACCGGAGTGCGGCCGGGAGGCATTTCGTCGATCACGGACACGTCGAGATCGCCGTAGAGGGTCATGGACAAGGTTCTCGGGATCGGGGTCGCCGTCATGATGAGCAGGTCTGGCTCGGCGATTTCCGCCTTCTCTTTGAGCAATACCCGCTGGGCGACCCCGAACCGGTGCTGCTCGTCGACCACAGCCACCCCCAGCCGGTGGAACTCCACACCCTCCTGAATCAGCGCGTGGGTACCAACCACCAAATCGACCTGACCGGAGGCGATGTCCTTTGCCAGCCCCACCCGACTGATGTCCGGGGCGTAATTGCAGGTTGCGGTCGAACCGGTGAGGAGGGCGACATGGACTGCGGGACCGTCTGATTTCTCGGCGAAGAGACTGTCCATTCCCAAATGGGTCTCCCCCAGCGGCGGGGTGAGACCGGCTTCGGCCAGCAACTCGCGGACACCGAGATAATGCTGTTCGGCGAGGACCTCGGTGGGAGCCATGAGCGCGCCCTGCCATCCTCCTTCGATACCCCGGAGAAGAGTCGCCACGGCGACCACGGTCTTTCCCGAGCCGACCTCTCCCTGAAGGAGTCGATGCATTGGGTGGGCCGCCTTCAGGTCGGACTCGATCTCGTCGACGACCCGTTGCTGGGCTCCCGTCAGGTCATAGGGAAGGTCACCGAGGAAGCGATCCACCAGCTCTCCGGTCGGCTCGTGTGGAATACCGACCGAGGCGGCCATCTGATGCCGCTTCTGGATGGCCAGGGCGAGTTCGAGGCGGAACAGCTCGTCGTAGACGAGACGCCGCCGGGCCGGGGCTACTTCTTCGAGGGACTCGGGGAAATGGATCGAGTCGAACGCTTGGGGGCGGTCCATGAGGCCGTTGGCTGCCTTCAATTCGGTCGGGATGGTGTCATCGATTGGCTGGGATCGGGTGAGGGCGTTGTGGATCGCCCTCCTCAGGTGACCGGGTCCCACTCCCCCGGCGGTGGGGTGAACGGGGACCACCCGCCCCACCGTGAGACCCTCCGAATCGTTCGACAGCACGTCCACTGCCGGCGTTTTCATCTGCAAAGAGCCGCGAAAGCTCTCCACGACGCCCGAAAGGGCAACTTCCTCGGCATTCTTCAGCTGGTTGACCAGATAGCCCTGGTTGAACCAGACCGCTTTGATCACGGCGCTGTCGTCTTCGATCATCGCCTCGACGATCTGGAGGTTGCGTCGGGGCCGACGATGATTGACGGACCTGACCCGACCGATGATGGTCACCTCTGATCCGATTGGAACCTGCGCGATCGGCGCCTTTCGGGTGCGATCGATGTAGCGACGGGGGACATGGTGCAACAGTTCGGCGACGGTGCTGATCCCGGCGTCGGCGAGACTTTGGGATCGCTTGCCGCCGAGACCCTTGACCTGACCGACATCGACGGTGGCGAGTCGAGCGAGAGAAGCCACGTGAATACGGTAACCCCCGAGTGGGAGTTCCACCTGGGTGTAGCTATGATTACTTCCGGTCTACGGGATCCCCCGTGCCTCACTGACCACTCCAGGAGCGATTCGCCATGTCCTATCGGTGCGAGATCTGCGGCAAAGCGCCCGGCTACGGCAAGTCCGTCAGCTTCTCCCACAAGCGCAACAACCGCCGCTGGCTTCCCAACATCCAAAAGATCCGGGTCAAGCACGGCTCGAACACCCGTCGTGCCCGCGTCTGCACCTCCTGCATCCGGGCCGGCAAGGTCGTCAAGGCCTAGCGTCTAGTCTCCTCGCATGGACCAAGGTGTCGTCAAGACCTACGACCCCGTCACCGGGGTGGGCATTGTGGTGCGTGACGATGACCGCTCCGAGGTCTTCCTGCGTCCCGGGTCTCTGAATGGCTCCGTCTTCCTCACCCTGCGGCAAGGGCAACGCATCATCTTCGACGCCATCGACGAGGACGGCCGCACCTACGTCAGCTCCATCCGTCTCGGCCAAGACGGGTACTAGCGCTTGACGACACAAGGCGTCCTCGAGACATGCCTCGAGATCTGATTCCGATATATCCCGAGCCAGGTCATCAGAGTCGCTACGGGCGGAAACCACTCGAATCAACCCCCTCGCTGTGAGCACGCGTATCCTGAACGGCACACGATGCTCGCGAGCACGAGCCAGGCGACGTCCCGCTACGGTTGAAAGGCCGTGACCTCAGGATCATCGCCGGACCGGGACAAAGTCCGGTCCGCCGAGATCGTCGCATCGCTCTGCCTGGCCACTGACATCGGGATGGGTTTCCCCTTCGAACACGGGTTCCACGCCACCCTGATGGCGATGCGACTCGCCGACCTCATGCACGTGGACGAAGAGACGAAGAGGCATACCTACTACGCCTGTCTCATGACCTATATGGGCTGCACCACCGACGCCTTCGTGGGGTCCCGGGTCTTCGCCGGCCCGCAGACCGAGAACTTCATTCCCTATCTCTTCGGGTCGACTACCGAGAAGGCCAGAGGAGCGTTGCGCGCCATGCCGCCGCCCGATGCCAGCGGTGCGCGTCGGCTCTACGAAACCGCGAAGCGGATCCCACGAGCCCTCGCCGAGAACAAGAACCACCAGCGGTCACTGTGTGAGGTGGCCGAGAGGTTCTCCCGTCGCCTCGGAATGTCCGCCGAGTACACACAAATGTTCTATTACTTCACCGAGCGGTGGGATGGAAGTGGCTTGCTGGGCCGCGCGGCGGCCGACGAGATACCTATGCCGCTGCGAATCGGCATGATCGCCAGGGACATCGCCTTTCAACGTCTGATCGGGGGCGAAGACCACGCACTGGGCACGGTGACCAGGCGAGGAGGTCACGCCTTCGACCCTGACATCGTCAAGGTCTTCGCCCGGAATGCCGGCGAGGTGTTCGAGGCGGGACGCCCGGGCGACTCGGCGTGGAAGTCGATCCTGTCCGCCGAACCCTGGCCGCACCTGTACGTCGAGGACGACGGGGTCGATCGCGCCCTCGCCGCGATCGCCGACTTCGCCGACCTGCTCACACCTTCCCTGGCCGGTCACTCATCGGGAGTGGCAGGTCTCGCCGAGCGAGCAGCACGCGTCGCCGGCTTCGGTGCGGACGATGTGTCGAGTGTTCGCTGGGCGGCGCTGATCCACGACGTGGGGCGGGTGGCGGTGAGTGCAGCTGTCTGGGAGAAGCCAGGGGCCCTGACCGCCGACGAACTGGAACAGGTCAGGTTGCACCCATATCACGCAGAACGTGCCTTCGCCCGAAGCCCGTTCCTGGCGGATCTGGCCGAGTTGGCGTGTTGTCATCATGAGTATCTCGACGGGTCCGGCTATCACCGTGGGTTGACCGCACAGACCATGAACCACAGGTCGCGCCTCATAGCCGCAGCCGACACATTGCACGCCCTCACCGAACCAAGGGCCTACCGGGACCCGCTGGAGGCCGAACAGGCAACCGACATCGTGGTCGCAAAGGCCAACTCAGGTCTTCTCGATCCGGTCATGGTTCGGGCAGTGGTCGAGGCGTCCGGGGAGCCCACGCCACAGGTAGAGCACCCGGCCGGTCTCACCGAGCGCGAGGTCGAGGTATTGGGGCTGCTGGCAAGAGGTCTGCAAACCAAACAGATCGCCCACCACTTCGAGGTCTCGCCGAAGACGGTCGATACTCACATCCAGGCGGCATATCGCAAGATCGGGGTGTCGACCCGGGCCGCAGCCACCCTCTATGCCATGGAGCACGGGCTCATACCCTCGGGAGAATTCCCGATCGTCAGCCGGAGGTTCACTCCTTAGCTTTGATGACGGAGTCCCGGCTGTCCCCGGCGGTTTGCTCACAACCGACCTGAACGTCGGGTCCGGCACCAAGCAATGATCGGCGAAGGGTGAGGAGCAATACATGTCGAGACAAGACTTTCTCGAGGCACAAGAGCGCGTGTTCCGGCGCTACGGCGTGAATTCCGAGTCCCGCCTGGTCGCGGTTCCCAGCATCGCAGGGCATGCCCACGTCATCGTCACCGGCGAAGGACCTCCGGTCTTCATGGTCATCGGAGGTGGGATCGTGGCCGGAACCTGGGCACCACTCATGGCCGAGCTCACCGGCTACACGCTGCATGCGGTCGATCTCCCCGGTCAAGGGCTCACCGACCCCACTCGATTAGCGGTCGGGAACTTCCGGACGGCTGCTGTTTCCTTCCTCGAACAGGTGATGGACGGTCTGGACCTGGAGACGGCCCCCTTTGTCGGCCAGTCCACCGGTGGCACATGGTCGACATGGATGGCTCTGGATCGACCCGAGCGCGTGTCCGCGATCTCCTACGTAGCGTGCCCCGCGGCCATCCTGGGAACCTCTGCCCCGTTCCCGCTCAGACTGGGGACGATCCCTTGGATCAACCGCCTCGTCCGTCGCCTCGATCCGCCCTCGACGAAGCAGGTGGAACGTCTGGGAAAGATGGCCGGCGAGCCCCTGAGCGACAAGCCGGAGCTCCGCGATCTCATGCTCGAGTACCAGCGGCTTCCCGGGACGGATGCCTCATTGCTGGAAATGCACCGGGCCCTCGTCCGGCTGCGCGGACCCCAACCGGCCACAGAGATGACCGAGAGCCAAATCGCCCGGGTGGCCACGCCCGTCCAGTTCATCTGGGGCGAGAACGACCCGTTCGGACCGCCCTCGGTCGGGGTCCGGGCGGTCGAGGTCATGCCCGCGGCCGAGCTCCATGTCGTCCCCGGAGGACATGCACCCTGGTTCGGTCACCCGGAAGGAGTGGGCGCCATCGTGAGACCATTCCTCGCCAAGCACACGACAGGAGTACACACATGAGCCAGACGGTCAACACCATCGTTATCGGAGGCGGCCAGGCCGGACTGGCCACCGGATACCAGCTGAAGCGACTGGGGGTGGATCACGTCATCCTGGACGAGAATGAGGATGTCGGGGCGGCCTGGAGGAAAAGGTGGGACTCGCTGCGTCTGTTCACCCCGGGTCGATACAGCGTCCTTCCCGGTATGCCCTTCCAGGGCCCGCCCCACTCCTTGCTCGGAAAGGACGACATCGCCGACTATCTCCAGCATTACGCGGACAGGTTTGATCTTCCGGTGAGGACGGGTGTCAAGGTGGACCAGGTCACCGCCGACGGTGATCGGTTGGTCGTTGAGGCAGGTGACGACCGGATATTGGCGGACAACGTGGTGGTGGCGACAGGAGCCTTCCACAATCCCCGTGTTCCGGACTTCGCCGACACGTTGGATCCGAGCATCATCCAGATGCACTCCTCCGACTACCGGAGACCATCGCAGATCCAGGAGGGTCCGGTCCTCGTGGTGGGCGCCGGCCAATCGGGCGCCGAAATCGCCCTCGACTTGATCAGGGACCATGAGGTGTGGCTTTCGGGCGAAGACCGTGGAGAGCAGCCCGCCGGGCCCGGCCCAGTCGCTGATCGGATCGTCGAGCCAATCATGGTGTTCGCGGCCACCAAGGTGATCAACGTGGCCAACCCGATCGGGCGAAAGGTGCGCGATCACTTCCTCTACCCGCCCCGGGGGATTCCGCGCGCCGGCGGAACACGAAAAACGATTCTCGAATCCGGCATCGAGTGGGTGGGGAGGACTACAGGGACAAAAGAGGGTCACCCCGAGTTGGAGGACGGCAGGGTTCTGGAGGTGGACAACGTCATCTGGTGCACCGGTTTCGTACCTGACTACTCATGGATCGACTTCCCGATCTTCGACGGCTTCGGGTATCCGATCCACGAACGAGGAGTGGTCGCATCCCAACCCGGTCTCTACTTCATGGGGCTGTTGTTCCAGCGCACCCTGAGCTCTGCCCTGATCATGGGCGTGGGCAAGGACGCCGCATACGTCGCGGAACATATCAGGCACCGCCAGCCGGCAAGGCACCCCAGCGACGTCGTCCACTAGTGTCGCTGGCCCATAGAGCGATAGGAGGCTCAACTTGGTCCAGGCGTATGTCCTGATCCAGACGGAGGTCGGTAAGGCAGCCGTCGTTGCAGAGGAAGTCCGTAACATCCCGGGTGTGGACACGGCCGACGATGTAACCGGTCCCTACGACGTGATCGTGCGGGCGAGTAGTGAAGACGTCGACTCACTCGGCAAGCTCGTCGTTGCTCGCATCCAGGCGGTCGACGGGATCACCCGAACCCTCACCTGTCCCGTAGTACACCTCTAAGCGTCCCACGCCCCTGAATGACTGGAAAGCCTCGCTCGCGGGCTTGAACTAGCGGTCTCCCATGGCCGTAGACCGGCTGATGGCCTAGCCGAGTTTCGAGGCGATCGTCCCGGCACTGCGTAGTGCCGTCCCGTCGCTGCCCGCGGTGGAAAAGACCCGGGTGCGCCCGCCGGCTGCCTCTGCGAGCATGTCCTTGAACAACTGAGCCCGCTCGATGGTCGGATCGACCCAGAGATAGACGGCCATCGAGCCGGGAATCGTGTTCACCTCGTTTACGAACAACTCGCCGCCCTTTTCGAGGAAGTCGATGCGGGCGATCCCTCGCAGCCCGGCGACATCGGTGACCCGCTGCGACAGGTCGGCGATGCCCTGAGCGATCGAATCCTCGAGGCTGGCGGGCAGCTCCCTCCCCCCGGTGACCTCACCGCCCCAAGCCAGGTACTTCTGGTCGTAGCTGTAGATGCCACCCTCGGCCCGCAGCGGCGCCTCGACAGCAGACATCTCCCACCGGGGATAGGTGCGAACGGCCACCTGCAGATCGCGGCTCCCCGTGAAGAACGGCTCAACGACGGCTCCCTGGTCGAAGAAGCGCGAGGACGACTTGAGAGCCGTGACCGTGCTCCAGTCCTCGGCGATCTCGATACCGATCGAAGATCCACCGAACCGGGGCTTGACGATATAAGGGCCCTCGAAGTCGGGTGCCTCCTGATCCCCCTTGGTCACCAACGTCCGAGGCAGAGTGGGCAGGCCGGCCGCCGCCATGGCCGCCCCGAACGCCAGCTTGTCCATGCCCAGGGCAGATGCGGCTTGACCTGGGCCCGTGTAGCGAAGACCGGCGAGGTCGAACAGTCCCTGCAGTGTGCCGTCCTCGCCCGGCCCCCCGTGACAGGCGATGAGCACCGCGTCGAGATCGAGCGGCTTTCTCTTCATCACAAATCCCTGACCTGGCGCCGCCACGAACGCCATCTCCCGAGCTTTGCGGGGGGCACCGTCGATGAAGTCGACAGCCTCGGATTCAGGATCGACCGAATACCACTCGCCCGACTTCGTCCAATAGATGGCCTCGATGTCCTCGAGCGCCCTGGCTACCTGGAGACCGGTCAGTATGGAGATGTCGTGCTCGTCGGAGGGGCCTCCGAACACAACTGCTGATCTGCTCATATTCGACTCATGCTCAGGGATAGTGGTCAGGGAGATCGTTCTCGTAAAGAACCGCGTCGCCCACACCGAGATTGGCCCGGGCCCACTCGACGGCCTCGTCTCGTGAGGCGACGACGGTAACTGAAGCCTTCCCGTGGGCGGAACCCTCGCGCAGGGGCTTGCGGTTGGTGCGTCCCACGATCACCAGATGATCGACGCGCGACGCCGACTCCTCGGCGAACGCACGATTCTCCTCGTACTGGACGGGGCCGAGCTCGACCATGCCCGGGGTGATGACTGCGGTCCGTCCCTGAGCGCCCACCTCTGTCAGCAGCTCCAGAGCAGAGCGCGCCCCGGCCGGGTTCGAGTTGAAGGTGTCGTCGATGATGGTGAATCCGGCCACCCCGGTGGTGACCGACTGGCGATGCTCTGCGGTCGGCAGATCGGCCGCTCGTGCGATCACCTCATCCGGATCGACACCGAGTGCTCTGCAAATCCCGAGGGCCACAGCGAGATTTGCCCCAAAGACACCGTCGGGGACATCCATCACGCCAGCTCCGGAGACCGCGATACGGTTGCCGGCAGACACCTCGACTATCTCCTTCGTCGCCGCTCTATCTTCCGCAACCTGGGCAAGCAGGGGATGGTCAACGCAAATCACCCCGATCTCGGCGCGCTCGAGGATCTCCGCCTTGGATCGGACGATGTTCTCCAGGGTCTTGAAACGCTCCAGATGGACCGGCCCGATGGCCACTATTGCACCCACCTTCGGCGGGATCCACTCACACAACTCGGCGATCTCACCCGGCCCATATGTGCCCATCTCCGCGACGAAGACCTCGGTGCCAGGTGTGAGATTCTCGTTGATCGCTCTCGCCAGACCCATGCGGTTGTTGAACGAGGCCGGGCTGGCAACGACTCGTTTGGTCCCGGCGAGCAGGTGGGCGACATAGTTCTTGGTGGTGGTCTTGCCATAGGAGCCGGTGATGGCAACCACGTCCAGATCCATGGACCGCAGCGTGGCAGCCGCCTTCTCGACCCATTTGGCACCCAACCGTTTTTCGTATGGCGCCAGGACCCAGAGCGAAATGTCGACAACGACGTAGACGAGGTGAACTGGCACCACGATGAGGAGGGCGAGATCGAGGAGGGCGCCCGCGGTGAAAGCCGAGATGAGGATGGCGGCGACGGTGATGGCGAGACGACGGAGTCGATCGGTCCAGGCCAGCGGCGAGGTCCGTCCTTTCAGGGACAGCCCGATGGGCCAGAGGGCAGCGACCACAGGAACGATGACGGCCCAGCGGGCATCGAGAATCAGCATGGCGACGATTCCGAACAGGCTCACCAAATCGAGAACGAAGTTGAGCAGTGAGCTACGCCGCCATCGATCGGCGAACGTGCTCGCCGAGCCAGGCAGATAGTGCTCGCGTTGGGCCACCCGGAGCCAGCGCAGCCCGGCCAGAACGGAGACAGCAGCGCATGCCATCGCAAGGAGCCAGAACATCACAGGGCTTCCTCGATGGCGTTGCGCAGGGCGCCGGGTGCCTGCATCGGCACCAAGTGTCCCACCCCCGGGAGGACTTCGAGAGTTGCCTTCTCGATGAGCCGTTCACCAGCATGGGCAACCGCGACCGGCACTTCGGTGTCTTCGGCACCCCAGATCAGCCGGACCGGGTTGCTGATCTCCGAGAGCTGGGATTCGTACGACTCGTTGACGACCTTGACCAGAATGTCCCTCATCACCCCGCTTGCCGACCGGTAGTCAGCCGAACCGCGGCGTCTCTTCTCCTGTTCCAAGCGCTGGTCGGAGACGATGCCGACACGGTTGAGCCATCGGACCAATCGATAGCCGATCTCGGGGGTCCGGGGCCTCTGGAGACGGATCAGCGGAACGCCGGTCAACACCAGCGGCCCAACCCGATCGGGTTGTTTGGCAGCGAGACAAACCGCGATCCTCCCTCCGAAGGAGTGTCCGACCAGGACCGGCGGCCTATCGAACGAATCCAGGAGTTGCGACACAATATCCGCGTAGGCGTCTGCGCCGATGACCCCTGTTGGTGCGGGCGTCGCCCCGAATCCCGGGAGGTCGGGAGCGATGCCGGAAAATCCCTCGAGAACCGCTGCAAAGTCCCTCCCCCGTCGCCCCCACCCATGCAAAGCCAGAACGTTCGGAGACCCCTCGCCGTACACCTCGGCGAAGAGCGCGCCGTCAAGAAAAGAGCGCAGAGCCAATAACAATCCTCGATCAGACCGGGAGAAACGCCGAGAATACTTAGTGAAGCCCCAAATCCCATGACCAACGACATGCTGAGCGCAAGCGTCCACGAGTCGATGGCCCGATTCAGGTCGTCGCTGCTTCGTCGCGCTTCGGCCGTGGCCTGGGTGGTGCTCATCATCATCGGCTACCAGGCGGTGCGCAGCCCGCTGCCAGATGGCACACAGTTGTTCACCCGGCCCCAGTTCTACATTCCAATGTCCGGACTGGCGTTGCTGCTGATCCTCTCCTCGGCGTTGCGATGGGATCGGATCATGCGCTCCCCTGCCGCTCCTTGGGCTGCCACCGGCTGGCTACTGGGGATGATCGCCGGGCTGTCAGGCCTCGCCCTGATTCCCGACCTCAATGCCACCACCGAACCGGTGCTGTTCGGGATGGCCGCAGTGTCGGGTCTCTTGTTGGTCTGGTGGACCCACGGCCTGGTGACCGTGATCATCAGCCTGGCCATCGCCTTCATCAACTTCGGCCTCGGCGAGGCCAATGTGATCGCAGACGTCCTCGCCCCCATCGTCGTGGTCCTGGTCGTCGCAGCGGCTACGGCACTCGTCGGCTTTGAATTCGAGAGGGAGGCGGTCACCTCGTTCTCCAACGAGGCCAAGCTGGAACAGCAACGTCTCGACTTCGAGCGTCTCTACGCGGTCAGTGCCACCCTCGCCCGAGCCGAGTCGTTGGCAGAGATCGTCCCCCACCTGGTGGGCACGATCTGCAAATACCTCGACGCCCAGGTGGGAGTGGTCCTGCTCAACGATCAACAGTTGCAGCGTCTCGAAGTGATGAGCCCGATCTGGGTCAACGGGTATCCGCTGGAAACCGATCCGATTTCGGTTGAGATCAATGCACCAAGTGTGGTTGCGCAGACCTATAGAGCTGCCAAACCCATCTACGTCAAACGGGTCGACGAGGACACCGAGTCACACATCCTGTTGAAGGACCTCGGGCTGAAACAAGCTCTGGTCGCCCCGCTGAAAGTCGAGTCGATGAGAGTTGGCGTCATCGTGGTCGGCGACCCCTACGAGGGCGACTTCTCCGAAGATCAGCTCGAGCAGCTCGGCTCCCTGGCCGCCCCTGCCGGTCTCGTCCTCAGCCAAATCGGGCGATACGAGGCCCAAGCCGAGATGACCCGCCGTCTCGAGGAAGTGGCACAAATGAAGACCGATTTCGTCTCCACGGTCAGCCACGAGCTGCGCAGCCCACTCACTTCGATCATCGGGTCGCTGGACACCGTCAACCGTCCCGAGCTGGCCCCTCAGGAGCCGATGTCTCAACAACTCCTGGTGAGTGCGCGTCGCCAGGCGGGACGTCTCCAGCGTCTCATCGAGGACCTCCTGGTCGTGTCTCGCATAGATCGCGGTGTGATTCCGGTCCATCCGGAGGTGGTCGAGGTCAAGGAGATCTTCGACGAGGTCAACCGGGTGGTGTCGATCGAGCCCACCTCGACGGTGGAGCCGGCCAACCTCGCGGTGTACGCCGACCGGGATCACTTCCAGCGAATCCTCATCAACCTGGTTGAGAACGCCGCCAAGTACGCGCCCGACTCGCCGGTCGAGCTCTACGCCTGGCAAAAGGGGAACCGGGCGATGATGGCGGTTGTCGACCACGGCCCGGGGATTCCGGAGACCTCACGAGAGAGCATCTTCGAGCGTTTCACCCAGCTCGACCAGTCTGACACCAGATCGAGAGGGGGCACAGGCCTCGGCCTGTCCATCGTGAAGAGCCTCACCGAGGTCATGCAGGGGTCGGTCCGTGTCGAGGCCACTGAAGGCGGTGGAGCCACGTTCCTCGTCGACCTGCCCGCTGCGACATCCGAAGGGATGCCTGCCGCCCGGTACTAGTGGTCGACTAAGCCTGGTCGTCCTCTGGTCCGACTCCAGCCGCGATGGCGTGGAAGCCACCGTCGACATGGACTATCTCCCCCGACGTCATCTTCGCCCAATCGCTGAGCAGGACGCAGACCATGCGCGCCACCGGGTCGGGATCAGAGGTGTCCCATCTCAGCGGCGACCTTTCGCTCCACACCTCGTCGAACCTGGCAAACCCTGGAATGGACTTGGCAGCGACGGTGCTCAGGGGTCCCGCTGACACCGCGTTGACCCGTATATGGTGTGGGCCCAGGTCACGGGCGAGGTATCGGGTCACACTCTGCAGAGCCGACTTGGCCACGCCCATCCAGTCGTATGCGGGCCACGCTTGGCTGTTGTCGAAGTCCATTGCCACGAGAGCACCGCCCCCCGCCTTCTCCAACAGCGGTAACAAGCCAACTGCCAGCGTCTTGTACGAGAAAGCCGAAACCGTGAACGCGGTCTGAGCCGACTCGACTGGCGTATTGAGGAAGTTGCCTCCCAGGGCGTCGTCGGGAGCGAAGGCAATGGCGTGCAATGCACCGTCAACCCGCCCCCAGCGGCTGTCGAGGTCGCCGACCACGGCTTCGACATGGCCGGGATCGTTGATGTCGAGCTCGAGGACGTCACAGGGCTCTGGGAGTCGTTGCACCGACCGCTCGGTGAGCCGCAAACCCCGCCCAAAACCGGTGCAGACCACTTCCGCGCCTTCCTCCTGGGCGACCCGCGCGGTGTGCCAGGCGATCGAGTCGTCGGTGAGCACACCGGTGATGAGAAGTTTCTTGTCTTCGAGCAGCATCAGAAGCTCACGCCAAATGTCATCATCCCTCGTATTCCTAGACCCATCGCGAACAGTAGAAGCAACCCGTAGTACAGGGCGGGCCGTTTCCTGAACTGGCCGCGGTATATATAGGCAAAGGCAAATGCAACAGCTATTAGGACACCGTAGAAGGCATGCTGGTTACCAGGGTCGACCCCGTCGGTCGACATCAAGACCACACCCACCACCACCTGAAGGAGCATGGCGGTGATGGCGACGCCCACCGCCCACAAGAAAGTCTTGGGGACCTTTTCGCGGTTCAACATGACCACTCCCCAGAGACCCACGATCCCGTTGATCCAGATCGCGATCACAGCCCATACGGTGTGGAAGGAGCTCAAGCCGGCCGGAGCATAAACGCACTCACTCTGCGTGAGCGATGGCTAAGGTTCGGCCAGGAGGTTGAAGATGTTCGAGGCTGTGCAGTTCATCGAGCGTCGTGGCTTGCCCGAGCCCGACGAAACAGTGCTTGGCGACTATGCGCAAGAGACCGAGGCCATCGAGTCGGCACGGATCTCCCGAACCATATTCATGGAGAACGGGTCGGACGATTATGCATGGTGGATCGTCCGGAAGAAAGGCGCCCGTCTCGCCAACTTCATCGCCGACTCCAAGAGCGACAAGGAGTTCGTCCTCGACCTCAGCTCGGGTGAGCTGGTCGAGGTGACCATCTGAGCCCCGACTCCAACTGGTGACCACTCAGTGTGGTCAATGGCCGGGGTCACTCCTCCATCAGGAGATCGGCGTACCGGTCCCTGACCACCTTCTTGTCGAACTTCCCGGTGCCGGTCTTCGGGATCTCGTCGATGAACACGATCTCGTCGGGCAGCCACCACTTGGCAACCCTCTGACTCAAGTGGTTCAGCAACTCCTCTTCGGTGACCTCGGCTCCAGAGGCGACCACGACGAAGGCGGCGGGTCGCTCCTGCCACTTGGCGTGTTTGAGCCCGACCACGGTCGCCTCGGCAACCGCGGGGTGAGCCATGAGCTGATTCTCCACGTCGAGTGAGCTGATCCACTCGCCACCGGATTTGATGACGTCTTTGGCCCGGTCGGTGATCCGCACGTACCCCTCGGGAGTGATCTTGCACACATCTCCGGTTCGCAGCCATCCGTCTTCGAATGACTGCGGGGTCCGTTCGTCTTTGTAGTACTCGGCGGCGATCCACGGGCCGCGGATGAGCAACTCGCCGGATGCCTCCCCGTCGTGGGGCAGCTCCTCGCCGACCTCGTCGACGATCTTCACCTGCAGGCCCGGAGTGGGGATCCCCGCGGTCTCCAGGCGATCGAGCTGGTCCTCGAGGTCCCAGGTCTCCATATGCGGTTTGAGATAGGCCATCGAGGCGATGGGATTGGTCTCGGTCATCCCCCAGCCCTGGACCACTCTGATGCCCCGGTCTTCCCAATACGCCTTGATCATCGCTCGGGGAACGGCAGAGCCGCCGCAGAGGAAAGCTCGAATCGACGACACGTCGATCTCGGGATGAGCGTCGAGATATTGCTTGATGCCCAGCCAGACCGTGGGCACACCGGCACTGAAGGTCACCTGCTCCTGGGTGAAGAGGGTGACCAGGCCCTCCGGCGACAGATCGGGACCGGGATAGGTGATTTTGGCGCCCTTGGTGGTGGCCATGAACGGATAACCCCATGCTGCAGCGTGGAACATGGGGACGACCGGCAACACGTTGTCCTCGGGCTCGATGGCGAAGTTGGCCAGGTTGGAGATCGTGTGCAGGTAGGTGGACCGTTGCGTGTAGGCGACCCCCTTGGGGTTCCCCGTGGTGCCGGACGTGTAGCAGAACATCATCGGGGACCGCTCGTCGAGCATGGGCCAATCGCCATGCTGGACCTGGTCCGAGAGCAGGTCTTCGTATGAGATGGAACCGGGGATGGCGTCACTGGCATCTTCATCCATGACCACGATCGCCTGAACCGTCTCCAACTTGTCGACGAGTGGTGCCAGCAACGGGACCAGATCGGGGTCGACGAAGATCGCCTTGTCCTGGGCGTGGTTGACGATATAGACGATCTGGTCGGCGAACAGCCTGATATTGAGTGTGTGACACACCCGCCCGGTGTTCGCCGTCGCCCAGTAGAGCTCATGGTGCCGGTGGTTGTTCCAGGCAAACGTCCCCACCGGCTCCCCGACGCCGATGCCGAGGGCGTCGAAGGCAGAGGCGAGACGGCGAATGCGGCCGTCGAGCTGGCCGTAGCTCCACCGGGTCTGGCTTCGGTCGCCTTCTACCGACACCACCTGCTGGTCGGGGTGCACCCACACGGCGTGGTCGTAGAGAGTGCTCAGCAGGAGAGGGAAGTCGTCCTGCATGTGCATCACGCACCTCCTAATAGCTTGGCCTTCTCTGCCTCGAACTCCGCGTCGGAGAGCTTGCCCTGGTCGTGGAGTCTCGCCAGCTTCTCCAATTGAGATGCCGTCGACTCACCCTCGCCCGGACGACGATCGGTACGCGCCGCATTCCCCGATTCCACCTCGGAGATCCTGATCTCGCGCATGCGGTAGATGAGTGACTGCACTCCTTCCGGGTTGGGGATGTCCCGGTACCTGGTCTGGCCATGCGTCCCCGCCGATTCGATCATCAGGTCTCCGGTTCCAAAGAGCCGCTCGATCATGGTCTGGTTGAAAGCCACGTTCTGGATCACTTCGAGCGGGATCTCGGTCCCCTGCTTGGCGATGAAACCGGCTCGATATATGAGACGTTCGTTGGTGATGACATGAAGCGTCGTGGCCCAGCGGATCAGCCCGCCGGCGATGAGGAGCAGGACCAATCCGGCCAGAGCGAGATATACCCCGTAATGGAGGTTGAAGAAGATGAGGAGGACGATGGCCAGGGCAATCGCTATCAGAACGAGGAGGCCCTCACGCAGAATTCCTGACCAGTGCGGTCTGAACTGGCTCTCGATGACCTCGTCATCGCTGAGCAATCGAGTGGGGTATCCCATCTCTTGTGGCTCCTTGACTCGTTTCGCCGGAGCCTAACCAGGAGTGGTGGCCGCGGACGCCCGTTCCAGCTCGCCGTGGAGGACCCGCGCCACCCTCCAAGTTCCCTATCGAAGACCTCCGGCGGTCCTCGAGCTCGGCGTAGAGGACCTCCAGTAGTCGGGGATTTGAGGGGAGTCATCCCCCCTCATGGTCAGGACGCGAGAAACCCCGAGGGAGTCTCCGCCGAAGCTTCAACCCTCTCGGGGTTCTCAAACCGCACGGTGTCGGGCCGGGGACCCAACTCCGTCCGGTCGCAGCAGAAACAAGTCCTACTGCTGCGTGATTCTTGCGAATCACTGGCGTCGGTCTCGCGACCTGGCCACCTGGCTGATCTCTCGATCTGCCTGTGACCGACCTCTCGGTCCGCCGTGGCAAACCTCTCGATTTGCCGTGGTCGTCGACCGCTCGACGATCCCGAAGGATCCCCGTCCGGTGCTTCGACCGAACCTTCGGCCTGCAGTTTCCCGCAGACTTCCGGCTGACCTTCCTGCCGGCAAGCCGGCTCTCCGGTCCGACCGGTCCGGCGGTTGCCCGCCGAGTTGGTCGCCGTCGTCGGGTTTCCCCTTCGACGTGGCGGGAAAAGTAGACGAGCCCCCATGGGCTGACAAGTCGAAACCCTCATTGTTTTTCGCGAGTTGTGATTCAGTTTTCGCGGAGCGCTCACCCGCCGATATTTTTGCCCCATGGGAGCCCTGAGAGATTGCGAAGCTGTGGTTCACGGGGTCCTCGGCCAGCCCGTGAACTCGATCACGACGTTGGCTTTTGTCGTCGCCGGGCTCATCATCATCCGGCGGACAAACCACATCTGGATTGGCATTGCATCCATCGCCACCGGTCTCGGCTCGTTTCTCTTCCACGGCCCCATGCCGCCGTTTGGCGAGTGGATCCACGATGCCACCCTCGCTTGGCTGCTGCTGGTGGTGGCCGCCCACGGCCGAACGTGGCAGAGGTGGGCGGGTCTGCCCGGCCTCTTGGCTGTCAGCGCGGTCACGATCATTCCGGGAACATCCGATCCGGTGGGGGCCGCTCTGGCCGGACTGGCTGTGGTGGGAGTCGTGATCAGCGACCGCTCCATCTCGACGCTCGGACCGCTGGCTCTCCTTGCAGCAGTTGCCATAGTGGGAAGGCTCGGCGCCACTGACGGGCCGCTGTGCCACCCAGACAGTATCTGGCAGCCTCACGGGTTGTGGCACATCGGTGCCGCCGTGGCTATCACCTGGTGGGCAGTCGCGCGGTCGAGCGCGACCCGATGATCCCGGCGCGAGAAACCCCAAGAAAGCCTTGGCCGAAGCCGCAGCCCTCTTGGGGCTCTCATGCCACTCACCGGGAAAGCGGGCCCCCGGATGGGTGGCTGTCCGGAGAGACCGAAATCTCTCCTTCCCCGATTGAGGTTGCCCTCATTCGGTAGGGAGGGAAAGTACGCACAGGCCCCGTGGCCGTCAACAAGATCCCCACCTAAGATTTCGCGTTTTTCGAGGACTTTTCGCGAGGGACGATTCGCCGGCCAGACCCGATCTTCCTCGTTACCGTCCCGCCGATGTGGTCAGACCGAAATGTCCGTTCGGTGGTCCTGGCGCGCTTCATTTCCAGGGTGGGTGGTGAGGCGGCCTTCTTCGTCGGGATCTGGGGCAAGGCCGCCTACGACCTCGAATCCACTCCCGCCCAGCTTGCGGCCGTGATGGCAGCTCTGGGCGTGGCTTCGCTCGTCGGCGCTTCCGTCGCCGGGGTCCTGGTGGACAGGTTCGATCCACGTCGTGTCGTCATTTGGGGCGAGCTGGCGTTCATCCCCACCGCCCTTTCACTCGTCTTCGCCAACACCATCCCCAGCCTGGTGGTTGCCACATTCGTTCTGGGCCTGGTGGGCACGCCGGTGTTCACCGCCATCTCCTCGTTCGGCCCCTTCCTGACCTCCGACGAAGAACGGCTCGCCAAGGTCAACTCCTGGATCGAAGGTGCCTCCTGGACGGCATTCGTCGTCGGGCCGGCCATGGGAGCGATCCTGGCCGGGTCGATCGGCGTGGATTCGATCTTTGCGCTCGATGCTGCCACGTCGCTGATCGCCGCGGCGCTGCTCTGGCCGGTGAAGGTGAGGCCTCTCGCCAAAGACGTGCCAGGCGGCGGAGGCTGGAGCGAGCTGCGCGAGGGCTTCAGAGTCGCCTACCGGAATCCCCGGCTTCGCTTCTACATATGGTTGGGATCGTCGGTATGGCTCCTCTTCGGGGTGTTCAGCGCCTTGGAGCCTCTCTTCTACCGGGACATCCTCGGCGTTGAGGTAGAGGCCCTCGGCTGGGTCAACTCCATCTTCGGGGTTGGGTTGATCGGTGGCACGCTCATCGCAGGACGTCTGCCCCGACGGTTCCGGAGCGCACAATGGCTGACGATTCTGGTGGGCATGAATGCGCTCGGTGTGCTCGCCTATGTGGGCACCGACATCCTGACGGTCGTCGTCATCGCCGCGCCGTTCTGGGGTTTGATAATCGGCCAGATGGCACCGCTGCACCGAACCATGGTGCAGATCAACTCACCGGAGCAAGCGGTGGGCCGGATCATGGGCGTGAACCACATCCACGCCGAAGTCGGCCATCTCCTGCCACTCGCCTTCGCTCCGGCTGTCGCCGCGGCCCTGGGAGTCCAGGAGACCCTTCTCGCATCCGGCACCATCGTCGCCGTGGTTGCGATCGGTTTCATCATCCCGGCACGTCGTCTCGACCGCACCCGAGTCGTGGAGGTACCCCCTCCCGGGTTGCCCGACCCGGTCGACGAGCCGAAGTCTGTGAGCCACTGACGCGTTTCTGTCGGAGGTCGTTCCTAAGATCCTCGATGTGACAGTCGAACTCGAACAACCCCGTCTCGAGAACCTATCCCCCAGTCGGGCGGGCGACTTCAAGACGTGCCCTCAGTTGTTCAAGTTCAGGGCCATCGACCGGATCCCCGAGCCGCCGTCGATCTATCAGGCACGAGGGACCACAGCCCATCTCGCGCTGCAACGTCTCTTCGACGATGTCGAGACCGAGCGGACACCCGAGCGGCTCTATGACCTGTTCCGGGAGGCATGGACCGAAGTCCGCGGCGAGGACGAGTTCGCCGGCCTGTTCGATGGCCTCGACGCGGAACGGGAATGGGGCATCGAGAGCATGGAACTGCTTGCCAATTACTTCTCCATCGAGGACCCCACCTCTATCGAACCCGAAGACCGCGAGCTCGACATGCTCGAAGACCTCGACGGGATCATCATCCGTGGCATCCTCGACCGGATCGATCGTGACACCGACGGTCATCTCGTGATCACCGACTACAAGACCGGCAAAGCCCCGCCCGAGCGTTACGCCCTGTCTTCGTTCTTCGCTCTCAAGATCTATTCGCTGTTGATCCGCAACAAGTTTGGGGAGACTCCCAAGGAGGTCCGTCTCCTCTATCTCAACGGACCCACCCTCTACCGTCTGCCCATCGACGACCGACAGCTCGATGCCATGGACGGTCAGCTGCGGGCACTATGGGCAGCCATCGAGCGAGCTATGGCGACGGACCGCTTCCCGGCCCGTCCAGGACGGCTTTGCGACTGGTGCTCCTATCAGGAGATCTGCCCGGCGTTCGCCGACGCGGCCGACTGAAACACGGCCGACTGAAAACGCGGCCCGAGCGTCACGTAGACGTCAACCCGCGAACCCAGGGTTCCAGACA
The DNA here is from genome assembly GCA_036374335.1 of Acidimicrobiia bacterium. Taxonomy (GTDB): domain Bacteria; phylum Actinomycetota; class Acidimicrobiia; order Spongiisociales; family ZC4RG35; genus JANQRA01. Next base: position 105,532 of record DASUUC010000063.1, read on the forward strand.
CCGCTCAGCGAAGTCCAGCGCCCAAAGTTTGGGCAACCGCCACTCAACCCGCGAACCCAGGGTTCCAGACACCGCTCAGCGAAGTCCAGCGCCCAAAGTCCGGACGACACGCTCTACGGGAACACCCCACGTACCAGCTTGGCGTCGGCGACGCGTCGGATGCCTTTGATCAGGGCGGCCGTGCGCATGTCGACGTTCTCACTACGGGCGATGTTGTGCACGTCGTCGAACGCCCGGGTCAGGATCTCCCGCAGCCGACCCACCGTCTCGTTCTCAGACCAGAAATACTTCTGCACGTCCTGAACCCACTCGAAATAGCTGACGGTCACACCGCCGGCGTTGGCCAGGATGTCGGGCACGATCAGCACCCCTCTCTCCCGGAGAAGATCGTCGGCTTCCAGGGTGGTGGGGTTGTTGGCCCCTTCGATGATCAACCTCGCCTTGACGTCAGCGGCGTTGTCGGCCCGAATCACGTTCTGTATCGCCGCCGGCACGAGCACATCGACATCGACACCGAAGATGGCGTTTCCCTCGATGAAGTCTGCGTCGGGGTAGCCCTCGAGGAATCGGTTCTCGTCGACCCACTTGCCCACCGCGGGTATGTCGAGACCATCGGGGTCGTAGACACACCCGGAGATGTCGGACACCGCCACCACCCGGGCCTTCATCTCGTGGGCGGCCACTGCTGCATATCGCCCCACATTCCCGAACCCGTGAATGCCGATGGTCGCCTCGACAGGATTGAGATCGATCGCAGCCGCCGCCTGTGGCAAGAGAAAAATCAAGCCGCGCCCCGTGGCCTCACGCCGGGCGACGCTGCCACCGAGAGCAGGTGGTTTGCCGGTGACGATGGCCGGCACCGCATGACCGACATGCTGGGAGTAGGTGTCCATCATCCAGGCCATGACCTGTTCGTTGGTGCCCAGATCCGGCGCCGGGATATCAGTGTCGGGCCCGATGACGTTGATGATCTCCATGGTGAAGCGACGGGTGACCCGTTGTAGCTCTGCCCGGGAGAGGTTCATCGGGTTGATACGAACACCCCCCTTGGCGCCACCGAAGGGGACCCCGACGATGGAGCACTTCCAGGTCATCCACATCGCCAGGGCGGCGACCTCTCCGAGATCGACGTCGGTGTCGAACCGGATCCCGCCTTTGGTGGGGCCCATCGTCGTCAGGTGCTGGACCCGGTAGCCGAAGATGGTCTCGACTTCGGTGTAGTTGTCGTGCCGGAAGGGGAAGCTGACGACCGTCGACTTCTGCGGAACCCGAAGTCGGTCCGCCACGTTGTCATCCAGACCCATGAGTGTGGCCACCCGGTTGAACTGTCCGACGGCCTCGTTGTACATCTGAGAGTCGAATTCGGGTCGCGACTCCACTTTGCCTCCGTTCCAGATAGACGTGCCGATCCTATGTCATGAAGATGTCAGGATCATGACTCCGCAGAAAATCTGTCGGTGCCACCCCTTATGTTGATGGACATGAACAACCCGGAGCTCAAAGACACAACGACCATCAGCAACATCTTCGGCGATCCTGTCGGCTATCTGGCTCGGTTCGGAATCGACTCGGAGTTGATCGCGGAGACGACCCTGCCGGCTGCGGCCTGACCCTACGATCTCGGGCAGTGGATCAGGTACGCCTCACTCCCGACGACTGGCCTGGTGCTCTCGACGACTCCGACGGCAGGCAGATCATCGTGGCCGGCCCCGGGACGGGCAAGACCGAGTTCCTCATCCGGCGCGTCGCCCGAATCGTCTCGTCGGGCAGGGCACGGCCCTCCGAAGTAGTCGTTCTCTCCTTCTCGAGGCGCGCCTCGGCCAGCCTCAAACGACGAATTCAGGAGGCAGTCGGAATCACCGGGGTCCCGGTCGACGTCACCACATTCCACTCCCTCGCCATCCGCCTGGCGGAGGCAGTTACCGGCGGCGAGAGACCACTTCCCTTGACCACTCCGGAACAGGTGGGTTTGGTCCGCCAGATCCTCCGCAGCGAGGACCCGTCCGCCTGGCCACTCATCTACCAGGGCATCCTCGACAGCCACGCCTTCTCTGCCGAGGTGGCCGACTTTCTCCTGCGATGCTCGGAGCGGCTTCTATCTCCGGAAGACCTCGACGAACGAGCCCGGGAGAGGGCCGATTGGAAAGGGCTGCCAGGCCTGTACTCGCGATATCTGGCGACCCTGGAAGAGATGGATCGCACCGACTACGGCGTCCTGTTGAGCCGGGCAGTGGAGCTGCTCAGGAGCCCGGAAGGCGCCGGCCTCGCCAGGGACTTTCGCTACGTCCTCGTCGACGAGTACCAGGACACCTCGCCCGCCCAGGCCGAGATGGCCGAACTGCTCGCCCGGTCTCACGGCAACCTCGCCGTCGCCGGCGACCCCTATCAGTCGATCTTCTCTTTTCGCGGAGCCGAGGTTCGCAACCTTGCTGCCTTCTCGGAGATTCCCGATACCAAGCGCATCGTCCTCGCTCAGAGCTTCCGTGTGCCGAGACAAATAATGGACGCCGCCCTCCGCGTGGTCTCTGGTGGAGACCTTCCCGGTTCGGCCGGGCCGGTCACCCCCGCCCCACACGAGGGGCGCGCCGAGGTCTACATCTTCGACCAGGAGACCGCCGAGGCGGAGTGGATCGCACGGGAGGTGGAGCAATTGGTGCGGGTGGACCGGGTGAGCCCGGCCGACATCGCGGTGGTGGTCCGCTCCAAGAAGGAGTTGCTGTCGGAGCTGTCCCGGGCTCTCGACCGACGCTCACTCCCCCACGATCCGCCCGACTCGCGATTGGTCGATCACCCAGCGGTGCACGTCATCCACGACCTCGTCCTCGCCGCCACCAAAGGTGCTCCTCTCGCCGAGGTGTCCCCCGTCGACGCCGACATCGCCGACCGTTCGATCCGGCATGTCCTCCTCGGACCATTGTTCGGCACGACGGTGGGGTTGGAGCGAGAGATCATCCGGGATCGGCGCCGCACGGGCCACGGCTGGGATGAGATCCTGGCTCATCATCTTCCGGACAAGCAGGGCCTCATCGAACTGTTGTCCAAGCCTGATTGGGCGACTCAGATGGGCGCAGCCGACGGTTTCTGGGAGGTGTGGACCGGGCTCGACGGGATTCCGGAGATGGTGGCGGAACCCGGGCGGGATGAGTGGCGACGAGCCTGGACCGCCTTCGGGCAGATGCTGGGGAGACAAGCCGAGCGCGATCCCGGGGTGACCCTCGCCCGCTTCTTCGAACTGGTCGACGAAGACGACTTCGAAGCCACCCCACTCATCTCTCATCGCCTCAGCGACGACCGGGTGACCCTGACCACTCTCCACCAGGCCAAGGGCCTCGAATTCGAGGTCGTGTTCATCGCCAATGCCGTCGAGGGGGTATTTCCCGACCTGCGTCGCAGCCGACGGATGCTCCGCCCTGAGCTGCTCTCCCGCGAGCGCACGGTGGACCCCGAGGCGCAACATCTCTTCCAGGTCCAGGAGGAGATGCGTCTCGCCTACACGGCAATGACCCGAGCCCGTCGCAGGGTGGTATGGACCGCGACGGAGGCCGGAGTCGACCAGGGCGAGCGACGCCCGTCTCGGTTCCTGTTGGCCGCAGCCGGCGACACGGTGCCAGGCTCTCCGACAATGGTCGAGCGAGATCCCATCACCATCATCGAGGCCGAGGCCGCGTTGCGCAGGGACCTGCTCGACGCCGGTGTCACTTCATCGCGGCGTTTGGCGGCGGCACGCGTCCTCGGCAGACCATCACACCCATGGTGGGATCCCAAGTCGTTCGCCGGTGCGGTCGAGGCGGGACCGGACCGAGGGGTGATGATCGACTCGTTCCGTCTCTCCCCGAGCCAGGCGGACACCTACCAGAGCTGCCCCCGACGCTACGTCCTGGAGCGTCGGCTTCGGCTCGGCGACTCATCATCTGTTTACGCCCATTTTGGTGAGTTGACCCACGACGTCCTCGAGCGGGCAGAACACGAGGTGATCGGTTCCGGGATGAGGCATGCCTCCATCGAGCGGGTCCTCGAAATCGTCGATGAGGTCTGGGAGAAGGCCGACTTCGGCACCTCCGAGCTCAACGATGCATGGAAGCGGAAGGCCGTCGAGATGCTCACCAAGCTCTATGGGCAATGGCCAGGAAAGGGTGAGCCGGTAGAGGTCGAGCTCGACGTCGAGTCCGAGATCGGGGGGGTCCGCTGGATCGGTCGGGTCGATCGTCTCGAGAGGACTGACCAGGGATACCGGGTCGTCGACTACAAATCGGGAACACGGGCACCGTCCGTGGACGAAGCTGCAGAATCGATTCAGCTCGCCTTCTACTCCCTGGCCGTGCAACGCACAAGAGGTGATGTGGTCGCCGCCGAGATGTGGTTTCCCCGATCCAAAGCCAAGAGCGTGACCACCCGGAAGTTCGCCACCCACCGACTCACCGAAGTCACCGAGAAGATGGAGGACATCACCCGCCTGATCGGCGAGGAGGTCTGGGAGCCCCGGGTGAGCGACAGATGCACCCGCTGTGACTTCCGTCGCTCCTGTCCCGCCTGGCCCGAGGGGAAAGGCGCCTTCCTCCCGTGACGATTCAACCGACTCCTGAACAACAGAGGATCCTCGACCTGGGGCCGACCTCGATCAGAGTCCGAGCCGGCGCAGGAACCGGCAAGACCACCACCGTCGCCCTGGTCATCGCAGGCCTGGTCGAGAATCAGGGGATCGACCCCGAGCGCATCCTCGGGTTGACCTTCACCAACAAGGCGGCCGCCGAGCTCGCCGGGAAGGTCGGCAGCCTGCTCCCTGACACGATCGATCCAGCCCGTCAGGTCGAAGTCCACACTTATCACGGCTTTGCCGCCCAGATCCTCTCCGAATACGGACCGCTTGCCGGTGTCGACACCAGATCTGGCGTCATCACACCGACGTTCGCCCGCCAGTTGATTCGGGACGTCTTTTTTCATGCGCCACCCGGCAGCCTCGACATGACCTGGCGGGGCACCCTCGACCGGATCCGCAAGATGGGCGACCAGTTGGGAGACCACCTGTTGCGGCCGGAGGACATCATCAAGGCGAGCACCATCCATCACGGCGACGACACCTGGGCAGAGCGTGTGGAGATGGCAGCGACCCTCGTGGGCTACAACCGGGCCAAAGCCGAGTTGAGAGTGGTCGATTATTCCGACCTGGTCACGCTGTCGACCGGGCTGCTCCGGGAACACTCCGCGCTCGCCGACGCCATACGCGATCGATATCGCGTCCTCGTCCTCGATGAGTACCAGGACACCAATCCGGCACAGCGGGTGCTGATCACCACGATCTTCGGTGGCGGCTTTCCCGTAATCGCGGTCGGCGATGAGGACCAGACCATCTACGAATGGCGGGGGGCGTCCGCTCAGAACTTCGAGGACTTCACTCAGCATTTCCCCACCGTCGACGGGAGCCGTGCCCATGACACCAACTTGACGCTCAACCGTCGTTCCGGGCCCGGAATCCTCAGCGTCGCCAACGAGATCAGACGCCGGGCCAACCCTGTGGCCGACCCGTTGCAGGCAGCCGACGATTTCGAAACCGAGGTGGTCACCTATTGGGGCCAGGATGCCCTGGCCGAAGCCGAGTGGATCGCTCGTCAGTTCGAGTCGCTTCACGAGAGCGGTGTGCCCTGGTTGGACATGGCCGTCTTGTTCCGCAAGAACAAGGATTTTCCGATAGTGGTCGACGTCCTCAGCCGTCACGACATCCCACTGGAGGTGGCAAATGTGGGTGGGCTGTTATCGGTCCCCGAGATCTCGTTCCTGCGAGCTTGGCTGACGGTCCTGCAGAACCCGGAGGACTCCACCGCCCTCGCCCAGATCCTGTTCGGCAGCGGATACCGACTGGGCATCGCCGATCTCGCCGTGCTCACCCGGTGGCTCACTGCTAACACCCCCGGGCTGCCCGAATCTGAGGACGCGGAGACACCGGAGCCGGTGACTCTGGTCGAAGCGATCGAAGCCAGCGATCAGATCGAGGGCCTCAGCCCCGAGGCCGTCGAACGACTCGCCCGTTTCCATGACACCTACCGGGATCTCCTGATAGAGACCCAAGGACTCAGTCTCGCAGAGACCTGCCGCCTCATCCTCGACCGCACTCGAGCCTGGCAGGACATCGAAGCCCTGCCGCCGAACCCGCGTCTGACGGCCCGCCTCAACATCTACCGGTTCCTCGACCTGGCTGACGATTGGAGCCCTCTGTCGGACCGGCCTTCGGTCGCCGCCTTCCTCGACTATCTCGACGCCATGGAGGAGGAGTCTGCCGAGGAGCTCGACTCCGCCCGGCTCTCCGGAGAGGACGCCGTCACTCTCGTGACCGTCCACCGTGCCAAGGGTCTGGAGTGGGAGAACGTGGCGATCCCCGCGGTGGTCCACGACAACTTTCCCTCCCGCCCGGTCTCTTATCCCGACCCGATCCGCTTCCCGCACGAGCTCCCGGTAGAGTTCAGGCTGGACACGACACTTGCGGACCTTCCCGAAGACGACGAGGCGAGGAGGTCATTTCTCCGCACCCGTCACTTCGCCCAGGAGTGGCGGGTCGCCTATGTGGCCGCCACCAGAGCCAAGCGAAGACTGTTCGTCTCGGGTGCGTACTGGTACGGTTTGCCCGAGCCCCGATCCACACCCGCATCGCCATCTGCCCTGTTCGAGCTGGTGGAAGATCACGAGGTCAGCGTGAACGCTGGCCACGCCGAGGTGGGACCCCGTCCCGACATTCTGCGCGCTCCAGACACCAGCGCTGCTCCCGACCCCCTTTTCGCCGCGGGATGGCAGGCTGGATTGCGCATGGCCATGAACGATCCCGACGAGATCGACCGTCTCGCGGCCGCCGCAGACGTCAACGACGAATACCGGCGTCTCGCCTCGGAGTGGGAACAGCGCTTGTTCGAGCTCGAAGACTTCGATGCCCTCGCACCCCCCGATCAGACTTCGTCGGTCTCAGTCACCGGGCTCGTCACCTATGCCCAGTGCCCCAAGCGCTACTACTGGTCCGATGTCGACCCCCTGCCCCGTCGCCGCAATGAGGCTGCCACCAGGGGAAGCGAGCTGCACCGACGCATCGAGCTTCACCAGAGGGGCCAGATCCCGTTCGAGGATCTGGAGCCCGACTTGTACGACGCCGTCGACGAGCCTGATGGCGGAGAGCCCGGAGGTTATGTCGCCTACGGAGACTCCCGGTTCGCCGCTGAGAAAGCCCGCTTCGTGGAGGCGCCTTTCGGGGTGCGTCTCGACAACGGATACACCGTCAGGGGCCGCATCGACGCCATCTACGCAGACGACTCCCACTGGGAGGTGGTCGACTTCAAGAGCGGCAAGCCCAAAGAGGATCCATCCCGCATGGTTCAGCTCGAGGCCTATGCCGTCGCAGTGAACGAAGTCGACTTCGGAGCACCCAAACCTGAATCGGTCGATGTCACCTTTGCCTACTTCGGAGGAGGTCTCCAGGAGGTCACCGCGCATGCCGATCCGGCATGGGTCGATGGGGCCCGGTCCCACATCATCACACTCACCGACGCCATCCACGCCGGCGAGTTCGGAGAATCTCCCGGGGAGTGGTGTCACAACTGTGACTTCCTCCAGTTCTGCGGGCCGGGCCAGGCCGAGGTCACGGATTGACCGCGCTTGCTGCCATTGTCGGATATCTCATCGGGTCAATCCCAAGCGCGTCCTTCCTGGGCCGGCTGCGGGGAGTCGATCTCCACACCGAGGGGTCGCGCAACCCCGGCACCGCGAACGCGCTGCGTATCTCGGGACCGTGGCTTGCCGCACTGGTACTCATAGTCGAGGCGGCCAAGGGATACGGAGCGGTTCGGCTGGGATTTGGGGCCGATGACAGCGGAGCCATCGCCGCCGCCCTGGGCGCCGTTGCCGGGAACGTCTACAACGTTTGGTACCGCTTCCGCGGTGGAAAGGGCCTGGGCATCTCCCTCGGTGTCCTCGCGGGTGCCTGGCCGGCAGTCGTCGTCCCTATCCTGGTAGTGATCCTCGTCGGCGTTCTCATCAGTCGCTCGTCAGGAATCGCCTCAATCATCGCCATCGCCGCCCTGACGGTCATGGCATTTCTTTGGTCGGGGTACCAATGGCCCACCGGTGGTGTCGAGCCCAATTCTCAACTCCTCGTTCTGGCGCTGGGCATTGCTCTCATCATCGTCTGGAAGCACTGGCGGGACGCGCCGTTCACTGCACTTGCCCGTCGCTGATATCCAGGACCAGGGTCACCGGGCCGTTGTTGGCAATCTCGACCGACATCTTCGCCCCGAAGACACCCGTTCTGGTCTTGATCCCTACTCGGTCAAATGCTTCTGCCATCGCCATCACGAGAGGCGCAGCACGAGCAGGCTGGGCGGCACGGGTGAACGACGGTCGCCGGCCTTTGCGAACGTCGCCGAGAAGGGTGAACTGACTGACCACGAGGATCTCACCATCGACGTCGCCGATGTTTAGATTCATCTTCCCGATCTCGTCTCCGAACACCCTCAGACCAATGATTTTGTCGACGGCGGCGCTGACCTCGCCATCCCCGTCTTCGCGCTCGATGCCTACGAGGAGGCAGAGCCCTTCGCCGATCTCGGACACCAGCTCACCCTCGACCGAGACCGAGGCCCGAGAGACTCTCTGCAACACCACCCTCACGAGCCCGATTCTGGCAGTCAAATAGAGTGTCCGGGTGCCCCGCGCGACTTCCCCGGACATCGAGGTGCTCTCCGGACCCCAAGGGTCCCGTGTCGTCTACCTCCTCGATGCGGCCAGTGAATATGAGGCAAAGCTGTTGCGACGGTGGCTGACGAAACAGGTCGACGACCCCGAGAGCGTGCGTATCAGGTCGTCACGAAGGCGACGCGCCGGAGCGTCGAACGAACTCGCCCACATTCTCGAGAGTGCCGACTCGCTCTACCTGGTCCCCGCCCGGGTGGTGTGGATGGCTCCGAGCAAGAAGGGACGTCGCTCAGTCGGATGGTCCGATGCCTTCAAACCGGGCGACCCCCGAGATCCCCGGGGCCTGCGGGCGAGACTGATCAGAACCTTCCGACCCAGCCGGGTCAAGCTGATGGCCGCTACCGGGGCCAGTCGTGACGAGCTGGAGGGTGCCTACGCCGAGTCAGGCGAGATCGACGGGATGGTCCCGTTCATAACCAGACGTGCCTGGCGCACGCTCGACCAAGCCGAACGCCGGCTCCGGGGGAACCGCTACAAGATCCCCCGCTTCGTGCCGGAGGCGATCCTCTCCCGCGGCGAGTTCATCACGACGTTGAACGACTACGCCGAAGAGTCCGGACTGGACCGAGCACAGACGCGAAACAGGGCGGAGCGATATTTGATGGAGATCGCAGCGACTCATAGCCCGTACGTCATCGACCTCGTCGCCAACGCCATTCGCATCCTCTATACGCAGGGTTATGGCGAGATCCATTATTCGGACGATGAGGTCAGCGAGATCGCCGCCCTGGGACTTGAGCACCCGGTGGTCTTCCTCCCATCGCATCGATCGAACCTCGATCGGCTCAGCCTTCAGTTCATGCTGTGGGAGAACGACCTTCCACCCAATCACACCGCCGGCGGGATAAACCTCAACTTCTTTCCCATCGGACCGGTCTTGCGACGAACCGGAGTCTTCTTCATCAGGAGGTCGTTCCGTGACAATGAGCTGTACAAGATCGTGCTCCGGGCCTACATCGATTTCCTCGTAGAGAAGCGTTTCCCGATCGAGTGGTACATGGAGGGCGGACGCTCACGCTCCGGGAGGCTCAACCCTCCCCGTTTCGGGCTCCTCAACTACGTCGTGGATTCATTGCGACGGGGTAAGAGCGATGACATCCGGCTGATACCGGTGTCGATCGCATATGACCAGATCCAGGACGTCCCCGACTACGCGCGCGAAGCGCAAGGGCGGAGCAAGGAAGAGGAGTCGATCGGCTGGCTGGTGCGGGCGATCCGGTCGCTACGCAGGAGGTACGGCGATATCTACATCCGATTTGGCGAGCCGGTTTCGGTCCGATCGATGATGGCGGACATCGACGAAGACGACGATTCATCCACCGGATTGCAGAAGCTGGCCTTCGAGGTCATGTACCGGATCGGCCGGGTGACACCGGTGACTCCGACAGCCATCGTCTCCATCGCCCTCCTCGCGGCCAGAGGGAAAGCCAGGACCGCCGACGAGCTCGCCGAGGAGTGCGCCCGACTCGTCGCCTTCATCCGAGCCCGTGACATACCCACTTCCGAGCGACTGGACCTCGAGGATTCTGCCGGCGTCATCCGCATCCTCGACTGGCTCGGCGAGCATGGAAATGTCTCCAGTCACGAGGCCATCGATCGCCGCGTCTTCTGGCTCGACGACGACCAGATGATCCGCATCTCCTACTACCGCAACATGGTGGTTCACTTCTTCATCAATCGCGCCATCGCGGAGATGTCACTCACTTCCCTCATCGAGGACTCAGATCGTGATCCCGCGACCGCACGCCAGCGGATGCTCGATCTCAGGGACCTGATGAAGTTCGAATTCTTCTTCCCCGAAAAGGACGCGTTCATGGCAGCAGTTGCCAGCGACATCGAGCTCGACGTTCCCGACTGGGAGAGTCCGCTGACCGCGACGGGACCCCTCGGGGTCCTCGCCAAGATGGGCGAGCCGGTCTCCTACTGGGCGCTACTCCCCTTCCTCGACGCCTACCAGGTCGTCGGCGACGAGCTAGAGGTCATCAAGGGATCATTCGACGAGAAACGATTCCTGGCTTCATGTCTCGACCGGGCGAGGATGTATCGGATCGAGGAGAGAGTGTTCTCCGGTGAGAGCGCCAGTCACGTCCTGATCAAATCAGCGTTGGCTCTGGCCAGAAATCGTGATCTCCTCGATGATGACCCAGGTGTGGTGATGAGACGACAGGAGTTTGCCGCCGAGATACGCTCGGCGCGTGATCTGGCGGCAGCGGGTCTGCAGGGCAGGCTGACCTAGCGCTTGTCGCGGTCCCAGCGCTTTCGGGCTTGGGCAATCATCTCTGCGGAAGACATCGGCTTCTTCCCAACATCTGTTGGCTTCGACTCCTCTTTCCTCGAGCCAGGTCCCCGCTCGGGCTCCGGGACGTCGGGTTCGGCCATCGCCTCGCGACCTGCCGCTGCAATCCGCTCCAACAGATCGTTTCGCTCGTCCACGGGCCGTTCGTACTTGGGCTCGGGTCTCGGCTCCGCACTCGGGCCTGTCTCCGGGCGCTTATCCTGAGACGGTGGAGGAGCCGCCTGGCGGGGCTGAGGGCGAGGTGCTCTCAGGGGCTCGGGTTGTGGCTCCGCCTGAGCGTCGGCTGGTCCTGGTGGCATTTCGCTGCGTGCCCTCGTCCGGAAGATCCTGGCGATGAAGATCAACACCAGTCCGGGAAAAGGGTTCAGGAAATCGAACCCGAACGCGGAGTCCACGATCCCGGCGAGGAACCAGAGCCATCCGATGACCTGGAGGATGCGACCGATTGCTGCCATGGCCACATTCAACCATCAGGGCTCGGTGATGGCCACGCGCAGCCGCCAGGCCGCCAGAGAGAGGAGAAGCGCGGCGTACGCGGCGAGGACACCCAATTCTGGGAGTACGTCGAGTGTGTTTCCTTCCCGCCTCACCAATTCGGCATAGCCGTCGAGAGCCCAGGCATGCGGAGTGATGTGCGCGATCTGCTGCATGGTCGGCGAGAAGAGATCCAGGGGAAACATTGCCCCGCCCAGAGCAGCCAGACCCAGAGCGACCATCACCCCTATGCCGGAAGCTTGCTGATCGTTGCGAAATGTCGCCCCCATCAACATCCCGGCGCCGGCACCCACGGCGGCGAGGAATATCAGGATCAAGACGGCACCGATCGGGTCGCCCCAGTTCACCTGGAAGATGATCAGGGTGAGAACCATTATGTAGAGCCCTTGGAGGAGCGCGGTTCCGAAGCGTCCCAGCGACTCCCCGACGATGATCGAGCGAATTGGGGTCGGCGTGGAGAGCATGCGCCTGCTTATCCCGAGTTGCCGGGTGAGGATCAACGCCGATGATCCGGCGAGTGCGGTCAGGAAAACGAAGAGAACGAGCTGTGAGGAGGCTCCGAGGTCGAACTGGCCCAGGCTGGCGGGAAAAGTCGCCTGTCCGACTGCTGTGACCGAGACGTCGATGGGCTCGACGTGTTCTGACAGCTGATCGGCGACCTCGAGGGTCTCAGCAAAAGGGGCGTCGGTTTCGCCAGCAGCGAACTGCGCAGCACCCACGGGCATCATCACCTGAGAGATCGCGGAGCCGATGACGCTCTGCAACTGGGTTCCTGCGTTGTCGGGCCGGCTGATGAGACCGATCTCCACCGCTTCACCGGCCTCGACCGTCTCCCCCAAGCCATCGGGGAGCAACACGCCGGCTTGGACGGAGCCGCGCTCGACCGCGGTCACCAGCTCCTCGGACTCCTCGAACTGGCTCACTTCGATCGATTCGTCAGCCTCGAGGGCTGCCACCACCTGATCCGACAATGGGCTGTCGTCGCTCTGGTGCACGCCGATAGTGGGGGCGAAGCCCGACCCGAATTGGATCCCGATGAGGAGGACGAGAGCGATCGGAAAGACGAAGACGAAGAAGATGTTGCTTCGCTCGCGGATCATCCGCTTCAGATTCACCCAGCCGATCGACAACGCTTTCATGTCTGCAACCTTCTTCGCAGCAAGAGGAACGCAAGGAGGCTGGTCACTACCGCAAAGACCATGATCGACCCGGTGGCGGGTAGCGCCGCGGTCCAGGGCGCCCCCGAGCTCAGGTCTGCCAACCCTCGCATGAACCAGGCGTGCGGGGTGAGATATGTGAGCGAGGCGAGCAGTCCTCCGCTCGCCGCGATCGGGAAGAAAGTCCCCCCGAGCATTCCCAGGATGACCGCGATTATCGATCCGAGGTTGCCGGCGCCCTCAGGGGTCCTGGCAACTGATGCGACCAAACCCATGATGCCGACTGCGGCCAGCACACCCGAGATGACGAGCAAGGCGACACCGAATGGCGCTCCCCAGCTCGCATCCATGAGAAGACTGGTCGCCACCGCCAGCACTCCCATGGAGATGACGCCCAGCAGGAATGAGACTATCGCCTTTCCTCCGATCACCGACGACCGGGGTATCGGGGCGGCCATGAGCCGGGCGAGCGTCCCATCGCGGTCCTCTTCCAACAGTCCGGTCACCCCGAATTGGACGGTGAAGAAAAGGAAGAAGACGGCCATGCCCGCCGCGAAGAACGTGGGCGCATCGAGCTGTTTGGTGGTGGCGGTCTGGTCGGTCAACACATAATTCATCCCCGCAACCGATGGGTCCTGGGAGAGCGACTGGATGAAGTCGGGAGTGACCTCGGTACCTTCCACCGACGCTGCGGTGACGACCGCGAGTTGACTTGCCGCGATCCCCGACGAGAAGCGCTCGGCGAACGAGGCCGCGATCTGGGTCGAGGTCGGTGCGTCGACATCTCCAATGACGTCGATCGTGGCCGACTGGTTAGTGAACACCGCCTGTTCCAGATCCTGAGGAATCAGGAAATAGGCGTCGACATCACCCTCCTCGAGCGCTGCATCGGCGGCCGCCCGCTCGTCGAAGACACTGAGCTCGATAACGCCTTCAGACTCTGCGCTCTCGAGCACCGACGTGAACGACATCGAAATCTCGGTTCGGTCCTCGTCGATCACACCGAACTCCAGCCCGAGCCCCTGGCCGGTCGCCGCCGGGCCAAACACCAGGAAGAAGATGTAGGAGAGGACCAGAGGAGCCAGGATGCCAATGATGAACGCCGACCGGTCCCGGATCCGAAGCCTGAGATCCTTGCCCGCGATTCGTAGTGAAGCCGGCAAGGTCAATCCCGCAGGGCTTTCCCCGTGAGATGGAGGAAGACAGCCTCGAGGTTGGGTTCCTCCACTTCCACACCGGTGATCGAGCCACCGGAAGTCGTAACGCTCGCCAGCAACTCGGGGAGAATTGCTGATGCGTCGGAGGCCAGAACGTCGATTCTCTGGTCCGACGACGATGCGTCGGTGACGCCGGCGATCCGGCGGAGCTCCTCGGCAGCGGCGACGAGGTTGCCGGTGCCCGAAATAGTGACACGATCCTTCTCCCCCACCATCGAGACCAACTCGCGTCTGGTTCCTTCGGCTTGGACCTCGCCCTCATCGATGATCGCCACCCGGTCACAGAGACGCTCTGCCTCTTCCATGTAGTGCGTCGTGTAGAGCACGGCCATGCCCTCGGTCGACAGGTTCTCCACCGATTCGAGGATGGCGTTGCGTGACTGCGGGTCGACACCGACCGTCGGCTCGTCGAGGACGAGCAATTGTGGTCTATGGAGCAGACCGATGCCGATGTTGAGCCGTCGCTTCATCCCACCGGAGTACTCCTTGGAGTGGTTGTCCTTTCGCTCCGACAAGCCCACTAGCTCCAGCACCTCGGCGACCCGCCCGGTCAGAGGCTCGCCGCTCATGCCGTAGAGATGACCGAAAAACCGTAGATTCTCCTCACCGGTCAAGTCCGGGTAGATGGCGAGATCCTGGGGAACGAGACCGATGGCCGATCTGCCCCGTGTCGACGTGGTGGCTATCGGCTCCCCGGCGACGACGACCGAGCCCTCATCGGGCTTGAGAAGACCGCAGATCATGGAGATCGCGGTCGTCTTCCCGGCTCCGTTGGGGCCGAGCAGGCCAAAGGTCTCTCCCTCGGAGATGGTGAAGCTGACCCCGTCGACCGCGGTCAGGTTTCCGAACCGCTTGACCAACGACGAAGCAGTGAGCACGTTTTCCAGAGCCACTCCCAGGA
>DASUUC010000064.1:0-14068 GCA_036374335.1 Acidimicrobiia bacterium
GAGGGTCCCTATCTCGAGCCCGGCGAGAGAGAGCGCCTCATCAAAGCCGGCCGGAGACGCAAAGCACATCTCATGGCCGGAATCGCTGCCGAATCCACCCGAATGGCTCTCGCCCAGGTGGCCGAGGCGACTGAAGGCGGAGCAGACACGCTCCTCGTGCTGACTCCGACGACACTCACCCGTGGGCGCGACGATGCCGTCGTCGACTTCTACCGGGCGATCGCCGACCGGGCCAAGGTTCCGATCCTCCTCTACTCGGTACCCGCGGTCACCAACTACAGCCTCCCCATCGAGTTGACCGCCAGACTCTCCCGCCACGAAAACATCATCGGGATGAAGGACTCGAGTGGCGACGTGGTCCGTCTCCAGACGATCATCGACACCGTTCCCGGCGATTTCGTGCTCTACTCGGGTGCTTCCAAAGCGTTGACCGCGGCCATGGCCGTGGGCTGTCACGGGGCAATCACCGGAAGCGGCAATTACGTCCCCGAGTTGGTCATCAAGCTGGTAGCCAACGCCGCCGACAACCCGGCCGGGGCACGGCGTGACCAGAAACGGCTGAGCAGTCTCAGTGGCGATGTGGAAGCCCACGGCATCCCTGGTGTGAAGGCGGCCGCCCGTGCCGCCGGTCTCGAGCCGGGATACCCACGACTTCCATTGACCCGTCTCTCCCGTGGGGTCGAGACCTCGATAGCCAAGCTCATTACTTGAGTATTCGCTCAAAGTTTGGAGCCTTCGCTACGATCCGAATCCCGTCGATCCAAAGGAGAAAGTGTGTCCAAGTTCCTCACCGAGGAGTGGGCCCAGGACGTGACCAGGGCCCTCAGCAATCACGAAGGATTCAAGAACGCCATCGGCGCTGCCGAGCTCGGCATCCAGTTCACGGTCGAAGACACGCCCGATGGCGAGGTGGACTACTACCTCAAGTCGTCGGAAGGGTCCACCAATGTGGCAGTCGGCACCCTCGACGATCCGGACGTGACTGTCAAGCAGTCCCACGACACCGCGGTCGCCATCTCGAGGGGTGAGCTCAATACCCAAACCGCCTTCATGACCGGCAAGCTCAAGGTGTCGGGCAACCTCGCCAAGCTGATGATGCATCAGTCCGCCGTGCAGCAGTGGGCTGCTGCCGTGTCCGATCTCGACGTCGAGTACTGAACCTCGACTGCCGATTTGGAGGGACTCGCATCGGCGGGTCTCACTTTTTCCTGAAAAATCTTCGGGAACCCTGTCGATTCGATCGACGTATCTTCGTCAACCGGGCGTAAGGCACCCAGTAGCGAGAAAGGATTCAGGATGCCGAAGTATGCAGCCCTCATCTATGGGGAAGAAGTACCGGACGACCAAGTCAGCCCGGAAGAGCAGCAGCAGGTGATGGTCGACTACATGGAGTTTGGCAACAATGCCGAATCGGTGATCCGCGGCGGAGAAGCCCTGCACGGCTCCTCCTCTGCCACCACCGTGCACGTCGAAGGCGGCAAGGGCGGCAAGGCCGTCTTCACCGACGGCCCCTTCGCGGAGACCAAAGAGGTCCTCGGCGGGTTCTATCTGCTCGAGGCGGCTGACCTCGACGAGGCCCTGAAATGGGCACAGCAGATCCCCGGCGCCTGGCACGGCAAGGTCGAGGTCCGCCCGGTCATGGAGTTCGACGAGAACGGCCAGCCCATCAGCTGAAGCCGCTAGCCTTTCTGTGCGGGTTTGTGGGGACTGCGTCCCGGTAAATCCGCACAGAACGGTCAGATCAACCCGAGCTCGCGCACTGCAGTGCGCTCGTCCTCCAGCTCCGCAACCGAGGCGTCGATCTTGGCCCGGGAGTAGTCGTCGATCTCCAAGCCCTGGACGATCTGCCATTTGCCGTCCCGGACCACACAGGGGAAGGAAGACACCAGTCCTTCGGGCACACCGTAGGAGCCGTCGGACGGCACGCCCATCGACACCCAATCACCATCCGGAGTGCCGTGGACCCAATCACGCATATGCGCGATTGCCGCATTCGCCGCCGACGCCGCCGACGACGCTCCCCTCGCCGAAATGACCTCGGCACCACGCTTGGCCACTTTCGGGATGTACTCGGTGTCGATCCAGTCGGGGTCGCCGACGAGCTCCCATGCTGACCTCCCCTCGACTTCACAATGGAAGAGGTCCGGGTACTGAGTGGTCGAGTGGTTCCCCCAAATGGTCATTCGCTTGATCGAGTCCACCGGAACATCGAGACGGTGGGCGAGCTGGCTGATGGCGCGGTTGTGATCGAGCCGGGTCATCGCCGTGAAATTGGTAGGGTCCATGCCCCTCGCGTTGTTCATGGCGATGAGAGCGTTGGTATTGGCCGGGTTCCCGACGACGAGGACCTTGACGTCCCCTTTCGCGGAGGAGGCTATTGCCGAGCCCTGCTCTGTGAAGATGACACCGTTGGCGGCGAGTAGATCGGACCGCTCCATCCCCTCCTTGCGGGGCATGGCTCCGACGAGCAAAGCCAGGTCGGCATCAGCGAAGGCTTCGGATGCATCGTCGGTCTTCGCCATCCCGGCGAGGAGGGGGAAAGCGCAGTCGTCGAGCTCCATTGCCACCCCATCGAGTGCGCCGAGGGCGGGCGTGATCTCGAGCATTTGCAGGATCAGTGGCTGGTCGGGTCCGAGCATCGCGCCGGAAGCGATGCGGAACAAGAGGCTGTACCCGATCTGCCCGGCGGCACCCGTAACAGTCACGCGTAATGGTTCGTTCATATACCGCCGAGGCTACCTGTACGGCTTTCCAACTCACCAACCGGGATACGAGACGCTCTAACTCCCATATATGGGAGCCACAGCATTAGGAAACCCGGTCGACTATGTCGCTGAAGTCCGCGGCCTTCACGGCTTCACTCCCACCGTGTCGGCGACCCCAGGGACGACAAGGGTTCTCATCGCCTGTTTGGCATCCTCATCGGGATAGTCGGCGCGGTAGTGCCCTCCACGAGACTCCGAACGTCGGAGAGCCGCCATGGTGATGAGCAGGGCGAGGTCGGCGGCGTTGCGCCCGGCGATGGTGCGGGCGAGAACAGGCTCCATCTCGATGATGGAGATGCGTGCCTCCCACAATCCGTCGCCGGTCCGAATGAGACCGACCCGGTCCCACATGACCTGACGTAGGTCTTCGATCACCGGACCGGCCACGACGGGGAGGTCGAGGCCTTCTTTGGGAACTCCGACCCCGTTGAAGTCGAAGTCAGCCCTCGACTCGACGTCGAGCGCCACCCGTGCCCCGAAGACCAGGCCCTCGAGGAGGGAATTGGAGGTAAGACGGTTGGCGCCGTGTACGCCCGTCGATGCGCACTCTCCTACGGCCCACAACCCGGGGACGGAGGTGCGTCCGCGGGTGTCGGCGTCGATGCCTCCCATGTAGTAATGGGCGGCCGGAGACACCGGAAGCAGATTCTCGCTGGGGTCGAGGCCGACCGAGAGGACATGGGCGGTGACGGTGGGGAACCGCTCGTGAAAATTGAGGATCGACCTGGCGTCGAGATACGCCGACGAACCTCTGTCGTATTGCCAGAAGATGGCCCGGGCAACGATGTCACGTGGTGCCAGTTCGGCCATTGGGTGGTATCGGTTCATGAAGCGACGACCCGACCCATCGACCAGCTTGGCACCCTCACCGCGCAACACCTCGGTGAGCAGGGGCATCGGGTCCTTACCGGCGTTGAGGGCAGTCGGGTGGAATTGCACGAACTCGAGGTCGGCGAGACGGGCACCGGCGCGGGAGGCGATCATGATCCCGTCTCCGGTAACCCCTGGAGGATTCGTGGTCCGGGCATACATCCGCCCGGCGCCGCCGGTGGCCAGGACCACCGCCGGACCGGTGTACACGACACGCTTCTTGCCGTCGGCGGTGAGCACACCCACCACCCGGTCATCGCTGCGAGCCAGGTCGACCACCCTCCCTTCGATCATCTCGATGCCCTGAGAGGCATCGACGGCCTGGTTGAGCGCCCTCATCACCTCCGCACCAGTGGCGTCCCCGTCGGCGTGGACAACACGGCGCGCCCGATGCCCACCCTCACGGCGCAACACGAGTGCCCCCTGATCGTCCCGGTCGAATTCCGCCCCGAGCTGAACGAGACGAGTGACCGCCTCCGGCCCGCCGACGGTCAGTGCCGCCACTGCCTCGTCCACGGCGAGCCCACCGGAGACTGCAATGGTGTCGGCAGCATGCTCCTGGGGCGAGTCGTCTTCACCGAGGGCTGCGGCTATACCGCCCTGGGCCCACCAGGTCGAGCCCATCTCGTTCGACGAGATCACATGCGCCCGGTTCAGACCCAGGGCCACGGAGAGACCGGCAACACCTGCCCCAACCACGATCGGGGCGTCGAGCCGGATGATGTTGGTCATGGCGGCTGTTCAGACCCGCCGACCGACCTCGAGCATCTTCGTCTCGTCTGGGCGAACGTCACTGGCGCGCGTGATCTGAATGGTGGTCAACGGAACTCCCGGATTTCCCCAAATTCTAGAGCCGGGCGAATGCTTCCTAATGCTGTAGCTCCCATATGTGGGAGTTTCGGCGTTTCGTTCGGTCCGGATTGGACAGGGATCGGCGTGCCAGACCCCATCTCGTCGTGCTCGCGAGCATCACGTGTGTCGTTCAGCGCCACGCTGTGCTCCCGAGCAGGATGACGGGCTACATGTGTGAGATCACCGCGTCACCGAACTCCGAGGTCTTCACCAGGGTGGCACCCTCCATCAGGCGCTCGAAGTCGTAGGTGACGGTCTTGGCGGCGATAGCGCCCTCCAGACCGCGGACAACCGCGTCAGCGGCCTCGTCCCAACCGAGGTAGCGGAACATCATCTCCCCGGAGAGGATGATCGAACCCGGGTTCACTTTGTCCTGGTTGGCGTATTTGGGGGCGGTGCCGTGCGTGGCCTCGAACACGGCGATACCCGTGTCGTAGTTGATGTTGCCTCCGGGAGCGATGCCGATCCCGCCGACCTGAGCGGCCAGGGCGTCGGAGATGTAGTCCCCGTTGAGGTTGGTGGTGGCGATCACGTCGTAGTTCGCGGGGCGGGTCAGCACCTGCTGGAGCATGGCGTCGGCGATCACATCCTGAACCAGCAGCTTGTCACCGGGGTCGCCACCGGAGTCCTCCCATGAGACAGCCACGTCGGAGAACTCCTCCTTGACCAACTCATAGCCCCAGGAGCGGAAGGCACCCTCGGTGAATTTCATGATGTTGCCCTTGTGGACCAGAGTCACCGACTCCCGGTCGTACTGCAGTGCATAGTTGATGGCCGCCCGGACCAGGCGTTTCGAACCGGTGACGGATACCGGTTTGATCCCGATGCCCGAGTCCTCCCGGATGTCCCAGTCATAGGTCTCTTTGAGAAAGGCAAGCAGCTTCTTCGCCTCTTCGGTGCCTTCCTCCAACTCCTTGCCGGCGTAGACATCTTCGGTGTTCTCCCGGAAGATCACCATGTCGACATCGCCCGGGTTCTTCACCGGTGATGGAACCCCCTCGAACCACCGGACCGGGCGGACGCAAGCGTAGAGGTCCATGATCTGACGGAGGGCCACGTTGAGGGAGCGGATTCCCCCTCCAATAGGAGTGGTCAGCGGGCCCTTGATACCGACGAGGCGCTCCTGAAACGCGCTGACCGTCTCGTCGGGCAGCCAGCTGCCCGTTTCGTTGTGGGCCTTCTCCCCGGCGAGGACCTCTTGCCAGTCGATGCTGCGCTCGCTGTCATAGGCCTTCTCGACGGCGGCGTCGAAGACTCTCACGGCGGCGGCCCAGATGTCGGGGCCGATGCCGTCGCCTTCGATGAACGGGATGATGGGATCGGACGGGACGTCGAGACCGTCCGGTCCCATGGTGATCGGGCTACCCATGAATGAAGTCTCCTCAGAGGTGGTTTCGGAGCCACGGACACTAGTGGTTGCAGGATTCACATCCGTTTTCGATCTGGTTCGCGGAAGGCTTCCTGCCTGAACGGGTGTGTTTACGTCCACTTTCGGTCTCGATCGGCAGGATGAGGCCAGCGCCTCCTTGGGGCAACCATTCTGTGCGGGTTCGCCGGGCGTGGCGCCCGGTAAATCCGCACAGGACGGTCAGGGAACCGCTCTCCGTGCCTGTGCGGCGCGGAGGGTGTTGACGAGGAGCATCGCTCTGGTCATCGGGCCGACACCGCCCGGGACCGGGGTGATCCCTCCCGAGATGTCCACTACGGCATCGAAGTCGACGTCTCCGACGAGACCCTCGTCGGTGCGGTTGACCCCCACGTCGATGACCGTGGCTCCTGGTTTCACGTGCTCGGCGCCGATCAACCCGGGGGTACCGGCGGCAGCCACGAGGATGTCGGCCTCCCGGCTCAGCGCTGCCAGATCACGAGTTCGGGAATGGGCCACAGAGACAGTCGCGTCGATGCCTTTCTCCGACAACATCATGGCCAAAGGTCGTCCCACCAGAAACGACCTCCCGACGATGACGACCCGGGCACCGGAAGTCTCGATCCCATAGTGATCGAGGATCCTCAAAACGCCCGACGGCGTGCAGGGCCGCAGACCGGGCTCACCCAGCATCAGCTTGCCCAGGCTGAACGGGTGGAGACCATCAACGTCCTTGGCCGGGTCGATGGTCTCGACCGCCGATTCACCGTCGAGACCACCGGGGAGCGGAAGCTGGACCAGTATGCCGTCGACGTCGTCGTCGGCATTCAGCGACTCGATGAGGGAGATCAAGCTCTCCTGGGAGGTCGACGAATCGAGCTCGTGGTGGATGGAGTTGATACCCACCTGCTCGGCATCTCTGCGTTTCCCCCGCACGTAGCTGTGCGAAGCCGGATCATCACCGACGAGGACCGTGGCCAGCCCCGGCTGGTAGCCGAGACTGGCAACGGATGCACCGACCTCGTCTTTGACCGTCTGCGCTACTGCCTTGCCGTCGAGGATGTTGCCCATCAGTGGCGGAAGTGTCGCCGATTGGCGAAGAGAAGCGCAAGCCCTCGCTCATTGGCGGCATCGATCACCTCCAGGTCGTTTAGCGAGCCACCGGGCTCGACGATCGCGGTGACCCCGGCATCGGCGAGTGCGTCGAGACCGTCGCGGAATGGAAAGAAGGCATCGGACGCGGCTACGGCTCCCAGGGCCCGATCCCCGGCTTTAGCCACCGCCCTCTCCGCGGCGCCAACTCTCGACTGGTCACCCGCACCCACCCCGACGGCTTGCTCGCCGGCTGCGATGACGATGGCGTTGGACTTGGTGTGGGCGGCAACCACCCAGGCGAAACGAAGGGAGGCGAGCTCTTCCCCGCTGGGCTCTCGTTCACTCATCGTCTCCCATCCACCCAGCTCGACACGGTCTCGCTCCTGAACGAGAAACCCTCCTTCGATGCGGCGGAAGTCGGCATCGTCCGTCGAAGGGAGCGGTGCTGTGAGGACTCTGACGTTCTTCTTCGCCGCCATCACCCCCAGCGCCGCCTCTGACGCCGACCGTGCCACCACGACTTCGACGAATCGGTCGGCGAGTGCCGACGCGGACTTCTCGTCGAACTCCCCGTTGATGGCGATGACACCACCGAAGGCCGCCAGCGAGTCCCCATCCCAGGCCCGCTCGAATGCCTCGAATATCGAGTCCCCGCGAGCCGCTCCCGCGGCATTGGTGTGTTTGACCACGACGACCGCCCCCTCCCCAAGGTCACCGGCCAGTCGCCACGCCGCTTCGGTGTCGGCGTAGTTGTTGAACGACATGTCCTTGCCCTGATGTTGAGTCGCCTCGGCCCACCAAGCCGAAGTGCCCGGTTCCCCAAAGACGGAGGCCGGCTGATGGGGGTTCTCCCCATATCGCAACCTCCCCAAGCGACGCAACGCGATCACCTGGTCATCGCTGATCCACCCGACGATGGCTGCGTCATAGCTGGCGGTGTGAAAGAATGCTTCGGCGGCGAGACGACGGCGAAGGTCGTCGTCCAATCCCCCAGTCTCGATCGCGGTGGCTACCTCATCGTACTGCCGGGGTGACACCACCACCCCGACGTGCCGGTGGTTCTTGGCCGCAGCGCGCACCATGGCCGGGCCCCCGATGTCGATCTTCTCGATGATGTCGATCTCGGACGCCTCCGGGTCGGCCAGCGTCTCCCGAAAGGGATAGAGGTTGCAGACGACGAGTCCGAAACGCCCGATGTCGTTGGCTTCGAGCTCGGCGTCATCGTCGGCTCCCCGCGCCAGGATCCCTCCGTGGATGCTGGGATGAAGGGTCTTCACCCGTCCCCCCAGGATCTCCGGCGCCCCGGTCACCTCTTCGACCGACGTGACGTCGATCCCGGCTTGCGACAGGGCCCGTGAGGTCCCGCCCGATGACACGATCTCCCAGCCGGCGGCCACGAGACGTTTCACGAAGGGCACGAGGTCCGCCTTGTCGTAGACACTCACCAGCGCCCGTTTCACCGCCACCTGACTCTCCTCTTCTCCACCGATAGTCGCCCCTGGACGAAGGCTCCGACCACCCTCGGGTAGATCTTGTGCTCCTCGGCCTGGATCCTGGCGTGGAGCGACTCGACGGTGTCACCCGTCTCCACCGGCACCGGCACCTGGGCCACGATTGGCCCATGGTCGACCTTCTCGTCCACGAAATGCACGGTCACTCCGGTGACGGCCACACCATGATCGAGTGCGTTTGCAACGGCATGTGCTCCGGGGAAGGCGGGCAGTAGCGACGGGTGGATGTTGAGGATCCGATCGGGGAAGCGATCGACGAATGCCGGGCTCAGGATCCTCATGAAGCCGGCCAGGACGACACCTTTGGCCCCGTTCTCCTCGACTACGTCAGCCAGGGCCTCCGAGAACGGCTCCCGGCCTGGATGATCCTCCCAAAGGACGACGGACGTCCGAACCCCGCGGTCACGGGCTCGATCGAGAGCGCCTGCCTCGGGTCGGTCAGAGATCACAACGGCGATGTGAGGCAGCACCGCAGGTGTGTCGAGCAAGGCTTGGAGATTTGTCCCCGACCCCGATGCGAGCACTGCGATGTCGATTTGACCCTCCGGAGGATGCGGCGGCGGCAGTGTAGGGCTGCAGGAGGGCGAAGGTGGCGGCCACCATCTACCATCCGTCGGGTATGAACGCTTTCGCCCGGGTCGATGCCGCCGACTGGGAAACATGGGTCAGGGACAACGACGCAACCGTCCTCGACATACGTGAGCCCCACGAGTGGGAGTTGGGCACTCTCACCGGAGCAGTGTTGATCAGCCAGGGCGATCTCGTCGGCCGTATCGACGAGATCCCAAGAGAGAGGCCGGTCCTTTGTGTATGCCGGTCCGGCGCCAGAAGCGCCCACGTGGCCGCATTTCTGGCGTTCAACGGATACGAAGCGGCCAACATGGCGGGTGGCATGAACGCCCTGGGGATGCAGGATTGAGCGTGAGAATCGAGACGATCCGAACTGAAGGGTTGGGCGACTCCACGCACATCCTCATTCACGACGGCATGGCGATCGTCGTCGACCCGCAGCGTGACATCGATCGCTTCGAACACATCCTCGACGAGACCGGCGCAGATCTTCGCCTGGTCGTCGAGACCCACCTCCACAACGACTACGTCTCCGGAGGACTGGACCTGTCACGCCGCGCCGGAGCCGAGTTGGTGATGCCCGCAGGCGCCGCCCCCGTCTTCCGTCACCGTCCGGCGTTTCACCATGAAGACATAGATGTTGGCGCCTTGGCGGTCCGGCCCGTTCACACGCCGGGACACACTCCCGAGCACACGTCATACGTGATCGTGGTCGAAGGGCGAGAAATGGCCGTGTTCTCCGGGGGGAGCCTGCTCGTCGGCTCTGCAGGTCGCAGCGATCTTCTCGGCGAGGAGCGCGCCGAGTCTCTTGCCCGACTCCAGTACCTGTCTGTCAACCGTCTCGCCGCCCTACCCGACCCGGTCGGCTTGTACCCCACCCACGGTGCGGGGAGCTTTTGCACCACCACCAGTGCCGGCAATGTCACCTCGACCATCGGAGAAGAAAAGAGTGCGAACCCGGTCCTCGCTTATGGCGACGAGGAGGCCTTCGTCAAGGGCCAACTCGCCAGCCTCGTTCCCTACCCTTCGTATTACCGGCACATGGGCCCTATCAATCTGAGGGGATTGCCCGAACCTGATCTCTCGGTCCCGTTGCTGGACTCGATTCCCGACGGAGTCACCGTGGTCGACGCTCGACCGCGACACCGCTTCGCCGCCAGCCATATGCCCGGAGTCCTGGGCATCGAGCTGCGCAACAGCTTCGGCACCTGGGTTGGGTGGTTGACCGAGCACAACACCCCTCTCGTGCTCGTCCTCGACGAGGACCAGGACGCCGGTGAAGCCGTTCGCCAGTTGAGCCGGATTGGATACGACGACGTCCGGGGCATCGTGCGAAACCCCCCGGATGCCGCGAGGTCTTTCCGCACCGTGGACCGCGACGAGTACATCGAAGCTGCCGAGTCGGACTCTCAGCTGTTGGACGTGCGGGCGCCAAATGAGTGGGATACCGGGATCGTGGAGGGCTCGGTGCTGTCTTATCTACCTGATCTCGCCGAGAGAACCCCGTCGGGCCTCGATACCTCCCAACCGGTGTGGATCGCCTGCGGCTCGGGATATCGGGCTGCCACCGCCGCCGGGATCCTCGAGGGCCGTGGATTCGAAACCGTCGTGTTGATCGATGATGGTGCCCCAGACGTCCTCCAGAGAATGTCCAACAGCTCATGATCCCCGCCGAGCGGCGTCTATCCCGGTGGCTGCTGCCTGTCGGTTTGGCCGTGTTGGTGGTCGTCCTGGTGACCATCGCCCTCACCAGGGGCCCGGTCACCCTCGACCCCGAAACCGCGGAAGGCACCGTGCAGGAGTACTTGTTGGCCATCAGCGAAAGTCGATGGGACGACGCCCTAGCCGTGATTCACGACGACTGGAGGGGGACCTGTCAAGAGTTCGACCTCGAGTCGTTCGCTCCCGGCGACTTCTCGGCCGAACTGGGATCCCCTGACGGCTTTGGCGGTGAAGTGGTTCGAGAAGACTTTGGCGTGATCGGCGACG
Organism: Acidimicrobiia bacterium; assembly: GCA_036374335.1. Taxonomy (GTDB): domain Bacteria; phylum Actinomycetota; class Acidimicrobiia; order Spongiisociales; family ZC4RG35; genus JANQRA01. The sequence goes on from DASUUC010000064.1 coordinate 11,019, forward strand.
GCAACGAGGCGGGACCTACCATCCCTGACAACGTCACCCACGTCGAGGTGACCATCAACCGGCAGAATGACGGGGGCTTCGGCAACACCTGGCAGGAACATGTCATCTTCGAGCTGACCTTCGATGGTGACTTCTGGTGGATCGTCGGTGACCCCTGGCCGTACTTCGTGTTCAGTTGTCCGGGACGCTGATGGGACTCGTTGCCATTCTGGTACTCCTTGCGGTTGTCCTGGCTGTGGTGATCGTCGTTCAGCGCTCGATGAGCAGCAAGGAAGAGGCGGCGACAGCGAGCGGGGCGGACATCGTTGCCTATCTCGTCCTCGCCATCGCCATGGGCGTCGCCGGCTTTGCCTTGGCGAACTTGGCCTCAACCGCTTTCCCCGGGGAGACTTTCATATTCGATCCGGCAGAAGAGGTCGCCACTTCCCTCTCGGCCCTCGTCGTCTCGGTCCCATTCCTGGTCTATTTCTGGCGCAGGCAGGCACATAGACGTGCCACCTATCCGGGATCCGCGGGGTGGACCCTGTACCTGTCGCTGGTCGAGTTGGTGTTCATGACGGCGTTCGTGATCAGCACGGTCAGTTTCCTCGACAGCTTGATCACCGGGGACGTGACCTCCGCTTGGACCGGCGTGATCGTCTTTGGTGCGATCGTCGTCTTTCACGAATACGCCGTCAGGAACACGCCTCCCCTGTCCGATGCCGGAGAGTTGCGCCGGGTCCTCGGGTCAGCCATCGGGCTCATCACCACCACAGTCGGCCTCATCGGCGTCCTGACCGGGTTGTTCGGGCTCGGCCTCGAGGCCATTGGAGGCGATCCGCGCGACCTTGGTTTCGAACCGTGGTTGGCGATGCTCGTCGTCGGCGCCCCGATCTGGTGGTATCGGTGGCTGAGACCTTGGGATTCGAAACCCGGTTGGCCCAAACTGACCTGGACAGTTGCAGTGGTGACCGTTTCCCTAGCGGTTTGCCTGGGAGCTGGCACGAGCATCGTGGTGATGGTGTCTCAGTATGTGTTCACCGACACCTCGCCGGCCGGACAGCACTTCGAATCCTTACATGTCGCGCTCTCGTTCCTCCTGGCAGGGCTCGCGGTGTGGGTCGTGCACCGCCGCGAGATGCGAACAGCACCAAACGACGCATACCTGGTCTATGCCTACGCCATCGCTGCCATTGGACTCGCCACTTCCATTTCGATGGCGATCATTCTCACCATCTCGACGTTCAGCGAAACCCTCATCGTGGGCCGGAGTGGGGCGGACGTGGTGACCTTCGCCGTCGTTCTCGTCGCCGGCGCCGCGACCTGGCTCGTACTCGAGCGACGAGCCACCGGCAGAGAAGGCGAAACGGCGCAGGCGTCCTGGCCCCGCCGTCTATACACCTTGGGTCTCGGGGCCGTTCTGGGCCTGATAGCCGCAGGTGCACTCATAACCACGATCTTCGTCTTGTTGCGGCGTGTCCTCGCCGACTCTGAATCCGGATCCGTCCTGGAACCCTTGACCGTCCTCGTATACACCGGCCTCGCCTCGTTCTATCTTCTGAGGTTCTACGCGGTCGAACGCGCCGCGACGCCACCAGCCGAATTGGCTGCTCCCTTCCACGTCACGATCATCTGTTCCCACCCTGGCATGATCGCCTCCAAGTTCCCGTCGCAGGCAAAGCTCAGAGTGCTCCATCACGATGACGCCGGAGGTGCGATCACAGAGCAGATGGCCGACCAGATCGTCTACGCCGTGGGCAACCGCAATTCCTACGTCTGGGTCGATGGGGATGGCTTCCGCATCGCCTCCATGCGCATGTCGACCTGATTCCTCTTAGGCCCGGCCGATCTGGGAGCATCGCTCCACATGAGATGGATCTCGTATCGGATCTTCACCGCTCTGGGGTGGAAGATCGATGGTGAGCTCCCCGACATCCCGAAGATGGTCATCATCGGGGCTCCACACACCTCGAATTGGGACTTCTTCTTGTTCCTCGCCGCGATATATCACTTCAGGATCAGGGTGCGTTTCCTCGGCAAGGCTCCGCTATTCCGATGGCCATTTGGATCGATGTTCAGAAAGGTCGGTGGCATCCCGGTCGGCGGGTCTCATGCCGGCGGGCTGGTCCGGCAGGTCAAGGCGGCCTTCGACGCGGCCGAAGAGATGATCCTCGTGATCGCACCTGAGGGGACGAGACGAGCCGCCGACGAGTGGAAGTCGGGTTTCGTCGAGATTGCCCATGATGCCGGCGTTCCCATCGTGTTCGCCGGGGTCGACGGGGCCAACAGGATCCTGACTATTAGCTCTCCCCACGAGGTTGGCGAGGACCGCGCCGCGTTCATGGACGAGGTCCGATGCTTCTACGCCGACAAGCCGGGTCTCAGGCCTGAGGGCAAGGGGCCTGTGCGTCTGGCCCGGGAGAGCGTGTCATGACTTCTCGGCAAGACGCCTGAAGTCGTCACTGGCTCCCCCCGCCCCCGTGCCGTAACGAATGAGGTCACGCCCGAAACGCTCCCGCACCTCGTCGACGCTGCCCTCCAACCGGGAGCGCTTGATGGCCAGGTCACTTCCGGCACGGAGGATGTCACCATCGCCGAGATCGAACTCGAGCTGGACGAAGTCGTCGGTGGTGAGATTGGAGACGGACAGTCCAATGAGGGTCACTGTCTCCCCCGGGTTGTCCTGCAGAGCCCGCTCGACCAAAACCATGCCCAGGTTGGCCAAGGCCGCGGTTGACCCGGTAGCCGACGGCAACGTGTGACTTCGGGTCACGGAGCGAGGGCCGGGGAACCGGACACGAGCGGTGAGCGTGGACCCGGCGCGGCCTTTGGCCCTGAGCCGGCGACCCACACGATCGGCGAGGCTGAGCACCACAACCGCCATCTCGTCCCGGTCGGTCAGTCCTCGACCCAGGGCATGCTGACTACCGACTGACCCTGCCCGACGCCCTCCCCTCACCGGTCTCGGGTCCTGGTTCCACGACAGCGAGCGCAAGGCTCCCGAAGCGGCCGCCCCGAGTTGCGGCCGGAGCGACGACGAGTTGATCTCGGAGAGCTCCCCGATGGTGCTG
>DASUUC010000065.1:0-99856 GCA_036374335.1 Acidimicrobiia bacterium
CTCAACAAGGAGCTCTCCTGGTTCTCGGTGGCGCGACGAAACCTATTCTCGTTCGACCCATCCGACCACGGTTCGGAACAGGGAGGTTCTCTTCGCTCATGGGTGGAACAGGTTCTGGCGGCTGCCGGAGTGGACTTCGAAGGGGGTGCGATCAGACTGCTCGCCCACCCACGAATCCTCGGTTACGTGTTCAATCCCCTCAGTGTGTGGTATTGCCACGGCCCGGAGGGCGACTTGAGGGCAGTGATCCACGAGGTGCACAACACCTTCGGCGACCGGCACGCCTATGTGGTGCCGATCCTCGACGACGAACGCCGTCACGGCTTCGATAAGAAGATGCATGTTTCCCCGTTCAATGACATGGACCAGGCCTACGCCTTTGCGATCAACGATCCGGGTGAGCGGGCGCTGATATCCATCGAACTCCGCGACAGCGACGGACCGTTGCTTCGCGCCGGGTTGCGTCTATCCCGACTCGAGTTGACCGACGCCAACAGCGTGCGGCTCTTCCTCACTCACCCGCTGATGACCCTGAAGGTCATCACCGCGATCCACTGGGAGGCTCTGAAGCTCTGGCTGAAAGGAGCGACCTACCATCCTCGTCCGGAACCATCTGCCGGTGGCATCAGCGTCGCCGGCACGAGGAGCACAGTCCGATGAGAATGGCCGAGAGGCTCGGGCTCGGGGTTTTCTCGTGGCTGACGCGAGACGGCACACTCGAGCTCACCCTCCCCGGCGGCGAGTCGACCCGGATCGGCAGAACGGGCCCGTCGGCAGACCTGATCGTCCACGACTACTCGGTTATCCCTTCGATCTTGAAAACCGGGTTGACCGGGTTCGCCGAGGGGATCATGGACGGCCGCGTCGAGACCAGCGACTTGAGAGGGTTCCTTCGCTGGGGTGTGGCCAACCAGACGGCCTGGTTCAGCCACCCGATCGCCAAGCTGACCTCGCCGCTGCGCCGGGTCTGGCAGCGGGCCCGCCCCGAGCGAAGACATCCCCTCGTCCAGACGATGAACGACCACTACAACCTGAGCAACGAGTTCTATCAAGCTTGGCTCGATGAGACGATGACGTACTCGTCGGCCCGATTCGCCACACCAGATCAGTCCTTGGGCGACGCGCAGCGAAACAAGTACCGGACCATGGCCGACCATGCGGGTCTCGGGCCGGGGATGGCCGTTCTGGAGATCGGCTGCGGCTGGGGCGGCTTCGCCGAGTATGCCGCCGGGGAGAGGGGCTGCCGGGTCACCGCCATAACCCTCTCCGAAGAGCAGGCGGCTTACGCCGAGAAGCGGATCGCACAACGAGGGCTTGCTGACCTGGTGGAGATCCGGGTTCAAGACTTCCGCGACGTCACCGACACTTTTGATGCCATTGTCTCGATCGAGATGATCGAGTCGGTCGACGAGAGTCACTGGCCTGCCCTGTTCGCCACTATTGCCAGATCACTGGGGCCGGGAGCGAGGGCGGTGATGCAGATCATCACCATCGACGACGACGAATGGGAGCGATACCGCTCGCGGGCCGACTTCATCCAACAGTACATCTTTCCTGGCGGGCAAATCCCCGCCCCCAAAGTCTTACGACACCTCATCGACGACGCAGGGCTGGATGTCGAACAGGTGGAGACATTCGGGCTCGACTATGCCCGCACCCTCGCCACCTGGCGCGACCGATTCGTGAAAGCCTGGCCGAAGCTGGAGTCGAGCCACGGCTTGGACGAGCGCTTCCGCCTCATGTGGGATCTCTATCTCTGTCTGTGCGAGGCCGGGTTCGGCATGGGTCGGCTCAATGTCGAGCAGTGGGTCTTCACCCGCTAGCCCGACTTTTTCCCGGAGAGTCATCCGGATCCCCAACCTGATCCGAAGGAAGGGTCAGACGCATAGCGACCATCAAACGAGGTCGTACAGGAAGGAGATCCAAATGCGAAAGATAATGGCCCTAGCGGCCCTGATGGCTCTGGCGGTTTTCACGGCCGCCCCCGCCCTGGCACAAACCGACGAGGGACAGGTCATCGTGGTTCACGGTGTACCCGACCTGGACGTCGACGTCTACGTCAACGGGGAATTGACCCTCGAGGGGTTCCAGTTCGGTGACGTGGCCGGACCCCTGAGCCTCCCCGCCGGCACCTACGAGATCGAGATCTACGGTGCGGGTGCCGACCCGTCGGCCGACGATCCGGCTTTGACCGGGTCGGCTGATCTGCCCGCAGGTGCGACAGCGACCATCGCCGCCCACCTCGAGGAGGGTGGTAGCCCGACGCTCGGCGTCTTCGTCGAGAACAACGCGACGATCGACGCGGGCAACGCTCGGGTTACGGCACGTCATCTCGCCGATTTCGGCGACGTTGACATCCTTGCCAACGACTCCGCCGTCTTCTCCGGCGTGGGCAACGGCCAGGGTGGTGACGCCGATGTCCCGGCGGACACCTACAACATCAAGATCACCGCTGCAGGCGATGTGGACACGGTGGCCTTTGACTCCGACGTAGCCCTGGCCGAAGGTGTCAACACCATCGCATACGCAATCGGTTCGGTTGGAGGCGAGAGCTTCCAGGTCGTGACTGCAGCCCTTGGTGATCTCGGTGAGGCGCCTCAGGGCGTCCCCACCGGCACTGGTGGGCTCAGCACCGACGGATTGCCGTGGGTGACCGTGCTTCTCGCCGGTCTGGCCGTGGTTGCCGTTGCAGGCGGGACCCTCGTAGTCGCCAAGAACGAGCGATAGCCGAGGTGTCAGACTGAAGGGGAGGCCCTGATCCGGGCCTCCCCTCACTGACGAGACATGAGACCCTTCAAGACAACATTGGCTCGCAGCATCGGGCTTGTCGCTCTCTTGGTCGGTGCTGCTCTGCTCGCCGGAGCCGTCATCACCTACACGACAGGTGTCTCCGACCTTGGAGACTCGGCGGCCATCGAGGAGTCCCTGACCGGCCCACCCTCTTCTTCACCGCCGGTGCCGGCCTCTGAACCGTCGATGGGGACAACCACAGAGACGGAGCCTTCCCGTCAACTTTGGGAGACCAACGAGAAGACGTCCTTTGCCGACCTCGCCGAGACGTCACCTATCCCGGTGGGCCTGTTGATATCGGTCATCGACGTCGAGGCACCGATCGAGCCTCATGGCGTCGATCCCCGCTCAGGTCTCATGGATGTGCCAGACAACGTGACCGACGTCGCCTGGTACGAGCACGGGTCAAGTCCGGGCGAACCGGGGTCGGCCGTGTTGGCCGCCCACGTTGACCTGCGCGATCAGGGCCCCGGAGTCTTCGTCGATATCGGTGACCTGGAGCCGGGTGATCTAGTCGAGGTGAGGTTCGACGACGGGAGTCAGCAGGGTTTTGAAGTCACCGCAACAGCTACCTACCCGAAAACCGAGCTGCCATTAGATGCGATCTTCAGTCGCTCGGGACCCGCCGTGCTCACCCTGATCACCTGTGGCGGCGCCTTCGACCCGGATGCGTCTCGCTACGACAGCAATGTCGTCGTCTACGCCACGCCTACGGCTCCTCTGACCCCACCGGCGGGAGGCTGATGCGACCGAGTCCATGGTTGGCACTGTCCCTCCACAACTACGCTCCCGGTGACCTGTGATGGAAGACCAAACCACCGAGGCCCGTCTTGCGATCACTGCTGCTGCGCTCAGCGGAGATTCGGGGGGTCTGTATCACATCGTGTCCGGTCTCCTCGGAGACGGAGTCACTTTCGAGACTGTTCTCTTCGACCTGTTGATCCCCACCGAGAAAGAAGTCGGACACCGCTGGCAGACGGGGGATTATCTGGTTTCGGAGGAGCACGCCGCCACGGCTGCCATCGAGACCGTCATCTCCGTTTTGGCCGGTGCTTTCGACCGATCAGAAGACGGGAGGCGGGTGGTGGTCGCAACTGCGGAGGGAGACAACCACTCGCTACCGGGGCGGGCGGTCAACGCCCATCTGCTGTCTCTCGGCTATCGAACTACCTTCCTCGGCGCCAGCGTGCTCTCCTCAGACCTGAGGGACTATCTGCTCGTGGAGCAGCCCGACGCGGTCGTGTTGTCCTGCGCCATGACGACATATCTGCTCGGCGCTCGCCACGGCATACGTGAGAGTCACGACGCCGGGGTACCCGTGCTCGTCGGGGGCGAGGCGTTCGGTGCCGAAGGGGCTTGGGCCAGCGCACTTGGAGCTGACGCGTGGGTGCCAGAGCCTCGCCAGGTGCCCGAGACCCTGGAGACCTGGCAACCAGATACCAGCCGAGCGGAGGCCGAGGCTCGCAACCCTTCCTCGGATCTCCTCGACCTGGTCTCCCGACGTGCCGCGATCATCGGTCGTGCCCAGGAGCAGTTCGAGGGCCGCGTCGGCGGGCAACGAGATCCACGTCTGGCACAGACTCTCTTCCTGCTCCTGGGTGCCGTCGAGGCCTCTCTGCTGGTGGGGGACGCCACGGTGGCGGCGGCACACTTGGGCTGGCAGGAGGTGACGCTAGAGGCGCACGGGTGGGACGTGTCCGATGCTCTCGTCGACTCCATGGTGCAGGCCCTCGGAGAGGAGTCTTCGTCGGCAGCAGCCTTACTCTCCCAGGCAGCCGAATTCGGAGGCGGGGGGAGTCCCGACATCGACTAGCCAGCCGCCATGGAGACGTGGTGCATGTTGATCCGGTGTGCCGCGAACGTGCCTATACATCGTTGATTGCACCCAGGGCAGGTTGAGGTGTGCCAGCCCCGGGTGGCTTCGTCGGCCGGCGTCAATGGGTGGCCTTCTCTTTACCACGGCAAGGTTCGGACAAGTTCTGCGTAGTCTCGCCGAATGGCAGAGATCAACCACGGCAACGAGAAGCGAGAGGGCAACCCTGATTGGTTCACTGGACGTGCCCGGATCACCCCGCTGAGCGAGCCAACCGAACCTGACGGGGTGAGGGTGCTGGTCGTCGAGTTCAGCCCGGGATCTAGGAGCAAATGGCACTCACATCCCGGGGGTCAGGTGCTCCACGTCTTATCCGGGGAGGGAGTCGTGGCCAACCGTGACGGCCAGCGGATAGCGATGACAGCCGGAGACACCGTCACTGCCGCACCCGATGAGGTCCACTGGCATGGTGCGTCACCGTCGTCCCAGATGTTGCAGATGTCGATCACCTCCCAGGGGCCAACGGAGTGGACCGGCGAGGAGGTCGGTGAAGACGAATACCGCGAGGCCGTCGACGACTCAGCCGGCTAGCTTCAACACGAGGTCTGGGTTGACACGGGTTCTGCGTCCACCCGGTTCGCGAGCGATCACCAGTTGGGAACTACGTCGTTTTTCACAGTGGTTGACCGGAAGAAGGGCCCGCCGAACATAGACAACCCGCTCAGATCAGGACCGCTTTGGCCTGCCTGGGCACCCCCCGGCCCTTCCACTTAGACTGCTCGGATGGCGCTCCTCGAGGTCGACAGTGTGGTCAAGCGGTTCGGAGGAGTGACCGCAGTCGACGGGTTCTCGCTATCCGTGGAGGCGGGTCAGCGGATGGCGCTGATTGGGCCCAATGGCGCCGGGAAGTCCACGCTGATGAATGTGCTCTCCGGATTACATCACCCCGATCAGGGTGAGATCCGGTTCGAGGGCCAGCCGATTCACAGACTCAATCCTCCGCGCATATCCCTTTCCGGTTTGGGGCGGACCTTTCAGATCCCCCGCATATTTCGTCGTCTCACTGTGGGCGATAACGTGCTGGTTCCGGTTGCCCACGCCGGGGTCATCAGCGGCCACGTGCGGGACCGGGTGGCCGAACTGCTGGCATTGGTCAACCTGGAAGACAAGGCGGGACAATACGCCAGCGAGCTGTCGGGTGGCCAGCAGAAGCTGCTCGAGTTGGCCCGGGCGCTCATGGCCCAACCGAAACTGGTCCTCATGGACGAACCGTTTGCTGGAGTGCATCCGGAGCTGAAACGCACCCTCATCGATGCCATCAGGTCGACAAACGAGCAACAGGGCACCACCTTCCTCATCGTGAGCCATGAGATGCCCGTGGTCTCTGCTCTGTGTGAGTGGGTAGTGGCCATGCACCTGGGAGCGAACTTCCTTGCCGGCCATCCTGACCAGGTGCTCGACGACGAGCGGCTGGTCGATATCTACCTGGGAGGGGAGGCAGGCGATGCTGATTCGATGTGAGGACCTGACCGTCGCCTACTACGCAGACATCCACATCCTCCTGGGTGTGAGCATGGAAGCGGAAGAAAACAGGATCACCTGTGTCATCGGCCCCAACGGCGCCGGGAAGTCGACCCTGCTCAAGACGCTCTTCGGCTACCTGACCCCCCGGTCTGGCGAGGTGTATCTCGACGGACGGGATATCACCGGGTTGCCCGCCCAGAATCGCATGCGGATGGGGATCGGCTACGTCGACCAGCTGCACAGCGTGTTTCCCGAGATGTCGGTGGACGAGAACCTGGAACTGGGTGCCTGGACCTTCCGTCGCGATTCGACACGCATCGAAGAGGCCAAGGACCGCGTCTACCAGCAGTACCCGGTGCTCTCGGAACGTCGCCTGGTGCAGGCCGGGCTTCTCTCCGGTGGGGAGCAGAGGATGCTCGAAATCGCGCGGATCCTCATGCCCGACCCATCGCTGATCCTGCTGGACGAGCCTTCGGCGGGCTTGTCGCCGAAGATCACCGAAGAGATCTACGACGATATCCTCCGACTCAAGGAGTCCGGCAAGACCATCCTCCTCGTCGACCAGAACTTGAGGTCGGCGGTTCCACGCAGCGACTATCTCTATGTGATGGAGTTGGGAGAGATCAGCGCCCACGGGCCCACGACCGAACTCGGGGACGATCTGAGAACCATCGTCTCCGACTGGCTTTCGGTCACTTGAGCTTGGCCCTCAGCCAGGGCACCCGATCTTCGACGAACCCCACGATCCCTCGGGGCATCCACAGCACCACGATGACCAGGACCACTCCAAACATGGGAAGGTAGAGGTACGGAAAGCGCACCCAGAGGAAGTCACGCACCAGGTAGAGCACACCCGCGCCCAGGACCGGCCCGACGGTGGTGCCTGCCCCGCCGAGAAAGACGCCGGCCACCATTTCCACGGTCAATACGTTGGCGAACACGAGCTCGTTCGAGGTGAAGGCGACGAACCAGTAGTCGATCGAACCGGCAGCAGCGGCGACATAGGCCGAGACGGCAAAGGCGGCCAGCTTGTATCGGGTGGTGCGAACCCCCATCACCGAGGCCGCCACCTCGTCATCGCGGATCGATTTGAGACCCACGCCGAATCGCGAGTTCCCCAGCCATACGGTGAAGGCGGCCACGGCGACCAGCAGCCCGACCATGCCGTAGTAGGCGGCGTGCGGGTCGTAGATTTCTGGCGTAGGGATCCCAAAGGCGCCGCCGGCGAAGTCGCGGGGCAGGTTGAGGATGATCAGGCGGGTGGCGGCGTTGAACGAGAGCATGGCGATGGCAAAGTAGGCTCCCCGCAGTCTCAGAGCGGGCAGGCCGACCACCACCGCGATCGCCGCCACCAGCAGGGGGCCGATGAAGACCCACATTGGGACCGGGACTACCACTCCCAGCATCCCGATGGCGATTCCGGCCACGTAGGTGCCCAATCCGTAGAAGACGACGTGTCCGAAGTCGATGTACCCGGTGTACCCGGTGATCAGATTGAGACTGAGGGCGAGGACTATGGCCTTCATCAGATTGAACCAGAACACCAGGGAGGTCCCGGGCAGCACCGGCTGCAGAGCGAAGACCACCGCGGCGACCACCCCGGCTCCGATCAGCACCAGGTTCACGGTGCGGGCGAGGTCTCGCCTCTCGGTGAGGAGCGGTGTCTCCTCGACGGTCTTCATCGCGATCGGAGCGGTTTGAACAGACCCTGGGGGCGCACGATGAGCACCAGGAACAGTAGGACGAAGGCAACCGCCGGGGAGAGGGAGAAGGTGATCCACAGGGTGGACAGGCTCTCGGCCAGGCCGAGCACGATCCCCGCTACCAACGCCCCAACCGGATTGCCCAGGCCGCCCAGAACCACGACCGCAAACGATCGCCCGGCGTAGGCCACTCCGAGAGAGGGGCTGAGCGGGCTGATCAGGGCGATCAGGGCGCCGGCGACCCCGGCGTACGCCAGGGCGATACCGAACGAAACCGCCGACACCCGGTCGGGATCGATCCCCAGGGCTCTTGCTGCGTTGCGGCTCTGTGCTACGGCGCGGATCGCCTTTCCCCAGTAGGTCTTGCGGAAGAACCAACGCAATCCGAGCACCAGCCCTCCACCGATGAGGAATGCGGCGAGCCGGGTCCCGGGCACCGCCACGCCCATGATCTGCAATGTCGGCAGTGGGATGGGCAGGGAGCGAAAGTCCGAGCCCCACAGGTAGGCGGCGATCCCGTAGATGATGGCGGAGATCCCGAAGAAGAGGACCAGGGACATCAACTCGACCTCGCTGCGGCGGATGAGATGGCGGACGAGTACGTGGTACAAGCCCATGCCGAGCAGAAATCCCACCGGGATGAGTATCACCAGTGCGAGGAACGGGGAAAGGGTCTGCAGTGAAACCATCACCCAGGTCATGTACGCGAAGAAGATGAGCATGTCGCCATGCGATACGTTCACCACCGACATGACTCCCCACACCAGGCCGAGGCCGAGGGCGGCGATCCCGTAGACCCCTCCGATGAGGAGGCCGTTGAGGAGGACTTGGGCTTCCATCGACGCCTAGCGGCCCGTCACAAGTCTCTCCTCAACGCCCTTTCCTCTCTATTGGTTAGCCGGGTAGACCGGGTCGGCGTTGGCGAACTCGCTTGGAGCAACGATCACCTTCTCCCCGTCCTGCCACTGGATGGTCACCATGTCGTGACCCACCTGGATGAGGGTCTCGGGGTCGATGGCATATCCACCACCAAAGGTCTGGATATCCAGCTCTTTGAAGGCATCGATCACCGTCGCCGTGTCCACGGTGCCGGCATTTTCGATTGCCTGCATCAAGGCGAGCCCCGCGTGAAACACCAGGCCTCCGCGGTAGTCAGGCTCGTATCCGAACTCGTCAGCGAACTGTTGGGTGAACTCCTCCGATGAGATCTCGGGGCCGACCCAGTTGTCCGCGTCGAAAGCAGCCGGGTCCACCGCCTGTGAGGTCTCCCATTGGGCGGGACCGAAGGTGGCTTGGGCACTCTCGCCCAACTCGTCCCACCAATCGGTGGTGGCCGCACCCGAGCCGAACGATGCCGCCATGGGGGTGATGCCCAGCTCGTCCATCTGACGAGCGGCCAGGGCGCCGTCCTGGAAATGGGCCGAGACCAGGATGACGTCAGGTTCGGTGCCCCAAGCCTGGGTGAGAATCGGGGAGAGGTCGGTGGCTTCCACCGGGTACTTGTCGAAGAACACCACTTCGAGCCCCAGTTCCTCCGCTTTGGACTGGGCGCCTTCTGCCTCGGACACGGTGAATGGGTCGTCCTTGTACACGATGGCCACGGTCTCGGCGGCGGGCTCGGCCCCCGTGACGAAGTCGAGCAGGCTGTGGTCGTACTGGCTGGCGGGCGTGTAGACCCCGACCACCCTGGTGAATCCCTGCTCCCAGATGTCGTCTGAGCTGGCGCCCCAGGCCATCGTCGCCACGTCGAGTTGTTCCATCAGCGGTGCCTGGGCCAGGGTCAATCCCGAAGAATACGAGGCGAACATGAAATGCGCCCCGTCCTCTTGGACCAGCTTCTCGAAAAGACGGAGGGCGGTGTCCTTGTCGCTGCGATCGTCGCCAAAGACGATCCGCACCGGGACCATGGTTCCACCGACGTCGATTCCACCTTTTTCGTTGTTCACCCAATTCGCCCACATGTTGAGGCCGTCTAGTCCCTGCTTGCCCAAGGCCTCATACTGACCGGTCAGGGAAGCGGGGATCCCGATCACAATCTCCTCGGGCAGCTCTCCGGTCGTGCCCTCGGTGGTCGTGGGCTCCTCCTCCTCCTCTCCCACGGTGGAAGTGGTGGTGGCCGCCGCATCTCCGGTGGTGGTAGGAGCCTCGGGCAGCTCCTGTCCGCCGTCGCCCCCGCACGCGGCGAGCAGCATGGAGAGGGCGAGGAAGGTTGCCAGAAACGTCCGATTCATGAGTCACACCTTTCACTCGTGTTCGAAGCGCATGACCTAGACCGTGGCGACTATACGCGGACGCGTCACCGGCATGCCCGGGTTTCTCCTGATCGGTGGTGCGATACTCAGGGTATGGAGGCCATACGGAGATGAGGATCGCGGTGCTCGGCGGAGACGGCGTCGGGCCAGAGGTCGCGGCCGAAGGAGTCCGGGTGTTGCGAGCGGTGGCGGAAGCCGGACGGCTCGAAGCGGAGATCACAGAGTTCTCCTGGGGTAGCACCTGGTACTTGGAGAAAGGGGAGATGATGCCTGCCGACGCCCTGGACCAACTCGAGCAGTTCGATGCCATCCTCCTCGGAGCCGTGGGCTCACCCCTGGTACCCGACCACGTCAGCCTGCGGGAGATGCTGCTGCGGATCCGGTTTGGCTTCGACCAGTACGTCAATGTGAGGCCTGTCCGGCTGTTGCCCGGCGTGGCCTCGCCGTTGGCCGGGAACCACCGGGTCGACATCGTCTTCGTCCGGGAGAACAGCGAGGGTGAGTATGCGGGACTGGGAGATCGCCTGTTCCCGGACACCCCCCAAGAGATCGCCCTGCAGACTTCGGTATTCTCTCGTCGGGGTGTGGAGCGTGTGGTGAAGTGGGCCTTCGATCACGCCCGGGATACCAGACGTGACCGGGTAACCAGCGTCAGCAAGGGAAATGCGCTCAACTACAGCGCCGTGCTCTGGGACCAGGTCTTCGCCGAGGTGGCCGCCTCTTATTCTGACATCGAGGCAGACTCGGTCCTCGTCGACGCCGCTGCCATGTACCTGGTAACCCAGCCGGAGCGTTTCGACGTCGTGGTCGCCTCGAACCTCTTCGCCGACATCCTCACTGAGATCGGGGCGGCTCTCCAAGGAGGTCTCGGGCTCGCTGCTAGCGCCAATCTCAACCCGGATCGGGTGTTTCCATCCATGTTCGAGCCGGTCCACGGCTCCGCTCCTGACATTGCCGGGAAGGGGATCGCCAACCCTTTGGGAGCTATCTGGAGCACATCGTTGCTACTCGGTCATTGTGGGAATCCGAAGGCGGCGGAGGCGGTACTCATGGCAATCGAGCACATACTCGGCGACAGGCGGCTCGGCACGCCGGATATGGGCAGGTCTTCGACCACCACCGAGGTGGGTACAGCGGTGGCAGACATGGCCGCCGAGCTCCTCGCTGCATCGTCCTGAGACAGGAGAGCCAACTCCAACGTACCGGATCGATTTGTGCTTGTTGGGCTCGGTGATCGTGCACACCTCGGGGGTCGACGCCAACCGACGGCGCGCACCCCTGCCGGCCGCTTGGCTCACATGGTGGCTAACGCGTCGTTGGGAAGAGATGGTCCGTAACTGGCCCGCACCGTGGTCTTCCGCTCGAGCGCCTCGATCACCGCGGCGGCGAAGTCCACTTCGTAGAGGTCGGCGGCGCTGCCCAGGCCACCCGGGCTGAACACGTTGGCTTCCATCAGCTTGTCGCCCACGAGGTCGAGCCCGACGAGAAACATCCCATCTTTGATCAGTCTCGGTCGAACCGAACTCACCACCTGCAACATGTCCTCGGTGACTTTCACCCGCTGCGCCTTGCCACCGACGTGCATGTTGGAGCGGAGGTCATCTTCGGTATTGACCCTGCGGAAGGCGGCGATCTTGCCTCCCGCTTCGAGCGGCATGCCATTCATCACGAAGAGACGAACATCGCCTTTTTCCGCCTCCCTCAGATACTCCTGCACCACGACGAATCCGTCGCGGGTGATGGTCTCGATGATCTGATTGAGGTTCTCTCCCTTCTTCCCGTGGATCAGGAACACGCCCTGGCCACCCGACCCCTGGAGCGGCTTCAGCACCGCTCGGCCACCGAGCTCTTTGACGAAGTCCTTGATGTCTTTCCCGGTGCGGGAGATCAGAGTTCGGGGCCGGACCTCGTCTGGGAAGTGCTGGAAGTAGGTCTTGTTGAGGGCATCGGCGAGATGGAACGGGTCGTTGACCACCAGCACCCCTCCCGCCTCGGCCAGCTGGCCGAAAAGGACGCCCGACGCTTGGGCCCAAGGGCGATCTACCGCATCCTCGGCGGGGTCGTAGCGAAGCATCGACACATCCAGCTCCTCGACCGACATCAACTCTGGGGTCACCTCCGGGTTCTGTATGTCCTTGAGGAAGCTGCTCAACGAGCGATAGGCCTTGTCGTGGGGTGTACGCGCCCGGGCCATGACGGTTCCGGAGTCAGAGTGGGAGAGGTCGCCGACCCCCATCAGCCACACCTCATGCCCTCGCCGCTTGGCAGCCAGTGCCAGACGTGTCGTGGTGTACTGCGGCTTCTCGGTCGCCACATCGTTCACGACCAGCCCGAGTCTCATACCACTACGCCTCCTAGCTCGAGGACACTCTCGCCACCTCGAATCCGGTCGAGCCGGTCGAGGGCGGATTCCGGCTCCAAGAATCTTGGCATCAGTGGCGGCTCAACCAGTACTCCTCGGTCTAGCAATTCCGCCACGAGTGGCTCGTAGGTCAACGATATCTTGCCCACCAGCAATGAATCGAGACGCCCACCCTCTCTGAGGTGGGCGAGGAGCCGGGTCAGGCCCGCTAGGTAGAGGGCGTCTTTGGTCATCCCGCCCGAGCGGTGGGCCCGCATGGCCGTCATGAAGGCAAGATGCCGTCCGGCGCCGTGGCCTTCGAGCAGCCGATAAGTCTCGTTGAACCGGGTCCCATCGGTCACCGAGCGGGCAGCCACGACCCTGAGGGCAAGGACCCGGAGTCTTCCCGGTGCCAGACCACCGCTCAGATGCTCAGCGAGGACGCCAAGCGCCTCCTGGGTGGCCTCGTATCCGGCGAGGCCGAGGGCAAGCATCCGGAGCGGCTGGGCGCCGCCGTTGACATGAGTGAGGACGTGAACCCCGATCTCATGCTGGAGCAACTGATCGATCCGGCTGACGGCGACGGTGGTGTCGGCTCCGATGAACAGGTGACCGTTCTCGACCATGACCCCAGCCGCGGTCTCGCTGACATGGACCAAAGCCGAGAGCTCCTGGTGTTGGGAGCGATAGTAGTCCAACTCCCGATTGGCTCGTGCCGCCACCTCGCCAGCGGTCAGTCGCCGAGACGCCGGAGGCCCCGGTGGGACTGCGTCCAGGATGTCGTGGGCCAGATCGATGTGAGCCTGCTCGACAAACCCGTACTTTTCGACCGCGGCCATGAGGAATCGTTGTGTGTTCCGGTTTCTCAGGAGCTCGAGACGGCGCTCTAACTCCTGTTGCATGTCACGGCTCATGTGAATCAGAATCGGGTCAGTGGCGGCCTCGGGATTGATCCCGGCCAGCTCATCGGCGATGGCATCGAGGTCGGGGAGCTCTCGATAGCGGAATTCGGGCTCCTCGATCTCGCCGGCAAGGAATGCCTTTTTCATCTCGGGGACGTTGATCGGAGTCAGCAGATGAAGCATGGGGAGGAGACCACAGATCTCGGCGAGTCGTCGGTCGATGGCCAGGTCGACCTCTTCGACACTCATGCCAGTCGATACCTCTTCCGCACGGAATCGACCGAAGCGGTGAGGGCTTCACCCAGCTGACCCAAGCGGTCGGATTCCACTCTGCCAGTCCACTCGTCCATGAAGACCTTCTTGAGTTCGATGGCCAGAGCACAGCTGGTGTTCCCGTAGTTCTGGTGAACCCAGCGAGACAAGTGACCTCCCTGGAACCGGACGTTTTCCCTCACGTCGAGCGGGTCCCCGTCCAGGGTCCACCGCTGCATCGCCTCCACGAATGCCTCGGCTACGGGCTTCCACCGCTCGGGGAGCGACCCGGTCCCGAGATTGACCGTCGGGCTATCTACAACGCGGTCAGATGCGCTCTCGGGACCGGCCCGACGATGGTTGTAGGAGTGGATGTCGTAGAGAACGAACCCGCCGAACTCTGCAACCAGTTCGTCGAGGATCGATGCAAGCTCGGTGTAGAACCTGTCGTAGAGCTCCAGGGATTCGGAGACTTGCCGTCCGGTAAGGGGCTCCTTCCAGACGTCGAGTCCCCAGGCCTCATCTGGTCCCCGGTAGACGGCGGCCTTCCGGTGACGGTTCAGATCGACCTCGAACCGCGATCGATGTACCACCGCGCTGACCCCGAACCTGGAAGCCAGCGATCCTGTATACGGGTCTTCCTCGCGGAGACGTGTGGCTTCGTCGAGAGCCATCAGGGTCGCGATCTCCAACCGCAGCTCATGCCCGTTGTGAACCGCAACGGCCACGGCCAGATCGGGTGCCGGTGTATGGAACGACGAGAACTCCATGGATGCGAGTCATTACCCGTCCCGGCACGAGTGCAATCGGCGAGTTGGTCGTCGGATGGCGATGGCAGAGGGGTCTCAATGGGGCGAGGCGGTTCAAGCGAAGCCGCCGCGAGGATCACTGAACCACCTCCGTGACGCCCGTGGGCACACGAAGTCTTTTGAGGTGCTGTCGATTCATGAACTCACTGGTTTCTGACTCATCACACGCTGGTTTCCCCGTCGAATGCCGATTAGCGAACCGAAAAGGGGGTACGGACGTACTGCCCATGTGACCACGTTGCGTGGTCCGCCAAGCGAGAGCAGAGGAGGCTCTGAGATTATGCGCAGACGAATAGTGACGATCGTGACCGCTGTGGTGGCAACCATGGCTCTGTCGCTGGGGGCTCTCGCCCACGAAGCCCCTCCCTGCAACGACAGTGGCGACCCGGGCAATTCCGACTATGCCAGGCATCATATTTCGGCTTTGGCCAAGGCCGGGGCGCTCGGGGATGGCGGGGAGGGTCACATACCTGGCTCGCATCAGGGATTCTCCCTGTGCCTGGGTGTGCACGACTGACCAGAGACGGAACACCCGAATTCAGAATGCGGTCCCTGGAGCTTCCGGGGACCGCTCTCTGATCAGCCGGTGTGTGACGTCTCCGACGCCCAGCCGCCCTTGGTCGCCCATCGACCCATCTTGCAGCTGTGCTTGCGCATGACAGCTTCGACAAGTCGAAGGCCCATCTCGTTTGACGAATGGCTACGAGGAGGCAGTGCCGTTCTCTGAGTGGGCGACGATCGTTGCCGCGAACAAATCGGGGTCGTCGCACATCGGGAAGTGGTAGCCGCCAGGCACGACGACTCGAGTGGCGACGGGGAAGAGTTGGAGCCAGCGTTCCTGAAAGTGGCCAGGGTCGTTGCGCTCACCGAAGATGGTCACGAGCGGGAGATCGGCGAGCCTCTTCACGTTCGTCTCGATCGACTCGTAGTCGGTATGGCCCGGTCGGGCTGAGTTGACGTAGCGGTGGAACATGCCGCGTCCTCGCCGATGCATTCCTTGACGGAACACCAAGCGGTCGTGTCTGTCGAGGTTGCGGCCGACACCGAAACTGGTCGATGAGATGCGGGGCAGCCAGGCTGTGAAAACGTCGAGGTGACGCAGTGGAGCACTGCCCATCAGGCGCAGCATCGAAGGCAGGAATACTCCCGATGGACACCAGCCAAAAGTGTTGACGGCGACCAACATCCTGACGCGGTTGATCCAGTTTCCGGCCGCGAGCAAAGAGGCGGGGCCCCCCAGGTCATGAAACACCAGGGTGATGTCGTTCAGGTCCAGACGCCGAACCACCTCATCCACTGCATTCGCCGCCTCTGCGATCCCCGGCGCACCGGCCGCCGGAGCCGGGCTCAGACCGCTCCCCGGTGCATCGATGGCAATGCACCTGTACCCCTCCCGCAGCCGAACGATGACGTCGCGCCACACGAACGACCACATACCGACGTGGACGAATACCAGCGGCGGGCCATCACCCTCGTCGCTGTAGGCGATGTCACCTTCCGGCGAGCCCAGGGTCCGCACCTCGAACGGATACGAATCCCAGGTCAACCATTCGGGCCGCCATTGCTGTGATGACTGTGGCAGCTGTCGGGAGTGACCGGGCATGTTGAGCTCCTTGTGGGGTCTGACGACGTCTTACACAAAGAGGACGACGAGGCGATCCCGAATGTGACATTGGTCGCCATGTCACACTTGCGACGAGCCAATCGTCCTGAGTGATAGAGATGGACCATTCGAGCCCACCGGCACGCGACGTGGAGGAGGCATGGGCCTCCCACAGGCGACGCGTGTTCGACGTCGCCTACCGAATGCTGGGCAGCGTGAGCGAGGCCGAGGACATAGCCCAGGAGGCATATCTGCGACTGGTTCGTGTTGG
Source organism: Acidimicrobiia bacterium (assembly GCA_036374335.1). GTDB lineage: Bacteria > Actinomycetota > Acidimicrobiia > Spongiisociales > ZC4RG35 > JANQRA01. The sequence continues at coordinate 16,261 of DASUUC010000065.1, forward strand.
GATGGCAGGGATCGAGGACCCGCTGGGGTGGTTGATCACCGTCACGGCACGGCTCTGTCTGGATCTCTTGCGGTCGTCGCGGGTGCGACGCGTCGAGTATTTCGGGCCCTGGCTTCCCGAACCTGTCGTGGAGAGTGGCAACACCTTCTCTCCCGAAGACCGTGTGACGCTGGACGAGTCTGTGCGAATGGCGCTCCTCGTCGTTCTCGAGACGCTCTCGCCTGCGGAACGCACTGCTTTCGTTCTTCACGACCTTTTCGGCGTTTCCTTTGAGGATGTGGCCGAACTCGTCGGGCGGTCGACGGAGGCATGTCGCCAGCTTGCCAGTCGAGCACGACGGCGTGTCGCAGACCGCGGCGCAGCCGGACGGTTCACGGCGAGCCGGGCCCAGCTGGCCAAAACCGCCGAGGAGTTCGCCAACGCCTGCGCATCCGGAAACTTCGACGCCCTCCTCCGAATCCTGGACCCGGAGGTGGCAGGCAGCTTCGACTCGGGGGGCCAGGTTCGGGGAGCTCCCGCCGGATCGATACACGGCAACGTGCGGGTAGCGAGAGCGATCCTCCACTCCTTCAGTGGGAAGCGGCCCATTTCGCAGTCGTGGACATCAACGGCGAGCCCGGGGTCACAGTCATCGTCGACGGGGAGATCCGAGCGACGGTCTCGCTGTCACTACGCGATGGGAAGATCGTGCACATCGACGCCGTGGGTAATCCGGACAAGCTCCGCCATCTCAGATAGCCAACACCGCGGTGTCCCGTCGGTGGTCGATGTCCGGAGCCAGTGGCCCATCCCCGGTTTCTGGTTTCCGCGGGACGGTTCCGGCCCGTGGGTTCGGCCAGCCATGAGAATCGGAGTGTTGACGGGGTGGCGGTGACGTCCCCGGTCTGAAATCATGCATCAAATCGGTGCTCACTCGTCTCAGCAGCGAGGGTCATGATGTCGTCGGAGTGAGGCGGGACTGGGGTGGATTGGTGGCGGTGAACCCCGAGGATTGCAGAGCTGGCTCGAACATCGAGATTGCATCTGAGACATGAGACGACGGTCCGGTTGGGTCTAGGCCAGCTCCAAGGCTGCGTCTTCCAGAGCCATGGCCTGCTCGTGGGTCAGCCAGTCGGGCGATGTTCGCACCGAGACCAGGGTCGACGGCCCGTGACCCGCGGCGATGAACGAGGTGTAAGGAGGGTGGGCGAGAGGCCCGACGAACCAGACCCGGTTCATGGACGCCGACCCCCAACGGTCGAGAGACTCGCCGAGCTGGCCAACATTGGAGATCGATCGGTACCAGCGCCGTTTCTCGCTCCTGTCCAACATCAGAGGGAAGGCCGGACCCGCCGCGAACCACCAAGGCCTGGTCGCTGCCGAGGCGGAGATCAGATCCGCTGCCTGTGTCTTGATCCCGGCGTCTATCCCGTCGATGACCGAGATTAGGTCGGATCGGGAGGAAGCAGTCGAAACACCGACCGTGACGCTGAGATTCCCGACACCGCGGGTCACTCCCAAGGCCGGACGTAGGTCCTGGGCAACCAACCACGAACTGTCCGCGGGTGGTGAGCCAAACACCAGGGCCCATGCCTTTTCGAGGACACCGAGGAGAACGGCATCAGTCGACCAGTGATATTTGCGTCGCACCGGTCCCAAGGCTCGCAGCACAGGTCCGAGCTCCATGAGCGTGTGGTCGGTGGCGGGAGCGTCGCCGACCCCTCCAGGGTCGACATGGGTCGAAACGGGAGCCTGCCACCAAGCCGATGCCGCCCGGATCGTCGCGGCGGTCACGGTGCGCCAGTCGGGCCCGTCGACCAGCGCTTCCAGTGTCCGTGGCGTCCAGTCGGCAGGTTGGACACCTCTTCCTTCCACAACTGCGTTGTACTCGTCTCTCAGATCACCCAGGAGGATCACGCTCGCCACCCCATCGAAGGCAACGTGGTTGCACAGCATCGTCAAACGCGCGCCCCCCGGGATCGGGGCGACACGCAGGGCCACCGGCGGCTCATCATGCCGTGGTTGCTGCACAGAGGGACCTATGGGAGGAGGTCCGGAGGGCACCCATACATCATGTTCCCGAACACAGGTGATTATCGGGTGCCGGATGGCGAGTCTCCTCCAGGCCTCACGAAGGGCTTCCCCCTCGACAGCTCCCTGCAACTCGATGATCGCCTCGAACCCGACCGCGGACCTCTCGTCCAGATTGGCCATGGCTCGGTCGACGAGACCCACCCCGTGATATGAGCCCCGATCATCTGGCCCGGGATCGCGCTCGTGGGTTAGATTTGGCGACCGTGTCACAGATGGGAGGATACGGGTGCTCGCGCATGCCCTTATGAGTCTTCGGGGCCGAAAGTACGGAGATGAGTGGAACCGGGTCTGGGGTTTCCTGACCGAACGCCACGACTTCCCCGGACCGCTCGGACGCGAAGAGGCGGTGGACGAGATCGTCCGGAAACTGAAGGAACAACAAGGACTCATGCCGGGCCGTGTCGAACCAACCGTCCTCGAGCTGATCGGCCAGGCACACCAGATCGGCTTGGGACAGGACCACGTAGCACGTCTCGCCGAGATACTCGAAGGTGACGAGGCGCGACGCTCCGAGCTGTTGGAGCACGCAACAGTAAACCTGGGGTGGGATCGCAGCGTCATGATTGACTGGAGCGAGGTGCCCACCCCCGAAGGGGACTCCGACTCGGGTGAGTCGGAGACCCAGCTGCCCCCACTGACCCTCGGCGCGGGCGCTGCTCCGGTCTCGTTGCACCAATGGACCCAGATGCTCGCCGACGACGGGTTGCTCATGATGGCGCCGTTTCCTGACGCGCCCACCTGCACGTCGAGCGAGGTTGGTGGTGGGCTAGACGGTGGAGCAACGACTGTCTACGGCAGATTCGAGATCGAAGCCGGCCTCAACGATCTGAGGTATGCCACCAACCCGCTGAACTGGCCGCAGTGCAGCTGGTTCTTCATCTCGATGACTCAGCAAGGGCCGTCTGTGTCGCTTCTGCCGCCCGACGATGTGGGCAACACCGCCTACACTTGTCCTCTCGAGGAGTTGGTGGGGCTGGAAGACGTGTTGACGGTGAGGACTTCCCTGACCACCCGGTACTTCGTCGGCCAGGAATCGCTGGGGATGGAGTTCGATCTCACCCCGGGCACACACGGCGACGGCAAGATCGATGTCGACCACGGTTACCTGCTGGCAGAGAAGCACCCCAAGGACCCGGGAAAGCTCATCGTCACCTCACAGAAGACTTTTAGCTTCGTGGGCCTCGACGATCTGCCATTCTCTTTCCTCTGTGAATTCGGTTGGATCGACATGATGAGGGCCATGGCTCAGTGCCGGGCCCCCGGTGGAGGAACACCATGAAAAACGGCGAAGATACCTGGAAGCGCTTGGGCGATTACTTCGACGAGATGACGGACCTCACGGCGGATTACGTGAAGGACGTCGCCAACGAATGGGCGGGAATGTGGAACGCTGACGATGACAAGAGCACTGCCGACTCGGCATTCGACGCGATGCGGGAGACCTTCGGGGTGGGCCTCCGGGCCACCGCCAAGGCATGGGTCGCGACCCGTCAGCTCATGGTCGACTTGTCCGAGTAGGCGGGGCTGAGAGGGGAAGGGCCAACCATGCCGGAGCTTCCGAAGCTCAGCGATCTCGTGGCCGGTGCCATCACCGATCACGGCAAGGCCACAGCGGACATGCTCAAGCGGCTCGATCAGGGAGAGAACGTCGATCTGGCGTCTGAGACCATCCAGTGCCTCGGGCAGCTGACACAGACCGGCGCCAGATTCTTCCTGTTCTGGGACAACATCGCCACGTTACTGGCGGCAGAGGGTGGGGGGCCGTTGACCTTCCCTGAAACGGCCGTCTGCGCCGGGGGGGAGAAAAAGGTCTTCGAACTGGACATCGAAGGCGTAGCAGCGGCCACGGTCCATTCGGGACTGAGGCGGAGGGGTGCCGACACCATCACCATCGGCGCCAACGCAATCACTGTGACCGTGGCGACCGATCAACTCGTCATCACCGTCGATTGCAGTGGAGCCCCACGAGGTGTATACGAGGGCACTCTCTCAGTCGTCGGCGCCGACGGGACGCAAACCACCCGTGCCTACAACGTCTACATCGACCCGGCCTGACCTCTCATGATGCCAGGACCTACCGGTGCTCAAGTGACGGCACAGACGGACACGCTCAGACGACCAACTGTGCTCGTTTGCGACCTCGTTGCGTCGACCGCCATTGCCGAACAGATCGGCGAGGAGCCCCTCTGGGAGGTCCTCCTCGAATACCAGGATGCCTGCAGCGAGGTGATCCACCGCTATGACGGGACGGTTTACAAGAGGCTGGGCGATGGCCTGCTCGCTCTGTTCGGTATTCCCCGCGCCCATGAAGACGATGCACGCCGAGCCGTGCATGCCGCTCTGGCACTCGTTTACGCGGTCAGCCAGCTCGCCGAAGGGGTCAAGGAGAGACATGGGGTGGATCTGGCGATGCGGGTCGGCGTCCACACTGGAGATGTGGTGGTCGGTCAGATGGGCGGCTCGCTGGAGGTGGCCGGCAAAGCCGTCCATCAGGCCGATCGTCTGCAATCGCTCGCCGAGCCCAACGGAGTGATCATCTCGGGTGACACTGCCGCGCTGGTGGGAGACGACTTCCAATTGCGGCCCCGCGGTGAAGTCGACCTCCGAGGGCTGACGGCCACAGCCATGACCTACGACGTGATAAGGGAGCGCGCCGGGGCCATGCTGGCCCGAGCCGAACCGCTAGCGATGGTAGGCCGGGCAGAGGAGAGAGCTGCGGTGGCCGCGGCATGGAAGAAGGTGATGAACGGCGGATCGCATGTGATGCTCATCACCGGTGAGACTGGAATCGGGAAGTCCCGGCTGGCTCGATTCGCCAGGGATCACGCGGCACGAGAAGGTGGTGTGCCAGTCGAGGGAGAATGCTCTCCGTATCACGCCCACGTTCCCTTCCACGTGATAGGCCGAATGCTCGTGGGCCACCTGGCCCTCGACCCGGAGACACCGGGAAGGGAGCGTCTCATTGCGCTGGCGGACGCCGTCGCCACGGCCGGTCTCGAACCTCCGCGAGCTGTCTCATTGCTCGCCCCGCTCATGTCGATCGAGCTCGACGACGGCTACGAACCGGCCGAACTATCCCCTGGCGACGTGGCCAAGGAAACCACCGAGATGATCCTCAGATGGTGGGCCGGTCTGGCGGCCAACGAACCACGCGCGATCGTCATCGAGGATCTGCAGAATGCCGACCCTTCAACCCTCGACCTGATCAACCGGGCCGTGTCCGAAGGACTTGGCCGGGGAACCTTCTTGATTCTCACGTCCCGGCCGGGCCTGGTCTTGCCGGCTGTCCAACCCGATCATGTCGTCGAATTGGCCCCTCTTCCCGACGACGACGCCCGCGAGCTACTGGAAGCGCTGTCCCCGGCAATCGAGCCGGTAGCCGACGACTTGATCGAGCGCAGCGGCGGAAACCCGCTCTTCTTGAAAGAACTCGCCCAGGCCCACGGCCAATCCGGCCGGGTGGTCCCCGGTGGGCTGCGCGACCTGCTCATGGCTCGTCTCGACGCCGCCGGAGACCTCGAGCTGACCCAAATCGCCTCGGTCCTGGGGAGGACGATCGACCTGCAGCTGCTAGAGGCGGTGGCCGGCAACGGCGACCTCGCCGGTCGGGTGGAGAACCTCGTCGACCAGAAGATCTTCGCTTACCACCGCGATCACCATGGCCGTCGTCTTCGGTTTGCCCATCAACTCCTCGGCGAGACGGCCTACGCCTCCTTACCGTCCCGTCAACGCCAGTCGGCCCATTCCAGGCTGGCAGACGTCTATCTCGCTGGTGAGGGGGGTCTGGAGAGTGCCAGCCTGGCGGCTCTTCACCTCGACCGTGCCGCCCGATATGGCGAGGCGGCCGAGGCCTATCTCGTGGCGGCCGACGCCGCATCCTCACGGGGCGCGTTCTCCGAGGCGCTGCGTCATCTCGATCGCACCCAGCAGCTGGCCGACGAGGAGCTGTCCGAAGAGATCGGTCAGGAGCTCAAACGGGTGGCGGTCCTGCGCTCCTCGTTCGTCCTGGTGGCGAAGGAAGGTTTTGGATCCGAGGCAGCGAACACGGCGGCCTCCAAGGCCCTCGAATTGGCAGCGGCCGACTCGGTGGTGCACTCGGCGGCCCCGCGTCTCGCCGCTTTCGCTCAGGCAACCATCTTGGGACAGCGGGCCGAAGCGGAGGGGATCATCACGGGCCTCGAAGCCGACCTGGAAAGGGCACCCGATTCCGATCGGATTCAGATCGAGGCCGAGATCGTCTCGGCCCGCGCCCTCCACGACTTCGGTCTCGGTCGATTCACTGCGTCGCGTGCGAGCTTCGAGAACGCGCTCGACCTCTACCTCGGGGCTCCGCGCCACGGAGCGCCATGGCCGGAATGGCCCTTGCCCACCAGTCTTCCCGCTACCGCCAACGCCCAGTTGATTCCCATCTACTGGATTCAGGGGGACCGTTCCCTGTCCGACATTGCCGCGACCCGCGCCAAGCTGGCGGCCGAGGAGCTCACCCCTCCGATGGATGCCTTCAACATGGCCTACGCGGTCGGTTACATCGGCTGGGTCAATCTGTTGGACGGTGAAGTGGCGAGAGCTCGCGCGGCTCAACGAGAGCAAGGCGACATAGGGCGCGAGCACGGCTTCGCCATGTGGGAGTCCTTGGCAGCCGCTTTTGAGGCAGTAGCTGCCGCACAACTCGAACCCGCTGCCGAGCTCGCCGACGAGGTAGCAAGACGACGTGAGCACGCGGCGATGAACGCCGGCTCCTCGTTCCAGCCGTATCTGCTGGCCACCGAAGCCGACGTCCGGCTGCGTGCCGGCCAAAATGCACGGGCACTCGAATTGCTCGACGAGTCATTGGCCCTGGCTGATGCCACTTCGGAGTTCATATACCTGCCCGAGACGCACCGCATCAGAGCCGCGGCGCACACCAACCCGGCGGACATTCGACGGGATCTCGAGCAGGCCTGGGAGACAGCCGCCTCGCAAGACGCCCACATCTTCGCTCTCCGAGCCGCCATCGACCTGGGAAGGATGCTCGAGAATCCTCCCGACGATTTGAGTAGCCGCATCAACGGAGTCCTGGATGGGATGGGTGAGCCCGAGACCTACGCGGAGCACACCCCGGCCCGACAGTTGCTGGCGTCCCTGCAATGACAGCGGCGTCTCGCCATGCCCCGCGTCGGAAGATCGCCATCCTCGGCGGAGGCATGTCGGGCATGGCGGCAGCCTGGAGACTGAGTCAGCCTGGCTGGGAAGAGAGGTTTGCTCGGATCACTGTCTATCAGCGAGGCTGGCGATTGGGAGGAAAAGGGGCCAGCAGCAGAGGTCCACATGGGCGCATCGAGGAACATGGGTTGCACATCTGGCTGGGCTACTACGAGAACAGTTTCCGGGTCGCCCGTCAGGTCTATGGGGAGCTCGATCGCCCCTCGTCGGCCCCTACCGTGCCCATCAAGACATGGACCGACGCGTTCCAACCGGTGTCAGACGTTGGCTTCGAAGACTTCGACGGGACTCGCTGGAAGCACTGGGTGGCTACCTTCCGCCCCAACGGCGACCTTCCGGGGGAGGAGGACGCCGAATCCGGCGCGATGACGGTTGCCGAGTTCATCTCGCGGTCGTTGCGTCTGGTTGCCGACTTCTACGCATCTCTGGACACGCCAGCTCCCGGGAATGGTCTGGTTCTCTCCGCTACCCCCGAGCCGCCCCGCCACAAGAGTGGATGGCAGGGGGCGCTGGACGCAGTGATCCCCACCCTGATCGCAGGCGCAGTACAGGTCGTGTCGATGGTACGCCGGACACAGCAGACGCTCACAGTCGATTATGGATGGCTGGAGGCGCTCGGATCGACCTTGGACAGACTCCATTCCGCCTTTCGTGACCTGGCGGTGCACGACGACCGCGCCCGGCGCCTGTGGTCACTCATCGACTTGGTGATGACCACGGCCCGGGGGATCATCGCAGACGGCCTACTTCTCGACCCCAGAGGTTTCGCAGCCATCAACGACCACGACTACAGAGACTGGATTCGCCGCCACGGAGCCTCTCCGGAGACGCTCGACTCGGCCCTGGTGAAGGGCATGTACGACCTCACGTTCGCCAATCATCACGGTGATGCCACACGTCCGCGTTTCGCTGCCGGCACCGGGCTGTTCTTGTCTGGGAAGCTGTTTTTCGACTACCGCGGGTCCATATTCTGGAAGATGAGCGCCGGCATGGGTGATGTCGTCTTCGCACCCATGTATCAGGCTCTGGTCGCCCGCGGCGTGGAGTTCGAGTTCTTCACTCGCATCGACTCCCTGGGCCTCGACGCCGAGGGTCAGACGATCGACAAGCTGGAGATCGGACGGCAGGTGGATGTGCCAGGTGGACCAGCCGCCTATCAGCCCTTGGTAGAGGTGGGGGGCCTCCCATGCTTCCCGCAACGTCCCAGATCCGAGATCGTCGGCACCGATGACGACTCACTGGAATCGTTCTGGTCTGAGCGGCCGGATCATCGACGGGAGACGCTCCGCCGCGGGAGAGACTTCGACGACATCATCCTTGCCATCCCCGTCGGGATGCATCCTTTCATCTGTCAAGAGATGATCGAAGCGAGCCCGGCATGGGCCACGATGGTCGACCGAGTCGAAACCACAGCTACAAAGGCATTCCAACTGTGGCTCGCCGAAAACGTCACCGGGATCTCGGGGGGGCGAAAGGTGACGATGACGGGGTATGTCGAGCCGTTCGATACCTGGTCGTCGATGGATCACCTCCTGCAACATGAGGGCTGGGATCCAAATGGCGGTCCGTCTTCCCTCATCTACTTCTGCAATACGATGCCCACCGAATGGCCGCCGGATCCGAGCGACCTCGGATACCTGAAGCGCCACGATGAGTTGGTGAGAGAGGAAGCGGTCGGTTTCATCGACAACGATCTGGTCGACATCTGGACCGCAGCACGGGACCAGGCGACCGGCGGGTTCCGCTGGGACCTCCTCGTCGGTGCGGGTCGGGCTGCCGGACAGGAACGCTTCGACAGCCAATTCTGGCGTGCCAACGTCGATCCGTCCGACCGCTATGTCCTCTCTCTTCCGGGATCGGAGCGGTATCGCCTCCGTCCCGACCGAAGCGGCTTCGAGAACCTCTATCTAGCCGGAGACTGGACCGACTCCGGCCTGAACTCCGGGTGCATCGAAGCCGCCACCATGTCGGGACTGCAAGCCGCAAACGCGGTCTTGGGTGTCGACCGGTGGGACGACATCAAGGGCTTCTACCCGCGCCACCCAACTCCCGGGGACACCGACAGACGATGAGCGAGCAGGACACCAACGAAGTCAGACGTGAAGCCTTCCGGGCAGCGTCAGCAGCGGTCGATTACTTCCTCGAGCAAGTCGGAGATCCGATCCCCGACGAGCTGAGCAAACTCGGGGCCGCATCGTGGGATCGCTTCCGTTCTGAGTTGGCGCGAGTCGTTGATCTCAACCTCGAAATGGTGAGGGACGCCTTCGGTCTCTACGAGACCCTCGTGGAGCCAGATTCGTTCACCACAGACAGAAGGGGAGCCAAGCTGGTACTCGGCCCGGGTATGCCCGGGTCCGGGGCCTCCGCAATTCTCTGGCTTCACAACTTCGACGAGGATCCAATCTCGGGTGTCGACCTCATTGGCTCGAGACTCTCCTCGAGATACGGTGAGCGCATCGACGACCCCCACTGGTCATTCACGCACTCGAATCCCTTCGTGCCTGCCCGCTCGGCGGTGCCGGTCTTGGTCGAGGTGGCGATCCCGCCCGGCACGACCGGCGGATCCTACGAAGGCACGATCAGCAGCAAAGGTGGCAATGGGGAGACAATCGACGTGCGTCTCGAGGTGACCGCCATCGAGCCTATTCCCCACGACTCATGGTGACATCGGCGCCGCCGTTCATGATCGATTATCTCGAAGGGGTGCGTTCGGGTGTGGCCGAAGCGATCGCAGCCAGCCTCCCCGAGGGCGGACCGAGGAGCTCGCTGTATGGCCCTCTGACCGAATTCTTGGGCAGATCCGGCAAGGCCATTCGCCCGGCACTGTGCATCGCCGCAAGTCGTGCCCACGGGAGCACCACAGAGTTGGTTCTCCCCTCCTCGGTCGCTCTGGAGATGCTCCACAACGCCTTCCTGATCCACGACGATGTCGAGGACGGGAGCATCTCCCGCCGCGGATCACCCACGATGCACGCCGCGCACGGAGTGCCCATCGCCATCAATGTCGGGGACGGTCTCGCTGCCCTCTCCCTCCAGCCGCTGACGCAGAACCTGGGTCTTCTGGGTTCTTCGATGCACAACCGGGTGATGGCGGAGTTCAATGAGCTGCTCAGGATGACGATCGAAGGTCAGGCAATCGAGCTGGGGTGGCGGGCGGAGAACACCGTTGGCCTCACCAGTCAGGACTATCTGGAGATGGTCGCTCTCAAGACGTGTGCCTACACAACGATCTTCCCCCTCAGGATCGGGTCCCTCATCGGGTCGTGGGGACGGGCAGACCTCTCCGAAGTGTCTCGGTTCGGGCTCTATTTGGGCGCTGCGTTTCAAATCACCGACGACTTGCTCAACCTCACCGGCGCCGAGGAGTTGTATGGCAAGGAGATCGATGGGGATATCGCGGAGGGGAAACGCACACTGATGCTCATCCACCTGCTTTCGACTGTGGACGGAGCCGAGAGAGAGTTCCTGGTCGGCTTTCTCGACGGCGAGCGGACGAGTCGTTCGGTGGACGACATCGCATTCGTGCGGTCAATGATGGATCAGCGGGGAAGCATCCACTATGCCCGCCAGTACGCCCGTGCCCTTGCCGAGCAGGCCGCCTCGGCCTTCCACCGGGCCTTTGGGGCATTGCCCGCCAGCGCCGATCGGCGATTTCTTGCGGAGGTCGTCGATTTCGTCGTGACCCGAAACCTCTGACACCGACAGGTTGTGCTCGGCCGGCAACTTTTCGAAGGAAGTCACCGTCACGCTTGAGACATACCAGGGTGCTCTTCCGACTGAGGCAAGGCGGATCCATGACCTCAGGGACCGGTTCGACAACGCCGGATCATCACGCGGCGGGCCGTGCGTCGGGGGCGGAGCCCGGTGGGCTCCGCCCGCGGTGGGCGCGCAGGTGTCAGAAGATCAGGATGAGAATGAGAATGATCAGGATGAGTGTGCCGATTCCTATGTACATCTCGTGCCTCCTCTTTTTCTTCTTGCTAGGGGTATTCGGTTCTTCTCTATTGCGGTATCAGACATCCTGGTCGGTCGCTTCTGCCACCAAGGCCGCGTCCACATTTCGGTGATATACCTCACCGGTCACGCCACCGATGTATCCCCCGAGTAGCGCGGCCACGATTCCCGCGAGAGCACCGGCGATGGATTTGAGGGTGACCTCCTCCGCTCCGAACTGACCGAACCAGTTGGGCAGGTCGACGCCGGCAAAGGCGTTGTATTCCGGACCGAACCACAATCCCAGGGCTCCGAAGATCGCCACCAGCAAAATGAACCACAGGGCCACCCCTATGCCGTTGATGCCTCCGTCGTACCGGGCGACTCGCCCGGCGGTCCAGCCGCCGACGAAGAACGAGACAAGCACCACGACGATGGCGACGATGGCTCCGACCACCTCCACCTCCTGCAGGTTGCCGTCGAAGTCGATCTGGTTCAATTGGTAGCCGATGCCTGCGCCGCCGGCCAGCAACAAGGATCCGAGGAAAACGAGCGTACCCAAGGCCGCAAACATCCCCAGGATGCCTGCCAGCAGGTCGGCGCCTCCAAAGCGATCTCTTATGCCTCGCATATCTACTTCCGTGCCGCGCATGCGGGCTGAACTGTCTCCCGTCATCTTGCTGCCTCCTCTACTTTCGCCTCGAGCATCCGGGCCCTCCTCGTCTCACCTGAGGGGCCAACTGGTCCAAAGCTACTCGTATTGCGCATGCGATGCAGGAGGTGCGGCCGTCCAGGAAAAGGTGGGGTGGTCAGAAGCGATCATTCCTGTGCGGGGAGCCCGGAGGGGAGCGGGCCCGCTGCATCGCCGTTCTCTAGGGTCTCCAGGTCATGGCAGTCAGCTTTGGGATACAGCTCTGGAATCAGGTCTACACATGGGCCGAGGCCCGGGATGCGGCGCATATCGTCGAATCGCTCGGCTATGAGCACCTGTGGACGTGGGAACACGCACCGAGATCCGCCCCGTAGTCGAAGCCGAATAGTGGACAGGGCAGGAATCCCGAATCTGGCGGAGGCGCCAGGTCTCCTCACCCGTGGTGAAGAAACCCAGGCCAGTCGATGAGGCGTCAGCCGGCATTCCGTGAGACGATCGCCTCTCTCAGTCTCACGTCGAGTTCGGGTGGGATCACCGAGTCGGGATCGCGAAGGCCGGTCATGGTTTGCTGGGCGTCGACCAATGCGGCGTAAAGAGGAGGACACGTCGGACACGTCTTCAGATGCGCCTCCACGGTTTCGGCGATCGCAGGTTCAAGACGACCGTCGAGGTAGTCGGATATGTGCTGCCGGGCGTCCCAGCATCGCATGGGAACCCCTTTCATGAGATGGCGTCGCTCGTGACCCTCCGCCAGGGCGGTGACCAGCGCCATCCGGCCCCTCCTCAGACGCTGCTTGGCGGCGGGCAGACCGATGTCTTGAAGTTCGGCGATGTGACGCACCGGCCAGCCTTCGACGTCATGGAGGATGACCGTGGTCCGGTAGATGAAGGGCAGCCGGGCAAGGCCATCTTCGATCTCGTCTGTGTCCTGTAATCTCATTGCCACCATCTCCGGGTCGACGGTGTAATCGTCGTCATGCCACTTGGCTTCGACATCGTCGACCACCACCTCGTGTGCCGACCGTCTCGCCGTGTCCACGGCGAGGTTGTGCAAGATCCGACGCAGCCAGGCCCCCAACTTGTCGATGTTCCCGTCGAACTGATCGAGTTTCTCCATCCCGCGCACGATGGTGTCGTGGGTGAGATCCTCTGCCTTGGCCGGGTTGCGGCTGATGCTCAGGGCGAATCGATAGAGATCCGGGTACTCGGCAACCAACTGCTCTTGGATCGAACCCATCACCAAACTCCGGACATCAACCAGCTCTCGTGAAGATCTGTCGTGTGTCGGCAGATCTTCACAAGATATTTCAGCCGGTCTTCGCCAACTTGGCCGGCTCCCGGTTGGTCCGGTACCCGAACACGGCATACAGCGGACACCAACCGATGAGCCCGGTCAGGAGTGGCACAAACCCGATGACTCTGAGAGCGGTGCCCCATCCGCCAGTGACGACATCGGCCCAACCGAGATAGAGAATGGCCACTCCCAGGACGATTCTGACGGCCCTGTCCCAGGTGGCCTCGTTGACAAACCTCATGATGCGCTCCTTTCACTTTTGATGCGCATGCCCCAAGAACGAACGGAGTGACGAATTGGATACAACCTTTCGACAGCCGGGACCCATCGGCCTGATCGATTCATGGCCACCGCCTGGGACGCCATCGTCCCGGTCAGCGTGGAAACGGGCTCCGGCCTGGCTCACCTCGACCTCGATACTCGCCGGTGTCCGATCGGTCGTGACTGTCCGGAGCCAGTGGTTGATCCCGGGTTCTGTTTCCGCGGGGCGGTCCCGGCCTGTAGGTTCGGCTAGCCATGAGAATCGGAGTGTTGACGGGTGGCGGTGACGTTCCCGGTCTGAACGCATGCATCAAGTCGGTGGTCACTCGTCTCAGCAGCGAGGGTCATGACGTCGTCGGAGTGAGACGGGGATGGGGTGGATTGGTGGCGGTGAACCCCGAGGATGGCAAAGCCGGCTCCGACCACCTGATTCAGCTCACTCCTCTGTACGTCCGTACGGTGGACCGAAGCGGCGGGACCTTCCTCCACACCTCTCGAACCAACCCCGGCAAGGTGAGGGCGTCGGAGGTGCCCGACTTCCTCGTGGAGACCGTCACCGGGGACGGCCCCCACGATCTGACCGAGCACGTGCTTCGGGTGCTCGAAGCCAACGAAATCGACGTCCTCATCCCCATCGGGGGCGACGACACCCTCTCGTATGCCTTCCGTCTTCATCAAGAGGGCGTTCCCGTTATTGCCATCCCCAAGACGATGGACAACGACGTCCACGGGACCGACTACTGCATCGGATTTTCTACCGCGGTCACCCGAGGCGTGGATCTGATCCACCGGCTCCGGACCGCAGCCGGGTCACATGAGCGAATCGCGGTGGTCGAATTGTTCGGCCGCTACAGCGGCGAGACCTCGCTCATCACCGCCTACCTCGCCGGTGTCGACCGGTCGATAATCTCCGAAGTCCCTTTCGACATAGACAGGGTCGGCGCACTGCTTGCCGCCGACCAGGATGCAAACCCCTCCAACTACGCCATCGTCACCATTTCCGAGGGTGCGACGCCGGTAGGCGGGGAGATGGTGCTGACCGGAGATGCCGATGCCTTCGGCCATCGCAAGCTGGGTGGCATTGGAGCACAGCTTGCCGAAGCGCTGAGCGAGAGACTTGGTCGGGACACGCTCTATCAGCAGATCGCCTATCTCATGAGGTCCGGCGCCCCCGACTCTCTCGACCTCATGGTGGCCTCCAATTACGCGGTCACCGCAGCAGACCTCGCCATGGAGGGGGCGCACGGGCGGATGGTCGCATTGCGTTCCGGCACCTATACCCACGTGCCGATCTCGGTCACCAGCGAGGGCGTGAAGCGTGTCGACGTAGACGAGTTGTATGACTCTGATGCCTACCAACCCTTGCTGAGACACGTCCTCGGCAAGCCGATGTTCCTGTACTGAGCCTCATTCCAAGGTTCCTGGGTCCGGTGGGCGTTAGCGCGGCTGAACATGCACCTTCAGACCACCCCGGGGTTTCATGGTCACCGCCAGGGAGGGTCTCCTCGGCAACGAGACCGCAGGTCGGAACGTGAAGCTCCGCGCCATCATCGCCAGCAGCAGAGTTCCTTCCATCATGGCGAAGTTGTTTCCGATGCAGAGATGTGGGCCCGCCCCAAACGGCGTCCATGCATAGCGGTGACGGTTCGATCTGGCCTCGGGGGTGAAGTGGTCGGGGTAGAAGTCCTCGGGTCTCTCCCAGAAATCTGGATGTCGATGGATGTTGCTGACGATCAACAGTGCCACCGCACCCGGCGCCACCTCGTAACCCCCGATCGTGTCGGCAACGCCGGCAACCCGGCCGTTGATCGGCACCGGCGGGCGAAACCGCAAGGTCTCCTCGAAGACCATCCGGGTGTAGCCGAGCCGGGCGGGGTCATCCACCGACTCGGTGTCGACCTCGGACTGTAGGCGGGACAACACTTCGGGGTTTTGCATCAATTCGTGCCAGGCCCAGGTGAGGGCATTGGCCGTCGTCTCATGACCCGCCCCGTAGATGGTGGCTACCTCGTTGCGGATCTGGTCGTCGCTGAGCTCGCGTCCGGTCTCCTCGTCGACGGCTTCGAGAAGCATGCCGAGGAGGTCGTCGTGTTTCGAGTCTCGTTGACGTCGATCGGCGATGATCCGGTAGATGGCCTCGTCCAGGTCTGTCATGGCGCGGTCGAATCGGCGTGCGGCCGGTGTCGGCCAGTGGGGTGGGACATTGACCAGCGCCCGGGATCTCCGAGCCACGTATTGGAGCGCCTCATCCACGGTCTCTCCGATGTGATCGACGTCCGCCGCGATGTCGGTGGAGAACATGGTTCGGCTGATGATGTCCTGGGTGACCCGTTTCATCTCCAACATGAGATCGACGACGTGACCGGCGTCCGCCGCTCGCTGGAGACGGTCGAGCAGCGTCTGTCCCGACCGGATCATCGACGCACCCATCGCGTCGATGCGCTGTCGGTGAAACGCGGGGTTGACGATGCGGCGCCGCCATTGCCAGTCGTCGCCGTCGGTGGTCAGCAACCCGTCTCCCAGTGCCATCCTCAGGCCGAACGGCCTACCTGCAGGCAGTTCGCTGACCCGACGCCAGTTGTCCCGGCCCTTCACCATTACCTCTTGAACCAGGTCCGGGTGGGAACAGACCCAGAGGTCGCGCCAACCGAACCGGACGTGGTAGAGGTCGCCGTGCTTGCCCCATCCATATCGGAAACCGGCCAGCTCATCGCCGCGGAAACGCGGGATTCTGGCCAGGGCAGCAACAGTGCTCGGTCCCGGGGCGGTCACCTCATCGAACGCTAATCCGACCCGGCGTCATCCCCGACAGCGGACCGTTGGAGCGACCTCCGATAGGTTCCTCGCTAATGTCCCCTGATGACGGAGATGATCGACCGGGGAGAGCTCGACCGGATCACTCTCCGATTCATCGACGACGAGCTGGAGGCGCGGTTTCAGCGGGACGAGGGAGCGGCCGGGCTCGCCGGTTATCGGATAATCACCGCCGCAACCGTCGTGTCATGGGTGATGGCGGCAATTCTCATCCCGTTCGGGTCCGACATCTCTTTTGCGCTCTCCGGGACGGTCGGTGGTGCGATGGCGGTGGTGGGGGCGATCAGCTTGACCGCTTCGATCTGGGCCACGACGATGAACCGCCAGCACATCCTGGCGTCGCTGCTCACGTCGGCCAACGGCCTCGTCATCCTCATGCTCGCCGTGGCCGGCGATTTCGTCGACGGCTACGCGGTGGGCGCAGTCATGTTGTTGTTTCTCTTCGGGTTTGTGTCCCGTACTCGTTTCGTGTTCGCTGCTGTGCGGACTCTGGTTATCGCCCTCGGCCTCGCGTTCGTGGTTGCCGGTTACGAGGGGCAGGGCAGTCTCGTTCTCGACGTCTTCTTTTTCGTCATCGCCAGCATTGCGAGCTTGGTCGGGCTCCAACTCCTGGAGCGCAATCGGCGTCGCGTGTGGCACCAGCGGTTGGTCATCGAGGAGCAGGGTGCCGCCATCGAAGTGGAGCGATCCGAGTCGGAGCGGTTGCTTCTAAACGTGCTGCCACGAACCGTGTCGGAACGGTTGCGGCGGGGGGAGAGCCCGATCGCCGATGACTACCCCGATGTTTCGGTGATCTTCGCCGACATAGTCGGATTCACACCGACCTCGGCCGAGATGTCCGCCCATGACGTCATCACGATGTTGAGCGATCTCTTTTCGACGTTCGATGATCTCGTGGCTGAGAGGGGACTCGAGAAGATAAAGACGATCGGGGATGCCTATATGGCAGCCGGTGGCCTCCCGGAGCCGCTAGAAGACCATGCCGTCCGCACAGTCGACCTGGGGTTGGAGATGCTGGAGGCCACCAGGTCTTCGGGCCACTACCCGGGTCTGTCGTTGCGTATCGGGATCCACTCCGGTCCGGTGGCGGGCGGAGTGATCGGCACCCGGAAGTTCGCATTCGATCTGTGGGGAAGCACTGTGAACCAAGCTGCTCGACTCGAGACGACCGGGATCCCGGGTCGGATACATGTGAGCGAGGAGACCAAGGGGTTGACCCAGGAGGTCTTTCGATACGAGCCGAGAAAGGCGATCGAGCTCCGTGGGTTGGGCAAGATGAAGACCTATCTGGTCGTGGATCGGAGACTTCCCGACACGGGCGAAGCCATCTCAGGAAGGGCCCTCGAATATGGCCCGAGGCCATAGTGCAGGTCGCCCGAGGGCGGCTTTCTCTCGGAGGCTCCCTGATCGTTGACAGCCCGGTGACGGCGGGGCCGTCGTCGCGGCGGCCATCCGGTTCGGGACGATGCAGGGCCTGACTCGTGAATGAAGAAAATGCCCCGCGTCGGCTGATTGTTGCGGACGACTCCGTGTTGTTCCGCCGCGGTCTCTGTCTTCTCCTCGAGGAAGCAGGTTTCGAGATCGTGCGGGAGGTCTGAAAGAGGCTCCCGACGATCATCGTCGCGTGCTGGCGGTGCTCGCCTTCCTGAGATCCTGAACCATGTTGGAAGCAAGAGCTTCGTCGCCCGGACACCGAGAGTCGGCGTCTGAAACGGCTTCCGACATTGCCACAGACGATGTATCTTTCGGCCAGAGGCGAGCAGATCGCCCGGACAACGGGTGACTCTCAGGCTGTGACGGCTCCGTGCCTCGCGACCGTCCAGGCGTTCAGGGTAGGGGTGGTTGTGGTCGACAAGGTCGCTTCGAGTGACTTCGCTGGTCACGCCGGCTTGTTGAAGCGTTTGGTGGATCGCGGCGTCGACCATGCAGGGTCTTTCGCCGAAACCAGGTGGGTGCGCACTGTCAACGTGGTGGCGCTGGCCGCTCTCGGGCTCAGCTCGCTTTTTGCCGTTTTCTACGCGGTGCTCGACTTCGGTTCGCTGTGGCCGGTCGTGGTCACCAATGTCATCTGGAACTGCGGATACGGCCTGGTTGTGATCATCAACGGCCGGGGACGTACCCGTCTCGCCTCCTGGGCGCTGTTGTTCACGGGATGGGCGAACACCATCGCACCGGCGGTGTTCCTCGGGGCCGGCACCGGGGTCTACCTCTTCCTGGTGCTCATCCCGATGATCGGCGTGCTCATCAGCGGCCCTCACGACCGGGTGATGCCGGTGATCGTGATCGGCTTCGGGGTGGTGGTCTTTGCGATGGTGCCGATGTTCTTCATAGAGAGCCCTGCGGTGCTGAGCGGAACCACGGTGGAAAAAGCTCTCTTTGCCTCCTCCGCCATCGGCGTCGGAGCATTCGGCTCCCTCATTGCCCTCTACTACCGATGGCTGGTCGCTCTCGCCGAGGAAGCGCTCGCTGAGGCCAATGCCAGGTCGGAGCGGTTGCTGCTGAACATTCTCCCCGAGCCGATCGCGGAGCGGCTCAAAGCCGAAGAGTCTCCTATCGCTGATCGTATCGATGAGGTCACGGTCCTGTTCGCCGATCTCGTTGGATCGACTCCTCTGGCCCAACTGCTGTCCGCCGACGATCTCGTGGCCCTGCTCGATCAGATCTTCTCCCGCTTCGACGATCTCTCCGAGAGGTTCGGTCTCGAGAAGGTGGCCACGATTGGTGATGGGTATCTGGCTGTCTCGGGGCTGCCGCTGGGGCGGCCCGACCATATGTCGGTAGCCGCCGACATGGCCCTTGCGATGCGGGACACCCTCAGCGACTACTTCGTGCCCGGTTACGGACGCCTGGGGATGCGGTTTGGGTTGGCATCCGGTTCGGTCGTGGCCGGTGTGATCGGCAAGCGAAAGTTCCGCTACGACCTGTGGGGTGACACCGTGAACACTGCGAGCCGGATGGAGTCGCACGGCCAGCCCGGGATGATCCACGTCACTGCCGACATCTATCGGGCACTAGCGGACAGCTACGAGTTCCAACCGAGAGGCGAGATTTTGATCAAGGGCAAAGGCCCAATGGAGACGTATTTCCTGATCTCATCTCGCCAGTCTTCGACCATGAAAGACGCCAACGCAGTAGGGGATGCGATGCCGGTGAATGGCTTGGAGCAGAGTCCTGTCGGCACCCGGGCGGAGCCGGATATCAGAGACAGCACCGTCCTCTCCTGAATCTGCCTGCCCCGGTCTCGCTACTTTGAACTGACGGTGAGTTCCAAGTCGCCCTGTCGGATGGCGACCGGTCCGCGGTGATCCGACCAGAATGACCTCATCGAACCTGCTCGTTCCGATGAGAGACCCGAGGCGACCGCGGCGCGGCTGTTTCGGGACATAGCCGGGGATTATCAGCGTTGGGCCGGCATCCTGAGCTTGGGCCAGGACGGGCGTTGGCGACGACTCATGGTTGGTGGGATACAACTCGAACCCGGCAGCATGGTCCTCGATGTCGCCGCCGGAACCGGCTCGATCAGCCGGTTGCTCGAAGCCTGCGGTTATCGGGTGGTGGCGGTCGATCTCAGCCCTGAGATGCTGACCCAGCACTCCGGCCGACTTCGCGTGAGAGCGGTCGCCGACCGTCTCCCTTTCCCGGAGAGGACTTTCGACGCGGTCACCTTCGGATATCTCCTGCGATATGTAGAAGACCCGGTCGTCACGTTGCGAGAGATGAGTCGGGTGTTGCGACCGGGTGGGCTGGTCGGCATGGTGGAATTCGGACGACCCCGGGGGGTAGCCGGGTTCCTTTGGCGTCTGTACACAAGGGCAATACTCCCCATGGCCGGGGTTCTGATCGGTTCCGGGTGGTATCAGGTCGGCCGGTTCCTCGGCCAATCCATCGAGCAGTTCGATGAGGAACATCCCGATCTCACCGCTCGTTGGGAGGAGGGGGGACTCGTCGACGTCACGGTCGAGCGGCCCTCGTTGGGTGGCGGGTTGGTGATGTGGGCACGCAAGCCGTGAACCAACCGGCCTACTACGCCCGCACCGGAAGCCCGGGCCGGGACTTGCTTGCCCTGCTCCATGCGCCATACACGCGGTGGCACCTCAGCTATGTGGCGATGGGCGCGGCGATCGCTCCTCAACTCGACTGGATCCACTTCGGAGGGACCCTCCTCGCTTTCCTTTTCGGGATGGGGATCGGTGCCCATGCCCTGGACGAGTTCCACGACCGCCCCCTCGGAACCACACTGAGCAGAGGCGCTCTTCTCGCTCTGGCCGTGGGCGGGATATCGGCGGGTGCCGCTCTGGCGGTGGCAGGTGCGTTGGTGATCTCGCCATGGGTGGCTGCGTGGGGGACAGCAGGCGTCCTGCTTGCTATCGGCTATGCCTTGGAGGTCCCGGGGTGGCTACACACAGTCCTGGGATTCGGACTCGCCTGGGGGGGATTCCCGGTACTGGTGGGTTACTGGGCGCAGACCCAGAAACTGTCGGCGCCCGCGGTGGTTCTGGCCGCGTTCGCCACTCTCATCAGTATGACCCAGCGCTTCCTGAGCACACCGGCGCGCTTCGTACGGCGCCACACCGACGAGGCTGGGGCCTGGTTCGACCTCGGTATGCAATACGAGCACTGGAGCCAGGACCGGTTGCTCGACACCTGGGAGCGACCACTCATACTGCTGGGGTGGGCGATGACCCTGTTGGCGGTCACCCTGCTCGCGCTTCACCTCTGACACGCCCCCCACCCCCGCCTCGCCGGACCCTGGCCGCTTGGCAATGTGCCACCGCCGGTCAGTGTTCTCTACTTTCGATCTCGATTTGTCGCCCCAGCCGCCATGAGGCGATCTCGTTCTGGATGGATGATCTGCATGGTCAAGGCTCAGTCGGCGCGGTCCAGGATGTAGAGGAGCATCGGGCTGTCCAGGTTCTTCAGTTTTCGCTCGCCCAGCGGTGACGCCGACAGGCCGACCTTGTTCTTGATGTTGTCATAGACCACGCTCGAGAAGCCTATTTCGCCGGGTGCCACCTCGCTTTGGATGCGGGAGGCGATGTTGACACCGTCGCCCTGAACGTCCCCGTCCGATTCGATCACCTCACCGAGGTGGATGCCGATCCTGACCTGAAACCGACCGTCCCGGGCAACAGCATTCTGGATCTCCTCGCCGCACTCGACTGCGCCAGAAGCACTGTCGAAGCTGGCGAGAAGCCCGTCGCCGAGACGCTTCAACAGGCGGCCGCCATGGTTCGCGAAGGCCTTCATGTGGATTTCCTCGTTGGCTTCGACCATCGAGAGCGTCGTCGCCTCATCCGCGCCCATCAGCGCGGTGAAGCCAACGATATCCGAGAACATGATGGCAGCGAGCCTCCGCTCGTGTCTCACCGACGCCGGGATCCTGACCGCGTCGTCCATGAAGTGACGTTTTCCCCTCATCGCCAGCCGATATTCGTCCTTGGACAGGATGTTCTCGTCGATCTCGAAGTCGGTTCGGAGCAGGTTGTCGATGAAGGCATCGAGACGCTCCGGTCCCCTCGTGGCGGCGTCACGGATGAAGTTGGAGTCCACGTTGACACATATCGCTCCTACCAGGCCGTATTCGGGGCGGAAGATCGGCACGGTGGTGCACTTGAACTGGCGGGAGCCGATGTTGAGGCCGTAGTTGACCTTGTCCTCCCCCTGCTGCCTTCGCGTCTTGAGGTCGAGGACGAGGTTGGTGGCGCCACCCCCGATCTGGCGACCGGTCACAGCGCCGTTCTCGATCGCCACCAACGAATGGGCCGGGTTGACCAGATTGTGAAGGAGAATCTCGATGCCAGTGTTGGGGAACGACCTGCCCAGCTGGTTGACCAGGCGTTTGTAGTTCTCCAGGTAGGCGTCGGTGTCGCTGATGACCTTGTCCCCGTCGTACTGGGCGTACAGACGCTTGTAGTCCAACAACGCGTCGGTGGGGAATACGTCTCGCACCTGGTTCTGCTCCCCGATGACGATGAGTTCCCTGCCGGCTCTCTCATTCCGGTGCGTCAGGAGGTGACGGACAGCTCGCGAGAACAGATCGCCGTCGAACTCGACGTGACCCTCTGTGTTGACCACGAAGGGATAGAAGTCGTACTCCTCGAGGCCGAGCCTCTCCGTGCTGACATGGGGCAAGACCCCCCGCCTGCCCAGGAAGAAGAACGCCACAGCTACGCCGATCACAATGGTGACGACTATCGCTGCAACTACCCAATCCATCTGCCCTCCGCCGGACACGCCGGCAGCTGACTATACGCCACGCATCCGGCTCTGAGGTTGCCGGCGCGGCGTCCCGGAGACGCAGCCCAAAACCAGCGGATAATCTCCGCCAACATGAGAAGATTCTTCCGGTATGCGTTGCTCGGTTTCGCATGGCTTTTCCTGGCGGCGATCGTGGCTCAGGTGTATTTCGCAGGGCTCATGCTGTTCGGTCAGGAGGGTGGTCGGGCGCTGCACGAGGGGAGCGGGTACGTGCTGTCGACTGCTGCGGTGCTGTTCCTGGCGTTTCCGGCGCTGGCCAGGGCCGGGGCGAAGACGGTTGTCCTCGGCATAGTGCTGGCCCTCATCACGTTCTTTCAGCCCAACCTGACTTTCGCCCGGGACGAGTCGGCACTGATCGCGGCCCTCCACCCGGTCAACGCATTGCTGATTTTCACGCTTTCTGTGGTCATGGTCCGCCGCGCCATCCAACTGGTCCATGAGGAGCGCGTGCCAGCGGCGCCGTCGGTCGTGACCCCGGTTTGACACCGGTCTCATGCCGGAGGGCGAGCGGCTGACGGCCTCGGGATCAGAGTTGGAGACTTTCCTCGTTGGTGGCGCGTTCGGCGGCGATTGATGCCGAGAGGCCACTGGAGGCCAGGCGTGAAGCGTCGTTCCGCACCGGTTGGGTCCTCACCGGAAGCCGGACGAATTAGAGTTCGGCCCTGTCTCTAGGATCGATTGGATACGAGGAGCGGCGGGTCCACGAGCTCCGCAAGTGGAAGCGCCGTGCCGGCGGTTTCCTGGTCGGTGCCTTGGTTGTCTTTCTCGTCAGCCACATTTGGGGCGACGACCAAGGGCTCAACGGTTTTGTCCGGGCTGCCTCCGAGGCGGCGTTGATCGGGGGCATCGCCGACTGGTTCGCGGTTACCGCCCTGTTCCGCCACCCGCTGGGGATCCCCATCCCCCACACCGCCCTGATTCCACGTAGCAAAGATGAGATCGGCCAGGGTCTCGCCGAGTTCGTCCACCAGAACTTCCTCGAGCCGTCGAACCTGCGGGATTGGATCGTCAACGCTGATATCGCGGGAAGAGTAGGCACCTGGCTCGTGGCGGCCGACCACTCGACATTGGCGGCGAGACGGATCATCGAAGCCGCGGCCACCATGACCGAGCCGGTGGACGACAGCCGTCTGTCTGTGCTGATCACCGATTCTTCCCTGGACTGGGCCCGTCAGACCGAGCTCACTCCGATCCTCTCGCTGGTGGTCGACTCCTGGCTACGGCAGGGCAACTTCAACGAGACCGTGGAGTCCAGTCTGAAGCTGGCTGACGTGGTGCTGGTCAACAATGTCGACCGCTTCCGGGAGACCTTCGAGCGTTCTTCGCCATGGTGGGTCCCGTCCTTCGTGGACACGATGGTCTTCGACCGAATCATCCGGGCCTTTCGCCTCCTCGTGGTCGAGGTTGTGGAAGACCCCGACCATCCGGTACGTGAGGACATCGAGCGGATCATCACCCAACTGGCCCACGACCTGCGCAACTCACCCGATTTGGCCTCCTCGATAGAGGAGGCCAAGAAGCGGTTGCTCGACTCGCCCGAGCTCGCCCAATGGTTGGAAGGGCAATGGCAGATCGTCAGGGACGGACTGACCAGCGCGGCGGGACAACCCGGCTCGGAGCTGGAGCAGCTTCTCAGCGAGCTGGTCAGATGGTGGGCGAGACGTGTCCTCGAAGAAGCCGACCTGCGCAGCCGCATCGACGAGTGGATTGCCACCTCGGCAGAGCGTCTCGCCCAACACTGGGACGACGAGGTGGTGGGTCTAATCGAGACCACTGTGGCACGATGGGATGCCACCGAGGTGGCATACCGTCTCGAGCTCCAACTCGGCCGGGATCTCCAGTTCGTGCGTATCAACGGAACAGTGGTGGGCGGTCTCGTCGGCATCGGCATCCACGTCTTGTTGCTCATCATCGGCTGAGCCGCTGGGCCCTACGCGCCTTGGTCGACGACCACATGGACACCTGACGAGGGGAAACCCAGGGTTCGGGCCATCGCGGGGTGGGTGTGGCGCCTTGGGTCCGCGAGATCTCCGATGACCTTCGGGTGCTCCAAGGGCAATATGGTTGGTGCGAATCGGCGAAGCTGCCTTCAATCGTCGGCGCTGTTGTCTCCGGAAACCTCGATGTGATCGCTCTGTTGGGAGCCCATTGTGACGTTGATCCTTCGTGGTTTCGACTTCTCGGATACGGGAATGACAACTGTCAGCACCCCTTCGGAGAGGTTCGCCTCCAATCGGTCGGCATCGAGAGCGTCGCTGAGCATCACTCGCCTCGTGAATGAGCCTTGCGGCCTCTCATTGACGAGCGTCTCCTTGTCGTCACCTCTCCAGACGCGCTCGGCGGTGATGGTCAGCTCGTTTCTTTCCACATGCACCTCGATGTCGTCCCCCGAGACGCCCGGGACGTCGAAGTAGAGGATCACTGACTCGTCATCGCGTACGGCATCGAATGCCATGACCGACGGCGGGCGCTCTCTCGTTTCGCGAGCCAACCGATCGAACTCTCGGAGAGGGTCGAAGCTGAGCATGGCCAACCTCCTCGTATGGGCCTAGCTCGGTTTTGCCCCGCAGCCGGGTTGGCCAAACACGCGACGAAACACCCTGTTCGGCCAGGAACCGGGGGCAGGGCTCATTCGATCCAGCCTTCGTCGCCGTAGGCATCCACCCGCTCGGCGGCGGCGGGTGGCAGGCTGGCCACTTCCATCGAATTGCGCTTGCAGGTCCACCGACACGACCTCGCATAACGCCCGCACGGTAGGATCGTGGCCGTCGCTGTCTTTCCCGTCCTCGACGACACCAGAATGGCGCGGGTGACCCACCAACCATGCCGCCGCGGTGGCCTGTTTCGGCGCTACCCAGGGTGGGGGCCACGGTCCCGGTGGCCAGAGTCGATGTGCGTTGGGTGGTACGGCCTTGCTCACTGGCCGGGGGTTCGGCACACCGGTCAATGAGAAGTTTCCACCGGCGCGCTTTCGATCCATGCCGGGAAGAGGCTTTCTTTCCCTTTCAACTCCAGCTCTCGGTGTTCGAGGGGTGTCGTGTCCACCCCGGCTGCTCGTGCAAGCTCCTCACTCAAGGCGAGTTCGCCACCCTTAGCGGCTGAGCCAAGACGTGCCGTGGTGTTGGGGACGTCGCCCAAAACAGTGAAGTCATGAGACCCTGGATTGCCCACGACCCCTGCGAAGGCAATTCCAGTGTGCACGCCGATACCCACGGGAAAGTCTGTCATGTTGGGAGCGGCCGCCAGAGCATGGCGCAGCCTCCTCCCCGCAGCGACCGCCCGCTTCGGATGGTCTGCTCCAACGAATCCAGGAACCCACAAAGCCATGACTCCGTCACCGACGATATGGTCGATGACACCGTCCTCGGCATCCACGGCTTCGAAAGCCAATTCGAAGAAATGGTCAAGCGCTTCCGAGAACCGGGCGGCAGGCATGTCCTCGGCGAGCTTGGTTGAACCACGCACATCGGCGAAGAGAAGGGAGAGGCTGATCTCGGTGCCACCCTTGATCTTTTCGATGCCGGCCACACAGTATCTGCAGAGCTGCTGATTCAGTGCCCAACGTCTAAACCCAACGAGTCGGAAAAGCCAGGCATATGGTCCCGCGAACGGGGCTTGACAGAGCTTGCAGCGTGGCGAAGTCGGGATATTCCGAAACAGACGGCTCGCCGGCTTCAGGCCCTTGCCTTCGCCAGAGAGCAGGCTGTGCCAGTACTCATCCGCATCCACACCGTGAAATCGACGGGGCTCCTCTTTGGGCACCGACCTGACTCTATCCAGAACCCGGTGTCTGCCTGGTTCCCCACAGCTGAATCCGGACGCTGAAGAGAACTCAGGGCACCGTCTCCGTAACGGAGACGGTGCCCTCTCATCGCCCCCTTAGCTCCGTCGACGAACCTGCGACGGAGGCTGGCCTATTCGAACCAGCCCTCCTCGCCGTAGACATCCACCCGCTCGGCGCCAGCGGCGCGTAGCAGGCTGGCCGCTTCCATTGCGTCGGCGTCCTCCACGTCCACCGACACCAGAGGCCGACCTTCAGTAACACCCGCACGGTAGAACCGGGCGGTCTCGTCGCTGTCCTTCTCATCCTCAACGACACCCAAAATGGCCCCGGTGACCCCACCAACCATGCCTCCGCCGGCGGCGCCTATCCCTGCGCCACCCAGGGTCGCGGCCAGGGTCCCGGCGGCGAGGAAGGGGCCGAAGCCGGGCACCAGCAGCAAGCCGGCGGATGTCAGCAGACCGGCGCCGGCCCCGACTGCGGCGCCGCCGACGGCGCCTCCGGCCGCCCCCTTGGTCGCTTCGTCGATCACATCGCTGTGCTCGAGGTCGTGCTCGCCCAAGTATTCCTCATCGGTGACGATTTCGCCGCTCTCGTCTCGATACCGGTCCAGATAACCGACACGGTCGGGGTCGTAACCGCGTGCCAGTAATTCGTCGGTTGCCCGCTCCGCCTCGCTCCGAGTGGAGAAGAGCGCAACGACTTCACTCATTTTTCTAACTCCTTGGTTTGGTCGCTGCAGGTACCCGTAGCGGCTGGGAGCAAAACCTGAGAGCAAAGACGTCACGGGTCAGGCGCCGCGGATGATTCGCCACCGCCTCATCGGGTATAGGGGAAGACGTGTCATCGAACGTGGAGAAAGCCGGGATCCGGTCGGCTGAGCGAAGCCGGTATGACCGTTGGTGGAAGAACGCCGTGGTCTACTGCCTTGATGTGGAGACTTTCCTCGATAGCGACGGAGACGGGGTGGGCGACTTCGGCGGGCTCCTCAACTGCATGGACTACCTGGCGAACCTCGGGGTCGACTGTGTTTGGCTCATGCCGTTCTACCCGACCGCCAACCTCGACGATGGCTACGACGTCACCGACTATTACGGCGTGGATCCGAGACTGGGCGATCAAGGCGACTTCGACTCGTTCATGCGTGCCGCCCAGTACCACGGGTTACGGGTGATCGCCGACCTGGTGATCAATCACACCTCCCGGGACCACCTCTGGTTCCAGGATGCCCGGACCGGGCCCGACGCCAGACACCACGACTACTACGTGTGGCAAGACGAACGCCCCGAAGACTGGAAAACGGCCCTCGTCTTCCCCGGCGAACAGACCGAGAACTGGACCTACGACCGGAAGGCGAAGCGCTACTACCTGCACCACTTCTACAGTCATCAACCCGACCTCAACCCGAACAATCCCGATGTCAAACAGGAGTTGACAGAGATCATCTCCTTCTGGGTTGATCTCGGCCTCTCCGGCTTCCGGGTCGACGCAGTTCCCTTTCTCATCGAGCTGGGCGGCATCGAGGCCCAGCTGGAGATCACCCCGCATGGCTTACTGAAGGATCTGACCGCGATGCTCAGCCGTCGTCGGGGCGATGCCATCTTGTTGGGTGAGGTGAACCTCCCTCCGGGTCAGGCCGTCGAGTTCTTCGGAGAGGGCGACGAACTGCAGATGTTGTTCAACTTCCATGTCAACCAGTACCTCCACCTGGCACTGGTGAGACGTGACGCCGATCCCATTCGAAAGGCGATCGCCAATCTCCCCGAGATCCCGGAGAACTGTCAATGGGCCAACTTCTTGACCAATCACGATGAGCTGACCCTCGATCAACTGACCGAAGGCGAGCGACAGGAGGTATTCGAGGCTCTTGGGCCCCAGCCCGGGATGCGCCTCTACGATCGGGGCATCAGGAGACGCCTGCCTCCGATGCTCGACGGAGATCAAAACCGGCTCCGCCTCGCTTACAGCGTGCTCTTCTCACTACCGGGGACACCGGTGCTGTTCTACGGTGAGGAGATCGGGATGGGCGAGAACCTCGACATCCCAGGCCGTTATGCGGTCAGATCGCCCATGCAGTGGGATCCCGCACCGGGCGGTGGGTTTTCCTCCGCCCCTATGGAGCAGCTGCGGCGACCCCCGCCGACAGGCCCCTACTCACCCGAGGAGGTCAATGTCCGTGCGCAGATAGACGATCCCGATTCGACCCTCAGCTGGATGAGGCATCTGATCCAGCGACGTCGTAGTCTCCCCGAGCTCGGTTTGGGCGACTACACGCTGGTCGAAGTCGGATCGTCGAAGGTGCTGGCGATCCGCTTCGAATGGGCTGGGCGCACCCTCCTCACCCTGCACAACTTCTCCGGCCGGCGAGTCGAGGTCGACATTGGGGATCAATTGGGGGGTGAGCCCGGCGTCGACGTGTGGAGCGATTCATCCTATGAGTCCGACAACGGCCGTTTCGCACTGTCCGCCAACGGGTTCCGCTGGATCCGGATCGGCTCCAAGGCACCGCTGGCTTGATCCCCGCTGCCCGCAGATGGGTTTTCCGCTTCGTCGATGCGGGCAATAGATGGCAATGCCCCTGATCGGTTATCACGCCTCACATGAACAGGTCGCCCCGAGCGCCCTCCTCGACGCGGTGCGTGATGCCGAACAGGCCGGCTTCGGCGCCGCAATGTGCTCCGATCATCTCGCCCCATGGGGGAGACGGCAGGGTCAGTCCGGCCACGCCTGGTCATGGCTGGGAGCCGCCCTCGAAGCCACCTCGTTCTCGCTTGGGGTGGTAACCGCACCGGTTCAGCGGTACCACCCGGCCGTCTCGGCCCAAGCCATCGGCACCCTCTCCGAGATGTACCCGGGGCGATTCTGGGCGGCTCTCGGGTCGGGCGAAGCCCTCAATGAACATGTCACAGGTGACCAGTGGCCGCCCAAGCCGATGCGTGATGCCCGGCTCCTCGAAGCTGTCGACGTCATCCAACGCCTGCTCCGGGGAGATGAGGTCAGTGCCGAAGGCCAGGTGCGTGTCGACCGTGCCCGGGTGTGGAGCCTGCCGGAGGACCCTCCTCTTCTCTTCGGCGCCGCGGTGAGCGAAGAGACGGCGCGCACCGTGGGTGGTTGGGCCGATGGCCTGATTACGGTAAATCAGCCTGTCGACGTCCTGGAGAAGGTGGTCGCCGCCTTCCGAGAAGATGGTGGGGACAAACCGGTCCATCTCCAGGTGCACCTCTCCTGGGCGGATAGCGAGCACCGTGCCGCAGAGATCGCTTACGACCAGTGGAGAACCAACGTGTTCGGGGCCCCTTTGGCGTGGAACCTGGAGACTCCAGACCAATTCGACGAGGCCGCCCGATTCGTCCGAGCCGAAGACGTGCAGAAAGCCGTCTTCGTCTCCTCGGACATCGATCAGCACATCGCCCGGCTGAGCCAATACGCCGACATCGGGTTCGACCAGATCTATCTTCACCACGTCGGCAAGGAGCAAACGGAGTTCATCCGCGTGTTCGGGGAGCACGTGCTCCCCGCCTTCCATTCCTGAGCTCGGCGGAGAGTGCGGTTCAGCCGGCTTGGCTGACTATCTTCTGCCCGTGAATCGGGATCAGGCTCAGAGGCGGGCGGTGGCCTCGTTGATGGCATCGTCGGCCGTTGGTTACGCAGGCTTCATCGCTGCCGCCGCCATCATCGGGCTCCTCGCCGCCGAGATCACAGGACGCGATCTGCTCGCGGGTCTCCCCGCGGCCGCCGGCACACTCGGAACCGCGGCTGCAGCGTCA
Source organism: Acidimicrobiia bacterium (assembly GCA_036374335.1). GTDB lineage: Bacteria > Actinomycetota > Acidimicrobiia > Spongiisociales > ZC4RG35 > JANQRA01. Next base: position 46,296 of record DASUUC010000065.1, read on the forward strand.
CCGCTTGCCCTCAGGGCGAGACGGCTGGGTCGTCGCCGCGCCCTGACCTTGGGATACCTCATCGCCATCGGGGGTGGCGCTCTGGCCATCGTCGCCGGCCAGCTTCAGATGTTCTGGCTCCTGGTCGTCGCAATGGCCGTGTTCGGAGTGGCTAACGCCTCCAACCTGCAGAGCCGGTTCGCGGCCGCCGATCTCGCCGATGACGAGAAGCGGGCCCGCTCGATCGCGATGGTTGTCTGGGTTGGAACCATCGGAGCCGTGCTCGGCCCCTCGGCGGCGCCTTGGGCCAACCGGATTGGTGTGAGCCTGGGGATGGAGCAGTGGGTCAGCCCGCTGTTTCTCTCGATCGCCGGCTTCGCCCTCGCCGCAGTGATCACCGCTCGTTTCCTCCGGCCCGACCCACTGCAACTCGCCGGTGGCGTCGACCCGGACACTCCCTTCGAGAACCCGTTGCGCGGTCTCCGCCACTCCTGGGGCGCCATCTGGGCCACGCCATTGGCACGACTCGCCGTGGGCGCGATGGCGGTGAGTCAGATGGCGATGGTGGCGGTGATGACCATGACGCCGCTGCACATGCGTGACCATGGCCACGCCGACCTGTCGACTCTGGTGATCGCCGCCCACGTTCTCGGCATGTACGGCATGGCACCGCTCATCGGTCGTTGGGCGGACCGGTTCGGTCGGGTACGGACGCTGATCTCGGGAGCCGGGATCCTGGCGATGGGCACCATCACCGCTGTCGTCGCCGGATACGTGCCGGGCCTGGTGTTCGCCGGCCTGTTCCTTCTCGGGGTCGGTTGGAGCTTCGCCCTGATCGCAGGATCGGCACTGTTGACCGAGAGTCTCGCCATCGAGGAGCGCCCGGCGGCTCAGGGGCTGGCCGACGTGGCGATGAGTCTGCTCGGAGCGACCGCGGCGTTCTCATCCGGATTCGTCAAAGAGATTGTGGGTTATCACTGGCTTGCCAACTTCGCCACTCTTGCCGCCATCCTCATCCTGGTCACGGCCAGGACAGTCAACAGGAGTCAGCCCCGGGTCGCGATCTGACCCGCATTGCGCCACAGGTCAGGGTTCTCACACCATGGTCAGCCCACCCGATACGGACAGGACCTGACCGGTGATGTGCCCGGCCTCTGATGAGCCGAGGAACGCAATGGCACTGGCAACATCTCCCGGGGTTGCCAACTTGCGAAGCGGTGTCTGTTTCTCCATTGCCGCGGCCAGCCGGCCGCTCTCGTCGAAGGCGGCCAGGAATGGGGTGTCGGTAGGACCGGGGGCCACCACGTTGACCCGGATCTGGCGTGGGGCGACCTCCCGGGCAAGTGCTTTGCTGAAGCCGATGATCCCGGCCTTGGCGCCCGAGTAGACGACCTCACCGCTCGACCCAACCCGACCGGCGTCGGACGACACATTGACGATTGCCGATCCGTCGGACATCGACGGGAGGAGGGCATGGGTCAAGGCGATGGGCCCGAGGAGGTTGATGTCGACCACCTTTCGCCAGAAGTCGGGCGAGGTGTCCTCGAATGGCTTGGCGAGATCCCATCCGGCACAGTTGACGAGCAGTTCGAGGCCACCGAGCTCCTCGATCAACGCCGAGGCCACGCCAGGGATCGATTCATGGTCGGCCAGGTCGAGACGCGCCGACAACCCGGCGACAGCATCGGCAACGGCTCGGGCTCTCGGTTCGTCGATGTCGACTACAGCTACCATCGCTCCCTCAGCAGCAAGACGTTCCACTGTCGCGGCGCCGATGCCCGAGGCGCCACCGGTCACAATCGTCCGGGCTCCCTGGTATCGCATGCGCCGATTATGCCGGAGGTTGCCTCCATGACTGGCGCGGATGGATTCACTACGGCCCGATCGAGATTGAGCGCTCCGGTAGTCTGGCCCCGTGACCCGTCGGCTCGAGCTCGAAATCTCAGAGTCCGTATGGCAGGAGCTGAATCGACGCCGGTCGGAGATCGGCGGCGACCTTTCACACATCGTCGACTCCGCGCTGGCAAAAGCCTTCGATCTCGAGCGTCAGTCGCTGTTCCAGGTCTCCACCTCCAACGCCCTCGTCCAGGGAGTGTTCGCGGGGGCGATCACGGTTGGAGAGCTTCGCAGCCATGGAGACTTCGGCCTGGGCACCTTCGCCGGACTCGACGGTGCTGCTCATGCTCGAAGGAACCTGTTACCGGGCGGGATTCGGAGGGCAGGTCACTGCGGTCGACGACGACTACGAGGTCCCTTTCGCCCTGGTGACCCGATTCACCGCAGACTCGGAGAGCTCGATCGAAGCGGTGTCCCACATCCACGTCCTGACTGCCGAGATAGATAGGGTCTTGCCGTCGCAGAACCTCTTCGCCGGTATCCGAATCGAAGGCACTTTCAGCTCACTCATGATGAGAGCCGCCTGCCCGGCGCAAGACGGTGAGGGTCTGCTCGAGGCGACCAGACATCAGAGCGAGTTCCAGGCCGACGACATCGATGGGACCCTCATCGGATTCTGGGCACCGGAGTACTCCCGGGCGGTCAGTGTTCCCGGCTACCACTTCCATTTCTTGTCTGGAGATCGGACCATGGGAGGCCACCTCCTCGATGTGCGCTCGGGACCGCTAGTGGTCGAGCTGCAGACCGAGTCCGACGTTCATCTCGCCGTGCCGGAGACCGCAGAGTTCCTCGCTGCAGACCTGACCGGGGAGCATCATTACGCGTTGGAGACCGCAGAAACTGCATCCCGGGTAGCCGACGGTCACGGTCAATAGCCCGAGGGAGCCAACGGGCGCTTTACCGAGTCCGAGTGCCGCAGCATGCAACAGACAGACGTATGATCCGCTACACATGGAGTCACCTGTCTGATCTTGTCCATTGCCCAGGCGCAGATCGACGATGCCGCCCGAGAGAACCTCTTCGGAGCTTGGTCTGAGCTTCTCGTCGGCGACCGGCCACGAGGTCTGGTCGACTGCTACCTGCTGGAGGCCGACGGCACCGTTCAGATCGCGGCGATCTGGGAGAGCGCCGAACTCCACGAGCAGGCAGTCAGGGGTGGCGAGGGTCACCCAGGGCTCCGGGTTTTTGCCGCCTGCGGGGTGGATCCCACCCACACCGTTTTCAAGGTGGTGGGCCGCATCCGCTAGGCGGCTCCCGGGTAGCCGCCGTCATCCGCCGTGTCCTGTGGGGGATGTCGAAGCGCGGGAGTCACTCGACGCCGTGTTACCCGGCGGACTCGTGCTCGGCGATCAACCAGGCGGCATACGCCTTGGGCCAGGAATCATCCTGTGGCTCTTCCCGGTATCGGCGATCGGCATCGGTGAGCCAGTCTGTGAGTTCGTCAACATCCATGTCCGATCCCAGCACGTCGTTGAGATCCTCGACGAGGTGCTCGGCATACCACCGGGCCCAATCTGGATTGACCCCCCCAGTGGCCTCATGGTGGGCCTGGGCGGTACTCACCAGGTGATGGGTTATCTTGCTGAAGGGGTCGGGTTCGCTCATGGGCAAAGGCTAGGCGGCAGCAGGCGACCGTTCCAGCGGCGTCCGGTAGCGTGCCCGTCATGCCAGACGACATTGCCTCACTGGTCGATGCGGTCAGACGTCACTATGACGACGGCTGTTTCGCCTGCGGTCGGGACAACCCCATCGGCCTCCACCTCGACGACTTCATCCTCGACGACGGCACAGTCAGCGCCCGATTCGCCCCGCGGCGTGAGTACCGGGGGGCGGGGACCACTCTTCATGGGGGAGTCGCCGCCACTGCGCTCGACGAGATGTTGGTCTGGGCCGGGATCCTGGTCGAAGAAGTGCTCAGTGTCACCGGAAACCTGGGGCTCCGCTACCGCAAGCCGGTCCATGTCGACGACTCCATCGTGGTCTCCTCCCGAGTCGACCAGCGTGACGGTCGACGGCTGAAGCTCTCCGGAGAGCTGGAAGTGGGTGAGGACGTGATGGTGGAGGCATCCGGTCTCTACCTGGTCACCACTCCGGTAGCGGAGATGCTTGCCGGCCATCGCGGTGCCGTCTCATCGAGCGATCACCCGGTATGAGGGCGACCTCGCCGCCAGGCTCTCATCTGTCTCACCTCGAGTGCGGAGACTGCTCTGCGCAGTGGGACTCCGATCGGCTCCAGTCCCGGTGCGGGTCCTGTTCAGGGCCTCTGCTCGCCCGTTATCGACTGACCGATCTGGCCATGCCCAGCCTCGCGCAAGTCGTCTCCCGTCCTCCGGGCCAGTTCCGCTTCCATGAGCTGCTCCCCACCAGCACCGGGCCGGACACGCCTTCTCTCGGTGAGGGGGCCACCCCGCTGCTCCGGGCGGCCGGCTTGGGCCCCTCCGTCTGGGTCAAGGACGAGGCGCAGAACCCCACGGGCTCCTTCAAGGCGAGGGGCATGGCGGTTGCCGTCGCCCGCAACGTCGAGCTCGGTGGCAAAAAGTTCCATCTCCCCTCCAATGGCAACGCCGGTGCGGCTGCGGCCGCCTACGCCGCCCTCCACGGAGTCGAGGTGACCGTGGCGGTTCCCGCCAACACGCCGGAGGCTCTGGTGGCGATGATCGAGCTCTGCGCTGCCCGGGTGATCCGGGTGGAGGGAACAATCGCCGACGCCTCAGCTGCCCTCGCCGAACAGGACGACACATTGGGTTTCTCACTGGCCACACTGGGGGAGCCCTACCGGGTAGAGGGGAAGAAGATCATGGCCTACGAGATCTTCTGGGATCTCGGTCATCTGCCCGACGCGATCTTCTATCCCACCGGCGGGGGCACCGGTCTGGTGGGCATGGCCAAGGCTTTCGAGGAGATGGAGGAGCTGGGTTGGATCGGCCCGGAGCGCCCCCGGATGGTTGCTGTCCAGTCAGTGGAATGCGCACCCATCGTCCGCGCCTTCCACGCGGGAGCCGCCCATGCCGAGCCCTGGAGGGACGCCGGGGAGACGTCGGCATACGGCCTGCGGGTCCCTTCGGCGATCGGAGACCGGTTGATGCTGTCTGCTCTGCGGGCCACGGCCGGGACGGCAATCGCCGTCTCCGAGGACGAGCTGGTCGACGGCACTTCACGATTGGCCTCGCGGACGGGGATCGTCGGTTCACCTGAAGGCGGGGCGTGTCTCGCCGGGTACGAGCGCCTCCTCGCCGAGGGCTGGCTGTCACCCCAGGACGAGGTGGTGCTGTTCAACACCGGCGCCGCCGCCAACTACCGGTAGGCGGAGTCGAGGAGCGCTACAGCAAGCTCGATCCGTTGGACGCTGTGCAACCGTCAACGCACACGCGTGCACAACAGATTCAGCCCAGCGGGCTCAGAGTTGCGCCGAATCGAGGATCACGTCGATGAGGCCGAGACCGGCCAACATGATCACCGCGCACACGATGGCCAGCACGAGGAGGTAGCCGACCTGTTTTATCGGTGACTCCGGCCGGTATCTTTTCGAACCACCGGTGAGCCACGCGCTGCCCAGTGCCCCCCATGACGTATTCCTCAGCCCCATTTACATGACATGCTCGCCCCGGCAACGGCGATTGATAAGGACCATTGCCGGAAGACCGGAACTGACTAGCCCTGCGGAGGTCGACGGGGGGAGTCGGTAGCCATGCGATAGCGTCTCTTCGATGCCACGGGTCTTGATAATCGGGGCCAGCCGAGGGATCGGTCTCGGCCTGGTCGAAGTCCACCTGGAATCGGGCTGGAAGATCCATGCCACCACCCGGAACGGGTCGTCACCAGTCCATCACCATGCCCTGACCACCCACCAGCTCGACGTGCGCGACCCCGCGCAGTTGGACACCCTCATTTCCGAGTTGGACGAGCCGGTGGAGCGGATCATCCACAATGCCGGAATCCTGAGGGCCCCAAGGTCAGACCTCATGGAGGTCAACGCGGAAGCTCCCATTCGCATCGTGGAGGCGCTGCTGACGTCCGGGAAGCTGAAGGAGAACGGGGTTGTCGCCATCATGACCTCACAGATGGGTGCGCGGAGGGGGAGGACGGGCAGCCTGGGTGACTACGGCGACTCCAAGGCCGCTCTCAACGATGAGTTCCGGAGACGCGGTCCGACCTGGCGGGCGGCTGGGGCCGTGGCCGTCGTCATCCATCCCGGATGGGTGCGGACCGACATGGGCGGCCGGGGAGCGTCGATCGGCGTCGCGGAGAGTGTCGAGGGGATCATCGGGGTCCTCGACGAGCTGACTGTCGCCGACCACGGCAAGTTTCTGACCTGGGACGGACGGGTTCATCCCTGGTGAGTTCGGGCCGAGTCGATCCCTACTATCGTGGGCCGCATCCGTTGGACATTGGCACTCGCCCTCTTCGTCCTTTTGGCGCCCTGTGATGCTCCGATTCGACGCTCGAAGACGATGTAGCCGCTCTCCGTGAGGATGTTTCGACCCTGCAACAGCAGCTCGACGATCACGTATCGGCAGAAGAGACCCCCACGACGACGACGACGCCCAATCCTCCGACCACCACTTCGACCGTTACCGGCTCCTCCACCACGTCCACGGTCGGCGAGGAACAGGTGGCTTTTCCCCCCGAGCAGGAAGAGTTCACTCAAGGTGGGGACACCTGGGTGGTCGTGCTAGCTGCGTCCGAGGGCAGCAACGATCCAGACCTGATGAGGGCCGTGATCGAGGCCACCGAGGCTGGCTACACCACGGGGCCCACCGACTGTGACTTCGGGGCAGCCGAGGCACTCGGTCTCCCCGGGGACCGCCAGTACTACACGGTGAGTGTGTACCTTGCAAGCGAGGCAGACGCCGCCGCAGCCCGAGATGCCTTCGCGGCTAAGGGCGTCGGGCGTGGTCGCGATGGTACAGACCTTCTGCCTCGACTGAGTGACTGGCGTCAGGTCATTCTGGCGCCATCACCGCCAGGACCGGGACTGTGGCATTCATCAACACGTCCTGGGCGTGGCTGCCGAGCAGGGCCTTGCCAGTGGCGGTCCGCCTCCGATACCCGATGACGAGCACCTCTGCGTCGAACTGATCGACAGCCTGGATCAGGTCTTCGGCCGGTGTCTGATCCCTGACGTATTCGTGGATCTCGTGGTCGACCCCGCGCTCGTTCAACTCCGAGGCCAGGGCATCCAGGGCATTCTGATAGCCGAGATATTCCCCTTCTTTGGTCTTGGTGCCTCCCCGCATCGAGTGCACGACGATCAGACGGCTATCACGGCGCTCCGCCTCCTCGATCGCCAGATCCAGGGCCTTCCTGCCTTCCGGGTTGTCGATGAACCCAACAATTACTGCCATTTCTGATGTCCTTTTCGAGTGGAGCCGCAGGTTATCGGATGCGATGGCTCGGTGCCGGGTGCCTGCTTGCATAGACCCGTGGTCAGCGAATACTTCGACCGCCGGTCCAGCGGGCTGCTGCTGCATGTCACGTCTCTCCCGGGCCGCTTCGGCGTCGGGGACCTCGGGCCGCATGCTCGGGACTTCGTAGCTCGTGTCGCCGCGGCCGGCCAGCGGTACTGGCAGATGCTTCCCGTTGGCCCCACCGGCGCCGGCAACTCGCCTTACTCGTCGCTCTCCACCTTCGCCGGCAATCCGCTCCTGATCAGTCCCGAACTCCTGTTGGAGGCTGGGTTGGTCGATGGGAGAGAGTTGGCTGCCATCGAGGTGCCCGACAGCGGTCGCGTCGATTATCCGACCGTCTATCACAACAAGCTGGCTCTGCTGGAGAAGGCTGCTCAGAGGTTCAGGTCGAGATCCGACCAGGCGATGTTGGGGCGGTTCGCCGACTTCACCAAGGCTCACGGCCAGCTCTGGCTTGATGAATACTGCCTGTACATGGCTTTGCAGCGAGTCCACGGCGGAGGCTCATGGACCGAGTGGGAGGACGGTCCGGCCCGCCGCCAACCCACTTCATTGGCCCATGCCCGAGAGGACCTGGAGGAGTCGGTCGAGGCCCATCGGGTGATCCAGTTTCTCTTCTTCGAGCAATGGGGCACCCTGCGTCGGCTGGCCGCGGACCACGGCATCGAGCTCGTAGGAGACCTACCTCTCTACGTCGCCCATGACTCCGCAGACGTCTGGTCCAACCCGGATCTCTTTCTCCTCGACGACGACGGAAGGCCCAGGGTCGTTTCCGGAGTTCCCCCCGACTACTTCTCAGTGACGGGTCAACGTTGGGGCAACCCGATTTTCGATTGGGAGGAGATGGCCTCCCGGAACTTCGCCTGGTGGCGAGCTCGGGTCCGACATGCGCTCGCCATGTTCGACGTGCTTCGCATCGACCATTTCCGGGGAATCGTCGGCTACTGGGAGATCCCCGCCGAGGAACCCACTGCGGTCAACGGGGAGTGGCGGCCAGGGCCGGCCGAGAAGGTGCTCGGGGCGCTCCGGGACGACCTGGGAGAGCTTCCCATCGTTGCCGAGGACCTCGGGAAGATCACCGACGACGTCATTGCCTTGAGAGAGGCGTTCGCCATCCCCGGGATGAGAGTGGCCCAGTTCGGTTTCGACAAGGCTCCGGACGCGACCATCCACCATCCCGACACATATCCGACCAACGTCTGGGCCTACACCGGCACCCACGACAACAACACCACCAAGGGTTGGTTCTGGGAGGGCAACCCCCGGCACCGGGTGTGGAGGCTGAAGCGGCCGCGTCGGTCTCTCTACCGCCAGGTCCACGGGAGGATCCCGTGGGGGCTCAACGAGATGGTGAGTCGATCCAGAGCCATGACCTCGGTCTTCCCGGTGCAGGACATCCTCGAGCTCGGTGCCGAGGCCCGAATGAACACGCCGGGCATCGCCACCGGGAACTGGGAATGGCGTCTACGCCAGAATCAGCTCACGGACGACGCCCTGGAAAGGCTCCACCAACTGACCCGGGCCAATTCCCGTTCCTAATGCTGTGGCTCCCATATATGGGAGCCACAGCGTTTCATTCGGACGAGGCCCCCGGTGTGTGGTCGTTGAGCGCCGACCAGATCTTGCTCGGGGTCAACGGCATGTCGAGATGGCGGACGCCGAACGGCGCCAGGGCGTCGATGACGGCATTGACGACTGCGGGCGTCGACCCGATCGTTCCCGCCTCTCCGATCCCTTTCGCCCCCAACGGGTTCTCCGGCGTCGGGGTCTCGGTGTGGTCCACGGTGAAGAGGGGCAGTGTCGTCGCCGAAGGGATGAGGTAGGTGGTGAGGTTGCCGGTCAGCGGGTTGGCGTCGTCGTATCTGAAATCCTCGAAGATGGCCTGACCCACTCCTTGGGCAACCCCGCCGTGAACCTGGCCATCGACGACCATCCGGTTGAAGATGGTGCCGGCATCGTCGCAGGCGATGTGGCCGACGATGCGCACATCCCCGGTCTCGATGTCCACCTCTACCATCGAAACGTGGGTGCCGAAGGGGAAGGTCGCTTCCTCCTGTTCCCAGAGGTTTTCGCCGCGCAGACCCGGCTCCATGTCTTCGGCCAGGTTGGAGGGCTCGGCGGCGATGGCGGCTATCTCGGCGAGGGTCAGCCCCGAGTCGGGCACGCCGACCACGCCGATCCTTCCATCGTCGAACTGGACCACGTCGTCGAGGGCGGCCTCCCTGTGGAAGGCATAGACCGACCGTGCCTTGTGAAGTGCCTTCTCGCCGGCGGCGAGGATGCTCGATCCCGAGATTTGGAGCGATCGTGACGCCATCGTCCCGCCGCCGTGGGGGATGAGGTCGGTGTCACCTTGGTAGAACCTGATCTGTTCCATCGGGATTTTGAGCAGGCTGGAGACGATCTGAGCGAACGTGGTCTCGTGGCTGTGTCCCTGAGACACTGCTGCCGAGTAGACGCTGGCCGTGCCGTCGGGGTGGACTTCAACCGCACCCCAGTCCTCCCGTGCCGCTCCGGCAGTGATCTCGACGTACGCCGAGACGCCGATGCCGAGTTGCCACTTCGACCCATCGCCGCGTCTCCGGGCCTGCAGTGTGCGGGCCCGCTCATAGCCCGCGGTGTCGAGGGCGAGGTCGAGGGCTGCTTCGTAGTCACCCGAGTCGTACCGCTCACCGACGATCGTGACATGAGGGAAAGCATCGGCCGGGATGAAGTTGCGGCGTCGCACCTCGGCGGGGTCGATATCCAGCTCGGCGGCCAGCTGATCGAGTGTCCTTTCCAGCGCCATGGTCGCCTCGGGACGCCCGGCGCCCCGGTAGGCATGGACGGGTGTGGTGTTGGTAACCACCGAGCGCCACAGGAACTCGAGTTTTGGTATCGCGTACGGGCCGGTCGCCATGCGTCGGCTGAACACGGGTAGATAGGACCCGAACAACGGATAGGCACCGCCGTCCTGGGTGATCCGGATGGAAACCCCGGTGATCAAGCCGTCTCTGGTCGCTCCGAGTCGAACCTGGCTGGTCTGCGCCCTGCCGTGGCTCATCGCCAGCATGTTCTCCGTTCGGGTTTCCTCCCATCGCACGGGACGGTTCAGTTCGAGCGATATCGCCGCGCACAGGGCTTGTTCGGGGTAGAGGGCGATCTTGGCTCCGAATCCGCCCCCGACATCGGGCACCTTGACATGAACCAGTGACGGATCCAGGTTCAATACCGCCGACAGGGCCCGCCGGTGACCGTGGACCGACTGGCTGCCCGCCCACAGTTCGACGCCTCCGTCGTCGCTTGGTGTCGCCAGCGCACCGTTCGATTCGAGGGGGACTGCGGCGAGCCGCTGGTGGACGATGGTGGTCTCGATCACGACCTCGGCATCACTGAGAACCTCGTCGTCGGGGTCCCCGCGGTCGTAGATCACATTGCTGCCCAGTTCCGGGAAGAGAAGAGGTGCGTCGGCGGCGGCCGCCGAGTCGGGATCGGACACTGCGGGCAGGGGATCGATCTGGGCCCACACCAGGTCGGCGGCGTCGACGGCAGCCTGCTGGGACTCCGCCACCACGACGGCCACGATATCCCCGACAAAGCGGACCCGATCGGCTGCGATGGCGGGACGTCTGGTGCATTCGTCGAGACCCGGGGCCCCGACTGGCATGGGAGTCATTCCGAGGTCACCGGCGAGGTAGATCTCGACGACGCCCGGTGTGGAGCGAGCGGCGTCGGTATCGACTCCTTCGAGCTCTCCGTGGGGGACGGTGGCCCGCACCGGCACCATCCACACCGCACCGGAGGCGTCGATGTCGCCGAGGTATCTCCCCGCACCGGTGATCAGACGCGGGTCCTCCACGCGTTTGACCGCCGCTCCGAGTATCGACCTAGCCATCGGGGCGAGAGTAACCGTCTTTCCCGTTCCTAATGCTGTGGCTCCCATATATGGGAGCCACAGCGTTTCGTTCGAGCACGGAAAGCCCGCCGACTGACGCCGGAGGTCTTTCCGACCTGGTCCACGACTGGAAAACGACCAACTTCAATTCCGGTCTTGAATCGGCAATGGTGATGGAGTGGAGAAAACCGGCAGGGAATTGATGGCCCATGCGGCGTCCAACTCCGGCGTCGTGTCCCGGTCCGAGGCCCTTGCCCTCGGCGTGTCTTCCTCGAGCCTGCACCGCTGGGTCGACGAGGGACGGCTGGTGAAGGTTGGTACCGGCATGTATCTCCTGCCCGGGGTGCTGACCAGTGAGCATTCTCTGTTGAAAGCCGCCACCGCCGCTTTGGGGGCCGTCATCTCTCACGAGTCCGCCGCCCGAATCCACCGGCTCGACGGTCTCGACCCGAAACGGGTGACGGTCACGGTTCCGGTTCGTCGGAGCAACCGATTCGTCGGAGTGATCGTTCATCAGTCGACCGATTTGGGCGAATCGGAGACCAACGATATCGACGGGCTGACCGTCACCGACGTGCCCCGAACCATCAACGACCTCGCCGCAGTGCTCCCCAAGCGACCGCTGGCCATGGTGCTCGACCAGGCGGTGCGCATGAAGCTGACCACCTATGAGGAGGTCGCTGGCCGTCTCGAAGCCACCGCCCGCCGGGGAAAGCCCGGAGTCGTGAAGCTCAGAGATCTTCTCGCAGTTCGCCTCGGTGGAAGCCTCGTGTCGGACAGCACTCTGGAGACCATGACCTTGGAACTCATCGACAGTGCCGGTCTTCCCCTCCCCTCCACTCAGTACCGCCCGCCCTGGCTGAGAAGAGTCAACGGCCGGGTCGACTTTGCTTATATCGACGAGGAGATCATCGTCGAGTGCGACAGCATGAGATGGCATGGCACTCCGGAGTCATTTCAGCTGGATCGCCAACGAGACAACCTGGCGCAGCTCGCCGGTTGGATCGTCCTCCGATTCACCTGGGAGGACATCACCAAACGTCCTTCGTATGTCGTCCGGTCGATACGCCACGCCCTAATCAGACGCTCTAACTCCCAAATACGGGAGCCACAGCATTAGGAAACGGGTGGCGTGCCGTGGGTGTGGAAGGTTTCGATAGTCTTCAGGCCCCAGGCCTGGCCCTTGGATCGCTCCTCTTGGGTCCAGTTCACCACCGGCCAGTCGGGGGCCAGCATCAGGCGGGCGCCGGCATTGCACAGCTCAACACGGTTGCCTCCTGGCTCCCACACATAAAGGAAGAAGGTCTGTTGGATGGCGTGCTTGTGAGGGCCGGTCTCGATGTGGATGCCGTTCTCCAGACATACGTCGGCAGCCCGCAGGATGTCCTCACGGGTGTCGGTGGCCAGAGAAATGTGGTGCAGCCGACCCTTGCTGCCGGTCCAGTCGGCGCTGTAGACGACGTCGTATGACTTGTCGCTGAAGGTGACCCAGGTCGCCGCGGGCGGCCCTTCCGCAGTGAGGATCTGCTCGGTCCGCATTGCTCCCAGGGTGTGCTCGAAGAAGTCGGCGTTGGCCGGAACGTCGGCCGCCAGATAGTTGACGTGGTCGAGCCGTCTCACATTGGCACCACGGCCGGGGAACCGCGCCGCCTGGTTCTTGAGTGACGGAGCGAGCTCCTCGGGCGCCTGGTACCACTCGGTCTCCCAGTACAGGCCGATGTCGTGGCCATCAGGATCCTGAAACAGATAGATGGCCCCCAGACCCAGTTCGTCCTCGACCCAGTGCCCCGCCACTCCCTGGGACTCGACCTCCTCGACCTTCCGATTCAGCGCTTCCTGGCTCGACGCCCGGATGTAAGTGCGCCCGACACCGGACGTGTCGTGGTCGGTGAGTTTGATGGTGAAGAGCTCGTAGTCGTCCCAGGCATGCAGGTAGACAGAATCGCCGCGGGTCCCCACCTCGTCCATGGCCATGAGGTCGACAAAGAATCGGCGGCTCTCCTCGAAAGTGGGTGTGAACAGCTCAACCGACCCGACATGTGCCAGGTCTCTGCTGCGTCCCGTCACTCCGGGCTCCCGCCGTAGTCTGTTCGCAAGAGGTCCCGCTCCGTTGTCTCGCTCGGATCGGTGAGACTAGGCACCTCGGGGGTGAAGCGCTGCTATCGGTTGTGCTGCGGTGCGCTCTGAACACGCATCACAGCGGTCAGGCAGTGGCCTCAGCCTCTCTTGCTGCGTGCTTTCAGGATGGATCGAATCACCAACATGGCGACGATCGCAACCACCTGACCGGTCACGATGATTCGGCTCAAGTCGACCGCCGGCACCCAGACCACGTCATCGCCTTTGATTCGATAGGCACCGATCGGACGCGCGGAGATGCCCATTCCTCCGCCCCGGCCCGCCGGTGTGGTGCCCGAGCCCTCACCTTCACCACTTCCCATTCCTCCTCGCACCGAGGCGGCCGGGATCAGGGTGACTCCGTTGGACTGGTATGGCTCGCCGTAGACCCTCTTCACGGTGACCAGATCTTTGGTCTCGGTGAATATCTCCTCGAATTGGCTCACGATGGTTCCTTTCTCGCCGGGTGTCTGCTTGGCCCAGGATCGGCTGCATCTCGCTCACCGCACTGGACGCGTGGCCCATCCTTACCCCCAAACCCGGCGCATTACTCGCCGAGATCGGTCCGCCCGGATTGGTAGCCTGTTGCGAACGAGACGCTGTGGCTCCCATATATGGGAGCCAGAGCATTAGGAACGAGAATGTCAGGTCTGTTCGACGAGCCTGGTGGCGAGGGTGCCCAGCATTCCCAGTCCTACCGTGGGTCGTTCCTCCAGGATCGACAGGAGGTCGGCGCCGGTCAGTATGAGACCGTGCAAGCCTTCCTCCCCGCCGTCGACGTCGGCGACTCGTCGTCCGCCCATGAGGAGGGCCAGCTCACCGACGATCTGACCCGGCCCGTAGTCACCGACCGTATGCCGGGCCCCATCTCTTGTCTTGGACACCACGGCCGAGCCTCCAACGATCACCAGCATCTCCGAGCCAGTCTCACCGTCCACGTAGATCTGTTCTCCCGGCTCGAATCTGACCTCGGTGGTGGCTGCGGCAATCAGCTCGAGGTCTTCGGGATCGAGGTCGGCGAACATCGACACGGCATGCAGGGCCAGCACCCGATCCATCGGGTCGAGGGTCTCGATGTTGTCTGCCACGTGTGACAAGCCTGCCACGGCGGAGCGCACGATGTCAGCGATGTCGGTCGAAGAGGCCTCCTCGAGCCGGGCCATCTCTTCTCTCATTTCCTCGGCGAGACAACGTATGGCGAGAGCACGCAGCCAGGGATCGAAGTCGCCGGCGAGACCGTCGAGGGCTTCGCGTCTGCCTATCGGCGTCTCGTTGCCCGGTGTCTCGAGCAGGGGGATCAGGACTTTCAGCACAGGACGGGCCCCGATGGTCTCCAAGGCCTCCACCGCCTGGGCCGTGGTCTCCGGATCGTCGGAGCGAACCCCCCGCTCCACGATGTGCATCACTCTCTCGGTCTGACGGGTGGTCATGGCCGCGATCACCCAGCTCACGAGACGCTCCGAGCGGTTGGTGAGCACGGAGAGGAGGAACGACAGGGTGCTCGATGGCTCGGGCCGTTCCAAGGCACGCCGGTAATTGGTAAGCAGGGCGCCTCGCCTCGCCTCGCTCGCCGCCCAGTCGGCCAGATCGGGCTCCAACTCATCGAGGGGGACCAGGGCGCGTAGCGCGACGTCGGTGGCGTTGACCGACCCGGTCTGCAGGACCTCGAGCAGGTGTCGTCTCCCGTCGGGGTCTGAAGCAAGAGCATCGGCGCTGGCCCGACGGACTCCGGGTGACGGGTCATCGAGAGCCGAAACCAGGAGACTCCAATTCGATCGTCCCGCGCCGGCACGGATGGCCGCGGTGCGGACGCCGGCGTCCCGGTGGGACAGGAACTCGTCAGGATCACCGGCGCGGAGACTCAGGCCTGCCCGTGACGTCTCCTCCAGGAGGGCGACGATGGATCGAGGCTCTCCCGAGGCCAGTATCTCCTCTTCGACCAGGGTTCCGTCCTCGGTGGCCAGCGCCACGGCTGCCGCCGCCCGGACCCGCACATCGGGATCGTCGATCATGGCCCTCAGCAGCCCTTCGGCCTTGGCACTCGATTCACCGACGAGGTACCTGACCGCTTGGAGACGGACCGCGGCGAGATCGTCGTCGGCTGCTTCGGCCACATGATCGACCACAGCATCGGGAGCGATCACACACATCGAGTCGAGAGCTGCGCTGCGGACGGTGGGGCTGGGATCGTCGAGCAGACTCCTGATCTCCGATGTGGTTGATGCGTCGCCCAGTCGGGCGAGGGAAGCGGCCGCGAAGGCGCGTGC
Source organism: Acidimicrobiia bacterium (assembly GCA_036374335.1). Classification (GTDB taxonomy): domain Bacteria; phylum Actinomycetota; class Acidimicrobiia; order Spongiisociales; family ZC4RG35; genus JANQRA01. Next base: position 61,838 of record DASUUC010000065.1, read on the forward strand.
TTGCGGTCTTTCGTCATGCAGGTAGTCGGTGAGGATCCGGGTGGCGTCTCGATCTGTGGGATCGGTGATGTCCCGATGTTGCAGGGTGAACACCCCGGCGAGACCGCTGCGCACCGCAGCCACCACGCTATCGAGATACGCGGGTCGCATCGAGAACGCCACCGCCACCCCGGACAGAGCCAGGGCCAGGCCGATCCCGAAACCGACATCCTGGGGGATGGCTTCGCCCACCATCAGCAGGCCACCGGCCGCCACGGTTCCGATCTGGGCGGGGACGGCGATCATGAAACCCAGGGTCTGGCTACGCAACCTGCCAGGCACCACATTGAACAGCGCGGAGAAAGCGGTCACCCAGATCGCGTTGACCACCACCCACTGCAGACCCCGGACCAGTGCCGCCGGGATCAACCCAAACTCCACGAGCCAGAGCCCGAACCCGCCGGCGTAGACCAGCGGCACCAACAGCAGGCTGATGACCACACCGAGTCTTGCGAAAAGCCATCTGGTGACCACCAGTGAGAACACGAAGGTGGCCGCGGTGGCGATCGAGGAGAACAAGCCCAGGAACCCGGCGACCTCGACCTCGGTGGAGAAGGTGGTGGCTACCACCTCATTGAATGGAAAGACCACGAGAAAGAAGAGCGTCGACACCAACATTGCGGACCCGGCGGCGAGGCGGCCCAACCGGGTGGACAGGGCCCGGCGTGGTGTCGACGTCAGAGTCGACCACACCGACACTGATTCGTCTTCGGGCTGAGATGTGAAGAACCGCCGCACACCCACCAGCAAAAAAGTGCTGATGGCCAGTAACCCGGCCTGGACGGCCAACAGGTTCCCCGTTCCCAGGGCCGCGGCCAGAGGCCCGGTTATCGCATTGCCGGCCACCCCTCCGACGACGCCGGCGGTGGCGAATAGGGGAAAGAGCCGCTTGGCCTGTCGCGTGTCGCAGGACTGTTCCGCCGCGTTCCACATCACCGTCAATGTCACCATGATGATCGCCTGGTTCGCGATCCAGATGACCGGGTAGATCGACTGCCAGCCCACACCGATCACCAACCGCTCCACGATCAACCAGACCCCGGATGCGGCGGTGACGTTCCAGAGCCAGCGATGCGGCCCCACAACACCCAGGCCGACCACGTGGAGGGTGATCGCTCCCATCACCACCATCCCAGAGATGAGGATCATCAGAGGCAATCGGTCCACGCCGAACCTGAGGAAGAACAGGGTGTCGGCGGCATTCATCCCCAGTCCATGCGAGGCCTGGGTCACAGCGAACAGGAGACTGACCCACGCCGCCAGCGAGCCTTCCCCAGCTCTGATGCCCATGCCACGCCGCAGTCTCTGCGTGCTGCGCCCTCTGGGTTTGGTCTGGGTCACTGTCTCCAGCCCGTCCGGCCCTGGCGGTCAGTGCCAGTCGAGGTCATGGACCACAACAGGTTCGGTGATCCCCTTGAGCTCGACCTGCCTGGCGTCGGATGACTTGTAAGGGATTTCCCCGGCGGCGTCGAGCACAGCTGCGGAGACGACGACGTCATCTCTGCCACCCAGCCCACCGATCCGGGCCGCAGCGTGGACTCCTCGGCCGGAGTAGTCGCTCTCCGTGCGGGTGGCCTCGGCGATGTGGATGCCGATCCGCACCCAGGGAGCGAACCCGTGGTCCCGGCGATGGTCGTTGAGGCTCCTCTGGATGGCGACCGCGCAATCGATGGCCGAACGCGGCAAGTCGAAAGAGACGAAGAAGCCGTCGCCGGTATGGCGGACCTCTTCGCCGTTGTGCTCGCCGAACAACGCGCGGAGGGTGCGGTCGTGCCATCTGAGGAGATTCTCCCAATCGGCGTCACCGATGATCCCGATCAAGTCTGTCGAGGTGACGATGTCGGTGAACATGAAGACACGGGTCACCCGGTCACGCTCGCCATGCGCCACCGATCCGCCGGTGATCTCGCTGAGCCGACGCACGTCGGCTGCGGCCCCGAGACCGCGGAACGTGTTGGCGGCGACTTCTAAGTCGAGTCGGCCCGATCGTTCGTCGCCGGAGGCGATCTTGGCCTCACCGAGGATGGCCCGGGCCAGGGCGCTTTCGTAGGGGAGATCGATCTCCGACCACATCCGCCAACCATGTTCCAGCGCATCGACGGCGGTCTCCGGATTCCCCTGAGACAGCTCGAGCGAGCCACGGCAGGTGAGGGCGCTGGCTTGCCACCAGCGTTTCTGGACTTCGCCGGCGATTGCCTCCAGATCCTCGACGGCGGCCCGTGCCGTCTCGATGTCACCGGCCCTGATCGCGATCTCCACTTGGGCGGGGAGCAGCCGCCCCCGGGCCAGCATCGATGACGACATTTCGGGGGTGGCACCGGCTCGGCGTGCGACCGCGCCGGCGATGCTCCGGGCCGCCTCTTCGATCTCGCCCCTGTCTAGCAGGAGCAGAGACATGCCCGGCTGGGCGTTGTTCCCGTACTCATATGCCTTCTGAAACGAGTCCTCGGCTGCGGCGAGGTCGCCCATCCGTCGTCTCGTCTCACCGATTTCGTAGTAGGCGAAGCCGACGCCATCGAGGAGACGGAACCGCTCCAGCTCGTCACACGCCTCACGGGCCGCCTGTTCGGCTTCGGACCAGGCACCGTGGAGTCGTTTCAGCTCGGCGCGGTGCACCTTGCAGATCCCCGTGTACCCGCCTGCCGACTGGCTATGCATCCAACGTTCTGCCTGATCGGTCCACTGCTGAGCCCGTCCGTAGTCTCCGATGGTGCTGCACGCACCGATCGTGTTGCAGTAGACGTCACAAACCGAACGCAGGTCCCCTCCCTCGGACATGGCCACGACGGTGGCCTCGTCGATCAGCGCCGTGCCCTTGGCGATCTCACCGGTTTGGATGAGGGCAATCCCCTTGAAGCTCATCGCCTGGGCCTGAACACCGTGGATCCCCAGTCTCTCCCCGATGTCGATGACCTCGTCGGCCAGGTCGAGGGTCTGGCGCAGGTCGTGCTCGATGAGCAAGGCGCGGGCGAGGTTGAGTAGGGCAAGCCAGGCATGTCCCGCCGACTCCGGCTCGTCTGCCAGGAGGCGCTCGACGCGGGCCATCCACGCATCGGCCACGGGCATCGCCATGCGACGCAGGGCGAAATAGGAGAGCAAGGCACCGGCTAGCGCGGCCCGGGAGCGATCACCAGCCTGGAGGTAGCCGCTATAGGCCCTCTCGATGGCCTCGATGCCGGCGTCGGGCTGCCCGGTCCACCAATAGGCGTCTCCGAGCAGCATGAGGTCGTCCGGGGCCAGCGCATCTTGTTCATCGGCTGCGGTCAGGGAGCGGACGGCCTCGTCCCAGTCGTTTCTCCGAACGGCCTCTCGGCCGGTAGCGATGACGTCGACCACTCCCATCTCCATAGCAAGCCCAGGTTCGACACTAGTGGTCGAAGTCGCCGAAAAGGCTGGTAGATCTTCAGGTCTTCGGTTGTTTGTTCACCGGGTTCGACCGTCTCCCCTTTGCCCCCGACGCTGGTATCAATGCCGATCGGGTGACGATGCTGATGTGCCCGTCCTCCCATTCGACTTCCACCAGGTCTTCCTCGCGGAGGTCGATGACCACACCGGTGCGGGGAGTCTGGCCAACGGTCTTGGTCAGAGTCTCGACTTTCTGGCCCTTGCGCATCTGCTCCTCCTGCGTGATGCCAAACCCCAAGGATACCGGCTGACGCATCGGTGGATAGATGCCCATTCCGGTTTCATCCAGAGCCGATCTTCCGGTGGCCATCCGGTTCGTGGAATCTGCAATCCTCGAGGTCCCTACAATCGATTGCGGATTTCGACACCATCAGGAAAGGTTCGGGAACGAGATGAGCGAGGCAAACAGCTACGACGTAGTCGACCGACTGGTAGCAGACGGACACGATCGGCTACTGATCGGCGGTGAGTGGACGGTCTCCTCAGATGGTGAGGAGATCGAGGTGGTCGATCCTTCCACCGGAGCCCAAATCACGTCGGTGCCCAGTGCATCAGCAGAGGATGCCCGTGCTGCCGTCGATTCCGCCTCCGACGCCGCCGCGGGGTGGGCGGCAACCAGCCCAACAGAGCGTGGCGAGATCCTACGTCGCTCCTTCGAGATGATGACCGAGAGAGCGGAGTCCTTGGCCAGGCTGATCGTCTTCGAGATGGGCAAGACATTCACCGAAGCGATGGGGGAGGTCAGGTACGCTGCCGAGTTCTTCCGCTGGTACTCGGGGGAGGCGACCCGTATTGACGGCACCATCAAGGTCGCCCCGGGAGGCGATAAGCGGATCGTGGCGATCCATCAACCGGTCGGCGTCTCGCTTCTCATCACCCCCTGGAATTTCCCCGCAGCCATGGCCACCCGCAAGATCGGCCCGGCGATTGCCGCCGGCTGCACCATGATCCTCAAGCCGGCATCGGACACGCCGTTGACCGCACTGGCGGTTGGCGCCCTCCTCGAGGAAGCGGGTCTCCCTCCAGGTGTCCTCAACGTTCTGCCGTCGAGTCGCTCCTCGCAGGTGGTTCCGGTCATGCTCGGAGACAGTCGGGTTCGCAAGCTCTCCTTCACCGGGTCGACCGAGGTGGGCAGGACCTTGCTTGCCAACGCAGCCGAGCACATCGTCAACTGCTCGATGGAACTGGGCGGCAACGCCCCATTCGTGGTGTTCGAGGATGCCGATATCGAAGCCGCAGTGGAAGGCGCGATGATCGCCAAGATGCGCAACGGCGGTCAGTCGTGCATTGCCGCCAACCGGTTCTTCGTCCACAGCGCGGTCGCCGAGGAGTTCGGACGCGTGTTCTCCAAGGCGATGGGGGAGGTCCGGGTCGGTCCCGGCCTCGACGATGGCGTCGACCTGGGGCCAATGATCAACCTCAACGCCCAGACCGACCTGCGGCAGACCGTGGAGGCACTGACCGGGGCCGGAGCCCGGGTCTCTGTGGGAGGAGGCGCCCCTGACCGGCCCGGCTTCTTCTTCGAACCGACGGTGATCGAGGGCGTGGGTCGGGACGACCCGACGCTGTCCCATGAGATCTTCGGCCCTGTGGCACCTCTGATCACTTTCGACACCGAGGAGGAGGCGGTGGCGCTCGCAAACGACACCATCCATGGATTGGCCGCCTACGTCTACTCCGCAGACCTGTCGCGGGCGATGCGTGTCTCCGAGGCGATCGAGGCCGGGATGGTCGGGATCAACCGTGGTCTGATCTCAGATCCCGCAGCCCCGTTTGGCGGCGTGAAAGAGAGCGGTCTGGGTCGGGAGGGCAGCTCGGAAGGCCTCCACGAGTTTCTCGAGACCAAGTACATCGCCGTTTCCTGGTGAATCGTTCACCCGGCTCGATTCTGAGCCGGGGGAAGCACGAATCCGGCGTTGGTCCGTATCCAATTGCCCGGCCGGGGCGATTACTGATATATCCGGGTCGGGCTGGGTAACGACGTGAATGGAGCGATGGTGTCGTTTGACGCAAGACTTCGAGTGCCCGGCCAAGCCCGGCTCCCCCTCAATGTGGTTGTCGAGGTCGCCGACGAGATGCTCAGGTTCACCAGCGGCGGTAAGGCCCTGGGTGAATGGCCGCAGGCGAGGGTCGAAGTGGACGTCCAACCCGACGGATTCCATTTCACGATCGACAACGAGGAGATCGTGCTCACCGTCACCGATCCGTCAGGCTTCGCACGCGCCCTCGGTGTTGGCGCGGGTCGACCCCGCAAGGCCGCCAGCGAAATCATCGCCGACGCCGGAGCGGTGGCAGTTCTCGGCGAGCAGAACGGTGGGGTGAGGAGCAACGGGCTCTCGAGCCGACTGGAGAACGTCAGCCCGGAGGAGAAGTTTGTCGATCTAATGAAGCGGATCTCCGAATTGAAAGCTGCCCTGACCGACGCCGCCGTCCCGCCAGAGGACGTCTTCGGACGGTGGTTGCGGCTCCTCAAGGAGGTCAATCTGCATCACGGTCAGGGAGCGATGCCCACTCCACTGTTCTATCGCCTCAACACTCAACTGCTCGACCTCATCCCTGCACCGCCCCGGATGCCCGGTCCCCAGCCGGTGGCGGTGGGAGTCAGCGGCTAGCGCGCACACAGCCCGGTCAGCCACGAGAACGGTTCGACGTAGGGTGGGGCCGACCGGACCTCACGATGAGCCAATCTCGCTACGACCAGAAACGCCAATTCGAAGCAACGCCGGAGCCTCCTGCCGAGCACGTCACCAGTGACGTCGACCCGCTGACCGCTCCCGTCGGTGACCAGTTCGTGATCCAGCAACACCACGCCACTGCCCTCCATCACGACGTCCGTCTGGAGATGGTCAACGACGAAGACACACCGGTGCTGGTCTCCTGGGCCGTCCCCAAGGGGCTTCCCCGTCGCCGTGGCGACCGTCACCTCGCCATCCACACCGAGGACCACCCCATGGCCTACGCCACCTTCTCGGGAACCATCCCCGAAGGCGAATACGGCGGGGGAGTGGTGCGCATCTTCGACCGTGGCAGCTACGAGATGGTCGGCCGCAGCGATGATCGAATCACCTTCCGACTCGAAGGCGAGCGTCTGGCCGGGGTTTGGCATATGGTCCATACCGGTCCCAGGGAGGGCAAGGATCAGTGGCTCGCCATCATGTCTGAGGACCTGCGCCCGCAAGGAGATGAGCCGCCGCCCGCCGATCCCATGCTCGCCACGCTGACACCGGAGGCTTTCGACGACCCGGAGTGGGTTTTCGAGCCGAAGTGGGACGGGATTCGCGCGATTGCCATTTGTTCCGACGACACCCGTCTCATCTCACGCAACGACCGCGACATCACGGTTGCCTATCCGGAGCTGCGTCGACTCCACGATCATGTCGTTGCTCTGGATGCGACCCTGGACGGTGAGATCGTGGCCTTCGATGAGGGCATCCCTTCGTTTCAGCGGCTGCAACAGCGCATGCATCTCCGGGACGAGCGTCGCATCGAGCAAATAGCCGAACAGATCCCGGTGGTCTATATGGTCTTCGACCTGCTGTACGTCGACGGCACCGACCTGACCGACCGGCCGCTGGAGGAGCGCCGGCGGAAGCTGGAGGAGATCATCGTCCCGTCGGAGCGGATCCAACTGTCACCGGTCACAGAGGGGGACGGGGTGGCCCTCTTCCAGGCTGCCGGCCAACAGGGGCTGGAGGGGGTCATGGCCAAAAAGAGCTCGTCGCGGTACATGCCAGGGGCGCGCTCGCGTGACTGGCTCAAGATCAAGGTCGTCTTCGATGCCGATGTCGTGGTCGTGGGTTGGACCGAGGGCGAGGGCCAGCGTGCAGGGACCCTGGGATCACTGGTCATGGCCGTATATGACGGAGACGAGCTGCGTTATGTGGGCAATGTGGGAACTGGATTCAACCGTGACTCGCTGGCCGATGCGCTCGACCGTTTACGCGGGCTCGAAGAGACAACGCCGCCGTTTCCCGTCGAGATCCTCCGCTCACGACCCGAACTGCGACGGGCTCACTGGGTGAGCCCGTCGCTCGTGATCCGGGTCGAGCACCGCCAGCTGACATCGGCCGGCCGGCTTCGGGCGCCCTCGTTCCAGGGCTTCCGTCAAGACAAAGCCCCCCGGGATTGCACCTGGGACCACCTCGCGTCAGAAACCGGCTTTTCGCGTTCCTAATGCTGTGTCTCCCATATATGGGAGTTAGGGCGTTTCAAAAGGCGGGTCAGGCGCGTTCCGCGGCGACCGCTTCCCTCACCTGAACCGCCACCTCGCGAAAGCAGTTGATCTGATCGACCGGGTTGTCTTCGGGCCAGAAGACGAATGTGTCGAAGCCATGGTTCCGGACGAGGTCGGTGAGCTGGTCCACCCATTGTTCGACAGGGCCCTTCCAGGGCCCGGCATTCTCGCCCTCGCTGATGACACCGCCGACGTTGACCAGCCGGCGAATCATCGCAGGATCGCGCCCGGCTTCCAACGCCGACTCGTCGATCATCCGATGCCGCGAGTCGAGCTCCGCGACTGAGCTGCGGCCCAGCGAAGGTATCCAGCCGTCCGCCACTCTCCCCAGCAGTTGACAGGCTCGTGGACCGTAGACACCGAACCAGATCTCGATGTCATGCACCGGAACCGGCCCGGAGTGGATCCCGGCGATCGAGTAATGCTCGCCGTCGAAACGAAGTCCCCGTTCACCACTCCACAAGAGCCGGATGACGGCAACGGCCTCTTCCAACGCCGCCAAGGCCTCTCCAGGAGACCGACGCGGGCCGCCCATGCCCACGATGGCATCCCAGAATGCCCCGGCACCGAGACCCAGCTCGAATCGGCCACCGCTCATGATGTCGATGGAAGCGGCCTCGTTGGCCAGCATCGCAGGAGGACGCAGCGGAAGACAGGCGACGTCAGGAAACACACGGATCCGATCGGTCCGCTCCGCCACAACGCCCAGAAGCTGCAGGGTGTCGAGGAATCGCCGCTGATAGGGATGGTCTTGGATCCCTACCAGGTCGAGGCTGAGGTCGGCGCTGTCCACCGTGTCCAGGATCACCTTCAGCTCGGATGCCGCCGGCGCCAGGGAGACACCGAATTCGAGAATTCGTCCGTAGTCCACGTCCGAAGGGTATCCGTTAGGTTTGGGGCGTCATGGACGGGCCACCGGACATCCTGGGACAAGACTCACGACCCGCCTTTTTCCCTGTAGCCAATGCCGCCCAGACCGGGTTGGAGTCGCCTGACGACCGTCTCGGCATCCCGGTCCGCACCTTTGTTCGAGCCCTGGCCGGCATGCAGAAAGAGGCCGTGGTGGTCAATGGGGCGACGGGGCGGGCGTGGCGGCTGGTCAGCGACGAAGGTCCCTACCTCGCCGGCCACGACCGGGCCCCTTGCCCGTTGTGCACGTTCATCACGGGGATGGTCTCCGCGTACATGAACGAAATCACCGCCCTGGCGACGGCGCGAGGTCTCGACCTGGATGACGTCGAGCTCACGCTGAGCAACCACTACAGCATGGAGGGATCGGCTCTCCAGGGGACCATGCTCGGTGGCGCGCTTTCACCGGAACTGGTGGTGGACGTCTCCGCGGACGCGGCCTACGACGACATCGAGGCGTTGGTGAGGGAGGCGGTGGCTGCCTCCCCGGTCAACGGGTTGCTGACCGGGGAGACTCACAGTCTGTTCACGTTGAGTTGGAATGGCGACCAGGTCCCTGTCGGGGAGGTCGGGGCCCTCGGCGGCGACATGCCCCCGGACCCGGTGGATCTCTTCGACGAGATCGAGCTCGCCGAGGTCCCGGTGGCAGACGACTTGATGACGAGATTCAAGCCGGCCGATCAGGTCGAAGGGGTGCCCGGTGGCGTGAACAGCAGCCTTCAGGAGTCCCAGAGTCGGAGACTCCACGTACAGGCCCGATGCCGCATCCGCGACGACGGAGTCAAGTTGGTCAACGAGAACCTGTTTCGTCCGATCGGATCCGAGTTCCGGTTCCTCTCCGATGAGGTGCCCGAGGCGGGTGGCAAGGGCCTCGCTCCCGACGCGGCCACTTATCTCGCCGCCGGCATCGGGTTCTGTTTCATGACCCAGTTCGGTCGCTACGCCAGCATCACCAAGAAGCGACTCGACGAGTACCGGATCGTCCAGGACACTCACTTCTCGGAGGCCGCTGGCGGAGCGCCAGGGCGGGCCGACCCGATTGAGACCCACGTCTACCTGGTCACCCCAGAAGGTGAGGAATTCGCCCGCCAGACCCTGGACATGGGAGAACGAACCTGTTTCCTCCACGCCACCTGTCGCACGGACCTCGCTCCCGAAGTGACCGTCAACGCCAGCGGTGAGCTCAGCGGCAGTGGGAGGTCGCGCAGCCCTCTCAGTTGAGATTCTTCATGCCCGCGAGGAGACGGTCCCGCTCGTCGGCACAGGCCTGACAGACCGGAAGACCCTGGTAGTCACGGGAGGGAACCCACACCTTGCCGCACAGTGCCTCGATCGGCTCACCGCTGATGTAGCCTCGCATCTGGTCGTCTCTCATCACGATGTGGGCAACCTCGTCGGAATCGCCCTGACTGGTGCGAGGATTGGGCCGCCGCAGTGTTGTCGACTCGTGGTCTGCCATAACCCGAGACTAGAAGGTTGGAGCCTTATCCTGACCGTGTGAAGGTGCTGGCTTGGGTGCTATGGGCGATGGCTGCAGTGTGGGTCGTTCTCGCCATCTTCGGCGCCGAGAGCTTCCAGGAGCTCTACGGCGGGACGTCGGGAGCGCAGTTCTTCCTCATCGCCTTCATCATCGCCCTGATCCCCACGGCCATCGGCTGGTGGGCTCTCCGCCGCTCCAGAAGGTGACGAAGCAGCAAAGCCAATTGGACGAGGTCCTGATCCGGTCACCCCATCGTTCGGTCAGATCGGGTTCGCGGGCTCCTAGCGTTTGGCAGGTAGTAACCCGGGTAAAGCGTCACAGGTCTAAACCCATGACTGATTGGAGAAAGACGATGAAGAACGATCCGCTCGCCAGCGAGATCCGCTCCGTACGAAACCGTCTTCGTGAGATCGAAGAGGACCGGGAACGACTGCCTGAAGACGCTCTGGAGGAGAGAGCCGACTTGAACAACGAGGAGCACGAATTGCGGGCGCGTCTCATCCGCTTGCAGGACGCCACATTGAGGGACTGGGATACCGCCGAACTCCCCGGGATACCGGGGTTGACCGGATAGCGTCTACTTGGGCGGGAGACTCTCCGCGTGGGAGACTCCCCGCGCGACCCAGAAGGCAAGATCCTCCTCCGTGGAGAATCCCTCGGCGGCGACGCTGACCCAACCTCTCATCGGCCGTGCCCCCATGTCGAAGGTCCTGGCTCCTCGTCGGGATATCGCATCGGCATGGGCATCCTTGCCGACACGCACCATCAACTCGTCGCCGCTCACCCCTACTGCCATGTTGCCGTTGATCATGAAGGCGATGCCACCGAAAATCTCCCTCTCGGTGACTTCGGGACGAGGTCCGATCGCTGTCCGGACCTCATCGGCGATTTGTTGGTCGTAGGCCATGGCCAGGTGATGTTAGATCTGAGACGGGTGGTTGGGGATCGACCCCGAAGCGGTGCCATTTCCGCCGCGCGGACCAAAGGAGATCGAACCAAATGACGGATAGATCCAGGTGGCTTCCGGGAACAGTTCCACACCTGCTTCTACGCGGTCCGCGTCGTCCGATTGCGCCGACGCTGCGCCGGTGTGGCGGATCCCGCTAGCGATTGCGCTCGTCGGCATCCTGATCACCGTTTTGCTCACCTGGTGGGGCTCGGACAAGGCGGAGCAGGAGATCGAAGCGGTCCTTGCAGGGTGAAGACCTGGCGCGTTCTGTTGACGATGCGATCCATGAGGGGACGGAGCGCCTCTCGGCAGTGGCCGGGCTCATGGATGGAAACGTCATCTACCGACGCGAGCACGGTTGGAGCGTTTTCTGTCTCCCGCTTCCCGCTGCTCCTGTGGGGATTCGGGCCTGCGAGCAGGAGCCGTCGCTCGCCATCATCATCTGAGCTCGTCAGGAGCGCTCGCTTCACCACGACTCGCAAGCGCGTGGCGCGTATAACGTCGCCGGTTCATGGAGGTCGTGAGCGAGGACAGAGCCACATTGGGAGAGTCCCCCCTGTGGCACGGGTCCGAAGAGCTGTTCTACTGGGTCGATATCATCGCCGAGCGCCTCTTTGGCTACGACCCGGAATCCGACCGCACCGAGCTGAGACACTACGGGCTTATGGTGACCGCGTTGTGCGAAGTCGAGGGAGGTGGCCTGGTCCTGGTCACACCACGCGGGCTATTCATCCTCCGCGACGGCAAGCTCCACATCCTCGCGCCGCTGACATTGTCTGCTGAGGTGAGAACCAATGACGGCAAGTGTGATCCCCGTGGGAGGGTCTGGTTCGGGACCATGGACCTGGAGACGACCCGTCCGATAGGAGAGCTGATGGTCTTCGATGGGCGGGCACTGCGCCTCGTTCACGACCAGGTGATCCTGTCCAATGGCCTCGGCTGGAGCCCAAGCGGTGACGTCTTCTATCACGTCGACACCGGCCGGCGCCTCATCTACCGCCATGACTTCGAGCTTGACACCGGTACCGTTTCCAATCGAGAGGTGCTTGTCGACCTGAGCGGGTCGGTGGCCGCGCCGGACGGCCTCGCCGTCGATGTCGATGGCAATCTGTGGGTCGCCATGTGGGATGGCTGGCGCATCGACGTCTTCGATGGCAACGGTGAGAACATCCATCGAGAGAGTCTGCCTGTGCAGAGGCCCACCAGCGTTGCCTTTGGGGGCGTCGACCTCTCCGACCTGTACGTAACCACGGCCTCCGAAGGCCTCGAAAAAGCCGACCTCGAGGAGCACCCTCACGCAGGAAAGCTGCTTCGACTCGCCCCGGGAATCAGAGGCCTCCCCGTCGGCGTGTTCTCCATGAGCCGATAGCCTCTGTGCCGCTGTGCGGATAGGGAACCTATTGATGACGATCGGGGCCGGCGTCCTGGTCCTCGGCGCCCTGGTCCGATTCACCCCCGGCTTGTTCACCTGGTTCGGGAATCTGCCTGGGGACATCAACGTCGAAGGGGAGAACTCCCGAGTCTTCATCCCCATCACGTCGATGATCGTGGTCAGTATCGTGCTCACCCTCGTCGTCAACATCGTGGGCTGGGCCCTCCGGGACCGATGACGTTTCCACAGAAAGACGGTTCTGTTTGACCCCACCCCGGGTACTCTTTCCCTAGGGAGCGAGATTCATTGCCAGCAGTTGTAGGGGTGTTCCCCGACCGCCAGGAGACCGAGAGTGCCATCGACGAGCTCGTGGGCCTCGGGATAGACCAGGACACCATCGGTGTCGTCTGGCGAGAAAAGTCCGTCCCGAAGCAGGAAGAAGTCGAGGTCTTCGTCTACATCGACCATTTCGAAGAGCCGTCTGTAGAGGCGCGAAAGGGAGCCATCGGGGGAGCGGTTGGAGGGGGAGCGGCGGGAATCGGCAGCGTCCTGCTCGCCTCCGCCGGCGGAGTGGTCCTCGCCACACCGATCGGGGCTCTCCTCGCGGTGGGGACCGTTGCTGCTGCCGCGCTGGCAGGAGCCGCAGGCGCGGTCGGCGGGTCGATAACCGGCGGGCTCCTGGGTGCACTGCTCGGAGCTACCGACCACGACGCCACGAAGGTCAAGACCACCGAGAGGCGTTACCGCGAGGCGATCGAGCGCGAGGGATTCGTTCTCACCATCGAGACCACCGAAGATCGGCTGGAGCGTGCTTCGGAGGTCCTCGCCCAGGTCGGAGCACGAGACATATCGGTTCTACGGGAGCGGGGAGACAAGCCGCGCACGGTCATTCGCAATCAAGAATGACCACAACCCGGGGGAGATCAGGATTCGGGGGTTGAGTTCTGGCTGCCCCGACCCAGCCCCGGCAGTGAGTCGCTAGATCATCGGTATCGCCGCCTCGAACACTGTCCCACCGTCGACCCTGTAGTAGGTGAGACCACGTCGCATGAAAACGTGCCCGCTTACGTGGTCATGTTGCAGGGGACGATCCCGGCATGACCAGGCAGGCGAACAAACGACCTTCCGCCGCGCGAGGCGATCGGAGGCAGCGAGTTCGCCGCGTTCCAGAAGGAATCCGCCAAACAGGTGGATGCGGAGCGGCTCCTTGGCCAAGACGCTAGCCAGGCGTTATCCCGTGTCGCGGGCCGCGGCACCGGGTTTTTTGGGACTGTGTCCCGGTCAATCCGCACAGAACGGGTGCGGTGTCCCCTTGACCGTGAACCACACTGCGGCCATACTCATCTCCCGATGGACACAGCAGTTCAGCAGACCATCATCATTATCGGCTAGGGGCAGACCGACAGACGGTCTGTGCCCTCAACCCTCTGCATCCGCAGGGGGTTTTCTAATTCGCCAACCAGGTGAGCAACATGCAACTCGAGATATACGACACGACACTCCGGGACGGATCCCAGCAGGAGGGGATCAGTCTCACCGTCAGCGACAAGCTGCGGGTGGCGCAGCTCCTCGACGAGTTGGGTGTGGCCTTCATCGAGGGTGGGTGGCCAGGGGCCAACCAGAAGGACACGGAGTTTTTCGCCCGAGCGCGGAGCGAGCTGGCTTTGAGAAACTCGACTCTCACCGCGTTCGGATCGACCCGCCGACCCCGGGGGGAGGTCGCCACCGACCCCCAGCTTCGTGCCCTGCTGGACGCCGAAACCGAGTTTATCTGCCTGGTGGGCAAGTCGTGGGACTATCACGTCACTGAGGCGCTGCGTACCGAGCTCGACGAAGGGGTGCGCATGGTCGGGGAGTCCATCGAGTTCTTGAAATCACACGACCGAAGGGTGTTCTTCGACGCCGAGCATTTCTTCGACGGATACAAGGCCAATCCCGACTACGCGTTGGCAGTACTACAGGCGGCATATGAGGCAGGGGCGGAGCGGCTGGTGCTCTGCGACACCAACGGCGGGTCGCTGCCCGGTGAGACGGTGGCTGCCATCGAGAAGGTCAACGGGACTCTGCCCGATGCCCACATCGGCGTCCATTACCACGACGATGTCGGGACAGCCGTTGCTTCGTCGATCAGCGCCGTCGAGGCCGGGGTGTCCCAGGTGCAGGGTTGCATCAACGGATACGGGGAACGTACCGGCAACGCCAACCTCTCCACACTGATCCCCGATCTCGAAATCAAGATGGGCAGGAGGGTGATCACCGGAGACCTCGGGTTGATCACCTCGATCTCCCATCACATCGCCGAGATCGTCAACATCACCCTCGACCCCCATCGCCCCTACGTGGGCACGTCGGCGTTCACCCACAAGGCGGGTTTGCACACGTCGGCGTTGGCCCGTCGTCCCGATGCGTACGAGCACGAGAACCCCTCCAATGTGGGCAATCGGACCCGGATGGTGGTCAGCGAGCTGGCGGGCAAGGCATCGGTGTTGTCCAAAGCAGGGGAGCTGGGTCTGGAGGTCGATGACCAACTGGCCGTTCAGATCGTAGAGCGGGTCAAGGAGTTGGAACATCAGGGATATCACTTCGAAGCCGCCGACGGCACCTTTGAGCTGCTGGTCCGGAAGATGACCGGCTGGACCAATCCCTACTTCGAGTTGGAGTCGTTCCGGGTCCAGTCCGAGCGACGCAGCGATGAGACCATCTACTCGGAGGCCACCGTGAAGCTGGTGGCGGGCGGCGAGCGCCGGGTCAGTGTCGGTGAGGGGGTGGGCCCTGTGCACGCCCTGGACATGGCCCTGCGTGGAGCGCTGCGCAGTGACTTCCCCGGTGTCACCGACCTGCGTCTCACCGACTATCGGGTACGGGTGCTCGACTCCAAGGACGGCACTTCGGCACGGGTCCGGGTTCTCATCGAGACTTCGGACCATGAGTCGTCATGGGGAACCATCGGCGTCCACGAGAATGTCATCGAAGCATCGTGGAAGGCACTTGCCGACGGAATCGTGGTCGGTCTCCTCCGTCACAAAGGCGATCATTGAGGGAGATCACCGTCCACCCACCCAACACAGGTGTGGCCGTTTCCCGAACCCAGGGTTCCAGACGTCAGTGAGCGACGCTCACAACCCTGGGTTCGCTCAGCAGGGCTCAGAACCGGGAGCGGGCAGCCGCCATCAGGACCGCGGCTAGACCGGCGACCACCGCTGCGGCCAACCATGCCGCCCCGAACGAGAGAGACTGGGCGACGAGGGCGAAGAGCAGCGGGCCGGCAGCGTTGCCGACCCCGAGACCGGCCGTTCCTATGCCGGCAACGGCACCCGGACGATCGGGATTGGTCTTCACCAGGGAGAGGAAGAAGATCCCCGTCCATGCCCAGCCGCCGGTGAAGGCGCCGACAGTGCCCACGATCAGCAGCAGCACGTTCCCTGTTCCACCCATAGCCATCGTCATTGCCCCGACGGCAAGCATCGCGGCAATCAACTTGAACTGCGGTCCCCCGATGCGGTCCGCCATGACACCTGTACCCACCCGAGCCACGATCCCGGCCACACTGCCCGTCGCCAAGAGCAGACCGGCGTTGGCCGGGCTCAACCCCATTGATACGGCGCTGTCGGTGAGGAAGATGCCGATGCCGCTGGCGGCCGCAGTCCCCAATGCCGCCGCCACCGCGGCAAGCAGAACTGCTCGTCTACGTGGAGGGGTTGGCGGCGGGCTTGCGTCGACGGATCCCTGATCTGTCTGCGGTCGGACATCGAGTCGGGGAAGCAAGAAGAGGACGACGAGCCAGGGAAGGAGCCCCAGGGTGAAGGCCCACCTCCATCCGACGGTCAAGGCGATTGCCGGAACCGCTAACCCCGCGGCAAGGGTGGCCGCCGGGATAGAGGCTTCCTTGACGCCAAAGGCGAGACCTTGTCTGTCCACCGAGACAGACCGGCCGACGAGGATGGCCAAACCGGGATCGGTGAGTGCCATGGCCACGCCTGCCAGGCAGAGGAATGCAACCATCGTCGACCAGCCTGTTGTGAGAAGCCCGAGTCCGGCCAGTGAGACCACGCTCATCGAGCTCCCCAGGTAGACCGACCTCCTCGGACCGACCCGGTCGGCTATCCGTCCCCCGATTGGGGCGGTAATCGCACCAAGCACGAATCCGATCGTCACCGCCGAACCTAGAGCTGCCTCGGTAAAGGCGAACTCTTCTTTGATTTGCACCGCAAGCCCACCGACCATGAACAACGGCAGAGCGGCCAGCACCAGGCTGGACGCGACGGCGACCATGCCGGCGATCGACTTGTCTCTGATGAAATCGTGTTTGGTCACCGGCTGGTTATCGGTCAAGCGGACACCGTATCGTGATCACCCCATGCGTCTCACCGAAAACGACCGAGCCCTGCTCGCCGGTGATGCCGGAGAGGCGGCAGCCATGGCGATGAACCTGGTCGTCACGGTGGGCGAGGCGATGGGTGCCGCGTCGCTCATCGATATCACCGGGGCCCACGTCGACAGCTGCCTCTACCACGGTCTGGTGAGCCTGGAGTTCGCCGAGCGACTGGCGGCGTCCGGCGGCAAAGTGGCGGTCCCCACCACCCTCAACGTGGCCTCCCTCGACCTCCTCCACCCCGACCTGGTGCGACGGGACCCGGAAACGACAAAGAGGGCGAAAGCCCTGATGGACGCATATGTCGCCATGAATTGTCTGCCGACCTGGACCTGCGCCCCCTATCAGCTCCACGATCGGCCCCGGTTCGGTGAGCAGATCGCCTGGGGGGAGTCCAACGCCATCGTCTTCGCAAACTCGGTGCTCGGAGCTCGCACCAACCGCTATGGCGACTTTCTCGACATCTGCTGCGCTGTGGTCGGACGCGTCCCTGCATTCGGTCTCCACACCGACGAGGGGAGGAGGGCCACGGTCCGGATCGTTGTCAATGTCCCCGACCGCTGGCTCGACGACGACCTCATTTATGTGGCCTTGGGTCATCTCCTCGGCCAGGAAGTGGGCACCGAGGTGGCGGTCGTCTCCGGGCTCGACGATCGTGCCGATGAGGATCGGCTCAAGGCGCTCGGCGCCACTGCGGCGTCGTCGGGTGCAGTCGGCCTGTTCCACGTCGCCGGGGTCACACCGGAGGCTGCGACCGTGGACGAAGCATGTCAGGGAAAGAGCCCGACCCGGACGCTGACCGTGGACGAGACAGCCCTACGTCGAGCGATCGCGGATCTGAGCTCGACGCTGACACGCCTTGGGGCGGTCAGTGTGGGGACGCCCCACGCCTCGCTCCAGGAGATTCAACGGATCGCCCACCTGGTCTCGGGCCGGCAGACGAGAGTCCCCTTCTACATCAACACGGGACGTGACGTCCTCGCCGATGCCGAGCTCGCCGGCCTGGTGGCGCCCATCGAGTCGTTCGGCGCCCGGTTCGTCACCGACACCTGCACCTACATCACTCCGATCATGGAGGTGCCCGCCGGGGCGGTGATGACCAACTCCGGGAAGTGGGCCTACTACGCCCCAGGCAACCTGGGTGTCGACGTAGTTCTTGGCGGCCTCGCCGACTGTGTCGAGTCGGCGGCTATCGGGCAGATCGTCCTCAGAGGTCTGCGATGAACCAGGTCCTCGTCGATGGGGAGGCCACCGGCGAGGTCTTCGTCCTGGAACGACCCCTCTCGTTCTGGGGGGGCTACAACCCCGAGACCGGGATCATCGTTGACGCCGCCCATCCCCAGCACGGCGATTCTCTGGCAGGCCGGATCGTGGCGATGCCCCACGGCAGAGGCTCGAGCTCGTCGTCGGCCGTCCTCGCCGAGGCGCTGCGTCTGGGGACCGGGCCTGCGGCCATCGTTCTCGGTGAGCCCGACCAGATCGTGATCACCGGTGTCGTGGTGGCACGGATGCTCTACGGAGTCGAGTGCCCGGTGGTAGTCGGAGCCATCCCCATCGACGCCCGGGGAGAGTGGAGAGTGAGCCGCGCGGGCCCAGAGCCAGTCGAGTGAGTCTGGATGCGGGCGGTGCTTCTACGATGACTGGCCGTGCTTCCGATTCGAGACGTCAACCCCACCCGGATCACCCCCTGGGTGACCTTCTTGCTCATCGCCGCCTGCACGGTGGTCTTCTTCGTCTTCCAGAATCAGGAGACTCAGGACGAGCAAGCCGAATTCCTCTACCGCCGTGCCGCCATTTCCTGTGAGATCCGGACCGGTCAGCCGCTGACGGCGTCCGAAATCAACAGTGCGACGTGCGAAACCGGAGAGGGTCGGCCGGTCTTCCCGGAGAAACAGCCCTGGGTGGCGGTGCTGACCTCGATGTTTCTCCACGGCGACCTCCTCCATTTGCTCTTCAACATGTGGTCGCTGTGGATCTTTGGGAACAACGTCGAAGAGGCGTTCGGCCATCTCCGGTATCTCCTCCTCTACCTGGTGGGAGGGGTGGTGGCGACTCTCGCGTTCGTTGCGCTGAACCCGGACTCGACCAATCCCCTGGTTGGGGCATCCGGGGCGATCGCGGCCGCTCTGGGTGCGTACGCCGTCTTGTTCCCCGCTCACCGGATCCTCACACTGTTGGGATGGTTTCTCATCCCGCTGCCGGCGATCATCTTTCTCGCCTTCTGGTTCTTCGCTCAATTCGGGCTTGGTGGCACCAACACTGCTTGGGAAGCCCATGTCGGCGGGTTCATCTTCGGCTTGGTGGTTGCCCTGGTCTTTCGCCGTTCGCTTCTGCGCCGAGTTGCGGTCACGCGCTGAGCCCACGCTTGAATAGATGGCCATGAGTATCGAACTGGGTCAATTCGGAATCTGGCAGCGTGTCGGTGATGCGAGCCCTGAGATCGCGCGAGAGGTGGAGACTCTCGGGTTTGGCGCCTACTGGGTGGGCGGGTCGCCCAAAGGAGAGCTGAAAGAGATCGAAGATCTGCTGGAGGCGACCGAGAAGATTCCGGTGGCCACCGGGATCGTCAACATGTGGCGGGAGGGCCCAGCGAGTGTCGCCACTTCCTATCACCGGATCCAGGAGAGACACACGGACCGGTTCCTGCTCGGCGTCGGCATCGGCCACCCCGAGGCGACGTCCGAATACCGCAAGCCCTACGACACGATCGTCTCCTATCTCGACCATCTCGACGACGCGGGGGTGCCCGAAGAGCATGTCGTGCTCGCCGCATTGGGACCCAAGGTCGTGAGATTGTCCGGGGAGCGCACTGCAGGAGCCCATCCTTACTTCACGACTCCCAGACACACTCGATCGGCGCGGGACATCCTCGGTGACGGCCCGCTGCTGGCGCCGGAGCAGACCGTCGTCGTCGGTCTCGACCCGGATGAGGCTCGGACCATCGCCCGGAGGTTCGCTGCCCGCTATCTGGGCCTGGTGAACTACCGGAAAAACCTGCTCCGCGAGGGATGGTCGCAAGAGGACGTCTCTGATGGAGGCAGCGACCGTCTCGTCGAGGAGGTGGTGCTGATGGGCAGCGCCGAAGAGGTGGCCGATGGGATACGAGCCCACCTCGACATCGGCGCCGACCACGTCTGCATCCAGGACATCGGCCCCGACCCGGTTGCCTCGTTCCGCGACCTCGCTGAGGTGCTGTTGTAGCGCACTCTCCGTGTCGGCACGGCCCGGTTCCAGTCAGTGTCGCAGTCAGTAGGGGTGCGGTCGGCCGAGGGTGACGGCGGACAATCCTGGAAAGGGCCGAGGCAAATGGGGCTACGAAAACTCTTCGTGATTGGTTTGGGGATCGCGCTGCTCCTGGCGCCGGCGGTAGCCGGAGCCGTGATTGGATTCAACGGGCCACTATTCGGTTTGTCGACTGCACCGAATGGCGATCTTCTGGTGGCAGACGCCAGTACCGGCATCTTCTCCATCGACGATGGAATGCTGGAAGCACCGACCTCTATCCCGGGTGCGACCGACGTCAACGCCATTGGGCGGAATTCACTGTGGGTGACGACCGGTGCCGGAGAGGATCCGGCCGCTGACACGGGGCAAGCATCGCACCTGGGAAGGGACGCCACATTTGATCGCCAATCTCTTCGCGTTCGAGGCGACCGAGAATCCTGATCAAGTGCTCGGCCATGACATCCCGGACTCGAATCCATTCGACGTGGAGAGCCTGGGTGGCGGCGCCGCGCTCGTCGCTGATGCCGGCGAGAACGATCTGTTGCGGTATCCAATCAGGGTGTCATCGAGGTGCTGGCCGTCTTCCCCGACCAGTTGGTCTCCACGGCCAACATCGAGGACATGGCAGGCCCGTCACCAGCACCGTTCTGCGGGCTTCCCGACCTGTTCCCGGCTGAGGCAGTTCCCACGAGCATTGCCATCGGCGCTGACGGTTGGGTCTATGTCGGCGAGCTCAAGGGGTTCCCCGGTCCCAGCGACGCGTCCAACTCTGGAGGGTGTCTCCCGGTGCCGACGGCGAAGTATGCCCCAACCAGCATTGCGAGCTGGTCTTCGATGGCGGGTTCACCTCCATCATCGACCTTGCCTTTGGCCCTGACGGCAACCTCTATGTCGCCGAGATGGACGAGTCGAGCTGGGCGGCCATCGAGATCTTCGGCACTGTTGCCGGGGGCACCATCAACTCGTGTGACATCGCCACCTTGCAGTGCACAGAAGTCGCGACCGAGATTCCGGAGCTCACCGCGATCACATTCGGGAAAGACGGCATTCTGTGGGCCACCCGCAACGCAGTCTTCACCCCCGAGCCTGCCGAAGTGTTTCAGGTCTCCTGACGATCGAGTTCTGTGAGGATTTCTTCCGGCAACCGGAAAGATCCTCACAGAACGAGTTTGGAAACCGTCAGGCCAGTGCGGCCTGCAGCACGTCGGCCGCGGTGTCGGCGATGTGGAAGATGAGATCCTGACGGACCTGCTCGGGCACGTCGTCGAGGTCCTGTTCGTTCCGTCTCGGGATGATGACCTCCTTCAGGCCGGCCCGATGGGCGGCGAGCACCTTCTGCTTGACCCCGCCGATGGGGAGCACCTTGCCCTGGAGTGTGATCTCACCGGTCATTCCCACAGTGTCCTTCACCTTGCGGCCGGTGAGCAGTGACACGAGAGCGGTGAACATGGCGATGCCCGCCGACGGGCCATCCTTGGGGATGGCACCGGCCGGGACGTGGACGTGGTAGCGGCCTCCGTTCATCCTCCCGCGATCGATGCCCAGCTCGGCAGCGTGAGCCTCGACGTAGGAAAGGGCGATCTGCGCCGACTCCTTCATGACGTCACCGAGTTGACCGGTCAGCGTCAGCCCACGCTCACCTTCCATCGAGGTGGCTTCGATGAAGAGCACGTCGCCCCCGGCACCGGTCACGGCGAGACCGGTGGCCACACCAGGCACGTCGGTACGGTCGGAAGCCTCGTCCTTCCACACCTTGGGTTTCCCCAGATAGTCGGTGATGTCCCCCTCGTCGATGATGACAGTGACCGCCTCATCGGTCTTGCCACCGGCGATCCGGGTGGCGACCTTGCGACTCAGTTTGCCCAACTCACGCTCCAGATTCCGGACTCCAGCCTCACGGGTGTAGCGATCCACCACCGCAGCGAGGGCGTCTTCGCTGATCTCCAGCTCCTCGGGCTCCAATCCGGCATTGCGGATCTGCCGGGGGAGCAGGTGGTCCCGGGCGATCTCCACCTTCTCCCGGTCGGTGTACCCATCGATGCGGATCGTCTCCATTCGGTCGAGCAGCGGACCGGGGATGGTCTCCACGACATTGGCGGTGGCGATGAACAGCACTTCGCTCAGATCGAGGTCCACTTCGAGGTAATGGTCACGGAAGGTGTGGTTCTGGGCAGGGTCGAGCACCTCGAGTAGGGCAGAGGACGGGTCGCCTCTCCAGTCGGCGCCGACTTTGTCCATCTCGTCGAGGAGGAAGACCGGGTTCATGGTCCCCGCCTCGGTCAGCGCCCGTGCGATCCGACCCGGACGGGCACCGACATAGGTGCGGCGGTGACCGCGGATCTCAGCCTCGTCCCGGACGCCGCCGAGGGCGACTCTGATGAACTGACGGCCAAGGGCGCGGGCCACCGATTCGCCAAGCGAGGTCTTGCCCACGCCTGGCGGGCCGACGAGGAGGAGAATCGCCCCGCCATCGCGGGCTTTCCCGCCACCCAAGCCTCGTTCTTCGCGCAGCTTGCGCACGGCGAGATGCTCCACGATGCGCTCCTTCACATCGTGAAGACCGGTGTGATCGGCATCGAGGACCGTCCAGGCCTCATCGAGGTCGAGACGATCGTCGGATGTCTTGCCCCAGGGCAGGTCGAACATCGTGTCGAGCCATGTCCTGATCCAGGAGTGCTCCGGAGACTGTTCGCTCATCCGCTCGAGACGATCGATCTCTTTGCTGACCGCCTCCGCCACGGCCTCGGGCAGTTCGCGTTCTTCGAGCTTCGCCCGGTACTCGGAGGTGACATCACCTTCCTCACCGAGCTCTTTCTTGATCGCTTCGAGCTGCTGGCGGAGGATGTAGTCCTTCTGGCTCTTCTCGATGCGCTCGCTGGCGTCGTCGCGGACCTTGCGCCGCAGCTCCTGGTCGGCGAGGACCTCACGCATCCACTCGATGAGCAGCCCGAGTCGATGACGGATGTCGAGCGCCTCGAGTAGCTCGACCTTCTGTTCGAGGGTGAGGTCGGGGGAGTAGACGGCGAGGTCGGCTAGCTGGGACGGGTTGTCCATGGCGAGAAGACGCTCGGCTACCCGACTCAATCCCCGATTCTCGAGGACTGCGCTGACGACGGCCCGGTATTCGGAGACGAGCTCGTCGAGGCCCTCATCGCTGATGTCGACTTCGGGCGACTCCTCTGCCTCCACCCACAGGGCACCGTTCTCGTCGACCGAGCCGGCCCCGACACGGGCTCGGCTCTCACCGGAGACGACGATGTTGCCGTCGTCGTCACCCTGGATGTGGGCGATGGTGCCGACTGAGGCAAACCGACCCTGGAGACGGGGAACCAACAGGAGCCGGCCCTCGGCCTTGTCGGCGGCGGCGAGAGCGGTTCTGCCTTCCTCTGAGGAGACTTGGATGGTGACGGCCATGTGGGGGAACACCACCCCGTTGTGCAGGGGGAGCACGGGGAGGGTCAGCTGTGTGGTTTCTGGCATTCTTCTGGCTTCCTAACCGATAGTCAGACCTGGGAAACGGATCTGAGCCTCAGGGTATTCCGAAGTTGAGCGTATGGCACGCAGGTTTTCCCAGCGTATTCAGCCAAAGGCGCGGTAAGCTCCCCGAAAATAGGCCAGCGGATTGGTCAAATCGCCGACCTCCACCTGGTCGATGCGACCGGTGATCAGACCGGAATAGCCCACCTCGCGACGGGACTCGAAGCTGCAATAGGCACGGTCGGTCAGATCGTCGATGGTGGGGCCCCACTCAGATTCGCGCACGGAGAGACCGGCGAATATCCCCCCGGGGCTGGGACGCAGCCCGGCGAACACCTCGGCGACGTGTCGATGGCGCTCGTCGCAGACATGGACGACGAACCGGCCCGTTTCCGCAGCGGTGTTCCACAGGTCGGTGGTCGGTCCGATCACCGCCTGGACCCGCCCCGGCTCTCCTTCGACCACCAGAAGCGAGGAGACGGTGAGACCGGTGCGGTGGTCGTGATCGCCCGAGGTGAAGATAGTGACGGGTGCGCTCAGCCTTCCCCGAAATCGGCGTACAGGATCGCGGGAATCAGGATCATCGGCGAAAGGGTTCTCAATATGGATCACTCCTCGACCAGGTTAGGTTGAGCACGATGACCAGAAAGCGAGCTTCGTACGCAAAGGCCGACGCCTTGATCATGTTCGGAGTTACCGGTGACCTCGCCAAACGACGTCTCTTCCCCGCCCTCTATGAGTTGGAGGAGGACGGCGATCTCGACATCCCCATCATCGGGGTGAGTCGCTCCTCCGACGACGACGAAGCGTTGCGGCGGAGAGCCCGGGCCTCTCTCGAGTTCGTCGGCAAAGACATCGACGAGAAGGTGTTTGCCCGTCTCGCCAGTCGTCTCTGCCATGTCCCCGGCGATTACCGCGACCCGGACACTTTTGTGCGCATCGCGGAGAAGGCCGGCGACCGGATGTGCACCGTCTCCTACCTGGCCATCCCCCCGGAGCTGTTCGACGACGTGGTTCGTGGCCTCGCCGCGGTGGGTCTCCACGAAATGGGACGAGTGGTGGTGGAGAAACCGTTCGGTCGCGACACGGAGAGCGCCCAAGAGCTGAACGAGATAATCCACCGTCATTATCCCGAGGAGCGGGTCTTCCGCATCGACCATTTCCTCGGAAAAGAGGCCTTGCAGAACCTGATGGTGTTCCGGTTTTCCAACACCATGCTGGAGCCGATTTGGAACCGTCATTACATCCGTGGCGTGCAGGTGACGCTGGCCGAGGACTTCGGGGTCGAGGGCCGGGGTGCTTTCTACGAACAGGTTGGGGCAATGCGGGACGTGGTGCAGAACCATCTCCTGGTGTTGGTGTCGCTCCTCGCCATGGAGCCACCGGTCTCCGACGCGCCCGATGCGCTCCGCGACGAGCGGGTCAAGGTCCTCGAGGCGATCAGGTCGCTGTCACCGGGTGACGTGGTCACCGGCCAGTACTCGGGATACCGCGACGAGCCTGGGGTGAGTCCGGATTCGACGACGGAGACCTACTTCGCGTCCCGGTTGGAGATCGACTCGTGGCGGTGGGCTGGCGTCCCCTGGATCATTCGTGCCGGCAAGGGTCTCGACACGACGGTGACCGAGGCGGTGGTCGAGTTCCTCCGTCCGCCCCGTCTCTACTTCACCGACGAGATCCATGCGCCCGGGCCCAATCGTCTGGTTTTCCGCAGCAAGCCTCAAGATCGGATCGTCCTCGAAATGCAGGCGAAGCGGCCCGGTCCCCGGATCGTCAGTGAGCCGGTGAATCTGGAGCTCGAGTACGGTGAGCATCGTGGGGAAGCTCAGGACGCCTATCACCGGTTGCTCGGTGATGCCCTGCATGGCGATCAGTCTCTCTTCTCCCGGGTCGACGGGGTCATGGAGGCGTGGCGCATCGTGCAGCCCGTCATCGACGCCTTCCCCGAGCCCTACGAATACGAACGCGGCTCCCGCGGTCCCAAGGCGGCTGACGACCTCCTGGCCCCCGACTGGGAATGGCTTTCGCGTTCCTAATGCTGTGGCTCCCAAATATGGGAGTCAGGGCGTTTCGTTCAGGGCGGAGAAGTCGGTGGTGAGCAACGTGGCCCACATGTCGATGCCGTACCACAGGTTGGCGACCCTGATGTTCTCGTTGGGAGCGTGCTGGTTGTTGTCGTGGTTGGCGATGGGGAGGATGGCGACCGGCGCATCGAGGATGTCCTCGAAGAGATAGAGGGGGATGGAGCCGCCGAAGGTGGGCAGCGCCACGACGTCCTCTTGGGAAGCCGAGTGGCAGACTTCGAGCAGGGTCGTCGCCAGAGACGAGTCCATCGGGATGCGCACGGCCCGGTAGCCCGGGGCCCGGAGCAGCCTGGCCAGCCGACGGTGCCGGCGTCGCTCCTCGGGCGTCGGGTCACGGTCGATGACGTGATATCCGGACTTCTCCAGGTGAGATTCGACTCTGTCCACCATCCTCTTGGGATCCTCACCGGCGGCAAGGCGGATGTCCACCGACGCAGTCGCCTCCGCAGGGATGACGTTGCGGGCGTCGGACCCGACATCCGCAGCGCGGAGACCACGCACATTGAAGCTGGGCAGCATCAGCCGGTCGGCATAGGTCGAACCATCGACCTCTGGTCCCCCGAACCCCAACTCGTCCTGCAACCGCTCCTCGACCGGGGGGAGAACAGAGATGGCTTCGCGATCGGCGTGACTGACGGGTCGGGTGTCGTCGTAGAAACCATCGATGGTGACCATCCCATGGTCGTCCTTGCATCTCGACAGGAACCGGGCCAGCTCGAACGCCGGGTTGGGCACCCAGTTGCCATAGTGGCCGGAGTGCAACTCCCGCTCCGGCCCGAAGAAGGTGAGGTCGAAACCTGAGTAGCCCCGGGCTCCGAACGCCACCTGGGGTCGCCGGGTCTGGTGGACTGGTCCGTCGCAGAGCAGCCAGGCATCGGCGGTGAGACGAGGGGCGAGCTGAGTCATGTAGCGTTCGAGATTGGGGCTGCCCGACTCTTCCTCACCTTCGAAGAGAAACACCAGGTCGACGGTCCTTTCGATGCCGGCGGAGTCCAATGCGTCGAGCGCTGCGGTGATGGCGGCGAATGGTGTCTTGTCGTCGGAGGCGCCGCGGGCGTAGATCCGCCATTCCGGGTTGGTGGCATCGCCCGGCCCCGGATACTCGATTGGTTTGCCCCCTTCGTGGAGCGGCCGGTCGAGCAGAGGCGCCTGGAATGGGTCGTGAGCCCAGCTGTCCGGGCTCACCGGCTGGCCGTCGTAGTGAACGTAGACGCCGAGGGTGGCTGTGGGATTGTCGGTCCGGAGCTCTCCGATCACCACTGGGGCGGCCCCTCCGATCTCGACAACTTCGAGCGAAGCATTTCGTTGTGCGAATCTCCTCACTAATTCCTCGGCGTTGCGGCGTAGATCGTCAACCGAGCCGGTGACGTTGGGGATGCGCAGCAACGAAACGAAGTCGGAGAGGACCTGCCATCCCTGGTCGCGACGGTGAGCCTGGGCGGCATCGAGTGCTGCGGACGATCGAGTAGACACGCGGGCAGACTAGGCAGGCGTATCAGACGCTGTAGCTCCCACATATGGGAGCTACAGCATTAGGAAGCGTATGAACCGATCCCCGGTCTCGCTCGTAGAGGCGGGCATGAGAAGACTCACAACACAGATGACAGTCCTGATTCTCGGAGTATTGATCGCCGCATGCTCGGCATCGGACACCGATTCGACCAGCCCTCCTGAGGGTGGCGGCAGTGCCGACTCCGAGATCACCATCGCCGACTTCGCCTTCTCCGGTGCGGACAGCGTCAGCGTGGGTGACACCGTCCAAGTCACCAACGACGACTCTGTGGGTCACACCTGGACCGCGGTCGATGAAGCGTTCCATAGCGGCACCCTTGCATCGGGAGACTCCTTCGAGTTCACTTTCGAGGAGGCCGGGGAGTTCGACTACTTCTGTCAGATCCACCCGCAGATGACCGGAACCATCACCGTGGAGGGGTGATTCGGGGCATCTGTCACAATCGATGACGTGAGCCGGTTCACCCCTTTCGCTGTCATCGGCATAGCGGTGCTGGCTGTCGCATGTAGCGAAGACTCGGCGGACCTGTCCCCGACATCTGCCGACTCGACATCGACATCGACATCGACGGTCATCGCCACCACATCGACTGAGTCCACGACCCCCAGCACCGGATCGGCCACCACAACCAGCACTCGACCGCAGTACCTCTCCGCCGATGAGCTGACCATCGAGTCCTTTCCTGTGCCGTCTGGGTCCCGTCCCCATGATGTTGCTCCGGCCGCCAACGCCGGCATCTGGTACACGGCGCAAGGCAGCGGCGAGCTCGGTTGGCTCGCCCCCGCCACGGGTGAGACGGTCCACATCCCGTTGGGGTCCGGTTCGCGTCCACACGGCGTCATCGTCGACGATCAGGGGATGCCATGGATCACGGACGGTGGACTCAACGCCATCGTCAGCGTCGACCCCGAGACCGAGGAGGTCACGGTCTTTCCGCTTCCCGACGACCATCCGAATGCGAACCTCAACACGGCCGCCTTCGACGGCTCCGGTTTGCTCTGGTTCACCGGCCAGGACGGTGTATACGGGTCACTGGATCCGGCAAGCGGAGCGATGGCGGTCTACGAGGATCCCGAAGGGCCTGGCCCTTACGGAATCACGTCTACACCCAGCGGATCGGTCTTCTACGCATCGCTGGCCGGCTCGCACATCGCTTCGATCGACGATGACGGTTCAGCGACGATCCTGGAGCCGCCGACACCCGATCAGGGGGCGCGCCGGGTCTGGTCGGATTCGCAAGGCGCGATCTGGGTCAGTGAGTGGAACAGCGGGAACCTGAGCCGCTATACCCCCGAGACACGGGAGTGGACCACCTGGCAGCTTCCCGGTGACAACCCAGCTGCGTACGCGGTGTATGTGGACGAGGCAGACATCGTCTGGCTCAGCGACTTCGGCGCCAACGCCATGGTGAGGTTCGACCCGGTGAGCCAAGGATTCACCAGCTATCCATTGCCTCACGATCCTGGCGAAGTCCGTCAAATCCTGGGCCGACCCGGTGAGATATGGGCGGGTGAGTCGGCAGCCGACCACCTGGTCCTGATCCGGACCCGGTAGGCATCAAACGTGGGGCGCCACCTCGTCGGCTAGCTGCTGCATCAACTCGACTTGGTCGTCGTAGTCCAGGGTGTGGAAGTAGCTCCGGGCCGCGAACTCGACTCGAAGCCCGGCGGCTTCCCTGATCTGGTTGAGGGTCTCCACCATCTGCTCGCCCGTTCCCGCGATGGTGGACCGTCCGTAGAGACTGTCCCGTTTCGTCTGATCGAACGGGGGCGCCGCCTGCGGAGGGCCGGGGCGGGTGGCCGACGCTTCCATGTCCTGGTACTTCCAGTACATCTGCCACACATGGTCCAGGTAGCGGTCCATGGCCTCCTCGCTCGATGTCCCAGTCAGCATCACCGAATAGTGGATGATGCGAAGCTCGGCCGGGTCTCGGCCGATCCGCCCGCACTCATCCTTGATCCATTCGATCTGTTGGAGGAAATCGTCGCGAGGAACGTTGGCGAAGATGCCGTCCGCCAATCGGGCCGCCCGGCGGATGGCAGCCTCTGCTCCACCCCCGATGAGGACGGGAACCTTGGTCGTTGGAGCCGGTCGCACCGCCAGTTCCGGTAGGTCGTAGACCGATCCTGAATGCTGAAACGGGTCTCCGGAGAAAGCCTGGGGGAGGATCTGCAGGATCTCCTCCATCGCCGCCCCTCTTCGGGTGCGGGGGACGCCAAGCGCGGTGAACTCGACCTCACTCCAGCCCAGCCCGAGTCCGAGTGTGAATCGGCCCTTGCTGAGCAGACTCACCGTGGCCGCGTCCTCGGCGAGGCGAATCGGGTCGTGCAGGGGGGCGAGGAGGACTCCGGTGCCGATCTCGATCTCCGAGGTTGCCGCGGCGATGGCAGCTGACACCACGGCGAGCGAAGGCATGTAGCCGTCGTCGACGAAATGATGTTCAGTGGTCCACACCGAGCTCAGGCCCAGTCTCTCCGCCTCCACGGCGAGCCGGACCGTCTCGTCGTAAGCCCGATCCCAATCGCTCTCACCCGGGCGTAGTTGTGCACTCAATAATCCAAAACCCAAACTCATGATGCGAACCTAATGCTGTGGCTCCCACATATGGGAGTCTCGGCGTCTCATTCGAGACCTTCTCTCATCTCGCGCAGTGAATGCCGCTGTATCCCCCGATCGTCGAAGTTCTCCGGAGCGAGCCATCGCTGAAAGACCGAGGCGAGGGCTGGCCATTCGTGATTGACAATGGCGTACCAGGCGGTGTCTCGGTTGCGCCCCTTGTAGTGAGTGGCCTGACGGAACGTTCCCTCATATGTGAACCCGAGCCTGTCGCCGGCCGCGCGGGAGGGCTCGTTGAGGTCGTCGCACTTCCACTCGCAGCGCCGGTAACCCAACTCGAACACGTAGCGCAGCATCAGGTAGATGGCCTCGGTCGCCGCCGTGGTCCGTTGCAGACGAGGAGAGAAAACGATCGAGCCGATCTCGATCACGCCGTCTCCCGGCTGGATGCGAAGGTATGACGCGAATCCGACGGCTCGATTGTTGACGACGATGGAATATGGCAGCCAGTCCTGGTATGCGACCAGCGAATCCAGCATCGTCTTGAACTCTTCGGCCGTCTCGAAGGGGCCAAAAGCCATGTAGGTCCACAGCGAGTCCGGTGCTCCCGAGAAGGCATCGAACAGGAAGTCACAATCACGATCCGGATCGAGCGGGATCAGCGTGACCGTCCTGCCCTCGAGGGTGCGTCTCGGGGGGAACGGAGGAGGCTCCCAGGTTCCCAGCGGCACCCCGACGGACTGGCCGAACTCGTTGGTCGTGCTCATGGGGGTGGGACGATACGCACGGCGAGCCTCGATTCGAGCGGTGTTCTCCGCAGCCCTGGGGCGTTGCGCGGGGACAACACGATCGGGAACCCATCGAATCGCCGGCGTCCTATCGGATTGTCGCCGGTGGCACCTACCGTGACCCGACTCATGGCAGCCAGCTTCCGGTTGATGACCGCCAACCTCCTCATGGACCGGTCTGACAAGGTCGACTTCGCTCGAGTCCTCGACCAGATCAGACCAGACGTCGTCGTCGCCCAGGAGCTGGTGCCGACTGCCGCAGAGGTCCTGGCAATCCGCTTCCCCAACCATCGGCTCCGCCCCTCGTTCGGATTCATAGGGCGGGGAATCGCCACCAGGTTCGACGCCGAGTTCGGTGAGATCGACATGCCAGGTCGTCCGGGAACGTCCGCAGTCCTCGATGTCAACGGATCGGCGGTGCGTCTAGCCGGGGTGCATCTCCTCAATCCCATTCACTTCCCCTGGTGGACAACCGCCCGCGCCCGAGGCCGTCAGCTCGAAAGGCTGTTCGAATGGCTCGACAGAGACACGAATGCGCCGACGGTTGTCGCCGGAGACTTCAATGCCTCCCCCCGATGGCCTGCATACGAGACCACGGCTGCTCGACTCGCCGATCTGGTTGCAGAACGAGCCGAGCGCAAAGGGGAACGACCGGATCGGACGTGGTCCTGGCGCCCCGGGTGGCCTCGATTGCTCCGCATCGACCATGTCTTCGGCAGGCGAACCAGGGCGACCGAGGTCGCCGTCGTGCCAGTCATCGGCACCGATCACCATGCCGTGGTGGTTGACATCGAGATCACCGGCTGACTCAGTCACCAGTCCCGAGATCGTACGAGTAGGCCTCGTAGACGATGTCGACCTCCCAGGCGCGCAGCTCGCGGATCTCTCCGGTCAACTCACCGACACGTGCCCTGATATCGCCGACGTCGACGGTTCGGGACAGGTCGGAGAGAGACTGACGGAGATCGTCGATCTCGCCGATGAGCTGGAGTTGGCGCCGACGAAGCTCCTCGACGCTGGAGTCGAGTTGAGGGGCGTCGGAAACCACCCGGGTCAGGAACCCGTCTTCGCCGCCCGACCTGTCGAATTGGTTGTGGAGACTCGAAGCCAGCGCATCGAGTGACAGCAACAGGTCATCGCGCCATTCGCTGGCACGAGCTGGTCCTGCCGCTCCGGCTTGTCGCTCCACCTCATGAAGCGAATCGAGGCTCCGCTCCCGGTCTTGACGGCTGAGGGCAACGTCTCGTTGACTGCTTTCCGTATTAGTCATGTCATCACCTCAACGAACAAACAGTCGGGAGATGATACGGCCAGCATTCAATAGTCTGGTCGGGTGAAGGTCACCAACGCCGACCGTGTCGTCTATCCCGAAGACGGGATCACCAAGGGCGAGGTCGTTGCCTATTACCAGTCCGTAGCCGATCGAATGCTCCCGTTCGTGGTGGGTCGTGCGCTAACTGTGGAGCGTTTCCCGAAAGGCACCGGCGCCAAGGGCTTCATGCAGAAGAACGCACCCGACCATTTCGGCGCGGAGCTGATCGATCGCCATGAGGTTCCGAAAGAAGACGGGGGCACCACGGTGTATCCGGTGGTCAATGAGCCGGAGGCGATCGCGGCCTTCGCCAACCTCGGGGTCATCACTTTCCACGTTCCGCCTTCGACCGTCGACGACGAATGGCACCCCGACTGGGCGATCTGGGATCTCGATCCCCCGTCCGGTGACTTCGCATCGGTCCGGGCAGCGGCGGTTGTCATGCGCGAGGTGTTGGATCGGTTCGGGATCTCCCCGGTGCTCATGGCCTCCGGCTCGAACGGGTATCACCTCAGGGCCCGGATCGTTCCCGACGTCGAGGCGGATACGGTCGCCCGTATCACCCGGGGGACGTCGGCGCTGGCGGTCGCAGCGCATCCAGAGAAGCTGACTCTTGCTTTCCGCAAGGCAGAGCGGGGGAGTCGGGTCTTTGTCGACTGGCTGCGCAATGCCCCCTATTCAACGTCTGTGGTTCCGTGGTCTTTGCGCGCCCGTACTGGGGCGCCGGTGGCGGTGCCGATCTCCTGGGACGAGCTGGACGACGTCGATCCCAACGGGATTCGATTCGCCAACGTCACCCAACGTTTCGATCTCGACCCGTGGCAAGACATCGTCACCCACGATTTCGGACCGGTCGCCAACCAGGTGGGCGAGACGCTGGACACCGCCGGCATCGAGCTGGAGCCATTCGACCGATTCCGCTCATAACGTTGCCTTAGCACCGGCACTGTGGATACCGTGTCGCCGAGCGGTCCAGTACTCGACGCTCTCCGTACATGACTCGACGTCCCATCTCCTTTCTCATAGTGCTCTCCATGCTCATCGCCGCGTGCAGCGGTGAGCCGGAAACGATTCCGTCCACGACGACCACCAGCACTTCGACCACGACGACGACGGCCCCGACCACGACGACCACCGTCGCCGCGCTGAAGATCAAGGGTGCCGGTAAAGGGCTGACCAGGCTCGTCGAGAGGTTCTACGACTATGCCTCGGGTCGCGCCGAGAAGAAGCCGAAGGCGCCCAAGCCCGTGGTCGCTTCGATCGAACCCAAGACGGTCGATACCCCAACCAAGGGTTCGGCCACCAGCGGTGTCTTCCGGGAAGAGACAGTGGCGGTGGTCGAGGTAGGCAAAGACGTGTTCCTCGCCGTGGACGGCGAAAAAGGGTGGCGCATCGTCGGTGGGAAATGGCCATCGCTGGGTGTGAAGGCCTACTACGGGAAGGGACCGCGGCATGTGGCTGTTGTCGGATCCGACGCTCGCCCCGGCCAAGACGTGGACGGTTCGCGAGCCGACAGCATTCACTTCGTTGGTCTCGATGGCAAGGGAGGAGGCGCTGTCGTGGGGCTGCCTCGAGACTCGTTTGTGCCCATCCCCGGGTTTGGACGGAGCAAGATCACGGGATCCCTGGCGCTCGGCGGTCCCGACACGATGATGGCCGCCTTCGAAGAGTTGACCGATCTCCCATTCGAGGGGTATTTGATCACGGGCTTCGCCGGCTTCGAATCCATGCTCAGTGAGGTTCTAGGCGGGTTGTCGGTCGAGGTGCCGTTCGCAATCAATGATCGTTGGGCGCATGCCAGCCTCAGTGCCGGCGAGCAGATCCTCGATGGTGCCGAGGCGCTCGGCTTCGCCCGGGCCCGCAAGACCGTCCCCGGCGGCGACTTGACGCGGTCGGAGCATCAGGGTGTGATCCTCATCGCCGCGGCCCGTGCGGTGAAGAAGATGGGGCTAAGCGCGATCCCGGGGCTGATGGAGGCCTCCGAGCCGCATCTGGTCACCGACCTCACCGCCGAGCAGCTACTCACTTTCTCGGCGATGGCGGTATCCGCCAAACTCGGCGAGGTGGACAACGTGGTCGCTCCGGGCAGCCCCGGTTCCGCCGGTGGGGCATCGGTCGTGTTCCTCCACGACTCGGCCTCCGATCTCTGGGCCGACCTCGCCGACGGCCGCCTCGAGGACTGAACGCCGATCCTCGCTGCTAATGAGACGCCGTAACTCCCATATACGGGAGCCAGAGCATTAGGAACGCGATCGGCCCGGTACCGTTTGGGTGATGCTGCTTGGTGAGATCGTTGGGGTTTCTGAGGCGGTGTCGGCCACCAGCGCTCGGTCGAAGAAGATCGGGTTGCTGGCCGACACCCTCCGTCGTCTTGGCCCGGATGAGGCCGCCGTTGCCGTGTCGTTCCTCGCCGGCAAGCCAACGCAGCGCAAGCTTGGTGCCGGCTACGCCACCATCCAGGGTGTTGATGTCGAACCGGCCGAAGCGGCCACCTTGCAGGTCGCTGAAGTCGATCGGATCCTTCAGGAGATCTCTGAAACCTCGGGGCCCGGCTCGAAGGCAAAGAGGGAGCTTCTGCTCGCTGATCTGTTGAGCCGGGCCACCGAGGTGGAACAGGACTTCCTTCGTGGGCTGATGCTCAGAAACCTCCGTCAGGGTGCGCTGGAAGGGGTCATGGCCGATGCGGTGGCAGCGGCACTCGCGGTCCCTGGCGAGCGGGTCCGGCGCGCTGCGATGCTGGAAGGAGACCTGATCGCCGTCTCTTCCCGTGCCCTGGCGCAAGGTCCGGATGCCTTGGGTGAGGCGGCATTGACCGTTCTCACCCCGATACAGCCGATGCTGGCCAAGACCGCAGAAACAGCCGGGGCCGCGATCGGCCTCCTCGGTGAGGCGGTGGTGGAGCAGAAGCTCGACGGTCTTCGCGTCCAGGTCCACCGCGCCGGTGATCGGGTGCGGGTATTCAGCCGAAACCTGCGTGACATCACCGGAGAGATGCCGGGGGTGGTCACCACGGCCCTCGCCTTCCCCGGGGAGCGGTTCATCCTCGACGGAGAGGCGCTCCTGGTGGGCGACGAAGGCACTCCGCGCTCCTTCCAGGACTCGATGAGCCGCCCCGGGGACGGTTCGGGTCTGCCCTTGCGCCCCTATTACTTCGACATACTCCACCTCGACGGTGTCGACCTCATCGATGAACCGTTGGCGAGGCGGCGTGAGGCTCTGGAAAGCCTGGCCCCACCGGATTCCAGGGTGGGTTCCATCGTCACCGCCGACCCGACGGAGGCCGAGTCGTTCTTCGATGAAACGGTCAGCGCCGGCTTCGAGGGAGTGGTGGTCAAGGACCGTTCCCAGCCCTACGAGGCAGGGCGACGCGGTTCCGGCTGGCTCAAGGTCAAGCCGACCCACACCTTGGACCTCGTAGTCCTGGCCGCGGAATGGGGATCGGGTCGTCGCCAAGGTTGGCTGTCCAACCTGCATCTCGGGGCTCTCGGTCCTGACGGTGGTTTCGTGATGCTGGGCAAGACGTTCAAGGGCCTCACCGACGAGATGCTGGCATGGCAGACGTCCACATTCCTCGACCTCGAGGACCGCCGGGAGGGCCACATCGTCTACATCCGTCCCGAGATCGTCTACGAGATCGCCTTCGACGGAGTGCAACGCAGCCCGAGGTATCCGGGAGGGGTGGCGCTCCGGTTCGCCCGGGTGAAGAGACATCGCGACGACAAGGACCCAGAGGACGCCGACACCATCGCGACCGTCCGCTCCTACCTGCACTGAGGAGGGCCGGGAACCAAAACCGGGCCTCACGCATCAAAAGCTCACACCCAGTTTGAGGAGACGAGATGGGTCCGATCAACAGATTCATGAGCCTGGTGGCAATCACCGCGCTGTTGGTGAGCGGATGCGTGTCCGGGACGGTCACCGAGGAAACCCTTCCTTCCGGGACGGCGCCTCGGCCTGAAGTCGTCCTCGCGAAGGGAGCCCTCGTTCAGTTCGATGCCTGTGAGACTTTCCTCGACTATGTGATCTCCAATGCGCTCGATCTGGTGGGCCCCTACGGTTTCGATGGCGGGCCGATCATTTGGGACGAGGGGTTTGTGTCCGATACGACCGAGTCGATGACGGGTGGGCTGGCCGAGGCCTCGCGGGCTGCGGGCGATGGCGCCTCGCGGTTCTCCGAGACCAACGTCCAGGTGGAAGGGGTCGACGAGCCCGACATGGTCAAGACCGACGGAGACCGAATCGTCGTGATCACCGAAGGTGAGCTCATCGTGGTCGATGTCACCGGTGACGATCCGGTGGAGACCGGCCGTCTCTCCCTCCGGGATTACGCAGTGCAGAGCCTGTTCCTCGAAGGCGACAAGGTTCTCCTCTTCGGGTCTGCATGGAGCCAAGGCCCGCTGCCGCTGGGGGCCGAGCTCGACAGGGCGATCGCACCGGGCGGGACCCCGACCTTCCACATCCTCGAAGTGGACATCTCCGGTGAGCCCGAGATTCTGCGCACGATGACCATCGACGGCTCCTTCATCTCTGGTCGGATGGTCGAGGACTCGGTGCGTCTGGTAGCCACCTCGGCTCCGGTGGGGTTCGAATGGGAGTACCCGTCGGGAAGGGGGTTGCGCGCCGAGCGGGAGGCGACGGAGAAGAACCGTGACATCGTCCGCGGTTCCACCGCTGAGAACTGGATCCCCTACTACGTGGTTGCCGAAGGTGACGGAGAAATCGTCGACGAGGGCGTCCTCTTCGATTGTGACCGTGCCTCCCATCCCGAAGAGTTCTCCGGGCTGAACATGCTGTCCGTGGTCACTATCGACCTGAGCGGGGGTCTCAGCGTCGTGGACGCCACCGGAGTACTCGCCAACGGCAGCACCGTCTACGCATCTGCGGACAGCCTCTACGTGGCCACGCAGAACTGGCAGACGTGGCGTTGGCAGGCAACGGGTGCGGAGCGCGATCGGCCGGAGGGCCCGACCACCGAGATTCACAAGTTCGACATAGGGAGCCCAACGCGCACCGACTATCTCGCTTCGGGAGAGATCGCCGGATACCTGCTCAACCAGTTCGCCATGGACGAGCACGACGGGATGCTTCGGGTGGCTTCCACCACCACACCGAATTGGTGGGGAAGCGGGCCAGACTCCGAGTCGCGGATCACCGTCCTCCGCCAGATCGGCGACGGTCTGGTCCGGGTCGGTCTGGTCGAAGGTCTGGGTGAAACCGAACAGATCTACTCGGTCCGTTTCATGGGTGACATTGCGTATGTGGTGACCTTCCGTCAGACCGATCCGCTGTACACCGTCGACCTGTCCAACCCCCGCCGGCCCCAGGTGATGGCCGAATTGAAGATTCCCGGCTATTCGGCATACCTGCACCCGGTCGGTGACGGCCTTTTGATGGGCATCGGCCAGGACGCCACCGATGAGGGTGTGGTCCAAGGCAGCCAGGTCTCCACCTTCGATGTGAGCGACTTGTCCAACCCCCAGCGAGTCGACACTTACACCCTCAGTGAGGGCACGAACTCTCAGGTTGAGTACGACCACCACGCCTTCCTCTACTGGGAAGGTCTGGCGATGGTGCCGGTTCAGCAGTGGTGGTGGGATGACGAGAAGGGCGAGGAGCTCTTCATGGGTGCAGTCGGACTGTCCGTAGGTGATGATGGCGCCCTGTCCGAGGTGGGCAAGGTGGTCCATCCCGGTGGCGACCAGAACGACTGGGACGGGCGATCCCAGATCCTCCGCTCGGTAGCCCTCGACGGATCCCTCTATACGATCTCGCCAAAAGGCATCATGAAGAGCTCCCTCGACAGCCTCGACGAACAGGCCTGGCTCGACTTCTAGCGGACCCAACCCGAACCTAATTGTATGAGCCAGGGAGGTTGTCGACTCGGCTGATGGGTGGGCCTCCGATGGCGGTGTGGCCTCGGTGGTGGTTGTAGTTGTGGATCCAGTCTTGCAGGGCTTGGGCTCGGTCGTCTCCTGAGGTGTAGATGCGGATGTAGGCCCATTCTTCGACGAGGGTCCGGTTGAACCGTTCCACTTTGCCGTTGGTTTGGGGTCGGTAGGGGCGGATCCGGACATGTTTGATGTCATCGAGGGCTTCGGCGAACACCTGGGAGGTGTATCCGCTCCAATTGTCGGTCATCACGGCTTGGACTGTGATCCCGTGGTCTTCGAAGAAGGTTCGGGCTCGTGTCCAGAACCCGGCGCAGGTTTCTCCTTTGATATCGGGGAGGGTTTCCACATAGGCGAGACGGGTGTGGTCGTCGACAGCGGCGTGGACATGTTCGTAGCCGCCTCGGCTTTTACGT
>DASUUC010000066.1:0-4909 GCA_036374335.1 Acidimicrobiia bacterium
CGCCGGTTGGAGAAGGAGCTGAAAGCGTCGAGGAGCCGTCTCGACGTCGCCGTGGCTGCCTCCGGAACTGGGTTGATCGACGTCTACGGGGTTGGCCCGTTCGTCGCCGCTCTGCTCATCGGATACACCGGCGACATCACCCGCTTCGCCACCAGACACCACTATGCGGCATACAACGGGACCGCACCCATCGAAGCGTCCTCCGGTGGCAAGAAACGACATCGGCTCAACCCGAGAGGCAACCGGATGCTCAACCATGCGCTGCATGTGATCGCCATCTGCCAGCTCCGCCAGCCCGACACCCCAGGCCGGGTGTTCTACGAACGCAAACTCGCAGAAGGCAAGACAAAGAAGGAGGCGATCCGAGCGTTGAAACGCCGGCTCTCCGACGTCGTCTACCGCCAGCTGGTCAAAGACAACCGGTAGGGCCCGGGGGGCACCCAGGGGCGTCTATGTAATCAGCGCGGCCGCTATTCCACCCTGATCAAACGGCTCTTCGATTCAGCCACCCCGGGCCAGCCACTGAGCCTACGCGCCAACCCACAAGCTCGGATCCATCCTGAGCCACCCGACCGCGCCCAAGACACCCCTTGACAAACAAACAGGCCTCGATCTGCTCGGGTTGCAGATGGGTGCGTTACTCGCTCAAGATTGTTGTTCTGCGCGGGTCTGATTCGGTTGATAGGTTCGAAGGATGGGTCGCGTGGTGGTGTGGATCGGTGCCAGTTCGGGGTTGCGTTGGTGATCGCCGGAGTTGGAGGGTGCAACGTCCACGAGTTTGGGCACCTGGTCGTTGGTCGAGCCCTCGAAATACCGATTGATGACGTGATCTGGTGTGCGCCCACCGGCGGACGCATCGCATTTGCCTACCAGGAGCCGGCCCTGGTCGGCTACGCCGGCGGGTTCTTGGCCGCTGCCGTACTTGGGAGCCTCTATTGGTTCGTGATCAGACCTCGTCTCTCTTCGCCGGTGTGGTGGGCTGCTGGTGTCGCTGTGCTGGGTACGACTATCTCTCAGGTGATCGTCGGGCTATGGGAGGGATCTTCGCCCGTGGAATATGGTGCTGCTCAGGGCAACGTTGGCGGGCTCATGGGCCCTCCTGATCGGGCCACTAGTGGCAGCGGCTGGTGTTCAGTTCGTGTTCCAGAGACCGTCACTCGGTTAGACGCAAAATGAGCGCCTACGTGCCGATCTAGTGCGGTCTCAGATATGAGCGATACCGCGACAGATCTGTTGATCTGGTGCGGCCGGTTGGCGGCGTCGTTGAGCTGGTGCGGGGTGTGGACGCGCAACGGCCCACCCCCGGAGAGGGGACGGGCCGTTGATGCATGTTCGCTGCAGGCGAGCATTGCTGCTCAGGCCTTAGTGGGCACCTCCGCCCCTACAGGCTATGCCTACGAATCCCTTGGGCAACTCGTAGTACTTCCACGAGTCAGCCGCAGTCTGAACCTGCGACACGTTCTGGCCCTCGTCGGGATCCCAATCATTCAACCCACTGGCGGCACACGCCGAATTGGCGTGATCCAAAGCCCCCGTCGTATTGGTGTTGTGCACCGACCCGTCCCCCGGAGGGCCCTTCACCTCGCCAGCGAAAGCGGCTCCAGCAGTCGCCATGACCATCAGCGCTGCAAGAACTGCAGCTATGAGCAACCGTCTCATCTTCCTCCCTCTGTAACCCTTGTGAGGTGGCTCCCCACAACCGGGGAATCATACGCGAGAAATGCTCGCCCCGTATCAGAAAGAGGATTCGCGCATCGCAGGCGACCATCGAGAAGGGCAGACAGAGTCGGGGGGACCATTCGTGTCCTGGAAGATGCTG
The DNA here is from genome assembly GCA_036374335.1 of Acidimicrobiia bacterium. Lineage (GTDB taxonomy): Bacteria > Actinomycetota > Acidimicrobiia > Spongiisociales > ZC4RG35 > JANQRA01. Next base: position 1,820 of record DASUUC010000066.1, read on the forward strand.
GTCTCGATTCTCATGGCGAGTCGTACAAGATCAGACCTCGATGGAGGCGCTGTTAGACAACCCGGTTCAACCTCCCTTCTCAGCACTGCCCAACCCATAGAAGCGGCACGCCGAAGTGCCGATATCGCGCAGGTGCGGTACTCCTGCAGAACTGGTGATCGGTGCTACCAGCGGAGGAGCGATGAACTTTTCCCGGTGTACAGACGTCGTTGTGTGTGTGAGGTCTCATCTTGCTTTGATCCTTATTGCGGTGATGCTGGTCGCCTGCAGCGCAGACGACGTCATTGGGTCTACGACAGTGGATCGGGGCGAGCTGTCAACCACCACCATCGATCTGCTGGATGGCTCGAAACTGGAGGTTGTCGGGCCGTCAGAACTGGAGCTGACCGGATACCTCTTCACCATCGAAGTCCCGGTTGTCCAATCGAATGTGTATATCTCTCCTGGTGTCGACCCAGACGATTCTGCGGCGGTTGACCAAGCGGCCGTACTCGAATCGGATCTTGGTGGCGGCGTACGACTCTGGCGCGCTGACCGGGAAGGCCAGCCGCTCTTCATGACTGTTGACCTCGGCGGGTGGGTCGCCTTTCTCCATGTCGGAAATGACACTGCCCCGGACACCGAGTTCCTGCTGTCCCTCGCCGAGAAACTCAGGGGTGACGCAGGCGAGAACGGAGTGGTCTTGTCCAACTACGACGTTGACCACTTCACGCCTATCTGGGAGACCCTGGCACTGAGAACCAGATCGATTTTGGGGTCAATCAGTGCGTACGGGAGATGGTTCCGGGAGCAGAGGTCGACGAGGACCCAACCCGCGGTGAAGTGATTCGAGGACCGAAATATGCATCCTGGTGTGAGGACGACTCAGATATTGAAGTCACGGTTTATGGCGACGAACAGTTCGTCGAGCGGGTGCTCGGCGGGATAACTCTCAGCAGGAATCAGCGACAAGGGCCCTAATCAATAGCCGTTCGCAGACCAATGCCCCGGGGCCAAGCCGCGGCTAGACCCGCCCATAACGCGCGCCTGGAAGCTCCGATACCGGCTCAACCACCCGCTACAGAACCGGCAATCTGCGCTAGCTAAGTGGCATGGGATGGGCTATTCCTGAGCCACTGAGTCCCGTCGCATGCCAACGCCGGCGATCCGCACTCCTTATCTGACCCGGTGAGCTCGTGTGAGTTGCCGCGAGAAAGCACCTCACAACCCAATGAGGTGCGTCGAAGCCGGGCGTTGTGGGCCATCTGTGGAGCGCGAGGCTTCAGGATAGCGAATCGAGCGAGCCGGAGGGCGAGCAGATATCGCCCTGACGAGGCTGTCGCACGGACATCTGGAGCAGGGGTTTCGCCGCTGAATGTCTCGACCGAGTGACCCTTTAGGGTTTCAGGTGGTGGCGAGCTGGTGGCGGTGGAGTTTGAGCAGGTTGTGGATGGTGCAGATGAGCCGCCATTCGCTGCGGACGGCGTCGATTCCGCGTTGTGAGAACCGTCGGAACCCGAGGTTGGCTTTGAGGTTTCCGAACACTGGCTCGACGGTGGTCTTTCGTTTGGCGTAGGCCACAGCACCCGCTTCGCTGGCGAGCCGTTCTTCCATTTCGACTCTGAGTTCTGCCGGGTCGGGGACACCACGCCGCCGGTCGTTGACCAGCTTGCGCGCCCAAGTGTGAGAGACACCCATCTCTTTGGCTGCTTGGGTGATGGTGAGTTCGCCGGCATCGACCCGTTCGATCACCTTCTCCCGTTGTCTACGGCGTGGATCGTCTGAGTCAGTGATTCCAGTGGTGGCGGGCATGGGCGCCACCAACAGGTCGACGTCGGTGAGCCGACTGAGATTCTCCGCACTCCAATACCCGGCATCGGCTACGAACGATCCGACTTGAGGACCCTCGACTTGGGTGAGATTGTTCCGGGTGGCGTCGACCATGGGGACCAATTGGGTGGAGTCGTTAGCAGCGTTGGTCAGTTCGGCGGCGACCACTATGTGGTCTTCGGACACTGCGGCTTGAGCGTTGTAACCCTGGAGGAACCGGTTCCGAGCTCTCAACATCCGACTATCCGGGTCAGTGGTGTTCGCCAGCCGGGTTTTGCCCCGATGCTCTGACCCTGGCCGGGGTTTGCGACCTGGGAGTTTGCGACCCAACTCTGCTTCTTTCGCTTGCCGTTCCGCCATATACGACTCCCAGTCGGCGGCACCTTCAGCGTCGAGCTGACGGAGAGCCTCCCTCAGCCGGGATCGACGGTCATTCCGATCTGTCCATTTGTCTGGAAGCTCGCCACCCCTTCGATCTCCAAACTCTTCGTCTTCGGCGGCGTCGACCGCTTCGGCTTCGTCGAGGATCTCATCGGCGATCTGACGTCGGGTCCGGTTCGACCAGGCTGAAGCGTTGGCCTCCACCTTGGTGCCATCGATAGCCACCACCCCGGTCTCCACCAAGCCTTCGGCGACACACAGACCCAGCATCTGGGAGAACAACCCAGAGATCGCCTCCCGGTGACGGGCCCGGAACCGGGCCAGAGTGGCATGGTCGGGACACTGGTTCGCGGCCACCACCCGAAACGCCACATCCTCGGTGAGGCGACGTTCGATCCGCCGGGAGGAACGTTCACCCACGCAATAGGCGTACAACAACACGCCCAGCATCATCTCCGGGTGATACGACGCCCCACCCCGGCCATCCGCCCGCAACGACGCATACAGCCCAGCGAGATCCAACTCGGCGACCAGGTCGAGGACGAACCAGGCCAGATGATCCTCGGGAAGCCAATCCGACACCGACGGCGGCATCAGAAACTGCTGATCCCGCTCCACAGCACGCACATTCACCATGCCCACATGCTCCCGCGCGCTGCGCCACCAGCCGCGGATTTCGCCGATTCATGCGACAGCCTCTGACCAGGGCCTTTACAAACCCGCATCAAACTCGCGAGAACGAATCAGGGTGCGACTAAGCCGTCAGGGCGTTAGGAAGGTCTTGAGTTCCGGCCGTCATACGCCGTATGCTTGGCGTATGACGATGTTCAGTTTCAGGGTCGACGAAGCCGAGGCCGAAGAGGCTCGCCGATGGGCAGAGCGTCTCGGTGTCGACCGGTC
>DASUUC010000067.1:0-8811 GCA_036374335.1 Acidimicrobiia bacterium
CCAGCATGCGTCGATCCAGTGTCCGCGACAGCACCATGTTGCGGTACATCGTCTGGTAGAGCTCTGGGTCCAAGCCCGGATCCTCTGCAACGAGGTTTCCCTGGGCGTCGATGACCTGCAGCGTCTCGAACGTGCCCATGGGCCAAGTCTGCCACAACTGGCGACCCGGCGGAGTGTCGGTGGGCACAAGCGATCTCATCGGCTATTAGGTTCGCGTCATGCCCAGAATCCGGTCGGAGATCGCAGCGCTCAAGCCGTACAGGGTTGGTCGTCAGCTGGCAGATGTGGCCCGGGAGCACGGGCTCGATCCGTCCGACATCGTCAAGCTAACGGCCAACGAAAGCCCCGAAGGTCCTTTCCCCGGTGTCGTGGAGGCGGCGAGCCAGGTGTTGGCGAGGTCGAACCAATATCCCGACAACTCCTGTTGGGATCTGGGCCATGCCGTGGCCGAAGAGGTGGACGTCGAATTCTCCAACCTGATGTTCGGTGCGGGGAGTGTGGCCTTGCTGTCCGAATTCGCACTCGCTGTGGGCGGGCCCGGCACCCGAATGGTCTACGGGTGGCCGAGTTTCATCATGTATCGCTTTGCCGCCATCTGGGCGGGCTCTGAATTCGTCGAGGTTCCGTTGGATGACTCGTTCCGGCTCGATCTCGACGCCATGGCAGCGGCGATCAACGATGACACCACCGTTGTCGTGGTGTGCAACCCAAACAACCCCACCGGCACGATTCGGAGGGCCGATGACATCGAAGCTTTCATCGGCGCAGTGCCGGAGTCGGTCCTGGTGATCGTGGACGAGGCCTACCACGAGTTTGTCACCGACCCGAACTATCGCACACAGATCCCGCTGGCCGTTGAGCGCCCCAACGTTGTCGTGTTGCGCACCTTCTCCAAGATCTACGCCCTGGCCGGGCACCGGGTCGGCTATGCCATCGGCCGGGCCGATCTAATCACCGAGCTGCGCAAGGTCCAGGCGCCGCTGACTGTGAGTCAAGTGGCGCAGGCGGCGGCGGTTGCCTCACTGGGTCACCCGGAGGAACTGCAAAGAAGGCAATCGGAGAACTCGGCTCGGCGTCATCATTTGGTGGGGGCCCTCGCCGAGCGGGGAATTCGGATGGTGGAGAGTCACACCAATTTCGTCTATTTCGAGCTGGGTGAGCACGCCGATGAGATCGTTGGCGCCATGACTGCCCGGGGTGTGATCATCCGGGGCATGGGACCGGGTTGGGTGCGGGTGACCATTGGCAACGACGATGAAAACCGGCGATTCCTCGACGCGCTGGATGCGGCGCTGGAGGGTGTGAGCGAGCAAGCCTGAGATCTGCGTCCATCCCCTTCGGCTTCGCGAACTGAGGGCGCTGGACTCCGCTGAGCGGTGTCTGAAACCCTGGGTTCGGCTCCTTGGCGTGATGATGCCTAAGCGGGAGTGGACGCCATACTTCAATTTTGGAAAATCCGGTTCGGAGACGACCATCCACACCCAACTCCATAGGAATCATCTCGCTCGGGGGTAAATCGTGAAGGCAATCGTTTCGGGTCTCGCCGCTTTCGCGCGCCGCATGCCGTGGGTAGTCATAGTTGTCACCGTGGTATTGACAGGCGTCCTTGGCTCGTTCGCGGGACAGGTCGAGATCGCCAGCGGCAACGAGGGTTTCGCCCCGGAAAGCGCCGAGATATCCGCCCAGGAGCGCATCGCTGAGAAGTTCGGTGACGAGAGCACCGGCACGACCGTCCAGGTGATCTTGCGTGAAGAGGGCGGAGACGTCATAACGGTGGAGGGCCTCGAAACCGCCATGGCCACAGCCGAGACCATTCGCTCTTCCGACGTCGGCGACTCGATCACCGAGAGCGAACAGCAACCGGGGGTCGTCCACTACCTCTCCGGGGTGGAACAGGCGATGGCCGCTCAGGGTCTTGGCGTCGAGCAGATGACCGACGACATGGTCAAGCAGTTCTATGTCGCCTCCCTCGATCCGGCCAACACCTCGCCGGAGCAGGTCTCATTCCTGCGAAGGCTGGCATCCCAGGACTTCGACGAGCAGACCGTATCAGCTTCGGGAGGCATGATCCTCGCCTTCGTCGGCGGTTATCCGGGTGACACTGCCGACGAGCAGTTCACCAACCAGGTCGAGATCGAAGGCGCCATGGCTGCCGACCTGGAGCAGATCGAGACCGATCTCGAGATCCGGCCTTTCTCCTTCGCTCTGCTGCTAACCGGTGTCGACGACTTCACCAGTGAGGTCGGCCAGCTGTTCGCCCTCGCCTTCGCGGTGATCCTCCTCATCCTGCTCTTCGTCTATTGGCTGTCACCGGGCAGGGAGGGCAGTTGGTTTGAATCCTCGCGCCGCACCATCACCGACACGCTGCTGACTTTGCTGACCATTGTCATGGCGATCGGCATCATGCAGGGTGCGGGCTACCTCCTCGAGCGGGTAGGTCTCATCGACGCATTCTCGGCACCCACCCAGATCGTCCCGATCCTCCTCATCGGTCTTGGCGTTGACTACGCGATCCACCTCACCTCTCGATATCGGGAGGAGATCGGTCAAGGCGAGAACGTGGATGGCGCGATGACGGGTGCGGTGACTTCGGTTGGCATCGCCCTCTTCCTGGCGACAGTCACCACCGTCATCGGGTTTCTGACCAATGTCTTCAATCCCGTTCCCGCGCTCAAGGACTTCGGCATCCTCGCCGCCGTGGGAATCGTCGTCGCCTTCTTGTTGATGCTGACGTTTGTCCCGGCGGTGAGGATCCTCCTCGACCGCAGAGCGGAGCGGAACGGGAAACTCCCCGTGCAGTCCCTGCAGGCGCATGGCGACCGTCTTCTCCCGAGGATCATGGAAAAGCTCGCTGTCCTGGCTGAGCACGCCGCGATCCCGACACTCATCATCGCTCTGGTCCTCGGCGCAGCCGGGTTCTACGGCTTCACCCAATTGGAGACGCGGTTCTCGTTCACCGACTTTCTTCCCGACGACTCCGAGTACGTGGGAACCCTGGAGATCCTGGCCGATGACTTCGGAGGTGGTTTCGGGGAACAGACCCAAGTCCTCGTCGAGGCCACAGCGGACCAGCCGATAAACGGTTCTGTCCACAACGCCCTGGTCACCGCGAACGCCCAACTCGCTGGAGTCGAGGACGTGTCGACCATCGAGACCAGCCAGGGCGACTTCGCCAATGCCAGTTCGCCGATAGCCGTCCTAGGCCAGCTGCTCTCAGGCGGGCCCCAGGCGGCTCCGCCTGAAGTCCTCGCCGCCGCCGAGCAGGTGGGGCTGGGCCCAGATCTGACGGTCCCCGAAGAAGCCGACGTGACTCCGCTCTACGAGGCCCTCTTGTCGGCGGCTCCCGAGGAGGCGTCGGGCGTCGTCTCGATTCAGGATGGCGAACTCGACGCCCTCTTGTGGGATATCACGACCACCGCGGGCGAGGATGTAACCGAACTCCGTGAGGGTCTGGACAGCGCATTTGGCCCGGTCACCGACGTGGGTGCGTCAGCGATCGCCACCTCCGACAACATCATCGGCGACGCGGTCGTCAACGAGCTGACGGCATCACAGAGCTCTTCGTTGTTCATAACCATCGGGGTGGCCGCTCTGGTGCTGATGATCAGCTTCTATCTCGAGTCGAGACGCTGGTTCCTCGGTCTGATCACCATCGCCCCGGTGGCACTGGTGGTCCTATGGACATACGGACTCATGTTTGCCACCGACATTCCGTTTGGTCCGGTCACAGCCACTATCGCCGCCCTCTCGATCGGAATCGGGGTCCCCTTCACGATCCACATCGCCCGTCGCTTCCAGGAGGATCGACGCGCCAACCAGGACATGGACACAGCGATGCGCCTGACCATGCGACACACCGGGGGAGCCCTGGCCGGCTCTGCCTTCACCACGATGGCGGGATTCGGTGTCTTGATCACGTCGAGCCTGACCCCGTTTCGCCAGATGGGACAGGTGACGGTTTATGCCATTGGCCTGTCGCTTCTCGCCGCAGTACTGGTATTGCCGTCGATGTTGGCCCTTTGGGACGGGTGGCACCGCCGACGGGGCGATCGATTAATTGGGTCGGAAGTCCCTGACCAAGTCCCTATGCCCTGAGGTCGACTTCGACCAGAATTAGAGGCGGGCATCAACCCTTGCCCCCGATATGGACGTATCCAGGTCACAAGCCGAGGCAACGCGGCTCCTTCCGCTCGCGGAGAGGGTCCTGAGTCGTTATGCGTTCACACATCGCGAAATCGAGCATCTGGTCACCCATTCCAACGTGATGTTCCGTGTCGTGGCGGATAACGGGAACCAGATGGTGCTCCGGGTCGGGACACCGCATGCCAACTATCGCTCCAATATCGAGATCGAGGTTTCCTGGCTCGACGCCATCCGCAAGGAGACCGAGTTGGACGTGGTTCAGCCGATCGCTACGTCCGAGGGGAAGCTGATCGTCGACGAATTCGACGAGTCAATCGAGAAGGAACGAGCGTGTGTTCTCTTCTCATGGGTGCCGGGACGACCCATGGGTGACGGCTCGGGACCATTCGCCTATCGGTTGCTCGGCTCGATGTGTGCCTCGCTGCAACAGCACGGTCGAACCTGGATGCCGCCGACGCCAGAGCGGATGCGACTATGGGACGAGGTCTTCTACTACCGGCAGGACTTCGACCCGGTGATCATCCAAAACCCGAAGTATGGGCATCTGTTCACTGGTCCCCGAGCCACGACCATCAGAAGGGCGATAAGGCTGGCCCAGGGCGTCCTCGACGACTCCTACGCCAGCGCGGTCCCTCAGGTGGTCCACGGCGACCTCCATGAGTGGAACGTCCACGTTGCCAGCAGCAGGCTATATGCACTCGACTTCGAGGACGTGATGTGGGCGCTACCCGCACAGGACGCCTCGATCTGCCTCTATTCGTCCCGGAACAGCGAGATGAAAGCGGACATCCGTGCTGCGTTCCGAAAGGGATTCGAGTCGGTTGCCCCCTGGCCGGTCGTTGACGAGAGGCAGTTGGACGGGTTCCACGCCGCCCGCCAGATCATGCTGATGAACTATGCCGGCCGCACCCTCCCCGTAGACGAGGCGTCCGGATACCTCGACGATGTCATGCCCTGGCTGGAGAGATACGTCGGCCGCTACGGCTGAGATGAGATTCCGTGATCGACACCATGCCGGGGTGCTCCTGGGGGCCGAGGTGGCCGATTTCCATCCATCAGATCCGTTTGTTTACGCGTTGCCCCGAGGCGGGGTTCCAGTGGCCTACGAAGTGGCCCGCGCCCTCGACTGCCCCCTCGACGTTCTCGTTGTCCGAAAAGTGGGAGTTCCCTTTCAACCCGAGTTGGCCATGGGCGCCATCGCCGAGGGAGGCGTGGTGGTCCGAAACGAGGACGTCCTCAGATTGGCAAGGATCGACGAAGAGACCTTTGCCTCCGTAGTCAGCCGTGAACGACGAGAGCTGGAATCCAGGGTCAAGGCCTACAGGTCGGTGGCTTCGCCGCTTTCCCCGGTTGGACACACCGCCATAGTCGTGGACGATGGCCTGGCCACCGGTTCGACTGCACGGGCGGCCATCCGAGTGTTGGGTGAGAAAGGGGCCGCCGCGGTGTGGGTGGCTGTTCCGGTGGCTCCTCGGGAAGGGATGGAGGACCTGGAGAGAATGGCGTCTCGCTTCGTGGTCCTCGCCAGACCACGCAGCTTCGGAGCGGTTGGGGTGTGGTACAAGAACTTCGCCCAGACCAGTGACGAGGAGGTCCGGGCTTTGCTTGGTGAGTCGCGGCTAGCGTGATCCTTTCTGCCATCTCAGAGAGGAAACGACATGCCGTCACTCGAGAAGTTCTGCACCGTCGAGGCCGATCTCGGAATGAACGTCATCGGTAAGGCACCGACGGGAATGCGGATCGACTTCCCGTTCGAGGGCACTGCCACCAGTGAGCACTGGGATGGCGAGCGTCCCGTGAGAGGCGTCGACTACGTCACGGTTCGCTCCGACGCCAACATGACTCTCGACATCCACGCCACCATCGGCGAGAAGCGGGAAAGCGTCTCCTATCGAGCGATTGGAGTTTCGATCGCGAACGAGGATCGGTCGGCCGACCCCAAGGAACTGATCGTCTTCGAGACCGGCAACGAAGACCTCGCCTGGCTCAACAACGAGGTCGCCGTGGCCTTTGGCCACGGCGCCGGCGGCAAGATCACGCTGGACATCTATCTGGTCAGGCCGTAGACGCGAACCCAGGGTTGCGGCCACCGTTCAGCGAAGTCCAGCGCCCTCGGTTCGACCGGGGCAGGCGGTAGACGCGGACCCAGGGTTGCGGCCACCGCTCAGCGGAGTCCAGCGCCCTCGGTTCGAGCAGGTCAGCCGGCCATCAAACCTTGAAATGGGGCTTGCGCTTCTCCAGGAAGGCCATGACGCCTTCCCGATGCTCGGGAGTCTTGCCGAGACGACCCTGCTCCCTCTTTTCGGCTTCGAGTCCCTCCGCAAAAGTGAGCCGCGATGACCCGTAGATCAGCTGACGGGTCGTGACCAGGGCGTCGGTAGGGAGGTCGGCGAGTTTGGCGGCATATTCGATGGCCTTGCCCACCACCTCGTCATCAGGGGTGACCTCAGCGCACAAACCCCGCTCCAACGCCTCCGAAGCGGACATCCGGCGATTGGTCAGCGCCATCTCCAATGCAATCGAGGTCCCGGCGTGATGCGGCATCAGCCAGGTGGTCCCCGAATCGGGGACCAGGCCGATGGCGGTGAATGCCGAGGTCAGATAGGCCGACTCCGCCATGATCCTGATGTCGCAGCCCAAGGCCAGTCCCATTCCTGCACCTGCCGCGGCGCCGTTGACGGCGGCCACCACCGGCACCGTGCATCCCCCGATGGCGTGGACCATGGGATGGAACTCCTCGTCGAGGTGCGTGGCCAGATCGGGGCCTCCGTTTTCGTACTCGTCGACGAATCCGGAGAGATCCGCTCCCGAGCAGAAAGCTTTGCCCTCTCCGGTCAAGACGACCGCCCTCGCCTCCTCGCCGGCTCGAGACATGTCGGCGACGATTGACGCCGACAGCTCGGCGTCGATGGCGTTGAATCGCTGCGGACGATCGAGTGTGACGACGGCCACATCGCCGTCGAGTTCGTATTTGGTGGTCATGAGCCCTCCTTGGCCTCGCGAATCGTAAACGACGGAAAACGTCGGTATCCATTGGGATATGGCCTATCGTGGACATCATCGTCGCAGCAGAAAAGCCGCGAAACCATCGACCCACAAGGAGGCGTCGTGAACAAATCCGAGATGGCTGACAAGCTCGCCACGAAAGCGGACATCTCGAAGGCACAGGCCACAGAGATCATTGACCACCTCTTCTCCACCAAGGATGGGGAAGGGATCATCGCTGCTGAGCTGGATGCTGGCCGCAAGGTGAACATCACCGGCTTCGGCAGCTTCGCAGTCAAGCGTCGTTCGGAGCGCCAGGGCCGCAATCCGGCGACAGGAGAGACCATCACGATTCCGGCGAGGAACTACGCAAACTTCAGCGCCTCGAAAGGGCTGAAGGACCGGGTATCGCAGTAACCAGCCGGAACTCGACCTTCTACAGGCGGCGGGTCATAGACCCGCCGCTTTTCTGTGTTGGTGGGGTTTTCGACTGTTTCGATGGCCACTGAGCGCGTTTACCGTGTTGGCATGAGTCTCGACCCCGAGAGGTGGCGCCCACCTGTACCGATCGCTCATCGGGGCAGCCGGGTCCTCTGGCCCGAGAACACCGACACCTCCTTCCAGGCGGCGTACGAGCTCGGATACCGTCATTTCGAGACTGACCTGCACCTCACCGCCGACGACGTCCTCGTGTGCTTCCACGATCCGACCGTCGACCGCACCACCAACGCCACCGGACCGGTCGAGCACCTGACCCTCGAAGAGCTGCAGTCCCTCGACGCCGGGTACCGCCACTCGACGGTAGAGGGCTATCCCTACCGAGAGCTCGGTGCCAGGGTTCCCACCCTCGAGTGGCTGCTGACCACGTTCCCCGACACTTCGGTAGTCCTGGACTTGAAGAGTGACGAGCTGGCCGAGCCACTCGCCGCGACCCTCGACGCCCTGGGGGTGCATGACCGACTCATCGTCGGCTCGTTCTCCGATGCCCGACTCGCCAAGTTTCGGGCCATCACCAATGGCCGGGTTCCGACGTCGGTCGGGTCAACCCTTGCCCGGCTATGGGTGCTCGCCTCCCGGTTGGGCCGACAGGCAGGCGGGCAGGCAGATGCCCTCCAGCTTCCAACCCACATGCGGGGGGTGAGGGTCGTTGACGAGAGATTGGTGGCAAGCGCCCATGCGGCAGGCCTGCAGGTTCATGTCTGGACGGTCAACGATCCAGGGGAGATGACCCGCCTTCTCGACATGGGCGTCGACGGATTGGTGACCGACCGCCCCGACCTGTTGAAGGACCTCCTCATCGCACGCGGGGAGTGGGTGGCGTGAGAGCACTCCTCGCCGCGGTCATTCTTGGTGGAGTCTTCGGAACGGCCACGGCGACGGTCGAGTCGATCGACGAAGTGGTGATGGTCATCGAAATCGAGGTCGAGGTCTCTGGCTCGCCGGAGTCGGTCGTGGCCCACTTCACGTTCGAAGACGATCCATCCCTGGTCCTTCCCCTGCTCGACCGGGGAGATGGCAGCTTCGGGCTTCGCACCGAACTGGAGCCCAAGAACTATTTCGTGGTCTTCGAAGTAGTCGGTGATGCCGGCAACAGATCCGATCCGGTGTCGCTCGCGGAGATGGGAGCCGAGCTCGCGCCGGAGTCGGGTGGGTCCACCACGACGATGCCCGACGACGAGCTGA
>DASUUC010000068.1:0-48920 GCA_036374335.1 Acidimicrobiia bacterium
ACAAGAGCACCGAGTCCGATCAGCCGCCATCGCCGCGATATCCGCTGCATCGGATCGAGGACCGCCAGACTCCGCCATACCCGGTCGAGCACCATGGCCACGGCGACGATGGCGAGACCTGCGGCGATCCCCCGCCCGGTCCGTCGCGCCGACAGACTCTGGAACACGTTGTCGCCCAGCCCACCAGCGCCTACGAGAGCGGCGAGGACGACGATGCCGAGGGCCATCATGATGGTTTGAGAAAGCCCGGTGAGGATGGTGGGCATCGCGATGGGGAGCTGCACCTTGAGGAGGGTCTGGCGGGTGGTGGAACCGAAGACCCGGGATGCCTCCACCGTCTGTGACGGTACACGACGTATACCCAGAGTGGTGAGTCGTACCACGGGTGGCAGGGCATAGATCACCGTGGCGATCGCTGCGTTGAGGGAACCGATGCCGACAAGTGCAATCAGGGGAAGGAAATAGACAAAGGCGGGCACCGTTTGCATGGCGTCGAGGATCGGCCGCGTGCTCTTCTCTATCCCGGGCCGGAGGGCGCTGGCGACGCCGAAGGGAAGACCGATTATGACCGCAATCAGCACCGCGGTCGACATCAACGCGAATGTCGCCATTGTCGGCTCCCAGAGACCGACCAGGCCGGTGTAGAGCAGGGCACCCGCGGCCACCAAGCCGTGTTTCCACATCCCGACTCGGGCCGGGATCAGGAACGCCGCGGCGACGAGGACATACCACGGGAACCAGAGCAACAGGTCCTCGAAACCCCGGATCAGCCAGTTGAGGGCATCGGTCAGCGGCGTGAAGAACCCGGTCATGAAGGGATGCGTCCGACGGTTGGACCTCATCCAGCTCCCGATGGCATCCACCGGATCGGAGAAGAACGTCTCCAACGCCGCGGGGAAGGTTTCGATGCCGGCGAAGGCCAGTTGGAGGAGTACCACTCCACCGACGAGAACCAGCCATGGCAGGGCGCGGCGCAGGGCACCGGTGGAGATGAGACTCCCGATCGGGGGCGCCTGCGCCGTCATCCTTCCAGCACCCGGGCGACCGCCTTCCTGTCGACAACACCGACCTCGACTCCTTCATCATTGACCACTGCCAACGGAGTCGAGTTGACCAACAGCTCGGGTAGCACAGAGTCGATCGTGGCCGTAGCGGGCACCGAGCCACGCGCACGATTGCCATCGGTAGCCTGCATGACGTCGCCCACTTTGAGCACCTTTGCTTTGGGGATGTCTTTGGTGAACTCCTTGACGTAATCGGTGGCCGGGTGGGTGATCAGATCGGCGGCTTCTCCGATCTGGTCGAGGGCGCCGTCTTTCATGATGGCGATCCGGTCACCGAGCTTGATCGCCTCGGCGAAGTCGTGGGTTATGAAGACGATGGTTCGCTGCAGCTCGTTTTGAAGTCGCAACAGCTCGTCTTGCATGTCCCGTCTGATCAGGGGGTCGAGTGCCGAGAACGGCTCATCGAAGAAGAGGATCTCCGGGTCGACGGCGAGAGCCCGTGCCAGCCCGACCCGTTGCTGCATTCCACCGGAGAGCTCCTGGGGATAATGGTCTCCCCAGCCTTTCAAGCCCACCACCTCGAGCACCTCCATGGCGCGAGCCCGCCGCACCTCCTTGGGGATCCCCTGGATCTCGAGCCCGTAGGCGACGTTGTCGATCACCCGGCGGTGGGGCAGGAGCCCGAAATGCTGGAACACCATCGACATCTTCTCTCGGCGAACCCGGCGCAAGGACTCCTCGCCCATCCCGGTCAGGTCCTCGTCGTCGAGAGCCACCGTTCCCCGTGTCGCCTCGATGAGACGAGCGACGCAGCGGATCAGCGTCGACTTCCCCGAGCCCGATAGACCCATGACGACAAAGGTCTCGCCACGGCGGACGTCGAATGACACGTCACGCACTGCGATCGTGCATCCGGTGTCTTCGAGGATTTCCTCCTTGGTCCCTCCCGACTCCGCAAGCTCCAGCGCACGGATCTGTTTCGATCCGAACACCTTCCACAGCTCGCTTACCGTGAGGCACTGGGGGTCCATGGTCGTTAGGGTAACGGTATGGACCGGGCGGGGAGCGCCCGATCAGTTCATCGAACTGGAGATCAGAAACATGAAAAAACTCCTCAGCGTCGTCATCGGCCTGGCGGTGGTCGCCGCCGCCTGTGGTGACGGGGCCGGCGACGGCGGTGACGATCCGACGGTCAACTTGGTGGTGAATCCGTGGACGGCTTCGCGCCTCAACGCCGAGGTAGCCAAGGTCATCATCGAGCAGGAACTCGGCAACACGGTTGAGCTCACCGAGATCGACGAGAACGCGATGTTCACCGGCATGGCCGACGGAACCGTCGACGCGGTCCTCGAGATCTGGCCCTCCGGCGTGACCGAAGACGAGCAGGCATTCATCGATGAGGGCTCAGTCGTGAACCTCGGTGAACTGGGCGCGGTCGGCAAGATCGGGTGGTTCGTTCCGAGCTATGTGATCGAAGAAAATCCCGAGCTGGCCACCTGGGAGGGATTCCAGGATCCCGGGCTGGCCTCGCTGTTTGCTACGGCGGAGACCGGCGACCAGGGCCGCTTCCTGGGCACCGATCCTTCCTATTCACAGTATGACGAGCAGATCATCGAAAACCTTGGGCTACCGCTCCAGGTGGTGTTCTCGGGCTCGGAGCCGGCGACCGTCGCCGAGCTCGACGCCAGGGTGGCCGCAGAGGAGCCCATCGTCATGTACTGGTGGACGCCGACCGCTGCTGTGGCCGCGTACGACCTGGTGAACGTGGAGCTTCCGGCGTACACGGAGGAATGCGGCGCCAGCGCAGCAGCCGGTGACGGCGGCGTGGACTGTGACTACCCAGAGGATGTCCTGTTCAAGGCGGCCTCCGGGGCGCTGGAGGAGAAAGACCCGGACGTGTTCGCCTTCCTCGAGGCATTCACCATCACCACCGAGGACCAGCTGGAGATGCTGCCGGCGGTGGAGATCGACGGCGAAGATCCCGCTGCCGTTGCGGAGCAGTGGGTCGCCGACTACGAGGACGTCTGGAGCGCCTGGCTGCCTTGAACCGAGAGCTCCTACCATCGTCGACAGAGTGCGGGTCCGTCAGCGGACCCGCACTTTGCACTGCGCCGGCATAGCTTGGGCATCGGCTGATGCGTGAGATCGGACTCTTCATCCACGGGGAGAAGGTCGCTGCGACCTCAGGTGAGACCTTCGACTCGATCAATCCGGCGACCGGGCAAGTGGTGGCCCGAGTGGGTCAGGCCTCCGTTGCCGACGTCGACGGGGCGGTGCAATCGGCTGGAGAGGGATTCGAGGCGTGGTCGGCCCTTCCCGCTGCCCAGCGGGGTCGCATTCTCAATCGGGCCGCGTCCCTGCTCCGGGAGCGGAACGACGAGTTGGCCCGTGAGGAAGTCCTTGATACCGGGAAGCCGATCTCGGAGGCGTTGACCGTCGATGTGATCTCGGCCGCGGAGTGCCTCGAGTATTTCGCCGGGATGGCGCCCACCATCCACGGAGAGTTCTTCGATCTCGGAGGCCCATTCGCCTATACCCGCCGGGAGCCTCTGGGCGTTTGCGCGGGAATAGGGGCGTGGAACTATCCCATCCAGATCGCATCCTGGAAGTCGGCTCCCGCGCTCGCCTGTGGGAACTCGATGATCTTCAAGCCGGCCGAGCTGACCCCGATCACGGCGATGCTCCTGGCGGAGATCTATATCGAAGCGGGAGTGCCGCCTGGTGTCTTCAACGTGGTGAACGGTGATCACCGGGTCGGAGAGATGCTGACGACGCATGCTGAGATCAGGAAGGTGTCGCTCACCGGAGAGGTGGGCACAGGGCGGAAGGTGATGGCGGCGGCGGCGTCCACGCTCAAGCACGTGACCCTCGAGCTCGGGGGCAAGTCACCCCTCATCGTGTTCTCCGACTCCGACATCGACGACGCCGTGTCGGCTGCGCTCCTCGGCAACTTCTACACCCAAGGCGAAGTCTGCTCCAACGGGACCCGGGTCTTCGTGGAAGAGGAAATCCACGCTGAATTCATTTCCCGTCTGAAGAGCAGAACCGAGAAGATGGTCATCGGAGACCCGCTCGACCTGGCAACCCACGTCGGTGCGTTGATCTCGGAGGAGCACATGTCCAAGGTCCTTGGCTATATCGATTCCGGGCTCGCCCAGGGAGCAGAGCTGCTTGCGGGCGGCCAACGGGTGATACGGGATGGCCTCGACGCCGGGTTCTTCGTTGAACCGGCGATCTTCGACGGGTGCACCGATGACATGGCGATCGTCCGCGAAGAGATCTTCGGCCCGGTCATGACCGTGCTCGGCTTTGAGAATGAGGACGAGGTGGTGGCTCGGGCGAACGACACCGAGTTCGGCCTGGCGGCGGGGGTGTTCACCAAAGACCTGGAACGCGCTCATCGTGTGGCGGCGGCGCTTCAGGCCGGGACCATCTGGATCAACACCTACAACCTGACGCCTATCGAGATGCCCTTTGGGGGGTACAAGCAGTCAGGGATAGGCCGCGAGAACAGCCTGGCTGCCATCGACCACTACACCCAGCGCAAGAGTGTCTACGTGGCGAGCGGTGGTGTCGACAGCCCGTACTGACAATGGCACGGGACCGGACCCCACCAGCTTCCTCACAAAACGGGCTCATTCCAGAGCTTCCAACATCTCGTGTCGCCACTTTTCGGTGGTCTCGACACGGTTGAAGGTGTAGACGTGGAAGCCTGCGATGTTGGCGACGGGGTCGGCAAGGAGGGGGGCGAGGCCGACGATGAGATCGTCTGGGCTGTAGCCGCCCGGTCTGACCAGCCTGCCGGCGAGACTCTTGTTCTTGGAGAGGAACCGAGCGGAAGGGCCCACCCCGATCCGCAGCGACAATGAGATCAGCTTGGTCAGCTCGGCCACTCCCGGAATCCCGATATAGACGCCGAGACCGATCCCCGACTCTCGCAACCCGTTCACCCACTCCGAGATGGCATCGGGGACGAAACATATCTGGCTGGTGATGTAAGAGGCGTAAGGGAGCTTGTCCTCCAGCGCTTTGGTGATGGTGGGCACGTCGACGATGTGATGTCCCTCCGGATAACCCGGGATACCGATCTCGGTCAGCCCGTGCCCGATTTCTTCCATGGCGGTGAGCAAGGCCAATCCGTCGAAGAACTCGCCGTGATCCTCGGCGTCGCCACCCACCACGAAGGCCTTGCGGATTCCGGCGTGGTCGAGGCGGGAGAGAATCTCCTCCAACTCCGCCCGGGCAGAGGTCAGGCGTGCCGAGAGATGTGGGATCGGATCAAATCCCCGGTTCTTCAACTCGATGGTCAGGTCGATCGTCGCCATCATCCCCTTCTGCGGTGATGCCGTAACCGAGACGGTCGCCCCGTCTGGCAGATATTCCGACTGCTCGAGCACGTTCTTCAGCGGGATCAACTCGTACTTCGGCGTCTGGAGCGCGGTCCGGATTGCCTCGATCTCGGCCGGCTGCAGACCGGTGGTCTTCGGGGCTCTCGTGCTCATGAGATATCCGAGTCCGGGAAGGAGTCCTTGCGCTCCTCCATCCAGGTTTGCAGGCTGTGATCGATGTCGTCATCGAGCGGTGGCGACTCGTAGTCGGAGAGCATCTGTCGCCAGCGCTCATGGGCTCGGGTCACCGCATCTCTACTGCCCTCCGACTCCCACTGCTCGAAGCTGTTGCTGTCCGGTGTTTCGGCACGCCAAAACGCATTCTCGAAGTTGGCCAGGGTGTGCTCCGTGCCCAGATAATGCTGTCCTGGGCCCGTCGCCAGCAGGGACTCCATCGCCTGACCGTTGTCCGACAGGTCGACTCCGGCGACGAGAGAAGCAGCCATACCCGCCATGTCCGCGTCGAGGATGAACTTCTCGTAGCCCATCACCAGGCCACCCTCCAGCCAGCCCGCGGTGTGGAGGACGAAGTTGACTCCTGCCGTCATGGTGGGGAAGAAGGTCGCCGCACTCTCGTAGGCGGCTTGGGCATCCGGGATTTTCGAAGCCGTCAGGTTGCCGCCACTGCGAAAGGGCACACCGAGACGGCGGGCCAACGCGGCCATCACCCACAGGACCAGCGCCGGCTCCGGGGTGCCGAACGTCGGTGCCCCGGACTGCATCGACATCGAGCTGGCGAACGAACCGAGCACGACGGGAGCTCCGGGCCTCACGATCTGGGTGAAGGCGATGCCGACCAGGGCTTCGGCCAGGGTCTGGGCTGCAGTCCCCGCCACTGTCACCGGGGCCATGGCGCCGGCGAGTATGAACGGTGTCAGCATCGTTGCCTGGTTGTTGTCGGCGTAGACCTGAGCAGAGCCGAGCATGGCTCGATCCCAGGAGAGCGGAGAGTTGGCGTTGCACAGCGACAGGATCACCGTGTTCTCCGCCACGAACTCCTCGCCGAACACGATTCGGGCCATGTCGACGGTGTCCCGGGCTCGCTCCGGCGCCGTCACCGATCCCATGAAGGGCTTGTCGCTGTACTTGATGTGGCTGTAGACCATGTCGTAATGCCGTTTGTTGACCGGGAGGTCGACCGGCTCGCAGAGTGTTCCTCCAGCGTGGTGAAGCTGGGGTGACATGTAGGTGAGTCGTGCGAAATTGCGGAAGTCCTCGATCGTGGCGTAGCGACGGCCCTCCTCCAGGTCGCGGACGAATGGCGACCCGTAGGCCGGGGCAAACACCATGTGAGGGTCGCCGATGGTCACCGACCGTTCCGGGTTGCGGGCATGTTGAACGAATTGGTTCGGGGCGGTCGCCGCCAGATCGCGACACATCCCCTTGGGGAAGCGCACCCTGGTCCCGTCGACGTTGGCCCCTGCCGACTCGAAGATCCCCAGAGCCTCCGGGAAGTCGACGATCTCGACACCGACCTCCTCGAGGATGGTCTCCGCATTTTGCTCGATCACGGTCAAGCCGTCATCTCCGAGGATCTCATATGGAGGGATCGACCGGGTCAGATAGGGGAGTAGCTCCGTGGCGGCAGACCTGCTCGCATGTCGTGCCGCCCGGCCACCACCTCGTCTACGCCCCGATCTTTCAGTCATCTCCGTGACCTCCGCCCGGTGCGTCTCCTCCCGGTCGCCGCCAGACGCTCAGGAAGGTCGACGGCACTGGCCAGCCGGGGATAGGGAGCGGTCTTGTGGGGTATGCCCAAGGCGGCCACGAAGTGCTCTTGGAACTTCGGCTCTGTGGCGGTTTCGACCTTCTCCACCCTGGCGACGAGGCGTTCCACCTCGTTGCGCGCGGTCTTGCTGAGCAGCGCCATGATCGCCCCGGACCCGGCTGCGTTGCCGGCACCGGAGACCGAGGCGAGGTCGCAGTCGGGGATCATCCCGAGGATCATGGCGTGCTCGGGGTCTATGTGGTTGCCGAACGCTCCGGCGAGACGGATCTGGTCAACGTTATCTGTGCCGTAGTGGTCCATGAGCAGCCGGGCCCCGGCAAAGAGGGCCGCCTTGGCCAGTTGGATGGCCCGCACGTCGCCCTGTGTGACCAGGATCTGGGGATCGGCCCAGAGGACATAGGCATAAGTTCGCCCATCTTCCACCAACCGGTCCGTGTCCAGCTCGCCGGTGATCACCCCATCTTCATTGACGACTCCGGCCAGATAGAGCTCAGCGATGGCCTCGATGATGCCCGAGCCACAGATGCCGGTTACCGGTGTTCGTTGGGTCTCGGCGTAGAACCCGTCCTCATCGGACCAACTCTCACCTCCCACCAGCCTGATCCTGGGCTCGAAGGTGGCTCTGTCGATTCGGACTCGCTCGATGGCCCCAGGAGCGGCCCGTTGACCGGCCGAGATCTGAGCTCCCTCGAAGGCGGGCCCGGTGGGGCTCGATGCTGCCAGGATTCGCTCCGAGTTCCCCAGGACGATCTCGGCATTGGTGCCGACGTCGACGAGGAGTTGGATCTCCGTGCTCTTGTGCGGAGCCTCGGAGAGCATGGCGGCGGCGGCATCGGCACCGACATGGCCGGCCACGCACGGAAGCACATAGACCCGCCCTCGCGGATGTATTGAGATCCCGAGCTCGGAAGCGTCGACCCGAACCGCCTCGTCGGTGACCAGACTGAATGGTGCCGCCCCGAGTGGTGTGGGGTCGAGCCCGAGGAAGAGGTGATGCATGATCGGGTTTCCCACAAGGACTGCCTCGAGGATCTCTTCCCGGGCCACACCAGCTTCGGATACGAGCGCACCCACGGCGTCATCGATCGCCGTTTGAACCACTCGGGTCAACTCGGCTGCCCCACCCTCGTTCATCATGACGTAGGAGACCCGGCTCATCACGTCCTCACCAAACCGCATCTGGGGGTTCATCGCTCCATGGGTGGCCAGGATCTCTCCGGTGAGGAGGTCACAGAGGTGGCCGGCGATGGTGGTGGAGCCCACATCGAATGCCACTCCGAGGCCGCGGTCGTGAAACCCCGGCCACACCGCGGTGATGTCGGTTTCGTCGTGGACGGCCACCGTGACCGCAGACTTTCCCTCAACCAGGGCCACTTGCAGGTCGGCCAGGGCCCGGGGATCGAGCCTCAGCCCAGTGAGTTTCCATTCGTCCTCCAGGGCGACGAGAAGCCGACGTTGGTCGCTGGCTGCGTTTCCGAGTATCGACTCGGGGACCTCGACGTAGAACAGCCTGACCACCGGGTCGACGTCGATGGCCGGGACCTCAGGTCGCTTTCTCACCACCTGGCGATGCACCTGGCTGGTTGCTGGAACGTCGACGACGACATCATCGAGCACTCTCATCTGACAACCGAGCCGATGTCCCTCGAGCTGGGGACGCGCACCCCGGTAGTTCAGCTCCACGAGGTTGGGCTCTGAGACCCTGGCCGGGTCCAGCGCGATGCTCTTGGATGACCCCAGTTGCACCTGACAGCGGCCACATATGCCCCGACCACCGCAGATGGAGTCGAGATCGACGCCCAGCGAGCGGGCGGCGTCGAGGACGTTCACTCCCGAGGGGAAGTCACCCTGCCGCCCCGACGGGGTGAAGAGGACGCGGACACCGTCCTCGCCGGGGGTCATGACTTGGCGCGGCGGCCGGTGCGGCGACGACCGCCCTCACCGCCGTCGCTCGGCTGGCGATGCATCTTGATCCAGGCAATGCAGTCCGGGTCGTTTCCGTTGAGCACGTTGGCGGCCATGACCGCCTGACGGATCTCCGGCTCCAAGGGGTTGGTGATGGCGGAGGTGAGGCCGCTGGCCGCGGCCATGGTCAGGAATGCTGCGTTGACCCCGATTCGGTGGGGGAGCCCGAAACTGATGTTGGAGGCGCCAACTGTGGTGTTCACCTTCAACTCGTCACGGAGACGCGTGGTGAGCCGGAAAACCTGTTGACCGGCGGTGGGCATGGCGCCGATCGGCATGACCAGAGGGTCGACGACGATGTCCTCGCCGGAGATGCCGAAGTCGGCGGCCCGGTGCACGATCTTCTTGGCCACCTCGAATCGAACATCGGGATCCTCCGAGATTCCGGTCTCATCGTTGCTGATAGCCACCACCGCCGCCCCGTGTTTGGCCACCAATGGAAGCACAGCCTCCAGTCTCTCCTCCTCACCGGTGACCGAATTGACCAGGGCCTTGCCTCTGTAAACGGACAGGCCTGCCTGCAGTGCGGCGACGATCGATGAGTCGATCGAAAGAGGGACGTCTGTGATCGACTGCACCAGTTGCACCACCTCGGCCAGGATCACGGGCTCGTCGGCAAGCGGGATGCCGGCGTTGACGTCGAGCATGTGAGCTCCGGCCTCGACTTGGGCGATGGCGTCGGCGCTCACCCGTGAGTAGTCGCCGCTTCTCATCTCCTCGGCGAGGAGCTTGCGCCCTGTGGGATTGATCCTTTCCCCGATGATGACAAAGGGCTGGTCGAACCCGATGACGACCTCTTTGGTCTCCGAGCCAACAACGGTACGCGTCATGGGCGGACAGCTCTCCCAGCTTGAAACGGGGGGCTTGGCTGTGGCGGGGGGTTTGAGGGGGGTCGCCTCCCCTCAGTTGTCACGGTACGCGTCATGGGCGGACACTTTCCCTTCGGGATATCCGTAACAGCTCGGGTTCCATCTCCCCATAACCGACAAAGCGCCACTCGAAGTCGAGACCGAGACGATCTGCGGCCTGGCGGGCCTCCCCGGTCAGAATCGGATCCTCGGTTTGGGCGAGATACACGATCCGCTGGTAGTTCCCGAAGTAGTCGTCCAGCAGATTTGGCCAGCGATCGAGCCCCAACCCCCGCCAGATGAGCCGGTCGAAGTGACGTGTCAGGTAGTCGGTGAGGTAGAGAGTGCCCGGCTCTGCCTCGTGCATCTCATCGAAAACACGGATACCGGCGAAGAACTGATAGCAATGTGCGCCGGGGAGCCTGTCCACATCGAACTCTTCGAGGACCTTGTCCAACTCACCACCGGTGCCACAGTCGCCGTAGGCGACGAAGACCCGGTCGAACCCGTTGGCGGCCTCGAGACGGGAGCGCACCGCCCCCGGGATCTTCTCAGGTCGATTGTGAAGGATGGCGGGCAGGCACTCCACCCGGATGTTCCGAAGTCCGTTTCTGGAGACGACTTCGAGTAGCTCGTTGGCGAGGGCACCGCAACCGATGACGAGGACTGACGGCCCCCCGAGGTCCGGAGGTCGGCCCCCGGGAGGGGCTGCCTCAGGCGGCGCCACGCCGCTCCGTGACCATCTGCTTCGCAGTGTCGGCGGCGACGGCCGCGTCCCGGCAATAGGCATCGGCGCCTACTGAGGCACCGAACTCTTCGTTGAGCGGGGCTCCGCCGACGAGGACGATGTATCGGTCCCGGATGCCCTTCTCCACCATGGTGTCGATGACCACTTTCATGTAAGGCATGGTGGTGGTCAGCAGGGCTGACATGCCCAGGATGTCGGGCTTGTGCTCATCGAGAGCCTGGATGAACGTCTCGGCGTCGGTGTTGATCCCCAGGTCGAAGACCTCGAAGCCGGCACCCTCGAGCATCATCGTCACCAGATTCTTACCGATGTCGTGGATGTCGCCCTTGACGGTCCCGATCACCACCGATCCAACGGTCTCGGCGCCGGTCTCGGCGAGAAGGGGCCGCAGCACTGCCATGCCGGCCTTCATAGCCTTGGCGGCGAGCAGCACCTCGGGCACGAAGAGGATTCCGTCACGGAAGTCGATACCCACGATGCGCATCGCCTCCACCAGAGCTTCGTTGAGCACCTTCTGGGCGCTCCATCCCCGGTCGAGAAGGATCCGGGTGCCTTCGTCGATCTCGTCGGCCAAACCGTCGTAGAGGTCGTCGTGCATTTGGGCGACGAGCTCTTCGTCGGAAAGGGTGGACAGAACCAGCTCGTCTTCGCTCATCTGTAGTGCTCCCGCCCGTACCACTCTGTGGCACGAGTACTGTACAGTCGGACTTGCCCCCAATACTATCGGCCTAAACCTCACCTGGAAAGCAGCTTTTCGCGAAGTTCAGGCGGTCCACCAGACGGTATGATCAGGCGAGACAAAGAGAGGATCCATGAGCGACCTACCACCCTCGGCAAACGTTGTGGTGATCGGTGCGGGCATCGTTGGCAACTCCGTGGTCCATCACCTCGCCGAGTTGGGTTGGCGAGAAATCGTACAGGTGGACAAGGGCCCTTTGCCCAACCCGGGTGGCTCCACAGGGCATGCCTCCAACTTCATCTTCCCGGTCGATCACAACAAGGAGATGACCCATCTCACCTTGGACAGTCAACGTCAATACCAGGAGATGGGGGTCAACACGGCTAGCGGTGGCATCGAGGTCGCCCGCACCGAGGCTCGCATGGAGGAGTTGCGTCGGCGGATGACCTCGGCGAGAACCTGGGGGATCGAATCCCACCTCCTGTCCCCGGCAGAAGTCAAGGAGAGAGTGCCCTTCATAAACGAGGAGATCATTCTCGGCGGGTTCTATACACCTTCGGTGTCGGTGGTCGACTCACTACAGGCCGGAACCCTGATGCGGGAGAGTGCCATGTCCAAGAACGCGCTCACGGTTGCCCCCAACACCGAGGTCCTCGACATCGAGACTGCCAATGGATCGGTCAAGGCGGTGATCACCGATCGGGGCCGTGTCGAAGCCGACTACGTGGTGGTGGCCTGCGGGGTGTGGAGCCCGCGCATCGCCCGCATGGCGGGGGCGAGCATCCCGTTGACACCGGCGGTGCATCAGATGATCGACGTGGGACCCATCGAGATACTCCAGGCGACGGGAAACGAGATCGGCTACCCCATCGTCCGTGACATGGACACGTTCTGTTACGAGCGTCAGACTGCCGGCTCCATGGAGGTCGGGTCCTATGCCCATCGGCCGATTTTCCACCACCCGGATACCATTCCCTCGATAGACGAGGCCCGGCTGTCGCCGACCGAACTGCCACTCACCCAGGACGACTTCGACCCTCAACTCGAACAGGCCATGGAGTTGATGCCAATGCTCGGTGAGGCGGAGATGCGTTACGGGATCAACGGTCTGCTCTCACTCACCCCCGACGCCATGCCGTTGGTGGGAGAGACCGAGGTTCGGAACCTGTGGAGCTGTGCCGCGATCTGGATCAAGGAGGGTCCCGGCACCGGCCGCGCCCTCGCCGAATGGATGACTCAGGGCTACCCGGAGGTCGACCCCCATGCCTCGGACGTCGCTCGCTTCTACGAATATCAGCGCACCGAGGCGCACGTCCTCGCTCGATGCGCCGAGCATTTCAACAAGACCTACGGCATCGTCCACCCCCGGGAGCAATGGGACTCGGAGCGGAACCTGAGAACCAGCCCTTTTCACCCCGCCACCTCGGCGTTGGGGGCGGTCTATTTCGAAGCCGGTGGTTGGGAGCGGCCCCATTGGTATGAGTCGAACGCCCCTCTGGTAGAGAAATACTCGGTTCTCGAGCGCCCCCACGAGTGGGATGCTCGGTGGTGGTCACCGATCCAGAACGGCGAACATCTCGCCATGCGCGATGGTGTGGGGATAGTGGACGTGACTGCGTTCGCCATATTCGATGTCACCGGTCCCGGCGTCGTCGACTACATCGAGAAGATGACGGTGAACAAATGTGATGTCGCCGTGGGCAGGGCGGTGTACACCCCATTGCTCACCCCGGAAGGTGGATTCAAGGCCGATCTCACCGTGATGCGTCTGGGCTTGGAGCGCTTCCGGATCATCAGCGGTGGCTTTGACGGGCCACGTGACAAGCATTGGTTTGTCAGGCACCTCCCCGACGGCGGGACGGTCCATTTCGAGGACAAGACTTCCGCCATCTGCACGGTGGGTGTTTGGGGCCCCAGGGCCGGTGACCTCATGGGCCGGGTGACCACCGATGACATCTCCGATGAGGCTCTGCCTTACGGTCACACCATGGCGGTCACCTTAGGATCGATCCCCGCCCGGCTCTTTCGAATCTCGTATGTGGGCGAGTTCGGTTACGAGGTCTACACGACCATGGAACACGGCCTCGCCCTGTGGAGCCAACTGTGGGAGGCCGGCCTCGACCTCGGAGTCGTGCCGGTCGGCGCCGGAGTCTACGGGACGACGGGTCGTCTCGAGAAGGGCTACCGATTGATGGGGGCTGAGCTCGAATCCGAGTACAACCCGGTGGAGGCGGGTCTCGCCCGACCCAAGGTCAAGGACGTCGACTTCATAGGCAAGGAGGCATATCTCAAAGCGCGCCGGGAGGGTCCAGCCTCGATCCTGTGCACGCTGACCGTGGAGGATCACACCTCTGCCGATGGCATCGCCCGTTATCCCTTGGGGGGCAATGAGCCGATCGTCACCACGGATGGCGACCGAATCGTCGATACCAAAGGTCGGGTCTCCCGGGTCACCAGCGCCGGATCCGGCCCCTCGGTCGGCAAATACCTGCTCATGGCCTATCTGCCACCCGAGTACGCCGTCGTCGGGACCGACCTCCAGGTCGTATACATGAACGAGCCCTATCCGGTGAAGGTGGCCGTCGTCGGGAGCACGCCCTTGTTCGACCCTGACAACGAGCGGATGAAGTAGATGAAACCGTCGTCCTCAACACTTCTGTGTCAGTTCTCGTCCCCTATTGGGCCCGCTTCCGACACAGAACGAGATCGGATGAGTGGATGAAAGTCCTGGTCTGTGTGAAGAGAGTCCCCGCACCCGGGGCCCGCATCGTTCTCAGCGAGGACGGCCAGGCGGTCGACACCAAGCTCCTCTCCTTCACTGTCAGCCCGCATGAGGAATGCGCCGTCGAAGAAGGGGTGCGGTTGGCAGAGGAACGAGGCGGCAGCGTCACGGTCCTGACCCTCGGCGTGCCCGAAGCCGAGGAACAATTGAGGTCGGCCCTCGCCGTAGGCGCCGATCGCGCCGTGCTCATTCCGACAGATGGATCCGACTGGGACCCTATGTCGACTGCAACCGCCATCTCATCGACTATTCGGGATCTGGAGACAGACGGTCCCTTCGACCTCATTCTGTTCGGCAATGAGTCGGCCGACGCCGGCGGATATCAAGTGGGCATCAGAGTCGCCTACACCCTCGGTAGGCCTGTTGTGAGCGGTATCAAGGGGATCGAGGTGTCAGACGGATCGGCAACGCTGCGTCGGCAGACCCCTGCGGGCTCGGAGATCTACCAGGTGCCGCTCCCCGCCGTGGTGGCGGTCAGAGAGGGCATCAACCTGCCGCGATATCCGACATTGAAAGGTCGGTTGAACGCCAAGAAGATCGAGGTGGAGGCCTTCGACCGGGAGCGCGTCGGGAGTGGCCAGCAGATGGTCCGGTTGATCACGCCGCCCCAGGAGGTTTCGCAGACCACCATCCTCGCCGATGCCTCAGCGGTGGCCGATCTCCTCGAAGACCTCCAGGTGGTCAAGTGATTCTCGCCTTGATCACCCATGACCGAGGCGCCGTCGAAGAGACGTCGCTGCAGGCACTCGGCCTGGGCCGGTTGCTGGCCGATGATCTGGGAGAACGGCTCGAAGCAGCCTGGATCGGCGACGGGCTCGACGCGGACCTCCTCGGCAGCCACGGTGTGGCCACGGTCCACCATGTGGCTCACCCTGATCTGGATGACTATGGGCCCGACGCTTGGGGCGCCGCCCTGGCGCAGCTGGTCGAGTCGACTGACCCCAGCGCGGTCGTGGCCATCGGCTCCGATCGAGGAAATGAGGTGATGGCTCATCTCGGTGCCATAACCCGGCTCCCGATGGTCGCCAACGTCCGACAGGTCAAGGTGGGGGAGACCTGGCGGTTGGTTCGCACCCGGTGGGGAGGCAGTCTGCTCGAGGAGACCGCTCTGGAGGCTCCGGTCAAGCTGCTGACCGTCGCCGAGCATGCCGTCGAAACCATATCAGGGGCTACGGCCACCAATCCCCAGACTGTCGTCCACCAGCCCTCGCTCACCGAGGAGCACCTCGTCACCAAAGTGGTCGACCGCACGGTGACCACCGAAGGGATCACCCTTGCCACCGCCCCGGTGGTGGTCAGCGGTGGCCGTGGCGTGGGGAGCCCGGACGGGTTTGGTCCGCTCGAGGAACTGGCCTCCCTGCTCGGCGGTGTTGTCGGCTGCTCCCGGGTGGTGACCAACAACGGATGGCGGCCTCATTCCGACCAGGTGGGCCAGACCGGCACGGTTGTCGCCCCCGATCTGTACATCGCCTGTGGGATCAGCGGCGCCATTCAGCACTGGGTGGGGATGATGGCCTCGAAGACCATCCTCGCCATCAACACGGACGCCGAGGCGCCAATGGTCACGAAAGCCGATTACGCCGTGCTCGGAGACCTCAAAGAGATCGTCCCCTCGATCGTCGAAGAGGTCCGTCGTCGCCAACAGGGTTGACTTGCTCGCGAGAAAATCGTGGCGCTGACCGACACGCGATGCTCGCGAGCAGGGCGTGAATCCTCCCCGGTTGACCCGGTCAGGTGATCTGGGGCGCTCCCGGTCGATCCCATCTCTCGTCACGGAACCGATCGGAGTCCACGAACCTCTCCACGGTGGGCGACATGAATCGCCGGATGCAGGTCTTCCCCTCGCCACAAGCAAGCTGGACGACGGCCTGAACCGTGGACTGCTTGGCGAGACGACGCATGGCGACGTCATTGATCAGACGATCGAGGCTGGCCAGCTGGACCGGATCGGTGAGGGTGAGGGCGTGGGTGTACCGGACTTCGATCCAGGAATTGTCCCTCCCGTTTGCCCACGAGACGATGTCGCCGTCGCCGTCGCCGTCGAAGTCGATCCACTGGTAGGTGTTGTCCGCGGACTCCCACGTGGGTCCAAGGGCAACCGGTCCCTTGAAAGAGTCCTTTGTCGACACTTGTGAGAACCAGCACACTGATTCGTCGCAGGGTGCCTGGTAAACGAGGTCGTCGATGTCGTCGCCTGTCACGTCCACCGCCTGTGGATTCATGACCGCATCGGGCGGGGCTCCCCACCCCGTCGGGCTCTCGAGTGTCTTCCCCGAGCTGAGATGAACCCTCCAACACGATTTGTTCTTCTCTCCACAGAGACCCACGTATGCGAGATCGTCGCGTCCGTCGCCGTTCCAGTCGCCGAGCACGAGAGTCTTCGTTCGAGACGAGAACCTGGCGCCATCTCCCCAGTTCGCTCCTTCGGTCATCCCGCCGCGAGCATCATGGACCCTCCAGCATCGGCTGGAGTCTTCGCATCGCCCGTGATAGATGATATCGGTCTTCCCATCGCCATCGACATCACCAGTGGCCAACCCGACACGGTGGGTGTCGAGGGTGAACCAGGCACCGCTCCCGTTCTGCCGATTCGACGTCGTGCCCGACCACGTCTGATTCTCGATCCAGAAACAGGTCCCCCCCGGACATTCGCCCCACCATGTCTGGTCCTGGTAGCCATCACCGTTGAAATCACCATCCGTGGGGCTCTTGGTGCCGGGGCCCTCGCCGCAGCCGATTCTCTTGGTGTCGACGATCACCTCATCGATCGTGAGCCCAAGATCCTGTGGCGCCACGGATTTCCCTCCGTAGTACACGTTGACCCAGAACGACTCGATCTTGATCTGCGGCTCGTTCGGTCTGCGGAACTCGAGTCCCGACAGATCGAATGCGGGAGTCTCGTCCACCCAGGCTCGCAGGGCACCGTCGGCCAGTCCGGGGGTGTTGAGCTCGACTTCGCCTTCGAGGCAATACCATTCGCCGGGCCAGAGCCGACCAGCTTCGTTCCAGTCGAGACCGTCTCCATATCTGGTCTCCTGGCCCAGGTGATACACGTAATAGCCGAGATCGATTCGTGAGTCAGCTCCGTGGTTGGGGGAGAACATCATGCGGGCAGACCAGCCCGGCTCCGACGGTCGACTTTGGGCGCCACCTTTGCCGCTGCTGCCGTAGACGCCGGAGAACCCGGGCAACTTGCCGTGTGATGTGGCGATCCAATCGTGGTCGAATTTCACGTAGTAGCGGAAGAAGAGCTGCTCCGGCACGTCGTCGACGGCGTCGTCGAGATGGAGAGCGAAGTCTGCTCCGTAGTGCGAGCCTTTGGGGATCGAGACATCGAGCGCAGTGTCCTGGTACCCGCCATCGGTCAGCCTGACCCGGTTGCGTGAGCCCGGAGCACGTCCGTCCCATAGCGATAGCTCGTCGAAGTTGTCCCCGAATCCGATGGGCGCCAGGTCGCCATCTCGGGGTGCGGCCCTCACCGCGTCGAGACCCATCACCGACACGACCGCGAAGATCGCCTCGTCCTTTTGCACCGGCGCATCGGGGCACAAACGTCGGTTAGTCGGCTGGTCGCAGGCCATCAATCCGCCCTGTGCGGCCAGCAGCGACAATGGCTGCTTGAACGCGGAGTCGCCGATGTCGGAATACTTGTCAGGGTTGGGAGTCCCCCCGGCAGGGAACGCTCTGGCGATCATGGCCGCCATCTCCCCCCTGGTGATCAGACGGTTGGGACAGACCAGCCCCTTCTCGCAGCCCATGAGCACACCTGATTCGGTCAGCCCGTTGATCGCGGCTTCCGCCGGGTGGCCGTTGTCGTCTCTGAAATGGTCGGCCGGGTCAGAGATCGTCCCGAGGGCCCTGGCCAACATGATTGCCATATTCCCTCTGGTGAGGTGCTGATGTGGGCAGACCCGGTCATTCGCAGGCGGGTTGCACCCGGCTACCAGTCCGCTTTCTTTGGCGGCTTCGATGAAGGGCTCGAAGCGGCTGTTGTCGTCGTCTATGAAGCTGTTGGCGGGCTGGGCAGTCGCCGGAGGTGTGGGGAAAACGAGGGGTGCGAGGACGGCGAGAAGCGCCAGAAGAATTAGAGACCATGACCGCATTGCACTCACAACGTCGGAAGAGAAAGACCGGTTCCTAAGCAATTGCCTGTTCCCTATTGGGCTGAGCAACGACTGGGGCAGAGTAGGGGCGCTCCGCCAACAATCTGCGGCAGGGTGAGTGGGTTTCTGCTCAGCCGATGTTTCGGGCGTGTTCGATGACTTCGTCCAGACTCATCTGCAAGCCCTCGGCGTAGGCCGCTTGAATCACTTCGTCTCCGGAGTCCATCATGTCTTCGAGCTCCTGGTATCGGTTGATGTCGACATCCTGGATCTGGACTCCGGTCTCCAACCTGAGGCCGTTGACCGCACCATGCAATCTCGCCGCCTGGACCGGGTCTCCGAGACGAAATGCCACACCTGCCAAGGACTCCAGGACGAGCAAAAGCGCTGAGGTGTCCCGCACGTCGAAGAAGAGCTCCAAGGAGCGTTTGGTTGGCTCCAAGGCGAGGTCGTTGTCGCCGAGCCGGAGACCCACCCATCCCTCCATGAACCAGGTCCATCCCAGGTCGAAGGGAGCGTCGCTGCCATCCAGGAAATCCTCCGCGGTCTCGAGGTGGTCGAGTG
Organism: Acidimicrobiia bacterium; assembly: GCA_036374335.1. Taxonomy (GTDB): domain Bacteria; phylum Actinomycetota; class Acidimicrobiia; order Spongiisociales; family ZC4RG35; genus JANQRA01. The sequence goes on from DASUUC010000068.1 coordinate 18,811, forward strand.
CTTGGACCCAGTCTTCGCGATACCCCGCGTTGTTGCCGAGACCCCAGTGGACCCGCCCGACCCCGACCGGGTCCCCGAGCCCCTCATATTTCTCCAGGGCCTCATTCAAAAGACTCTCGGCCTCGTCAGTGCCCTTCATGTAGCCAACCGCAAAGCTCAGGTTGTAGAGGGCTTCGGCCAGCTCTTGGTCCGTGCCCGACTCCCGCAGGAGCTCGACAGCCCGGGCATAGGGCTCGAGGGTCGCCGGCCAGTCACCCCGCCAGTAGGAGATCCCGCCCTGTGCGGTCAGGGCTTTGGCCCGGGCGTTGGGGTCGCCACCTTCGAGGGCGAGGGCATCTGCAATGCGAGTCTCGGCGTCGATGAGGTGGCCACGGAATTGCCAGAACCGCCATAGAGCGCCGACCAAACGCTGTGCGAGGGTCGCCTCGCCGGAGCCAATCGCCCAGTCGACGGCAGCCCTGAGATTGTCGTGATCGAGCGTCAGCCGGTCGAGCCAGAAGAGCTGTCGCGAGGTGAGGATCTCGCGCTCGGCCCTCTCGGCGAGGTCGAGGAACGCCGTGGCGTGTTGGCGGGCCATGTCCTGCTCCTCGCCACGTGCCACCAGCGCCGCATAGGCGAACTCGCGAATCACCACGAGCATCCGGTAGCGGAGGCGGCCATCGCTCTCGCGCTGCTCGAGAAGACTGTTCTCGACCAACACCGTCAGACTGTCGAGGACATCGCCCACACCTTCACCTCCGCAAACCGTTTCGACCTGTTCGAGGTCAAAGGAGCCGCTGAAGGCAGAGCAGCGCTCGAAGAGCAGCTTTCGTTCCGCATCGAGCAGGTCATAGCTCCACCCGATGGCGTTGACGATGGTCTGCTGCCGTTCCGGCAAGTCGGCCTCGCCCGAAGAGAGCAGCCTGTTGTCGAGGCGTTCGAATATGAGCTCGGGAGGCAGGGCCCTCATGCGGGATGCAGCCAGCTCGAGGGCCAGAGGTAGACCCTCGAGGCGAGCGGCGATAGCGGCCAACGCATCGCGGTTGTGCTCGTTGAGACGGAAACCCGGTCTGGCAGCCGTGGCCCGGTCGATCAGCAGACGTGTCGCGGCAAAGGCCTCCAAGTCGTCTCCGGCGGACTCGGGGACAGGAAGCGGTGGCACCGGCAGCTCCCTCTCTCCACGGACCCTGAGACGGGCGCGCGATGTAGCGATGACCTTCACCCCCGGTGCCGCCGTCAACAAATCGGCGATAACCGGACCTGCCGCAGGGAGTTGCTCGAGATTGTCCAGCACGAGGAGCAGCGTTTTGTCTTGAAGGTATGTCTTCAGATGGTCGGTCGGGTCGACAGTCGCCGCAGTCTGGAGGCCGATCGTCTCCAGGATTGCGGGGATGATCATGCCTGGGTCGTGGGTCGATGCCAGGGAGACGAAGAAGACCCCGTCATGAAAGGGGGTCTCCACCCGGCGCGCCAGCTCCACTGACAACCGTGTCTTCCCGGCGCCCCCGGGTCCCGTCAGAGTCAGGAGGCGATGGTCCGAGAGAAGGCGCTCACCTTCGTCCAACTCATCTTCCCGGCCGAAGAACTCGGTCAGGTGAGCGGGTAGCCGCGATGCTCGTCCGACACCATGAAGAGGCGGGAATGACGAGCGGAGACCTGCCACGGACAATTGACTGATTCGTTCTGGCGCTGACAGGCCGCCGAGCCTGACAGTGTCCAAGTCGACGAGAGTGGTCCCGTCCGGCTGTTTGCCGTTCAGCAATCCGGCAGTCGTCGCTGACACGAGGATTTGGCCGCCATGTCCGGCCGCTGCGATCCGTGCCGCCCGATGGACGTCAACCCCGACGTAGTTGTCTCCGCCGACCACGGCAGTCCCGGTATGCAACCCGATTCTCACCGCCACCTTCTCGCCCGACCAGGGTTCGGACTCCAGCAAGCGGGTGATCTCGGCGGCCGCCGAAGTTGCTTCTACCGGGTCGGTGAACACCGCGAAGAAGGCGTCGCCGTCGGTTGATACCTCTACCCCGCGGTGTGCGTCGAGGGCCGTTCGTACCAGTTCATTGTGACGTTCCAGCACCTCTGTGTATGCCTCGTCCCCCAGCCGCTGGAGGAGCCGTGTCGAGCCCTCGACATCGGTGAACATGAAGGTGATCGTCCCTGTGGGGAGAGTCTCGCGCTGTGATGCTTTCGCCACTCTCCAAGATTATGGTCGTGAAGCGAGGCGGCGCCATGGGTGTGCGCAACATCTCCGGAAGTCTCCGACTATTGGTGCTCGGCCCACCCGCCGTTGTTCACATAGGTGCGGATCAGCTCCTGGGAGTATTCGTCGTCGAGGCGCTTCGCCTCCAGGTCGGCTTCCGCCTGCAGGTCCGCACCACAGGGCCGAGTTTCCTCCCGCCATTCCGCGATGTATTCGTCGGTGGTGGTCTTCCCGGCGATGGTGGCCGCTCGATCCACGGCTGCCATGAAGCGGTCCGGAAGTGGGGCGCTGACTCTGCTCCGTCCTGCTCTCGCCTTCACCTGGGCAGGTATGTCCCGCCAGTAGATGACGGTCAACCGCGGGCTCTCCCTTCTTCCACCACCTCCCATTTTCACACCACCTCGCCGCGGGGCGGAAGCTGCCGGCCGACCGGAGTCTGTTTGCCCGGGGATCTCTGCTGTGGCCGGTGGAGTGAGGGTGAATCCCCTGCTCGGCCGGGGCCGAGCGGTCCAGGAGACGTCGGGCAGAGTCGGCCGGCCATTAGAACAGCCCGAGGACGTTGCCGTCCTCGTCGATGTCTACCTTCATGTACGCCGGGTTGGCTCCCAGGCCCGGCATCGTCCGCATCTCGCCGAGCAGCGGGTAGATGAATCCGGCACCCACCGAGGCCCGCACTTCACGTACTGGCACTGTGAACCCCTTCGGTGCCCCCTTCAACGCCGGGTCGTGGCTGATCGATAGATGGGTTTTGGCCATGCAGATGGGAAGGTATCCAAACCCGGCCTTCTCGAAGTCGGCGATCTGGGAATCGGCGAGCGGGGAGTACTCGACTCCTCCCGCTCCGTAGATGCTCTTGGCGATGGTCTCGATCTTCTCCTTGATCGGTCGCTCCAGGGGGTAGAGATAGTTGAAGTTCGAGGGTTGATCGCAGGCGGCGGTGACGGCTTCGGCCAGCTCTCGAGCCCCTTTACCGCCGCGGGCGTGGTGCTCGGTGGTGACGGCACCTTCGGCTCCGGCTGAAAGGGCGATCTCTTGGATCAGGTCGTGCTCCCGCTGGCTGTCGGTGGGGAACCTGTTGATGGCCACCACCACGGGAACACCGAAGGAGCGGGCAGTGGCGATGTGTGCCTCGAGGTTGGCCATGCCCGCCCGAAGCAGGGGAAGATTCTCTTCGGTGTAGGCGGAGTCGAGGGGACGACCGGCGATCACTTTCGGTCCGCCACCGTGTGTCTTCAAGGCACGGACGGTGGCCACCATCACCACACAGTCGGGTTTGAGGCCCGACACCCTGCACTTGATGTCGAAGAATTTCTCCATCCCCATGTCGGCACCGAACCCGGACTCGGTGACGACGTAGTCGCCGAGATGCAGTGCCACCCGGTCTGCCAGGATCGACGAGTTGCCGTGGGCGATGTTGGCGAAGGGCCCGGCATGGACGAATGCGGCCTGCCCCTCGAGAGTCTGCATGAGAGTCGGGTGCAGGGTGTCCTTCATGAGCACGGCAACTGCGCCGGCGACGCCGAGATCCTCCAGGGTGATCGGGTTGCCGTCCTTGGCGGATCCGACGACGACCCGACCGCAGCGATCGCGGAAGTTTCGCAACGCCGAGGCGTAGTTGTCACCATCGGCCAGGGCGAGGATGGCCATCAGCTCGCTGGCCACGGTGATGTCATAACCCGACTCACGAGGGCGGCCGTCGGCGGAGCCACCGAGTCCGATCACCAAGTTGCGCAGGGCGCGGTCGTTGACATCGACGACACGACGCCAGCTGATCTTGTTGGGGTCGATGTTGAGTCGCTCGAGTCCGAGCTCGGCGAGCCGCTCCGTGGTGAGCCTCCCCTCGTGATACCAGCGAGCGTCGATTGCCGCTGCCACGAGATTGTGGGCAACGGAGATGGCGTGCATGTCACCGGTGAGATGGAGGTTGAACTCGTCCATCGGCACCACCTGGCTGTATCCGCCGCCAGCGGCACCGCCTTTGATTCCGAATGTGGGCCCCATGCTCGGCTGGCGGATACAGGCGATCGACTTGTGACCGATGGCGCCGAGACCCTGGACGAGCCCCACTGTTGTGGTGGTCTTTCCCTCACCGAGAGGAGTGGGAGTGATCGCGGTGACGTCGACGTACTTGCCCCGCGGGTTCGCACCGATTCGGTTCAGGGCATCGAGGTGGATCTTGGCCTTGGTCGCCCCAAAGGGGATGATCTCCGATTCCTCCAGCCCGAGATCGGTGGCCACCTCCATGATCGGCTTGAGTTTGGCGGCGTAGGCGATCTCGAGGTCGCTGGGGAATGGTTGGGCGGGGCTCAATGCTTCTCCTCACCTGGTGCCGGGGCTGTGCCGAGTGATGGTACAAGTGCCACATGACGGCACAAGTGGTTGGGCCCGGTCGTCAGCTCCCTCCAAACCCTGAACCCAGGGTTCGAGACACCGCTCAGCGACGCTCACAACCCTGGGTTCGGGCGAGTACCCCCACTGCACCTGAACCCTGGGTTCACGAAGTCGCTAGGCGACACTCACAGCCCCGGGTTCGCTGGCGTGCCGCGCGGCGGGACTTCCGTTAGTTTGGCAGGCTCCGTCCCGATTGGAGGAGTGTTGAAGACGCAGTACCGGGTGGTGATCATCGGCGGTGGGGTGGTTGGCGCCAGTGTTGCCTACCACCTCACCAAGTTCGGATGGCCCGATGTGGCCATCGTGGAGCGATCCGTCCTGACCGCCGGTTCGAGCTGGCACGCCGCCGGCGGATTCCACGCCCTCAACGCCGATCCCAACATCGCCGCCCTCCAGGCGTACACCATCGACCTGCTCTCCGAGGTCTCCGCCGAGGCCGACCACGACATCGGGATGCACATGCACGGTGGCATCAGCTTTGCCTCGGCGCCGGAGCGGTGGGAGTGGCTCCAGGCCACCTATCGCATCTACCAGACCATGGGAATCGAAGACTGCCGTCTGATGACCCCAGAGGAGATCGCCGAGAGATGCCCCATCATCGACGTCGACGGCGTCTACGGGGGGCTATGGGCCGACCGGGAGGGATACATCGACTGTTCGGCGGTGGTACATGCCTATGCCAAGGCGGCTCGCCAGCGTGGGGCTGACGTCATCGAGCACAACCGGGTGATCGAGCTGAGTCAACGTCCCGATTCGACCTGGGACGTGGTCACCGAGCAGGGCACCATCCATGCCGAGCACGTGGTCAACGCCGCCGGCCTCTGGGCCAAGCAGGTGGGCCGGATGGTGGGATGGGAGGCGCCGGTCTCTCCGCTGGCTCATCACTATCTGATCACCGAGCACATCCCCGAGTTGGCCGGCTTCGAGGGGGAGATCCCGATGATGATCGACCTGGAGGGCTTCACCTACATGCGACCCGAACTGGACGGGGTCCTGATGGGGATCTACGAGATCAACCACCAGCACTGGAGCATGGACGGGGCACCCTGGGACTACGGCTTCGAGCTCCTTCCGCCCGACACCGACCGGCTCTCCGATGAGCTCACCCTGGCCATGAATCGCTACCCGGTGTTGGAGCGTACCGGGATCAGCCGCTGGGTCAACGGGGCCTTCACCTTCTCACCCGACGGCAACCCTCTCGTTGGCCCCGTCCCCGGTATCAAGAACTACTGGTCAGCGTGTGCGGTCATGGCGGGATTCCTCCAGGGTGGCGGTGTCGGCAAGTCTCTGGCCGAGTGGATGATCCACGGGGAGCCCGACGAGGACATCTTCGGCATGGATGTTGCCCGGTTCGGCTCCTATGCGGAGAACCGTCGGTACATCAGGGAGATGACCGGCCAGTTCTACTCACGCCGTTTCGTGATGACTTATCCCAACGAGCAGCTGTGGGCGGGCCGGCCACTGCGGATGGCCCCTGCGTATGACGCCATGGACGAAGCCGGGGCATATTGGGGTGTTCTGTACGGGTTGGAGGTCCCTCTCTACTTCGCCGAGAAGGGATTCGAGGAGACACCGACGCTGAAACGTTCCAATGCTTTCGACATAGTTGGCGAGGAGTGCCGTCAGGTGCGGTCCGGAGTCGGCATCATCGACATCTCGGCCTTCTCCCGCTACGAGGTGAGCGGCCCCAAGGCTCGGGAGTGGCTCGATCGGATGGTGTCGGTGAAGCTGCCCGGCTCGGGTCGCATCAAGCTGTCACCGATGTTGGGCCACGATGGTCGTCTCAAGGGCGATCTCACCCTCCTCAACTGGGGTGACGGCACCTGGTGGGTCATGGGCTCTTACTACCTGCGGTCGTGGCACATGCGCTGGTTCAACGATCACCTGGAGGACGGAGTCACGGTCCGCGACATCTCAGATGCCGTTGTCGGCTTCGGGTTATCCGGCCCGAAGTCACGCCAGCTCCTGGATCTGGTCACTCATGACGACGTGTCCAACGAGGCCATGGGCTTCATGTCGTGCCGGGAGATGGACGTCGGTCTGATCCGGGCCAGGGTTGGTCGGATATCGGTAACGGGTGAGCTGGGATACGAGATCCATTGCTCCGCGGCCGAGCACATCGAGCTGCGACGGACCCTCGTCGAGGCCGGCCGCGAGCTCGGCGCCACCGAGTACGGCTTCAACGCCATGAACTCGCTGCGCCTCGAGAAGAGCTTCGGGATCTGGTCCAAGGAGTTCCGCCAGGAATACACGCCGGGGATGACCGGGATGGACCGTTGGATCGATTGGTCGAAGGATTTCATCGGGGTCGAGGCAGCAGCCAAGGAACACGACGACGACAGCGCCCGGATGAAGCTCGTGACGTTGGACGTCGACGCCCTCGACGCAGATGGGTCCGATTACGAGCCTGTCTGGTCCGACGGACACCGCGTCGGCTACGTGACTTCCGGAGACTATGGGCACGTTGTGGGCAAGAGCCTGGCCATGGCTCTGATCGATCGGGATCACAGCATGGTTGGAACTGAGCTGGCCACACATGTTGTCGGGGTGGAGCGTCCGACAAGAGTCATCGAGCCTTCGCCGTATGACTCTGCAGGCTCGGCGATGCGGGGCTAGTGGCCGTCGTCCGAGCTGGCGGCGCTATTTGAACGACAGACCGCTATCTCAGAGTGACTGGACGATCCGGATCGGATGATCATCGGATTTGGGGATCGAGCCATGGCTCGTCAAGTTTCACTGCAGTCCTGCCGATCTCGACTCCATGGCAGAGAGTGATCGCAAGAGCAGCGAAGATCTGATTCGCGAGGCGAACCAGCGACTGCGGAGTACCCCCGAGCCCGAAGCGACCTATGAGACCGCGACGGCGCCATCCGATGAAGTCTCGCCTCCAGTGACTCCCCAAGGTATCGAGTACCGCTCGCAGCAAGTCAGCGATCCCGCCGAATTCCCGACGGGCCCTGTTCAGACTCAGCCTGAGCCCCGAATTCGGATCAACAGGAGCTGGGTGCGCCTGATCCTGTCTGCTCTCGTGTTTGGTGGCTGGTTCCTGTTCTCAACCCTCGACGATGCCAGCCGTGACGACTCGGGCGACATCGCCGATGCCGGTGACCTCGATGTGATGAGTCTCCAGGTGGGGGACTGTTTCGATGATCCGGAGGATCTGGAAGAAGTCGTCTTCGATGTCGCGGCGGTGCCCTGCTCGGGCCCTCACGACAACGAGGTTTTCGCGGTGCAGCCACTGGGAGCGTCCTTCGGCGACTCATATCCGGGTGACGACGCTCTCAGCGACTACACGCACCAGGTGTGTAGCGGTGGTCTGTTCGACTCATATGTCGGCACGTCATATGTCGACTCGTCGTTGGAAGTGTTCACATTCACCCCGACTCAAGAATCATGGGATGAGGGTGACCGGGAATTCGTCTGCGCGCTCTTTCGCCTCGACTTCGCCAAGCTCACCGGAACTGCCCGGGACAGTGGGCTGTAGGGCTGGTACGGATCGGGACTAAAGACCCTGACGATTGTGGGCCGCGATAGCCGATGATCGGGCTGAGATGTCGACTTGGACTCGAGGCACTCTGCCCACCGAACACCGGCATTCCCAACCTGGTGTCTATCTGTATTGGATCCCACTTGGGGCGGGTGGCTCCGGGTTTGTTCGGTTGAACGGATTCATCTATGAGGCGGGCAAGGCCCTAAGGGAGCATCGACGACCCCTTCGTCTCTATCACACCGCCTTGGAGGTTCGTCTTCCCGAGGGAGACTTCATAGTCGAAACCATGTGGCCGAGCCCCGACGACGCCACTGCATCACGAGGTGTTCTCCTGGAGGGTCCGGTCTTTTCACCGTTGCTCTCGTCTACGAGGGTATTCCGCTATGAGGTTCGTTGCTGGAGGGACGGAACTCTTCCCGACGCTGGACATGCCGTGGGTGGACCCCAACGAGTCAGCGGCGACCTCGTCGTGGCCCGTGGTCTCCTCGACCAGGTCGGCTCGGTGCCCGCTCTGATTTGGGGTCGGGATCAGCTTGGGGCGGGTGACATGTGGAACTCGAACTCAGTGATCTCCTGGCTCCTGGCGACGACAGGGCTGCCGATGGATACCATTAGTCCACCCCAGCGCGGCCGGGCTCCTGGGTGGGAGGCTGGAGTGGAGATGGCCCGGCGGCTGTCCGTCTGGGATACCACAGTCTTGACGAGGGCACCGACCTCCCCTCCGTCCCAAGTGTGAGAACCCGACTGATCGGGTATCGGAAGATATGGCCGGCATCATCGTCACTCTGTTGATCATCTGGCTGGTTATCGCCGTACTGGGGGCTGTCCTGGAAGGGTTGTTCTGGCTCACCGTGGTCGCCATCGTCCTCATGGTGGCGACCGGGATCTACGGGTGGATGAAGCGAAAGACCACCGGCTCCTCATAGAGCTCCGCTTCCCTCGCGGCCACCAAAGCGACCGACTCGTCAACCTCACATCGAGGTGGGGTACCGAGTAACTGCTCGCATTGAAAAGGGACACGGCCTTGATAGGCAAGTATCTACTTGCCTATCATCTGGTAATTGGACGTGTACCGAGCCATCGCGGACCCTACCCGGAGGCTGATCATGGATGAGCTGAAGGAGCGAGACAATCAGACCCTGTTCGAGTTGTGCACGCGACTGATGACCAAGTACGGAATCGACTCCAGCCGTCAGGCAATCTCTCAGCATCTCGACGGGCTCGAGGAAGCGGGTCTGATCACTACCCGGCGCGAAGGCCGATACAAGTTTCATCAACTACAGACCAAGCCGCTCGAGGAGATCGTCGAGCGGTGGGGCGAGAGCGAAGGGGACGAGAAACAACTATGAGAATCAACATCACCTCAGTGTTCGTCGACGACCAGCGCGAGGCATTGCAGTTCTATACCGAGGTCCTCGGTTTCGAGAAGCGAACCGAAATCCCGCTCGGGGGTGGAGCGATGTGGCTCACCGTGGGCTCACCCGAACAGCCCGAGGGCCCCGAACTGCTGCTCGAGCCGAGCGACCATCCGGCGGTTGCGCCCTTCAGAGAGGCGCTGATCGAGGATGGCATTCCCTTCGCATCATTCGCCGTTGACGACGTCAATGCCGAATACCGGAGGCTGAGGGATCTTGGAGTCAGCTTCACCCAGCAGCCGTTGGAGATGGGGCCCACGGTCACTGCAGTGTTTGACGACACCTGTGGCAATCTCATCCAGATCGCTTCGTCTGATCAGTAGTCGGTCTCGACGCCGCCTTCGGCCCTACGACGTTCGACGAATTCCTCGAGTTCGCCGCGGACGGCGGGGTCCATCGGCGGCTCCTCATAAGAGGACATGAAGACATCGACGAGCTCCACCATCTTGTCCTTGGCTTCCGGCCGTCCGGCTTCGTCCCACGTCTCGTAGTTGCGCCAATCCGAGAGCAGGGGTTTGTAGAAGGCGTCGCGGAACCTTTCCAGGGTGTGCGGTGTCCCGAAGAAATGACCACCAGGCCCGACGTCACGCACTGCGTCGAGCGCCAGACCTCCCGCGCTGAAGTCGATCGGATCCATGAACCGCATGACCATGGCGCAGAGGTCGGCGTCGAGGATCATCTTCTCGAAAGACGCCCGGAGGCCGCCTTCCATCCAGCCGACGGCGTGGATCAGCATGTGGGCTCCGCCCATGATCGCCCCCCACAGCGAGAACACCGACTCGTAGGCAGCCTGGGCATCGAGGGCATTGGCCGAGTTCACTCCGGACGATCGGTACGGGACGTTGTAGCGACGTGTCAGTTGGCCGGTGATCATCGCCGTCTGCATGAATTCTGGGGTTCCGAAGGCGGGGGCGCCACTCTGCATGTCGACGTTGGAGGTGAATCCGCCGTAGATGACGGGGGCGCCGGGTCGGACCACCTGGGTGAAGGCGATGCCGGCCAACGCTTCTGCGTTGTGCTGGGCGAGGGCTCCCGCAACCGTAACCGGGGCCATGGCACCGGCGAGTGTGAACGGGGTGATGACGATGACCTGGTTCCGGGAGCTGAACTCGATGATTCCCCGCAGCATCGGGGTGTCATAACGCAAGGGGGAGCTGGCATTGATCACGCTGATCACCGACGGCTCCCGCTCCAGGGTGGAATCGTCGATCTGCCTGGCGATCTTGATCATCTCCAGCGCATCGAGGTTCCGCTGCGCCCCGAGGCTGTAGGCGTGGATGACCCGATCGGACAGGGTGAGCATGTCGTACAAGGCGTCGAGATGACGGACCGAGGCGTGGATGTCCACCGGTTCGACCGGATAGCCGCCCCAGAGGTGAACGGTGTTGAGAGTGTGGCCCAGTCGAAGCAGGTTCTGGAAGTCCTTTCGGTTGCCCACCCGGCGTCCGTCGGCCTCGTCTCCGACGTTGGGCGGACTGGAGACCGCAGTGAAGGCAACCGAATTGCCACCCATGTGTATGTTGCGTTCGGGATTGCGTGCGTGGATGGTGAACTCGGACGGAGCGGTGGAAATCTTCTCCTCGATGAACTCAGGCTCGAAGCGAACCCGTTCCGAGTTGGGTTCTACTGCAGCTCCGGCCTCCGCGAGAAGACGGCGGGCTTCCGGGTCGAGGAAGTCCATTCCGATCTCGGAGAGGATCTGCAGCGATGTTCGGTGGATCTCTGCGATGTGCTCATCGGGGACGAGCTCAACCGGTGCGAATGATCGGACGGGTTGCTTCCATGTCGGTTGTGGTGGCGAGGTGGGCTGGTCGCCGTCATTGCCTTCGCGGCGCCTCCGCCCCCTTCGTCTACCCCGAGTCTCGTCCACTGCATCTGCTCACTGTTTGAGGTTCCGGGCAAACTAACAGTGCGTCGTGTCACCCGTCTCCCGTAATGTTCGGTGGATGACACGTGGTTTCGGGATCGACGCCAGTCTCCCTCTCGATGTGGCGTTGGAAGTGGCCAATCTGGCCGAACGCGCCGGGTACTCATCGTTCTGGGTCAATGGGAGTCCTCACGACGGGGCTTTGAACATCATCCAGGGCGCATTGGAACGCACCGAATTGGATGTCGGTGTTGGGGTATTCCCTTTGACCAAGATCTCGGCCGATGAGTTGGTGAATGAGGTGCGGGAGCGGGAGCTTGCCGAGAACCGGCTATGGCTTGGTGTCGGGTCGAATCGGCAACCGGGGGCTTTGGGGGAGGTTCGCCAGGCGGCACACACCATTCGGGAGGAGCTCGGGGTCAAAGTGATCACGGGTGCGGTTGGGCCGAAGATGATGGCCCTGGCTGCGGATGTCGCCGACGCCGTCATCCTCACCTGGTCGTTCGCTGCAGAGGTAGAGCAGGCGCGTCGGATTCTCGATGAGGAGGCACAGAGGGCCGGTCGTGAGTCGCCAAGGGTCGTTTCTTTCATACGTTGTGGGTTGTTGCCGCAGGCGGCGGACGCAATCGCCGAGAGGGCCGCTGCTTACGACGCGATCCCGCATTACCGCAAGGTCTTTGCCCGTCACGGCCTGACCGCGGCGGACACGGTGGTCACCGGCACCGATCGTGCCGAGCTGCTCGCGGGGATCGAAGCCGAGGAGAGCGTCCTCGATATGTCAGTGATCCGCGCCATCCCCGCCGAGAACACCGTGGCCTCACTCGCCGAGTTGGTCACGGCCTGCGCGCCCTGACCCTTCCTAATGCTGTGGCTCCCATATATGGGAGCCAGGCCGTCTCATTCGGCGAGCCCGAACTCGCCGCCCGCGTCGAGGATCACGTCGAGGATGTAAGTGCTGAAAGAGCTCGACGGCAGAAGTAGGTAAGACGGCGTCCCGTTCTCATCCTCCCTGACGATTTCGGTGACAACGCCGGCGAACAAGGTCCGGGCCGCGGCGCCGTCGGGAAACATGCCATCTCCCAGGTCGAGAGCGCACACCCGGTTGATGAGGGTCGCCGCAGCGGCGCCGCTCAGCCGGAACATCGCCCGAACATGGGTGAGGTCAACGGCCCCGTCGGGGCGGTCCCCCAGCACCGTCCACTCACCCGGGGTCACCGACCACACCAATCCGTCCTTGGTTCTCTGTGACGTGCCTGGCCCGACGGCCTCGTATCCGGCGAAGGCTCGCCATTTCGGGGTCAGAGACAAGTCGGTCAACGCCAGCTCAGCCACGGACGCGGGCTCCCTCCGGGTCATAGTGGGCGTGGTCGGTGAGAACCCGGGCCGGAGCCGACTTGCCATTGGGAAGACGGATCTGGATCAGCTGGCCAGCCCGAGCCAGCTCGGGGTCGACCTGGCCGAGACAGATCGACCGTCCCAATGTCGGCGACATACGGCTGGACGTGATCCGCCCCTGAATCGCCCCATCCGTGGCGACGATCTGACAGGACTCCACGGGCACGAGTCTCGGATCCTCGGTCTGGATCGCGACCAGATGGGGGTGATCGTTGCGCTCGGCCTGCCAGTCCAGCTCCGGTTTCCCGACGAAGTCGGGCTTGTCCAGCTTGATCGCCCAATCGACTCCGAATCCGAAACCCTGGGAGAGGCCGTCGGTGTCCTGACCGACGATGAAGTGACCCTTCTCGAGACGAAGGATGCGTTGCGCCTCGACGCCGAAGGGACGGACCCCGAGATCCTCTCCGGCCTCCAACAAGGCCTCCCAAACCTGAAGACCGTGGAACGACGGAATGTGGATCTCGTATGAGAGCTCACCTGTGAACCCGATCCGCCAGACGAAACAGTCGTCGATACCGGCGACGGTCCCGGTGTGGACACCCATATAGGGAAAGACGTCCGGATCGAGGTCGATGTCGGTGAGGCGACGCACCAGCTCCCGCGACTGCGGCCCGGCGACGTTGATGCTGGCGTAGCCGTCGGTGACGGCGGTCAACTTCACGTCCCACTCGGGATGACCCGTTTGCAGCCACTCGTCGAGCCAGTTCCAAACGGTCCCTGCCCCGCCGGATGTGGTCGACATCATGTAGTGGTTTTCACCGAGACGTCCGGTGACCCCGTCATCGAGGATGACGCCGTCTTCGGCGCACATGATCCCGTACCGAACCCTGCCGACATCCAGCTTCGACCATTTGTTGACGTAGACGAGTTCCAAGAGCCTCGTCACGTCCCGGCCCCGGAGGTCGATCTTGCCAATCGGGCTGACGTCGATGATTCCGACCTTCTCCCGCACTGCCCGGACCTCGCCCGACGGGTCACCGTAGTGATCGGGGCGGATCCACTGCCCGGCGACCAGCCGCTTGGCACCACGGGCCTCATGCCAGGGTTGGATGGAGGAGTAACGAACTGGCTCGTATTTGCGCCCGGCGAGGGTGCCCAGCCGAACCGGGGCATAGGGGGGACGCCAGGTGGTGGTGACGCTCTCCAGGAGACTCGATCCGGTGGCCTCACCATGAATTGCCAGGGCATTGACCGCCTCCACCTTGCCCTGGACCGGGCCCATCCCAACCGTGGTGTAGCGCTTTGCCAGCTCCAGGGAGTCGTAGCCCTCTTTGGCCGCGGAGATCAGGTCCTTGGAGGTGACGTCTTCGGAGAAATCGACGATCCCGTGGGTGGAAGATCGGAACATCTCGGGATGAGGCTCATGGTCCAGCTCGGGCACTCCGGCCGGCGTCGCCTTGGGCATCTCGATGCGTCGCCCGGCCGGCGCAACGCTCTGCCAGAAGGCCTTGACCGTCAGGGCTCGTCTCGCCGCCTCGGTGCCGGTGGCGGCGCCGTGAGCGATGAGCAGGTCGGTGCTCCCGTCTCCGACCATGCCGCCTGTGGCCAACACTTCTTCGGGAAGGTCATTGGGTACATACCGGGCCGCCTCGGGCACGTAGGTAGGGCGGTCACCCGCCATGTTGAGCAGGGCCGTTGGTGAAGTCCAGCCGGTGGCGGTGACCAACAGATCCGCTTCGATGCGGTTGCCTCTCGAGTCGAGTACGGAGGAGACCTCCTTGGCGCCGGTCGCCTCGTGGACACTGCCGCCGGTCCGGGCATCGATCACGGCAGCTATCTCGACCCCGGCCCGCTCCAGGTCGGCGACGACCGCGTCGCCTGAGGAGTTGGCGCTGAGCACTACGGCCCGCTCACCGGGTCGAACGGCAAACAGGTTGATCAGTCGTCGCACCGCCGTCGACAACATGACTCCTGGCAGGTCGTTGCCCTTGAACACATAAGGTCGCTCCAGGGTGCCCACTGCGACCACCAGGCATTTCACTCTCGCCTTGACCAGACGCTCGCTGACGCCGGGCAGGTCGCGCTGCACCACCGACACCCAGTTGTGGTCGTAGCGGCCGGTCACCACCGAGTCGGTCATCACTTCGATGGCATCGTGGGAGTGGACCCCGTCGATGAGGTCACTCAAAGCCGTCAGATCCTCGGTGCCGCCATAGCGGAGATGACCTCCAAGCTGGGGCTCCTCCTCGACCAGGATCACCGAGGCTCCCGCCTCGGCGGCGGCAATGGCGGCCGACATGCCCGCCGGACCGGCCCCGGCAATCAGCACGTCGGGATGAGCATATCTGTGGTCGAATCGGCCCGGATCCGTCTGCGGGTCGACAGTGCCACCGGCGGCAAAGCGGCTCAGCACCATCTGGTACGCCGGCCACAACCGGCGGGGTGCCATGAAAGTCTTGTAATAGAAGCCAGGGGAGAGGAATCGCCCCACCAACCGGTTGGTAGCCTTGACGTCGAAGTCGAGCGACGGCCATGCGTTCTGCGGCATCACCTGCATGCCATCTTCGATGCGGCGGTGGCCGCCCCGGACATTGGGGTCGTCACCCACCTGCACCATGAGATTGGGGTCGTGATAGGTGGCGGTGAGAATCCCCCTGGGTCGGTGGTATTTGTAGCTGCGAGAGAAGACGCGGACACCCGACGCGGTCAGGGCGGAGACGATGGTGTCACCCATGTAGCCCCGATAGCTGTCGCCGTTCCAGTCGAAGGCGACTTCCCGAGAGCGATCGATGACCTCCCCGGGCCGATGGTCGATGCGGTATCCGCTCACGCCTGCTCGCCCCCAACCAGCTCGACGTCACGGATCTCATTGGTCACGGTGTGCCGCTCCAGCATCAAGTAACGACGACATCCGGAGACATGGAACCAGCGCTCCGACACCCAATCGGCCAGGTTCTCTCTCAGGTACAAGTAGCGACGCCATTCGCCGGGGTCGGTGCCGTTGACGTCAGGGCGTGGCCGCACCTCACCCTGGAAGGTGAACTCGTCGCTGTTGCGCGGTCCACAGTGGGGGCAGAGGATCACGAGCATGACTAGTGCCCCACGGCCGCGGCGCCCTTTTCGGCGGTCAGGGTCCCGGACTCGAAGCGGTCGAGACCGAAGGGTGCGATCAGCTCACCGGGTCGGCCGGTGGCGATCATGCCCGCCACTGCCTCACCGGCCACGGGCCCGGCCTTGAAGCCATAGGTGCCCCAGCCCACGTCGACGAAGAACCCGTCGACAGGTGTCGGTCCGATGATGGGGCCGAAATCAGGGGTCATGTCGCACAGGCCAGCCCATTGGCGGAGGAGACGCATGTTGGCGATGGCGGGCATCAGCTCGACGACGTGGGTGGCCAGACCCGTGGTGAACTCCAGGGATCCCCGAGTCGAGTAGCTGGCGAAAGGATCCACGCTGGCACCGAAGACCAGCTCACCTCGAGCGGTCTGGCTCACATAGGTATGGAGGCTTCCCGAGACGATCACCGGATGGAGGAACTGTCTCACCGGCTCGGTGACCGCCGCCTGGAGCGGTCGGGTGACGATGGGGAGGCGGATTCCGGCCATGGCTGCGACCAGTGAGGCCCAGCCCGCGGTGCAGTTGATGACCGTCTCCGTTGCGATCGGGCCTCGGGTGGTCTCGACCCCGGTCACTTTGCCGTCGGCGACGTTGATACCGGTGAACTCGGTCTCTTGGTGGATGTGGGCGCCCATGGCGTGGGCAGCTCGCGCATATCCCCAGACGACGGCGTCGTGGCGGATGATCCCGCCCGGTGGGTGCCACAGGGCGCCGAGGATGGGATAGCGGGGATGATCGGTGATGTCGAGGAAAGGAGCAAGGTCCTTGATCGCCTCGGGGCTGATCACCGAGGAGTCGATGCCCTCCAGCTTGTTGACCTCGGCACGCCATCTCATCGTCCGAAGTGACGAGTCGCTGTGGGCGAGCGTCATGTGGCCGCGTTGTTCGAACATGACGTTGAAGTTGAGGTCGTCGGCCAAGCCCTCATAGAGCTTCACCGATCGGTCGTAGAACCGGGACCCTTCCGGCGTCAGATAGTTGGAGCGGACAATAGCGGTGTTCCTCCCCGATCCACCGCTGCCGATATAGCTCTTCTCCACCACGGCGACGTTGGTGATCCCATGGTTGCGGGCCAGGTAATAGGCAGTGGCCAGCCCGTGGACCCCGCCACCTACGATGACTACGTCGTACGACGATTCGAGGTCATGGTGATCCCACATCCGGGGCCAGGGAGAACGTGATATGCCCTGGCGGAACAGGTTCCAGGCGGAGAATCGCGGGGTCTTGCTCATCGGTGAGGCACCCTAGATAAGCTCGGACCATGAGCGACGACAGATCTCACTACGACGCGATCATCATCGGTGCCGGCATCATCGGCGCCAACCTCGGTTTCGAGCTGTCGAAGGCGGGTTTCAGGACGCTCAACATCGACAAGCTGCCGGCCGCCGGATATGGATCCACTGCCAACTCCTGTGCCATTGTCCGCTGTCACTATTCGACCTGGCCCGGTGTCGCCATGTCCTACGAGGGCTTTCACTTCTGGAAGAACTGGGCGGACTACCTGGAGACCGACGACGAACGCGGTATTGCCGGGTTCGTCCAATGCGGGGCGGTCTACGTCGGAGATAGCGATCGGTACGAGAGGAAGGTGTTGCCGCTATTCGACGAGATCGGCATCGAATACGAGGTGTGGGATGCCACCGAGATGTCCGAGGAAGCCGGATACCTCGATACCGGGAGCTACGCCCCACCGAAGCGACCCGAAGACGATGCGTTCTGGGACGACCCCCCGGTGCAGATCACCAGTGCGGTCCACACTCCGATCGCCGGGTACATCACCGATCCCCAACTGGCCACCCACAACCTGCAACGCGCCGCCGAGGCCAAAGGCGGGGAATTCATGTTCAATGCCGCGGTGGTTGACATCAGGATCGTCGATGGCCGGGTGGCCGGGGTCACCCTCGAGGACGGAACCGAGATCGACGCCCCGATCGTGGTAAACGTGGCCGGACCCCACTCCTTCGTGATCAACGAGATGGCCGGCGTCGCCGACTCGATGAACATCAAGACCCGGGCTCTGCGACATGAGGTCCATCATGTCCCCTCACCAGATGGCATCGACTTCGAGAAGGAGGGGATGTTGGTCGGAGATGACGACTTGGGCACCTACTTCCGTCCCGAGGTGGGCAACCACATCCTGGTGGGCAGCCAGGACCCCGAATGCGATCCGCAGATCTGGGTGGAGGACCCCGACGAGTTCGAGCGGGCCATCACCGAGGATCAATGGAAGGCGCAGGTGCTCCGTCTCGCCCGGCGCATCCCCGCACTCGGCGTCCCCGGGGAGAAGAAAGGGGTGGTCGACCTCTACGACGTCAGCGACGACTGGATCCCGATCTACGACAAGACCGATCTTCCGGGCTTCTACGTGGCGATCGGCACCAGCGGTAACCAGTTCAAGAACTGCCACATCGCCGCCTACTGCCTCACCGAGCTGATCCAAGCCGTGGAGTCGGGCCACGACCACGACGCCGACCCGGTCAAGGTGAAGATGCCTTACACCGGCCTGGAACTAGACATGGGCGTCTTCAGCCGCAATCGCGAGATCAACAAGGACTCATCCTTCAGCGTGTTGGGCTAGGAGTCGGTCCGCCGGAGCACTAACTTCACCGGTCACTCCGGCAGTCGAGGAAGCCATGTCAACCCAGTGGGTCGCCCACAAGTTCGGCGGCACGAGTCTCGCTGATGCCGACGCCTATCGAGAGGTCACGGCGATCATTGAGAACTCGGGCCACCCCCGACAGGCGGTGGTGGTGTCTGCCACCGCCGGGATGACCGACGGGCTCATCGAACTGGTTTCCCGGGCGGCACGGCGCGACGCCGGGAGTGAGGAACTGGCAGATCGCCTGCGAGACCGTCAGGTCTCCATCGTCGAAGAGCTCCTCGACACCAAACCACATGACCTCATCGCCCGGATCGACAAGGACTTCGCCGACATCAAGGACGTCCTGCGGGCCTCGAGTGTCATGGGGACGGCCCTGGCCAACGCCATCGGCGCAGTGGCGGGGTTCGGCGAGGTGTGGTCGGCGCGACTCCTGGCCACCTATCTCCAGGACCGCGGTGTGTCCGCAGCGATGCTCGATGCCCGGGAGATACTGGTGGTGAGCCCGGCGGAGACCACGCCGGTCGTCGATTGGGAGACCAGTGCTGCCAACCTGGAATCGTGGCTCGCCGGGAACGATCACGACGTCGTCGTCATCACCGGGTTCATCGCCTCGGACACCACAGGGGCTCCCACCACCCTCGGTCGCAACGGCAGTGACTACTCGGCTTCGATCTTCAGCGCACTGCTCGAAGCCGCCGAGTTGGTCATCTGGACCGATGTCGATGGGGTGATGAGCGCCGACCCCCGTCTCGTCCCCCAGGCTCAGGTACTCGACGAGCTGTCTTACGACGAGGCGATGGAGCTGGCCTATTTCGGGGCGAAGGTCATCCACCCCGCAACGATGACTCCCGCGATCCGCAGCGGGATACCGGTCACCATCCGCAACACGTTCAACCCGTCGGCTCCAGGCACCCGCATCGTCCCCAGCTCCACGGTGGACACGCCGGTCAAAGGGTTCGCCTCGATCAGCGAAATGGCGCTGGTCAACCTGGAAGGGACCGCCATGATCGGCGTCCCTGGCATATCGGAGCGTCTCTTCGGCTCGTTGCGGCAAGCCGGAGTCTCGGTGGTCATGATCTCGCAGGGAAGCTCGGAGCACTCCATCTGTTTCGCCGTTCCGGAGAGCCATGCCGGCGCAGCCCGGGACGCCGTAGAAACCGCCTTCGCCGCAGAGCGCCACCGCGGCCTGCTCCAGGAACTGGACGTGACTACCGGATGCACCATCCTCGCCGCCGTTGGTGATGGCATGTCCGGGACACCAGGAGTCGCCGCCCGACTGTTCGGATCCCTCGTTCGCGCCGGAGTCAACGTCAAAGCGATCGCTCAGGGATCGTCGGAGCGCAACATCTCGGTGGTCATCGACGGTGCCGACGCCGCCCGTGCCCTACGCGCCGCCCACGCCGGCTTCTACCTGTCACGCCAGACTCTATCCATCGGGTTGATCGGTCCCGGTCACGTGGGGGGCACGCTGCTCGACCAGATGGCGAGGCGTCTCGACTCGCTCATGGGCGAATTCGGAGTGGATCTCAGGGTCCGGGCCATCGCCTCCAGCTCGACCATGATCCTCAACGAGCATCGCATCGACCTCGACGATTGGCGGAGCCGGCTCAACGGTGATGACGCCGGGGTGCTGCCTACGGACCTCGACATGTTCGCCGACTATGTCGCCACCGAATCGGTGCCCCACGCCGCGATCATCGACTGCACCGCCAGTGCCGAAATCGCCATGCGCTACGGCGACTGGCTTTCGCATGGGATCCACGTCATCACCCCCAACAAGAAGGCCAACAGCGGCGCCATCGAGTACTACCGGGCCCTGCAGGAGGCCGGTCGCAGAGCCGACGCCCACTATTTCTACGAGACGACCGTGGGAGCCGCCCTCCCGGTGATCCAGACGCTGCGCGATCTGGTCCAGACCGGGGATGAGGTATATCGCATCGAAGGGGTGTTCTCGGGAACTCTGTCGTATCTCTTCAACAGCTTCGACGGCACCACGCCGTTCTCAACGATCGTCCGCGCCGCCCGGGAGAAGGGTTACACCGAACCCGATCCCCGTGAGGACCTCTCCGGCATGGACGTCGCCCGCAAGGTCGTGATCATGGCACGGGAGATGGGTGTGGAGGCCAGCCTCGACGACATGAGCATCGAGGGGCTGATCCCGGCCGGTCTCGAGGCGGGGTCAGTCGATGACTTCCTCGATCGGCTCGCAGATCACGACGACCAGATGTTGGAGACGGTGGAGCAGGCGAGATCGTCGGGCAAGGTACTTCGCTTCGTGGGCGTGATCGATCCTGAAGAGGGTTGTCAGGTCTCGCTTCGCTCCTACGAGAGCGACCACCCCTTCGCCCGGATAAGGCTGACCGACAACATCGTGACCTTCTCGACGGCGCGTTACTCGGAAAACCCCTTGGTGGTCCAAGGCCCGGGGGCGGGGCCTGAAGTGACTGCCGGTGGCGTCTTCGCCGATCTGCTTCGTCTCGCCAACTACCTGGGCGCCACTCTGTAACAGGGTCCGGACGTGATCTCGCCGACCGCTCCGGATCTCGGCGCCCGCCGCTCGAGGACGGCTAGCCCCGGCGGTTCGTCAACATCTTCATCGCCGAAGACGACATCCGCTTTCTCGACGGTGTCGACATTCCAATCAATGACGGGTAGGTCGTTACCATTCTCCCTGCAGTAGCAGGCGGATGAATCCATGACACAGAGCTATCGAGACCTCGTCGCTGCCGCCAAACGAGAGATCCGGGAGATCGAGCCCGACGATCTGGAGCGGCGGCTCGACGAGCTGATCGTGCTCGACATCCGGGAAGCGGACGAGTTCGAGCAGGGTGCCATTCCGGGGGCCGTGTTCGCCCCCCGTGGGCTTCTCGAGTCCTCGGTCGCCACCCACATCAGGACACCTGACCAGGAGGTCGTCCTCTACTGCGCCGCAGGAGCCCGTTCCGCCCTCGCCGCCAAGACCCTCCAGGACATGGGCTACTCCAAGGTATGGTCGCTGGAAGGTGGATTCACTCGCTGGAAGCGGGATGGTCTGGCCTGGAAGACACCCGACAGCCTCTCCTCCGAACAGCGAGCCCGGTATAGCCGACACATCCTCCTCCCCGAGGTCGGCGAGGAAGGCCAGGTCGAACTTCTCGAATCCAAGGTCCTGATCATCGGAGCAGGCGGGCTGGGGTCTCCGGCGGCGATCTATCTCGCCGCAGCCGGCGTCGGAACCATCGGGATCGTCGACTTCGATGTCGTCGATGTCTCCAACCTGCAGCGTCAGGTGCTGCACAATCTCGATCGGCTCGGCCAGTCCAAGGTGGAGTCCGCCCGCGAGACATTGACCGCATTGAATCCGGACGTGAAGGTTGAGCCATACGACGTCAGACTCTCGGCCGACAACGTTCTCGACATCCTCTCCGGTTACGACGTGATCGTCGACGGAGGAGACAACTTCCCCACCAGGTACCTGGTCAACGACGCCTCATTGCACCTGAGAAAGCCCGTGGTTCACGGTTCGATCTTCCGCTTCGAGGGTCAGGTCAGCGTCTTCGACCCCTATGAGGGGCCCTGCTACCGGTGCCAGTACCCGCAGCCGCCACCACCGGAGCTGGCTCCATCATGCGCCGAGGCCGGAGTGCTCGGTGTGCTGCCCGGGATCATCGGATCGATCCAGGCAGTCGAGGCAATCAAGCTGATCCTCGGCATCGGCGAAACACTGGTCGGACGTCTCCTCACCTACGACGCGTTGGACCAGGAGTTCATGAACCTGCGGATTCGCCGCGACCCGGAGTGTCCGGCCTGCCACGACGAGACGATGCCTCCCCGCATCGTCGAATACGACGCCACCTGTGCCTATCCCGGGGCGGTTGCCCGTTCCTGAGCCCGTTCTGTGCGGGTTCTCAGGGACTGACGCCCGGTAAACCCGCACAGAACGGTGTGATCCACCTCACCTCTCCACAGGCGCTCCCACCAACGATCCGTATTCGGTCCAGGAGCCGTCGTAGTTGGCGACCTGGTTCATGCCGAGGAGCTCGTGGAGGACGAACCAGGTATGCGCAGACCGCTCTCCGATGCGGCAGTAGGAGACGACCGGCCCGTTCATGTCGAGTCCCGCTGCCTGGTAGAGCTCGGACAGCTCGGCGGCCGACCGGAAGGACCCATCTTCATTGGCGGCTTTCGACCAGGGCACATTCAACGCCCCGGGGACATGCCCACCCACGTAGGGCTGCTCCTGGGGGAGATGGTCTGGCGCCAACTTCTCGCCGGAGAACTCCTCAGGTGAGCGCACGTCGACGAAGGACGTGCCACCGGAGGCGACCCTGGCGAGAACGTCATCCCGCAGAGCACGCAGCTTTGGTATCTCGGCGCCGGAGATCCCGAACTGCGTTCGGCTGATCGTCGGCACGTCGGTCGTGGTCTCCCGTTCCTCGACATTCCATTTGAGACGACCCCCATCCAACAGCTTTACGTTGTCGAAGCCACGGAGTCGCAGGAGCCAGTAGGCGTAGGCGGCGAACCAGTTGTTGTTCCCGCCGTACAGGATCACCGTGGTGTCGTCTTCGACTCCGGACCTCGCCAACAAGCCGGACAGACCGGCTTGGTCGAGATAGTCCCTCTGGAGGGGATGATGGAGGTCGGTGGACCAGTTCCAGGCAATCGCGCCCTGAACATGTGAGCGGCTATATGCCTCGGTGTCCTCGTCGACTTCGATTATCCGAAGGCCGGGATCCTCGAGGTTGGCTGCCAGCCACTCGGTGCCGACCAGTGCGTCGGGATTGGCATATTCGGTGGGCTTGTTCTCGGGCATTTTGCACTCCTTATTGGGCTGAGATGACGAATGATCCGACGCCGATGACCGTCCTTGGTCACGAGGATTGCTCTCAGGGGTGGTGGCGTCGGTTCAGGAGTGCCGTGCGCGGGCCGCCTCAGCACCCGGGCGGACCACCCGAGAGGCTGCACAGAGGCAACACATCTGCACGCGTGACGTCATGAGAGATGACGAAAGTAACGGCCTCCACGACAGGCGTCAAGACAGTACGCGACCGCTCTCCAGTTGCCAGCACTGGTCGGGCTTTGCTAGTTTGGCTGGAGACATGAGCACCCGGTTCGCACATCTGCATCACCATCACCACCCGCAACGGGTCGGCTGATCGCGTGTAGCTGAGCGAACACAACAACACGCAAGACGCCGACCGGAGGGTCGGCGTTTCTGTTTCTCGGGCGTGCCGACCGCACCAACAGGCGGAAAGGCCCGCATATGCCCAACCTCACCGCTGATCGAGACGTGATCCACCTCGCCGTGCCCAAGGGGCGGATCGAGTCGGGGGTCTCGTCCTTGCTCTTCGATGCGGGGATCAGACTGCGCTCGGGTCCTCGCGGCTATCGCCCCGTCACCTCGGTCGAGGGTTTCGAGGTGAAGCTGCTCAAACCTCAGAACATCGTGGAGATGCTCGCTGCCGGCTCCAGAGACATCGGGTTCGCCGGCGCCGACTGGGTGCGGGAGAAGTCCGCCGACCTCATCGAGCTGCTCGACACCCGACTCGATCCTGTCCGGGTGGTGGCGGCGGCGCCCGATTCCCTCCTCGTCGATGGCCAACTTCCCGCCAGACACGTCGTGGTGGCCAGCGAGTTGGAGCGGATCGCCTCCCGGTGGATCTCCGACCGGGGGCTCGACGCCACCCTGGTTCGCTCCTACGGCGCCACTGAGGTATTCCCCCCTGAGGATGCCGATATCATCGTCGACATCTCCGCCACCGGAGAGACCCTCGCCGCCAACGGCCTCGTCGTGGTCGACGAGCTGATGCGGTCGTCGACACGTCTCTACGCCAGTCGGAACGCCATGGAGACCCCCGCGAAGAAGCTGGCGATCGATGGTTTCGTTCTCAGTCTCCGTTCCGTCCTCGAGGCGAGAGGGCGGGCCATGGTCGAGCTGAACGTCTCCTCGGAGGACATCGAACAGGTCATCGCGGTCCTGCCCAGCATGAGGGAGCCCACCATCGCCACCCTCCATGGCTCGGAAGGTCTCGCCGTCAAGGCAGCCGTGCCTCGATCGGACCTTCCCGGCCTCATCCCGCTGCTCAAGAGGCGGGGTGCCACCGACATCGTCGTGTCCCGACTGGAGCAGATCGTCCCATGAACGACGCGTACCAGCCACCTATCTTCGGTGCTCCCATCGACCTCGACCTGTCGAGAAACGAGGGTTTGCCGACCGTCACCACCATCGACCTCGACCCACAGGATCTGGCGGCCGCGACCTCCCGGTATCCCGATACGACCCGGCTCGCCGAGGCGGTGGCGGCCCGTCACGGGCTCACCGTTGATCGGGTGCTGGTGACCGCCGGTGGTGACGACGCCCTCTTCCGCTGCTTGATCGCCTCGGCTGGTCGGGCCGTGGTGGCCACCACACCGACGTTCGAGATGGTGAGACGCTATGCGGCACAGTTGGAGACACCCCTGATCGAAGTCCCCTGGTGGGACGGAGACTTTCCAGTGGATGGTTTCCTCACCGAGGCTGCGAGCAGTCCGGGCTTGGCGGTCCTGGTGTCGCCCAACAACCCGACGGGAAATGTCGTGACCCAAGCCGACCTCCGCAAAGTCTCCGACGCCTACCCCTTGGTCGTGCTGGATGCAGCCTACGAGGAGTTCGCCGTCGACGGCTTGACCGCGGCTGCCTTGGAGATGGTCAACGTCGTGGTGATCAGAACCCTGTCGAAGGCCTTTGGCCTGGCCGGTCTCCGTGTCGGCTACCTGCTCAGCTCGCCCGGCACCGTTCGCCGTTTGGCCGGCTTCGGGTCGCCCTACGCGATGTCGGCACTCTCCGCAGCCCTGGCGACAGACGCCCTTTCAACCAAGTTGGCCGACGCCGAAAACTTCGCCGTCGGTGTCACCGAGCGTCGGGAACGATTGATCGCGCTTCTCGACGAGTTGGGATGCGAGCCTCTCCCGTCGCAGGGCAACTTCGTGCTGGCCACCGCGGTCGATCCCTCATGGGTGGTCCCGGCCGCCGCCTCGCTGGGGATTGGTCTGAGGAGCTTTGCCGATCGCCCCGAGCTGGCGCGCTGCGTCCGCATCACCGTGCCGGCCACTGAGAACGACTTCGTCCGACTGGAAACGACGCTGCGGTCGGTTCTCGCCCCTCGGGCCTTGCTCTTCGACATGGATGGGGTGCTCGCCGATGTCAAAGACTCATTCCGGGCCGCCATCGTTGCCACCGCAGCGACCTTCGGTGTCACCGTCAGTGAATCCGACATCGCCGCGGCCAAGGCCCGGGGGAATGCCTCCGACGATTGGGAGCTGACCAGGGATCTCTGCGCATCGGCCGGAGTAGACATTCCCCTCGAGTCCGTGCGGGAGCGGTTCGAGATGTTATATCAGGGAGGCGATGGCCGAGATGGGCTCAAGATGCGGGAGCGGCTTCTCG
Organism: Acidimicrobiia bacterium; assembly: GCA_036374335.1. Classification (GTDB taxonomy): domain Bacteria; phylum Actinomycetota; class Acidimicrobiia; order Spongiisociales; family ZC4RG35; genus JANQRA01. The sequence goes on from DASUUC010000068.1 coordinate 44,615, forward strand.
TCACCTCTGATGTGCTCGCATCGTGGTCGAAGCGTTTCTTGCTGGGGATCGTCACCGCCCGGCCCCGCAAAGATGCGGCCGAGTTCTTGGCCCGGTTCGAGATCGGCAGCTTCTTCTCCACCGTCGTCACCAGGGAAGACGCCGCATCCAAACCCGACCCGGAGCCGGTCCGGCTCGCCCTGAGTCGTCTCGGTGTGGATCGAGGCTGGATGTTCGGTGACACGGTGGACGACCTGTCCGCAGCCCGGAGGGCCGGGGTGGTCCCCATCGGAGTGGCGTTGCCCGGCGACGATCGGTCCGCTCTAGCTGGCTCGGCGCGGGTCGTGGATTCGGTCGATGAGATCGAGGAGGTTCTCAATGCAACGAAAAGCTGAACTGAGCCGGACTACAGGCGAAACCGACATCATGGTTGCTCTGGCTGTCGACGGTTCGGGGTTGGTAAAGGTGAAGACCGGGTTGGGCTTCCTCGACCACATGTTGGCGGCCTTGGGCAGGCACTCCGGGTTCGATCTCGAGATTCGGGCCACCGGAGACACCTACGTCGATGACCACCACACTGTTGAGGACTGCGCCATAGTTCTCGGTCGCGCCCTCGACGAAGCGCTCGGAGATCGTTCCGGAATCACACGATTCGGATCGGCCCACGCCCCACTCGACGAATCGTTGACCCGAGCTGTCGTCGACCTGTCAGGGCGAGCTTGGCCCGAGATCGCCATCCCGTTCAGCCGTCCCACGATCGGAGAGGTGGCCACCGAGAACATCGTCCATTTCTTCCGTAGCTTCGCCATCGAGGCCAGGATGGCCCTCCACATCGATCTGATCCGGGGTGACAACGACCACCACAAGGCGGAGTCGGCCTTCAAGGCACTCGCCCTGGCGCTTCGGGAGTCCGTGGTGCCCCGAGGAGAAGGTGTTCCCAGCACCAAAGGGAGTCTGTGATGAGCGCACTCACCGTGGTGCCGACGGGAACGGCCAACATCGCCTCGGTGCTAGCCGCGTTTCGGCGTCTCGGGGTCGAACCCGTTGTCGCCCGTGACGTGACGACGGTCGATGAGTCCGATCGCGTCGTGGTCCCCGGAGTTGGTTCGTTCGGAGCGGCGATGTCGGAGCTCGATCGTCTCGGCATGCGGGACACACTGAACCAAAGGCTCGACGAGGGGAGACCCACCCTCGCCATCTGCGTGGGAATGCAGCTCCTCGCAGCCGCCAGTGAGGAGAGCACCGGCGTTGAAGGGCTGGGACACATCGCCGGGCGGGTCACCCGGTTCCCCGACACGGTGAGGGTGCCCCAACTCGGCTGGAACCAGGTTGTCGTCGGGCCGGGCTGCAAAATCCTCGACGACGGATGGGCCTACTTCGCCAACTCGTACCGGATCGAGACAGTGCCCGACGGTTGGTCAGGGGCGGCCACCGACCACGGCGGTAGATTCGTGGCGGCTCTCGAGCGAGGCAACGTGCTGGCATGCCAGTTCCACCCCGAGCTCTCCGGCAGCTGGGGCGGCAACATTCTCAACAGATGGCTTCGAAACACGGAGAGGGGGGCATGATGCCCGCCAATCGGGTGATTCCGTGCCTCGACATCGCCGACGGGAGAGTGGTCAAAGGGGTGAGATTCCAGGGACTCCGCGATGCCGGTGATCCCGTGGAATGCGCCCGCGCCTATGAAGACCAAGGTGGTGACGAGATCGTTCTCCTCGACGTCTCGGCGACGCCGCAAGGTCGGGCCAACAACCTCGGCGTGGTCGAGGCGGTGCGTCAGGTTCTCTCCATTCCGCTGACCGTCGGCGGGGGAGTCCGGGAGGCAGATGACGCCGCCCGGTTCCTCGCGGCCGGAGCTGACAAGGTCGGGGTGAATACGGCTGCTGTCGAGCGCCCCGAGCTCATAACCGAGATGAGCACCCGGTTTGGGGCCCAATGCACGGTGGTCGCCGTCGACGCCGCAGCCAGAGGCGATTCCTGGGAGGTGGTGGTGCGCAGCGGCGAGGTGCGCACCGGATTGGATGCTGTGGAATGGTGTCGGAACGCGGTGGCCCACGGGGCGGGTGAGATCCTGCTCACGAGCTGGGATCGCGACGGCACCGGAGAAGGGTATGACCTCGAGCTGATCCGCCAGGTATCGACAGCAGTGAATGTCCCGGTCATCGCGTCTGGTGGCGCCAGCGGTCATGCCCACATGACAGCGGCAATCGAAGCCGGGGCATCGGCGGCTCTGGTGGCATCGATCCTCCACGATGGCGTCACCACCATCGACCGCCTCAAGTCGGGTCTGGCGACTGCCGGTATCGAGGTGAGACCGTGATCATCCCCTCGATCGACATCGTCGGCGGCAGCACCGTGCAACTAGTCGGCGGAGAGAAACAGGTCATCGATGCTGGAGATCCACAGGTAGCGCTCGATCATTTCTCCATCGTGGGCGAGGTCACCGTTGTCGATATCGACGCCGCTCGCGGCGAAGGCGACAACCGAGAGCTCATAGCCGGGCTGTGCGATCGCGCTCCGATCCGGGTCGGAGGCGGCATCCGCAGCGCGGCCGGGGCTCTGGAGTGGCTCGACGCCGGAGCGGAGAAAGTGATCATCGGCACGGCGGCGAGCGAGGAAACGCTGGCCCAGCTTCCCCCGGACCGGGTGATCGTCGCCCTCGATGCGCGACATGGCGAGGTGGTGACCCACGGCTGGCGGCAGGGAAGTGGCAGACACCTGCTCGACTCAGTCGACCGATTCCGGGATCGGTGTGGCGGTTTCCTGGTGACGTTCGTGGAGAGAGAAGGCCTCATGGGCGGCACCGACTTGGATATGGCTCGCCGGGTAGTCGAGAGGGCCGGCGAGGCGCGGGTGACCATCGCGGGTGGCGTTTCCAGTGCCGAGGAGGTTGCCGAGCTCGATTCCGTCGGTGCCGACGCCCAGGTGGGCATGGCCCTCTATACGCGGCAGCTAGCCCTGGCCGATTCGGTCATCGCGGTGATGCATAGCGATCGCAGTGACGGGCTCTGGCCGACAGTCGTCGTCGACGAGCGGGGTGTTGCGCTCGGCCTCGCCTGGTCGAGTGCGGATAGTCTGCGACAAGCCATCGAATCCCGACGCGGAACCTATCAGAGTCGGCGCCGGGGGCTTTGGGTCAAAGGCGAGTCTTCCGGCGCCGTTCAGGAGCTGATTCGTGTCGACGTGGACTGCGATCGTGATGCCCTTCGCTTCACCGTCACTCAGACCGGTGGCTTCTGCCACACCGGAACCAGGTCGTGTTGGGGCGAGGATGGTGGTCTGGGCCGGCTTTCCCGGAGGCTCGAGGAGATCGCGGAACGCAAGCCCTCCGGATCGAACACCGTGCGTCTCCTCGAAGATCCGGACCTGCTGGCTGCGAAGCTGGCCGAGGAGCTGGCCGAGTTGTTGGAACCTGGGGCGAATGTCGCCGCCGAAGCAGCCGACCTCCTCTACTTCACGCTGGTAAAAAGCGTGTCCACCGGCGTATCGCTCAGGGACATCGAATCGGTCCTCGACAGTAGGGAGCGCCGGGTCAGCCGGAGGCCGATGGTGGCCAGGGAGGTGGAGTGAGCAACCTGTTGCGTCGGGTGAGTCCAGCCGAATTGAACGGAGCGGGTCGGCTACCAATCGACGCCGAGGTTCGGGCGACGGCGATCGAAATCGTCGAGGACGTCCGGGACAGGGGAGACGAGGCGCTCCGATTTCACGCGGAACGACTCGACGACATCCAACCGGGCCAACCGGTCATCGTCGACCGGCACGAGCTCAAATCCTCCTTCGACTCCCTCGACGACGAATCGCAACAGCTTCTCGTACGGGTTCAGCGTCGTATCGAGAGTTTCAGCCGGGCCCAGAGGGAGGGGGTGTCCGACCTCAACGTCCAGATCGATGGTGGTCAGGCCGGTCACCGCTGGATACCGGTGGGCTCGGTAGGGGCTTACGCCCCAGGTGGCCGGTATCCGCTTCCTTCGTCCGTTCTGATGACTGTCACCCCCGCCCGTGTTGCCGGAGTGACCAGTGTCTGGCTGGCCTCGCCGCGCCCTACTCCGCTGACCCTCGCCGCTGCCTGGGTCAGCGGTGCCGATGGCGTCCTGGCGGTCGGTGGGGCCCAAGCTGTGGCCGCTCTCGCGTTCGGCACCGTCAGTCCGCCCGTCGACGTCGTAGTCGGCCCTGGCAACAAGTGGGTCACCGCGGCCAAACGTCACCTCTTCGGCGAGGTCGGTCTCGACGGCCTCGCCGGCCCCAGCGAAATCCTGGTGATCGCCGACTCCACAGCCGACCCGAGACTGGTGGCGATGGACCTGCTCGCTCAGGCCGAACACGACGT
>DASUUC010000069.1:0-46157 GCA_036374335.1 Acidimicrobiia bacterium
CCATGGGCACGTTCGAGACGCTGCAGGTCATCGACGCCCAGGGAAACCTCGTTGCAGAGGATCCGGGCTTGGACCCAGAGCTCTACCAGACGATGTACCGCAACATGGTGCTGTCGCGGACACTGGATCGACGCATGCTGGCGCTGCAACGCCAGGGACGCATCGGGACCTACGCGATGTTGGAGGGCCAGGAGGCGGTCCAGATCGGATCGGCGCTTGCCTTGGAGCCGAACGACTTCGTCTTCCCCAGCTACCGGGAACACGGTGTCCAGGTGACGAGAGGCTTGCCCATGGAGGTGCTCCTCGCCTATTGGAAAGGGCTTCCCAACTCGGCATGGGATATCGAGAAATACCGGACGGGGATCGTGACCGTGCCCATCGCGTCCCAGCTTCCCCATGCGGTTGGCTACTCGTACATGTCGAAGCTACGGGGCGACGACACGGTGACCGTCACCTACTTCGGCGACGGGGCCACCTCGGAGATCGACTTCCACTCGGGGATGAACTTCGCCGGCGTATGGAAAACCCCGACGGTTTTCATCTGCGCCAACAACCTCTATGCGATCTCGGTGCCCTACAGCAAACAGACCGCTTCGGAGACGATCGCCCAAAAGGCGCAAGGCTACGGGTTCGAGGGCCTGCGAGTCGATGGGATGGACCCGGTGGCGGTCTATTTGGCCACCAAGCTCGCCGTGGGGAGGGCCCGTGAAGGAAAGGGCCCGACGCTCATCGAGGCGCTTACGTATCGGTACGGGCCTCACGCCACGGCCGACGACCCGACCTTGTATCGGTCTGACCAAGAAGTCGAGGAATGGAAGCAGCGAGACCCGATCGAGCGTCTACGCCGCTTCCTCGAGATGCGGGGCGAATGGGACGAGCGGGTTGGGGAGAAGGTGGCGATGGAGATCACCGATGCCGTCGACGCCGCGGTCACTGCACTCGAAGCCGAGCCCCTACCCACCAGGGATGATGCGGTCAGACATGGTTTCGCCCGGATCCCTCGCCATGTGGTCGACCAACTCCACGCCATGCAGCGTTCCCACGGGGAGCCAGAAACCCGCTTCGACGTGAGCGAGATCTGGCAGGTGGGTTTTGACCAGTTGCCCGACGGCCCCACAACGCCGATGAACATGGCCGAAGCATTGAATGCAGCTCTCGACCAGGCAATGGAAGCCAATGACGACATGGTGATCCTCGGCGAGGACGTCGGGGTAGCCGGTGGTGTCTTCCGGATCACAGAAGGTCTCCAGGGCAAGTACGGCGAAGATCGGGTCATCGACAGCCCTCTCAATGAGTCGGGAATCGTTGGCACCGCCGTAGGCATGGCTCTGGCGGGGGGGCGCCCGGTCGCCGAGATTCAATTCGACGGGTTCGTCTATCCGGGATTCGACCAAATCGTCAGCCATCTGGGTCGTTTCAGATTCCGCACCAGGGGCCTCTCGTCGGTGCCGGTCGTGGTCCGTTTCCCCAACGGAGCCGGGATCGGTGCCCACGAGCATCACTGCGACTCCCCGGAGGCCTATTTCGTTCATGCCCCGGGTCTGGTGGTGATTTGCCCCTCGACGCCGGTCGACGCCAAGGGTCTGCTCACGGCGGCCCTCGAAGGCGAGGACCCGGTGATATTTCTCGAGCCCAAGGTTCTCTACCGGGCTGGGCGAAGCGAGGTTCCCGCCGGGCGCTACACGCTCCCGATCGGCCGAGCACGGATTCGGCGGGAGGGGACCGACCTCACGCTTGTCACCTATGGCGGAATGGTCCCGGTCTCACTGAAGGCCGCCGAACAGTCGGATCACTCCGTTGAGGTCATCGACCTGAGAACCCTGTTTCCCTGGGACCGGGAAACCGTCCTCGAGTCGGTGGCCCGCACTGGCCGGCTCCTCCTGGTACAGGAGCCGCAAGGGACGGCCGGAGTGGCCTCCGACGTGTCCGCCGTCGTCGCCGAGCATGCGATTTACGACCTCGAAGCCCCCATCGTCCGGGTCACCGGGTTCGACATCCCATGGCCGCAATTCGCCATCGAGTACCACGCTCTCATCGACGTGGACCGGGTGAAGGCCGGCATCGATCAGGTGATGCTGGGTTGAGCGATTCCAGGGGTGGTGGCGATCATCGGGTCGTCGCAAATCGAGCCTGGAAGCTCGGCATTGAGGGCCGCAATTGCCGACGGTGGCCGTGGGTGAGAAATGGGATGAGCTGTGGAACCGTTCACGGGTCGACTTGGGGCGTGTGGCGACGACATCCATGTCGTCGACCCGCTGGCGGACGCCGTATCCCGGCGGTCGGTGCAGCCTGAGGATTCGTTGAATTGGACCCGCTCCGCTATAGCTTGTTTGACACGTGAGCCATTTGAGGCCGGATGACCGGTCGCGCAAACACCGCAGGTCGGCCTGTCGCAAGGGCCGCCATCTGTTCGGGAAGGCCCAGAACATAGGAGCCGGCATCACCAGACAGGTGTGTGAGACCTGCGGAGAGGTGACCATCGATCTCACCGGGGCCCGCGTGCCGACCACTCCTCTGATTCGAAGCATCGGCAAGATCGGGCCATACCCCACCGACACCTAGCCGGGTCGCCCAAAACCTCGCCCCTCCCTAATCTGTCCGGCCGTGACTCGCGTCATCCAGGCTGGCGGAGGGCTCGTCTTCCGGCAATCCCCCAAAGGGAAGCTAAGAGTCCTCGTCGCCCACAGACCCAGATACGACGACTGGGGTCTCCCGAAGGGAAAGGCTGACCAGGGTGAGACTCCGGAGGAGACCGCGATTCGGGAAGTCCTCGAAGAGACTGGCTTTCATTGCAGGATCGTTGCCCCTCTCGGAGCGACCCGATACCGGGTCCGCAATGGTGTCAAGGAAGTCACCTGGTTTGCGATGCGTCCCCTTCCCGACAGCCCCGGATTCAAAAAGAACGAGGAAGTCGATGAGATCAAGTGGTTGACGAGAAAACGGGCCAAAGCCCTGTGTGACTACGAGAACGATCGAGCGCTGATCGCCGACGCGGACCTCAAGAACCTGGCACAAACCGGCACGCTCTTCCTCCTCCGCCATGCCGCTGCCGGGGATCGCAGGAAATGGGAAGGGATCGACGCCATCCGACCCCTGAACAAGAAGGGTCGGCGTCAATCAGCCGCCCTCGCCAAATCGTTGCAGTACTCGGGCATCGAGAAGATCTACACCAGCCCCTACACCCGCTGTGTGCAGACAGTCGAGCCACTTGCCGAAGCGGTCGGCGCCAAGGTCGTCGAGCACGACGCACTCGCCGAAGGACCAGACATCGACGCGGCCTATGCCCTGGCCGACGAGCTCGTCGGCTACAACGCGGTGCTGTGCAGCCACGGAGACGTCATCCCTGCTGTGATCAATCGGATGATGTGGGCCGGACTGACTCTCGAGTCACGGTTCTACTGCTCGAAGGCGTCGATTTGGGCGGTAGGCCTGGAGGGCGGCCGGTTCACCACGGCGCGGTATATTCCCCCGCCCCAAGTCTGAGAGACTGGCTCGCGAGCACCGCGTGTCACTGAGCGACACGAACTGCTCGCGAGCAGACCTAAAGCGCCAGACCCTCAGGGAGTCTGGCCGCGGAACACGAAGGCCAGACCTTCGTCGGTGTCCCGGACGTCCATGACTACGTTCTCGAGAGGCTCCGCAACCTTTTCGTCCAGGTGGACCTCGGTGCCGGACTGCTCGACGACCTGATCGGATTCTGGGATCTCCTCGACGAACTCCAAGCGGAGGGCGAGCCCACCTTCCTTACCTCGCTCGGCAGTGATCCGCGTCCCGCGGTCCTCGGGGACTCCTTGACTTTCGCGGAGGTTCTCCAACGCGGCAGCAGCGTTCTCTGAAAGCTCCATCATTGCACTGTCCCTTCTATCGGATCTACTCCCACCGTAGGTCGCTGTGCCCCGTTGTCCATTCGAGCCGGGCTGCCGCCTTCTCCGGGTCTCATCAAGACGCCATCAAGAAGAGTTTCGAGGCACTGCCTCAACCGATGGAGTACAGGTCAGACGCTCTTGGTCCCTGCGGCCCAGTCGGCATAAAGAGCGGCGTACACCCCGTCGCAGACCACAAGGTCACGGTGATGTCCCCGCTCCACTAGTTCCCCCTGGTCGAACACGAGAACATCATCGGCGCCTTCGGCCGTGGAGAGACGGTGGGCGATGGTCACCGACGTCCTGCCTGCGGTCAGCTTGTCGATGGCATGGCGCAAGGCGACGTCGAGCGCGGGGTCGACAGCCGACGTTGCTTCATCGAGCACCAGGAGATCGGGGCCACCGATCCAGGCCCTGACCAGGGCGACGAGCTGACGCTCTCCTGTCGAGAGATTGCCGCCTCGCTCTCCGGCTCTGGTCTCCAGGCCTTCAGGAAGGCTCTGCACCCACTCGCCGAGACCCAACTCGTGGAAGGCGGTCCAGATCTCGGCGTCGCCGGCGTCGATCCTCCCGTATCGCACGTTGTTGGCGATCGTGTCGTCGAACAAGAACCCCTCCTGGGGAACAAACGCCAGCCGGCGACGCAGATCCGACAGCTCGATGCTCGCCGCGGGAACCCCTCCGATGTAGATGGTCCCCGAGCTGGGGTCCATCAAGCGGACCAGCAGCTTGGCGAAGGTGGTCTTTCCCGACCCGGTCTCGCCAACCACCGCCACCCTGGTACCCACCGGGATATCGACGGTGATGTCCCGGAGCACCTCGTCCCCGTTGGGATAGGAATACCTCACGTGATCGAAACGGGCACTCAAGCCACCGGGACGGAGCGTCACGGGCTCTTTCGGGTCGCTGACGTCGACCTCGCCGTCGAGGACATCGACAACCCGCCGCAGCCCTGAAGCTGCCGATTGGGCGAACTCCAGGGTCTCCACCAGGATTTGCAGAGGCTCGATGAGCAGGTTGGTCAGCAACAAAAACGCAACGAGCGTTCCCGCCGACGTTCCCAGTCGAAGGCCGATGAGAACCCCGGCGACAACGAGGATGGCGGTGAGGAGACCGGCGAAGATCTCGGCAGTGGAGAACAGGATGTTGCCGAAACGGGCGGTCTTGTACTCGACTTGGAACCGCCGTTCCAGGGCCCCGGCAACCTTGGACTTCGTGGCGTCCTCGGTCCCGTAGGCACGCACGATGGGTATGGCGGTGATCGACTCGCTCAGCACACCGAGCGAGTCACCCACCTCCCTGCGCACCGCGTCGTAGTTGCGGGCGAGGATGCGCTGGAACCAGCGCATCATGAACAGATAGATCAACACCCCGACCAGGGCGATGAGAGCCAGTCTCCACTCGTAGAACATCATCACCCCCGTCGCCAGCGCCACCTGGCTCGAGGCGATGATCATGCCGACACCGCCCCATTCCATGAACTCCTGGAGCGTGGTGATGTCCGAGGTGACCCGGGATAACAGGTTGCCTCGGCGCTCGGACTGCACATGGAGAACCGACTGGCTCATGATGTGGCTGAACGTCTTGGTGCGAAGATCCGACAGGCCCGTCGACGAGCTATGGACCAGACGGAGCAGAGAAATCCGCCCAACGACAAGCCCGATGACCAAGGCGATCAAGGCCACCCCGGCGAGATAGGCAACACCCTCCAAGTCGACACCCGCAGGATCGAGGACCTCCTCGTCGAGGATCTTCTGGAGGACGATCGGGGTGATCACCGTGACCGCTTGACCGACCATCGCCAGAATCAAGGTGAGCTTGAGGCCCTCCCGTAGCGAGGGTGCCTCGAGCAAAGCGCGCTTGATCAGCGCTCCGGTGCTGCGCGGGGCGCTCATGACACCTCCCGCAGTCGTTTCGCCTCTTCCTCATATGCCTGGACGAGGCGGGCGTAGCCGGGTTCGGTCCGGACCAACTCGTCGTGAGTGCCGTGGCCGAGAATCCGCTTTTGGTCGACGAAAACGACCTCGTCGGCGAGCCGGATCGAAGAAGGGCGGTAGGCGACGACGACGATCGTCGAGGGAAGGTCGGCGCCCTTGAGGGCGCGCAGGATCTCGGCTTCCACCGACGGATCGACTGCCGAAGTGGCGTCGTCGAGAATCAGCAGCCGCGGCTTGCGGACCAGGGCGCGAGCCAATGCGAGACGTTGTCTCTGACCACCGGAAAGGGTCGTTCCCCGCTCACCCAACTCGGATTCGAGCCCTTCGGGCAGTTGGCTCACGAACGCTTCGGCACCGGCCAGACGTAGAGCGGTGGCCACCTCCTCGTCGGTGTACGCCCCGTCGAGGGTGATGTTCTCCCTCACCGTGTCGTCGAAGAGGAATGCGTTCTGGGAGACATAGGCGACCTCCTTGGGCAGTTCCGATCGGGCGAACTGACGCAAATCGCGTCCGGCCAGGCGGATGGAGCCGGAGTCGGGATCCCACAATCGGGCGAGAAGGAGGCCCAGAGTCGACTTGCCCGAAGCTGTAGGCCCGACCACCGCCAGGGTCGTCCCCGCGTCGAGATCGAGGTTGAGGTCGCTGAGAACCTCCTCGTCGTCGTAGGCAAAGCCAACGGTGCGGCCAGTGACCGGGGCGGCTCCAGCCTCGGTAGAGGCGGTGGTGTCTCCCCATGAGACGTGATCGCTGGCGTCGAGCACCTCCTGAACCCGGCGCCAACCAGCGAGGCTGCCGGCGAGGTCCCAGAGGACGAACCCGATCAGCTGGATCGGGAAGGCCAAAAGGGTCAGCAAATAGGAAACCGTGACCAGATCTCCAGGGGTCACCGCACCCGCCTCCACTCGGGAGGCTCCGATCACGAGAAGCAGGATGATCAGCATCTGAGGAAGAGCCCTCATCACGACCTGATACTTGGTCCAGGTGGAGAGCACACCTATCAGTTTGTCTCGGAGGCTGTCACTGGCCTCGCCAAACTTGTCCGAGACGTACTCCTCTCGGCCGAGGGACTTGACGGTGAGAGCGCCGTCGAAGCTCTCATGCGCGATGGAGGCCACCCGCCCGCGCTCTTTCTGAACGTGCTCCCACATCCCAAAAGTGATCCAGCTTCCCCGGACATCGATGACGACGGCAACGATCAGACCGACTACTGCCCCGACTCCCAGCCAGATGTCGATCGATGTGACGAGGACGACCGTTCCTACCAGGAGCAACGACACTCCCGAGGCATAGGGAAGGGGCCCAAGCACTCCGGTTCCCTGATCGGTGTCCGCATCGGCCACGGCAAGCAGATCGCCGATGGCCTGGCGGTTGAACCAGGACATCTTGAGGGTGAGTTGATGTGCCAGTAGTTGGTTCCTGGTGTCGCGACGGGTGGCTCCGGTGAGGTAGGCGGCGCCGGTGCGTCTCACGACGATGCCAAATGCCTTGGCCACCGCCACCGCGACGATGACCACAGCGGCGACCACCAAGAGATCTGGCTGCTCACCCTCATCCAGCGTGGGGATGATGACGTTGTCGGTGACCCATCCAATCACCCACGAAGCGCCGATGATCGCTCCGGCGTAGAGGGCGGCACCGAGCACCGCGATGGCGAAGGCGGCCGGGTGCATCTTCACGAAGCGCCCGATCAGCTTCACACCATCGCGCAGAACGGCCCAGGGGGTTAGAACAGGTTGGGACATGCGCAGCCAAACGTAGAACTTGAAGGTCGGTTTAAGTCAAACCCGGAACCGGCGGGCCCCCACCATGTTACGCCTGAACCCCCCCAGACCGCCTCCGAATATCGCGTTCCTAATGCTGTGGCTCCCATATATGGGAGTTTCAGCGTCTGGTTCGGCTCAGACCGTGTCGACCAGTGCCTTGAGGAGGTCCCGGATCGAGACGACCCCCAGAAGCTCCCCGTCGTCGCCGACGACGGGTAGATGGCGATAACCCGACTCTGCGATCCAGGTTGCTGCATCCCAAACGTCGAGGTCGGGATCGAAGGTGTCCGGATCGTCGCTCATCACAGCGGACACGGGTGTTGTGAGATCGGTGTTGCTGGCCACCGCTCTACGAATGTCACGTTCGGTGATCAGCCCGAGAAGGCGCATCCCCTCCACGACTGCAAGCGAGCCGAGGTCGGAGTCTTCCATGGCGACCGCAGCTTCGAGCAGAGTGGTGTCCGGACCACAAACGAACGGGGCACGGCCGACGAGATCACCCAGTCGCATCATGCGTCACGGTACCCGTGAGAAGGGAAAGCCCGCCGAGAGCGGCGGGCTCGTGCACCAAGAGAGCTCCGCGCTCAAACGAGATCGGCCTCGCGGATCCCGAAAGACGGATGTCGGAGCCTGCAGAGCGCCAGCTTCTCGAGCTGGCGAATCCGCTCACGGGTGAGATTGAACTCGTCACCGATTTCCTCGAGAGTGCGGGGCACACCGTCGAAGAAGCCATAGCGCAGCGCGAGGATGCGGCCTTCACGCTCCGGAAGACGATCGATCGACTGACGCAGTGAATTGGCTACGTCCATCTCTTCGGTCATCTGCACCGGGTCGGCGGCGTCTTCGTCCTCGATGAAGTCACCGAGCTGTGCTCCATCCTCTCCGATAGGTTGTTCGAGAGAGACCGTGTCCGCAACCGAGAGGGCAAGCTCGACCTTGTCGACGGTGACACCGGCCTCCTCGGCGATCTCACCGGGCCGGGGATCGCGACCAAGCTCGGCCTTGAGCGAGGCTTGTGCAGCCCGCACCGCGGCGAGGGTGTCGTGGAGGTGCACCGGGATACGGACAGTTCGCGATTTGTCGGCTATCGCCCTGGTGATTGCCTGCCGTATCCACCATGTGGCATAGGTGGAGAACTTGAAGCCTTTACGCCAGTCAAATTTCTCGACGGCGCGAATCAGGCCCAGATTCCCCTCCTGGATCAGGTCGAGAAAGTCGATCCCCGAGGTGTTGGCGTAACGACGAGCGTTGGCAACGACCAGCCGCAGGTTGGCGGTCAGGAAGTCGTCTTTGGCTTGGGCACCGCGTCGAGCCAGCCTCTTGAGCTCCATCTCCTCGCGTTTGTCCTTGAAATCTCCGTCTTCGAGCCGCTCGGCAGCATCTTCTCCCGCTTCGATCTTCTGGGCGAGCTCCACCTCCTGCTCGGCCGTAAGCAGGTCGTACTCACCGATGGCCGTCAGGTATTGGGATACCAGGTCAGTCGTCAGCCGACCGCGTTCATCGGTCAGTTTCGACTGCAGACGCGAGCGCCGCGGTTTCTCTTTGTTGTCTTTACGCGTCTCAGTAGCGGCCATTGGTAATCCGTGTCCTCCAGGGCGGGTCGAAGGGGATAGCTCCCCGGGCGTCAACTATACGCAACGCCCGCGGCTTGTGAACCCCCAACTTTTCCACAGCGTTATGAGGGAAGGTCCGATATTCCGGTTCCTCCGCTCCAGCTCTACCAGTAACAACCCATCGAGGCTCAGTGTCATTCCATCTTCGATCACTTCGATGGTGTCTGCCTCCTGCAAAGGCTCGAGGAGGTGTCCTCCTGTCGCGTCAACTCGGATGGACCGCCCATACGGGTCGTGGCTGCCCGATCGGGAATTGGGCGTCCAACTGACCGCTGAATCGGTTGACCCCCATGCTTCCCTGAGACGAATGACCCGTCGAACGTCAGGCTGGTTACGGTGCGCTCGTCGGGAATCACCGCCTCATCCCCCGAGCGGTATGACAGGACCACCCAGGTGCTGCCAAGCCGAATCTCTCGTCATTCAAACCTGAGTTACGGTGCCGGGGCCCGTTTCGAACCAGTACGTAAGGGGGTTGACAAACACAAGTCATCCGACCAATATACTAATTCGGTCGATCGACCAAACCTAGAGGCGAGATCACATCTCATGGCAATAGAACAGTCAACCCGCACCGTCATCCTGGCGGCCGCCAAAGATGCCATCCTCGAAGCCGGCTACTCGGCGCTCTCCACCCGCGGCATCGCCCAGAAGGCCGACGTGCCCCTGAGCCAGATCCACTATCACTTTGGGACCAAACGAAACCTCGTGCTCGAGGTGCTCCAAGAGGAGAATCGGCGGCTCCTGGAACGTCAATCGCGCCTGTACAGCAGCGACATGCCGTTTTGGAAGCAGTGGGAACAGGCCTGTGACTTCCTCGACGACGACCTCGCCTCTGGCTACGTGCGCGTCCTTCAGGAGATGACGGCGGCCGGCTGGGGAGACGAGGAGATCGCCGCCGCAGTCCGGGCCAATCTTCGCGGCTGGATGGATCTACTCACCGACACGGCGCGCCGAGCCTCCGATGCGCTGGGGGGCCTGGGCCCGTTCACTCCAGCCGAGATCGCGGTGCTCGCCGGGTCTCCGTTTCTCGGCGTCGAAGCCCTCCTCCTCCTCGGCTTCGAAGAGGGTGACCTACCGATGCGCTCCGCCTTGCGCAAGGTCGGGGATGTCCTGAGGAGCCTCGAGGAGTAGCCGATGCGCGCCCGCTACCCCGATATCGCAGGTCACGTCGACCGGGAGGGGGTCAGCCTTGGCTACGAGGTGTTCGGTGACGGTGAGCCAACCGTTCTGCTTCTGCCCACCTGGACGATCATCCATTCGCGATTCTGGAAGATGCAGATCCCCTATCTGGCGCGGCGTTTCCGGGTGATCACCTACGACGGGCCGGGCAACGGTCGATCCGACCGGGTCACCGATCCCGAGCGGTACTCGGCCGATTCTCACGCTCTGGACGCCGAAGCAGTGCTACGGGCGTGTGGAGTGGAAAGAGCAGTTGTGGTCGGTTTGTCGCTCGGAGCCGCTTATGGGGTTCGACTGGCGACGTTGCGGCCAGGACTGGTGTCCGGCTTGGTCATGATCGGCCCCTCGATTCCACTCACCGCGGCATCACCGGAGCGTGAAAGGACCTTTCAGACATTCCTCGAACCTGCCCCGCCCAGCCCGATAGGCTGGCAGAAGTACAACCTGGATTACTGGCGAACCGACTACCGCGACTTCGCCGAGTTCTTCTTCTCGCAGTGCTTCCCCGAGGCCCGCTCCACAAAGCCGATCGAAGATTCGGTCGGATGGGCGACCGAGACCGGCCCGGACGTTCTCGAAGCCGAGTCGCTCAGCCCGCCACCTGAGGATCCATGGGATGAGCTGGTCAGCCAGGTCGCATGTCCCAGCCTGGTGATCCACGGCACCAGGGATCGGATCTCGCCTCACCGGCGGGGTGTGCGGGCGGCGCGGCTGAGCGGCGGAACGTTGCTCACCTTGGAAGGGTCGGGCCACATACCGAACGTGCGGGACCCGGTGAAGGTGAACCTGGCGTTGCGTGACTTCGTGGAGAGGGTGATGGCTCCATGAGGGCAACGACACCGACCCTGGCGGAGATAGTTGTCCGCGATGACGTGGAGATCTCATACGAGGTCTACGAGAACGCTGGGCCGACGCTACTTCTGATCCCACCCTCGCCAATCACCCACTCCAGGATCTTCAAGGCTCAGATCCCATTCCTCTCCCGCCACTATCGCGTCGTGACCTTTGACGGCCGAGGGAATGGCCAGTCCGGACGTCCCGCCGGTCGAGACCGGCACACGAGGGCGCAGAATGTCGCCGACATCCTGGCCGTGCTCGATGCAACGAGTACCGACACGGCGATCCTCGTGGCACATTGCCATGCCAACTGGTGGGCACTCGATATCGCTTCCAATCATCCGGAAAGGGCCCATGGGCTGGTGGCGATCGAGCCGGGCGTCCCCTACATGGGTACCCGTCTTCAGCATTGGATCGAAAGTGGGAAAACCTGGAATGAGGCTCTCCAAGCGCCCAGTGGATGGCAGTTATACAACCGCCGTGTCATCGTCAACGACCTCCACGCCTGGGTGTCGTTCTTCTTCGATGCGCAATTGGTCGAGAAGCATTCGACCAAACAGTTCGAAGACGCGGTGGAGTGGGCCCTGGAGACCACTGGCGAGATCCTCGCCGACGCCGAGGAGGCCCAAGAGCTGGATCCTCCTGCCAAGCACGAATTCTACGACCAGGTCGACTCATTGGACTTGCCCGTCCTGGTGATTCACGGGGACCACGACGTCTGCCAACACGTTGACAAGGGAATCGAACTCGCCGCAGCCACGGATGGTGACCTGGTGATCATCGAAGGAGGAGGTCACCTGTCGCTGGCACGTGACGCGGTCAAGGTAAACCGAGCGATCAAACGGTTCGTCGACACGAAAAGGGGGACGAGGATGAACGCCGAGACTTGGACGAGGGGTCCGAGCCGACCCAAGAGGGCTCTCTACCTGTCGTCGCCGATCGGGCTTGGCCACGTTCGTCGTGACCTGGCCATCGTCGAAGAGCTGAGGAAGATCGAACCGGATCTCCAGATCGATTGGCTCGCTCAGGACCCGGTCACCCGGGTCCTGGAGACAGCGGGATTGACGATTCACCCCGCCAGCGAATGGCTGGCATCGGAGTCGGGGCATATCACGTCTGAGGCGTCAGGCCACGACCTCCACTGCTTCCAGGCACTGCGTCGCATGGACGAGATCCTCTTGGCCAACTTCATGATCTTCCAAGAGGTCGTCGAGGAGGGCAACTATGACCTGATAGTGGGAGACGAGGCGTGGGACGTCGATCACTTCTGGCACGAGAACCCAGAGCTGAAACAGGGCTCACATGTGTGGATGACCGACTTCGTCGGCTATCTCCCCATGCCTGAGGGTGGGGAGCACGAGGCGTATCTAACCGCCGACTACAACGCGGAGATGATCGAGCACATAGCGCGCTTTCCCCGGATTCGGGACCGTGCGATCTTCGTCGGCAACCCCGACGACATCTATCCAGCGACATTCGGACCGGACCTGCCCAAGATCAAGGACTGGACCGAGAACCATTTCGACTTCTCCGGCTACATCACCGGTTTCACCCCACCGACACCGGACGAGATCGGGTCGATCAGGGATGAGCTCGGGTTCTCTCCCGACGAGAAGGTCTGCATCGTGACTGTGGGAGGTTCGGGAGTCGGCCGCGACCTGCTCGAGAAGGTCATCGCCTCGTTCCCGTTGGCGAAGGCCCAGATACCCGAGCTTCGCATGATTGCGGTCGCCGGCCCCCGGATCGACCCTGGTTCGCTGCCGAAACATCCCGAACTCGAGGTCCACGGATACGTCGACCGTCTCTACCGGCATCTCTCCGTCTGTGACCTGGCCATAGTCCAGGGCGGGCTCACGACGACGATGGAGCTGACTGCAGCCAGCCGGCCTTTTCTCTACTTCCCGCTGAAGAATCATTTCGAGCAGAACTACCACGTCCGCTACCGACTCGACCAGTACGGAGCAGGCACCGCCATGGACTACTCGGCAACCGGGCCCGAGGACCTGGCCGCTGCCATCACCGTTGAACTAGGTCGTGATGTCAACTATCGGCCCGTGGAGACCGACGGCGCGCATCGTGCCGCTCGGATGATCGCCGAGCTCGTCTAGCCCATTACAGAGAGAGGAGACGCTACTGAAACCAGGCACAGAAACTCGGTCGAACGCTCGAACGAACACGTAATTAGCCGACGGCTCTCAGATGGGTCCAAAGAAGAAGGAGTACATGAATTCCGCGATCAATGTATCGGTCGAGCGACCGACTTAGTTTCAGGGAAAATCGATTCACGACAAACCGAAGGAGAACGATGACAACGACACAAACCACCAATGGCGTCGACACCCAAGGGCTCTTCGGCGCCCTGGACGCCGTCAAGGCGCAGCCCGAGGCCGCCAAGTTCCAGTTCCGCGCCCGCAACCAGTGGATCAGCGGCACCCACAGTCGCAGCACGATCTACGACTTCTTTGGCCTCGGAGAGGAACAGACCCACCTCGAGGAGCACACTTTCGAGGGCGACCATCCCGTGCAGCTCGTAGCACAGGACAATGCTCCGTCGGCAGCCGAGCAGCTGCTTCATGCTCTCGCCGCGTGCATCACTTCCGGGATCGGCAACATCGCAGCCGCCCGCGGAATCGAGTTGACCAGAGTCGAGTCCGTCGTATCCGGCGACATCGACCTGGTTGGGCTGCTGGGGCTCGACCCGACCGTACGTAACGGCTACCAGGGGATCGATGTCCGGATCACCATCGAAGGTGACGCCTCGGCCGAAAAACTCAAAGGCATCGTCGAACGCTCGGTGGCCCGGTCAGCGGTATACGACATGTTGACCAACGGCACGACCGTCTCGGTCGAAGTTGCCGCGGAATGAGGGGCGAGTGCGGGCCGGGATACCCGGCCCGCACTTCGCGGCAACCCAAAGATGAGCTTTGACTACGACGTGATCGTCGTCGGTGGGCGCGTGGCCGGAGCATCGACGGCGATGCTGCTGGCGCAACACGGTCATCGGGTTTTGATCGTGGAACGGTCCTCGATGCCGTCGGACACCGTGTCGACCCATGCCATCCTGAGGACAGGAGTGCTCCAGCTGACGAGATGGGGTGTGATCGATCGGCTGATCGAGGCAGGCACGCCTCCCGTGCGTGACATCACCCTGGGATTCGCCGACGAGCGAATCGAGTTCCAGGTGCGAGACGAGCACGGCATCGACACTTTCTACGGACCACGTCGTTACATTCTCGACGCGGTCCTGTTTGATGCCGCGCGGGAGGCGGGGTCGGATGTTCAGGTCCAGACGTCGATGAAGGATCTGCTCCGGCAGAAGAACGGTCGCGTGCAGGGCATCCAGGTGGGAAACGGCAAGTCGACCGAGGTCATCACAGCCCGATATGTCATCGGGGCCGACGGTTACCACTCTCGGGTGGCCGATCTGGCCGGGTCGGCCATTCGTAGATCCCACCCCGCGACAAATGCGATCAACTACGCCTACTACGAGGGCGTCGATGCTCCGGGGTTCTGGTTTCAGTTCACGCCGGACGTGAACGCCGGGTTGATACCCACGAACAACGGCCAATGTCTGGTCTTCGCCGGCCGACCTGTTGAGTTGCGAGATCGATTCAGCGCCGATCCGGATGGCGAGTTCATGAGATTGATCGAGCAGGGAGGCGTCGACCTCGCCGAGAAGGTTGGCCCCGGGAAGCGAGTGGGGAGGTTCCACGGCACCACCGGGCTCGCCGGCTTCATTCGCCAAGCATGGGGGCCGGGCTGGGCCCTGGTAGGAGACGCCGGCTATACCAAAGACCCGATCTCGGCCCACGGCATCAGCGATGCATTGCGCGACGCCGAACTGTGCGCCCGAGCCGTCGACAGGGCCCTCCGCAATCCGGGGGAAGAGACAGAGGCCCTGGATTGGTACGAAACACTGCGCGACGGGCTGTCGGGCCGACTCTTCGAGGAGTCGGAGGCTCTCGCCAGATTCGAATGGAGCCCCGAGGAGGCATCGGCACGAATGAGGGTCATCAGTGACGAAGTGCGAGCGGAGTGCGAGACACTGCTCTCGTTGCCCGATTGGGCGCCGGCTCTCGTGCGAGCGTGACTTCTGGGATCAGGCCGTGGCGACCGAACCCGGCTGGTAAACCCGCACCCCGTCGTCGGTCACGATCTTGCCCACACCCGGCATCGGGTAGTGGCCTGCGACGAAGGTGGTCTCGGTGTCCTTGATCTTCTCGAAGACACGGTCCCGGGTCTGTGCCGCCATCTCATGGTCGTTGTCGACCGGGAGACTCCAATGAGGGTGCTCCACCTGAAAGGGATGGTTGCTCACATCGCCACCGATCAGGGTCCGCGTGCCGTCCGAGATGATGCTCACGGTGAGATGTCCCGGAGTGTGCCCGAACGACTCGACCGCGGTGACGCCCGGCAGGACATCGGTATCCGCATCGACGAAATCGACGACGTCGGCATCGAACAGCGGCCGCATGATCTTCTGGGCCGCTTTGCCGAACTCGGTGTCCACCGCCTTCCAGTGGTCCCACTCTCTGGTGTGGAAGACGTGTCGGGCGGAGGGAAACACGATCCGTCCTGCCCGTTGGCTGCCTCCTATGTGGTCGTAATGCATGTGCGTGTAGATGACCGTCTCCACCGTTTCTCGTGCGATGCCCAGGGCGTCGACGGCCTCGGGCATCAGTCCCGCAGTCATGCCTTTCTGGCTGATCTCCCCGATCCCGGCGTCGATCATGATCGTCCGGTCACCGTTGGTGATGAGGTAGCAACCGAAGTTGAGCCGGGCCTGTCCCTGATCGTTTCTCGGGTGGAAGCGCCAGTCGTGTTCGGTTGCATCGGCGTAGTACGTCTCCGGATCACGCCAGTAGTAGCCGTCCTCGATGACGAAGAGCGTGTACGAGCCACAGTCGAGTTTCCAGGTCATGGGCCAATCTTGCCAGGTGGTCAGGGGCGGCCGTGTTTCGTGTGCGAGCCGAGCCAGCGCCGGACGACTTCGTCGGCGATGGCGGCGACGTCGCGGTGTTCAGTCTCGATTTGGGGGAATCGGGCGTACCCGTCGCGTCTCCCCGCAATGAGGTCGGTGATCCGTCGCTTCGGATCGTCGACCTCCAACAGTGGGCGCTCCCTGCGGATCTCATCGTGGGTGAGACGGCGGTGGATCTCCTCTGGCGAGGCGACCAGGCAGAAGACGTGAGCGTTCCTGGTCAGCTCTTCGACGTTGGCCTGGTCGAGCATCATCCCGCCCCCGGTGGCGATTACCAGCCCTTTTCGTTGGCCGAGCTCTTTGGCCAGCTCTCTCTCCAGTTCACGGAAAGTTGGCTCGCCGTGCTCCGTGAAGATCCGATCGATCGGCCCGTGACGCGATTCGATGATCTCGTCGGTGTCGATGAACTCCATGCCGAGCCGGTGGGCCACCTCGCGGCCGACAGACGTCTTCCCGGTCCCCATGAATCCGGTGAGCACGAGGTTGTCCACAAAGTCCACGACTCTCAAGGTACCGGACCTAAAGCGAACCTAATGCTGTGGCTCCCATATATGGGAGCCACAGCGTCTCGTTCCGGCCCCGTCCGCAAATGGGGCCGGAACGCCGAAGGTGGACGTCAGGCCCGATTGAGGACGGATTCGACGCCGGCGTTCGTCAGAGTCAGGACGTCGCCGGAACACGTGAAGTTGCTCCCGGTGGCGATCCCCTGAGGGGGCTCGATCGGCATCTGGCTTTCGGGCATTTCGATGACCTGTCCATCAGCTTCGATAGAGGCGCTGACGTCTAAGTTCGACACGTCGGTGGTGACCGTCAACGTCGAGCCGTCCGCCGACCACGTTCCCATCTCGGTGCCGTTGATCTCAATGATGAACACCCCTTCGGGCATCGTGATGCGGAAGCCCCACTCCTCACGCTCGGCCTCCAGCGTCCCGTCGGCGCCCAGGTCGACCGTGAAGCTTCCATCCAGGGCCGAGACCTCTGCGTCCGGCATGCCGGCTTCGGCGAAAATCGAGTCGAAATTCTCGACAAACGCCTCCGAATCGAGGATCCAGGTACCGACGAGACAATCAGAGCCCCCACCGGAAGCCGGCGGTTGTGTCGTGGTGACGACCTGGGTCGTCGTTGTCGGACCGGCCACGGTGGTGGTCGTCTCCCCGGCAGTCGATGTCGTCACATCGTCCGTAGTGGTCGTCGTGGTGTCACCGGAGGCTCCGTTGCACCCGATCACGAGTCCGGAAATCACCAGCAGAGTCGAGAGTTTGCGCATGCCGTCCACGTTAACGACCGGAGAGTCTATGACCACCCGGAGTGAGGTAGGCTGAATCCCCAGGGTGTCAGACCGGATCTACGAGCGCGGGTGAAAGACGTCAACGAGACGACCTTGCCTGGTGGTCAGGCCGCGCCACTCGTCGATGGCAAACTCGACCACCGCCACGGTCGCCGTCTTCATCTCGACCCGTTCTCCGGTGAGCTCTGCTACCAGGGTCGACCAGGTCGGCTGATGGCCCACCAGCATCAAACGTTTCACGTCGGGTCCTTCCGACGCCACCCGGATCGCGGTTCCGGCATCGGAACCGTAGAGATTCGAATCGAGGGCGATCTCGGCATCCCAATCACCCGCCTCGTTGGCCAGTTGCGCCGTCGAGCGAGCCCGAACGGCGGTCGAGGTGATCACCAGATCCGGGACCTTGCCTTCGTCCGACAGCAACTGGCCCATGTACCGGGCGCTGCGGACTCCGCGCCGGTTGAGCGGTCTGTCATGATCCCGCTCGTAATCGGCATTCCAGTCCGACTTGGCGTGCCTCATGACGAGCAGGGTTCTCATCGTGGCCGGCCCGAATGAAGTGCTGTAGCTCCCATATGTGGGAGCTACAGCATTAGGAACGCGTTATAGGCCGAGCTCGGCGCGGAGCTCGTCGAGCTTGGCGTCTGCCTCTGACATGTTGACGGCGCGGCGCAGCTCGTCTTCTGCCCCCTCCGGGGTGGCTTCGTGGAGTTCGGCCTTGGCCATGGCCACGGCTTTGCGCTGCTCGATCTTGTCCTCGATGGCGTCGAGGTTCGGTCCCTCGTCGGCAATCGAGGTCGACATCGACTGCACTGCACTGTTGACCGCTTCTTGCATCTTGGCCTGCTCGATCGAACCAAGCATCTCGAGCCGCCGTGCATTCAACTCCTGGACCTTCATGGCGTTGGCCTGGACCGCCTCCTTGGCCTTTTCGGCCTGAGTCACCGCGGTCTCGTACTGACTCTTGAATGAGGCAAGATTGTTCTCCGCGGCCTGCAGCTTCATCGCGAGACTCTGAGCAGCCTGAGTCCACTTCGCAACGCCAGCCTCGTCACCGGCCGTCTTCGCCTCTTCCGCCTTGAGGAGAGCTTGCTTCGCCATCTCCTTGGCTTCGCCGGCCGAGTCTGCCCCCCGCTCGATCTGGCTGTTCAGCTGGGTCTTGTGGGCGATGACCTTGGCCGCCTGATTGCGCAAGGCCTGATCCCGCGCCTTCGCCTCGTCGATAGAGGACTGTATCTCGATCTCTGGGTCCATCACCTGCTCCGAAGTGCTCTTGAACCAAGACTTGATGTAGGCAATCCAGCGTCGCAACATTTTCGGGAATCTCCTTGTCGGTGCCGTGGACAGTCTAGGAGCCTGCAGCGGTCAGCCGCCCCGCCGCCCTCCGCCTCTCATCCGGCCACCGCCGCCACCACCCATGCGGCCCCCTCCGCCACCCATGCGGCCCCCTCCGCCACCCCAGCCCCCAAAACCACCCAACCCACCGCGTCCTCCCATGCCCCGCATCGCAAGCATCGTCAGCAGCATGGTTGCCATGTCATTCGACGTCGAGCTCTGCCGTTGGGGGCGCCGGTCGAACTGGTCGACGGTGCCCGGCACCGAAGCCGGCATGGTGCCGTGGCCCTCCGGCTCAACCGAAGTAGGCGGCATCACCGGCTGATCGGGAGGAGGTACCGGCTTGGCCGGCTTGGGTTTGCCGTCGAGCAGCGCCTCGGCGCAGTCCAACTCCCAGATGGCCAGGTCGAGTTCCTCGGAGACATCGAGCATCTCCCTGATCGTGGTGGCGCGCGCCGTTTCCTCCATCGCTTTCGTGTACATCTCCGAGGCACGTTGATAGTGAGCCTTGACTTCTTCATTGTCGGAGACAGCAACTTCGTCTTCCATCTCCAGGATGTCGTTGGCCACCGCGCTCAGCTTCTCCTCGGCCATCTCCTTGACGTCCTTCAGCCGCTTTTGCAGCTGGCCCTGACGGCTGCGTCGGCTGGCAAAGACCCACACGGCCACGATCGCGCCACCAATCAGAAGCACCCAAACAAAGGAGAAGCCGCCCGACGTCTCGCTGCCACCCTGATCGGTCCCCGGCTCGCCAGCACCGCCTGCCGACTGACCGGTGATCGTGGAGACGAACTGCTGGACCACCTCGTCGTCTGAGCCGGCCGTGAGCGACGCATCGGTGGCGGCGTTCATCTCCTCGGCGGTCCAGAAGCTGCCATCACCGGCCCAACCCACCGTCTCCGGCGCCACAGTCAGTACATAGCCGTCTCCGTCGAGCAGGTCGAGGACCGAATCGGAGAAAGTAGGCGCACCGCCGGGAGGCTCGTCTGAGAGGACCACGATGTAGAGGCGTCCCCCATCGGCACGGCCTTCGAAGACGGCATCACTGACCACCTGTTCGCTGGCGTTGGAGCCCCCTTCGATGTAGTAGCCACTTGCCTCGAGCTCCGGCACCACCTCTTGAGGAGAGGCCGCTATCAATACCAGGGCAGCAAGCGCGAGGGCAATCCGCTTCATGGCCGTGAGGGTAGTGGGACTCACGGGAATGACTCCGCTTGGTTGAGCTCAGACCCCACTACGTTGAGGGGTGATGTCCAACCGTCTCGCGGACGCGACTTCCCCCTATCTCCTCCAGCACCGGGAGAATCCCGTCGACTGGTGGGAGTGGGGCGAGGACGCCTTCGAAGAGGCGAGAAGACGGGATGTGCCAATCCTCCTCAGTGTCGGCTACGCGGCATGTCATTGGTGTCACGTCATGGCCCACGAGTCCTTTGAGGATGAGGCCACCGCCGAGAAGATGAACGAGCGCTTCGTGAACATCAAAGTGGATCGCGAGGAGCGCCCTGATGTCGACTCCATCTACATGGAGGCGGTACAGGCGATGACGGGTCAGGGCGGATGGCCGATGACGGTCTGGATCGACCATGAGGGACGGCCGTTCTTCGCGGGGACCTACTTCCCGAAGGAGCCACGACATGGGATGGCCACCTTCTCCCAGGTCATGGAGGCCGTTTCTGCAGCCTGGACCGATCGCCGTGACGATGTCATCGAGCAGGCCCACCGACTCGTAGAGACCATCTCCCAGGAGCTTCCTGCTGGAAATATTCCGGGAAGCGAGGAGCTGGCAACTGCGTATACCCAAATCGAGTCGAGCTTCGATCCCATGCACGGCGGTTTCGGTTCGGCACCCAAGTTCCCTCAGCAACCCGTACTGGAGTTTCTACTTCGCATCCACAACGAGTCCTGGGCACCCAATGCCGCGACCATGCTGGCCAAGACACTCGAAGAGATGGCGGCCGGCGGCATTCACGACCAGATCGGCGGTGGCTTCGCCCGGTATTCGGTCGACACCCACTGGCTCGTCCCCCACTTCGAGAAGATGCTCTACGACAATGCGCAGCTGGCCCGGCTCTACCTCTGGTCGGGGATCGAGCTCGATCGAACCGACTTCGTCGACGTGGCCCGGTCGACCCTCGAGTACATGGCCCGCGACCTTTTTCACCCCGAAGGCGCGTTCTACTCCTCTGAGGACGCCGACTCCGAGGGCGTTGAAGGCAAATTCTATGTCTGGACACCGGACGAGATCAGAGAGGTGTTGGGCGATCGCGCGGCTGACGCCATTGACTATTTTGGGGTGACCGAATCGGGCAACTTCGAAGGTGCCAACATCCTGCAGTTGGTTGGGGAAGAACCACCCGAAGATCTCGACGCTATCAAGTCGAAGCTGCTCGCGACCAGGTCGAAACGGATCCGTCCCGGACTCGACGACAAGGTGATCGCCTCGTGGAACGGTCTGGCGATCCGTGCCTTCGCCGAAGCCGGAGCCGCGCTAGATGAAGAGGGGTATGTCGAGATCGCTGAAGGTGCTGCCAGCTTCGTCATCGAGCGGTTGACGACGGATGGAACGCTGATGAGGTCATGGCGGGACGGCCAGACCTCAGTATCCGGGTTCTTGGACGACCATGCCAGCATGGCGGTGGGTCTGTTCACCCTTTTCGCTGCGACCGGAAATGAGCGTTGGTACGAACAAGCCATCGGGCTCGTCAATCTGCTGGAACTGTTCGTCAAGCCTGACGGTGGCTTCTACAGCAACTCGAACGAGGCAGGGGACCTTGTGAAGCGGCCGACCGATGTCACCGACAGTCCCCTTCCCTCAGGCAACGCGCTGGCCGCCGAAGCTCTCCTCACTGCCAGCCTCTACACGGGAAATGACGAGTGGCGAAGGATGTCGGAGACTGCGATCGCGGCTGTCGGCCTTCTCGCCGAGCGCTACCCGTCGATGGTCGGCCATCACCTCGCCGTCGCCCACTCATCTGCTGACACCAAGGAACTCGCCATCGTTGGTGACGAATGGCGAGAGCTGGCTGCCGTCTATTGGTCGGCCTATCGCCCGGGCGTGGCCATGGCTACGACTGCCCAGGAAACCTCGCTCGTTCCTCTCCTGGAGGGACGGACCGAACACGATGAAACCCGGGCCTTCGTCTGTCGGGGGTTCGTCTGTGACCTGCCTACCTCCGACCGACAGACCCTTTCTTCCCTGCTCGGGTAGCTGGGCCAGGAGCAAGTCGGCCACCGGCGCTGGAATCAAGGGCTCCGTTGCAGGGTTCCCGTATGTGTGCCATCGCTATCGCTGAATCACGCAGTGCTCTTCGTGTCCGATCTGGAGAAGACCCGCTCCTTTTACACCGGTGTGCTCGGCTTCACCGTCGCCGCCAGCGAGGAGCGATTCAACGCCGCTTTCCTCCGTGCTCCGGGGTCAGACAATCACCACGATCTAGGCCTCTTCGAGACTCCGGCGCAGAAGCCGCCACGTGGGTCGGTCGGTCTGTATCACCTGGCCTGGGAGGTCGAGCGTATCGAGGACCTGGCAGCGATCCGCGACGCATTGAGTGAAGCCGGTTCCCTGACCGGCCAATCGCACCACGGCGCCACCATCTCCCTTTACGGTGCGGACCCATCCGAGAACGAGTTCGAAGTCATGTGGATGCTTCCCCGCGAGGAGTGGGGCCAGTACGCGGACAAGGGCGTGGTCATGCCCCTGGACCTCGACGCCGAGATCGCCCGCCGGGCCCCGCGCTAGGAAGCGACTGCCTGCGCTCGTATCAGAGCGCTCCGCATCACCTCGACGCCGTACGGACCGGACGAAGCCGCCTCCTCGAGATCGATCTCGCCGTTGACGAAGTCGGTTGCCATCTCGGCCACTACGACCAGCTCCTCATGCTGCGAGCGAACGAAGTCGGGGTCGACAACGTCGCCATGGCCCGGGACGATGGTTCCCGTCAGACTGTCTGAAGCCAGACGGAGGGTCAGCGGCCACGCCACGGGGTAGCTGTCGCCGAACGAAGGTGGTGCGCCCTCTTCGACCAGATCTCCGAAAAAGGAGACGTCGGCATCGGGCACAGTGACGATGAGGTCGGCGTCGGTGTGGCCAAACCCGTGGTAGCTCATTTCCACAGCACGCCCGATGGCGAGGGAGGCCCCTTGCGCAAAGGTCTTGTCGGGGGGGACGATCTCCACCTGGTCGATCTCCTGTTGATGTTCGGCAGGCACCCACTTCTTGGCGGCTGCCTTCATCTCCTCACCCCGGGTCGCCAGTGCTATCTGGCACAGCTCATGACCCCAGATCTCGGCGTCGGGAAACAAGGCGTTGCCAAAGACGTGATCCCAATGCCAGTGAGTGTTGACCACCCATCTCACCGGGAGGGATGTTATCTCACCCAACTGCTGGATCAGCTCGCCGGCCTGACGATGCGATGCTCGGGTGTCGATGACGAGTACGGCGTCTTCGCCGATAACAACACCAACGTTTAGATCGAGCGACTCGTATCGGCGACGAAAGACGCCCTCGGCGAGCTGGTCGAACACGGCATCACACTAGATCGTCCACCTGGCGTGCTCCGAGCGAAACTTCAAGTTAACTTCATAGGAAGCGGACTAGAGTTTCAGGCATGGAATGGCTGACCATCGGTGAAGTCGCAACTCGTTCCGGGGTAGCCACCTCGGCCCTTCGCTTTTACGAGACCAAAGGGCTCATCTCATCGGAGCGGACAGACGGGAACCAGCGGCGCTACCCCCGCGCTACCCTGCGCCGGGTAGCCCTCATAAGAGCGGGCCAGGAAGTCGGTCTGTCGCTGGCCGAGCTGGCCGGAGCCTTGGAGCAACTTCCCCATGACAAGACACCGACGAAATCCGACTGGGAGCGATTGTCCAATGCGTGGCGGACCCGCCTCGATACTCAAATCGCCGAGTTGGTGGCTCTCCGTGACGAGCTGACCGACTGCATAGGGTGCGGCTGTCTCTCCCTCAAGTCGTGTGCCATCTTCAATCCAGGTGACGCAGCTTCGGGCCTCGGCACCGGGCCCCGCTATCTGCTCGGCGACAGCCGGGATGCGGCGGCGGCGGAGGGCTGAAGTGCCCGCGCCGAGACCAAGACGTAGGCGATCCACAACACATCGGCGAGACCTAGGTGCACCAGCTGCATCCACACGGGAACGCCGAGCGCGACATTGACCACACCGGAGAGGAGCATCAGCCCGACGATCACAGGCATGGCCACGGCAGCAGGGCCTCGGCCACGCTCCGACCGTGAGGCGACAATCCACGCGACCAGGGACGCGACAACCGCCAGGATGGGATGGATGATGCGGAGTTCGGTCAGGAAGTTCTCCTCGCCGGCGAAGGCGATTCCGGCGTCCTTCGGAAACAGGGTGTCGGCGAGTGCGGTGATGGCACCGCTGGCCGCGATGAGAACGAAGGCGAAGCCCCCGAGTGCCAGCCATCGGCTGATCCGGGGGTTGCGGCGGAAGTCGAGCCGCTTGGCGCCCGAAAGCCAGGAGATGGTGAGAGTCAGTGCAGCCAGCAAGAACAGCGTGTTGACCAGGTGAAGAGGCACCGAGATGGCCCGGGCCACCGAGGCGTCATCGGCCACCCATTCGGCGAGAACGATCATGGCGCCGATCAAAGCCTCTCCCACGATGGCAACGACAGAAAGCACCGCACCGGTACGGGCCGGATGGCCTTTTGGCGTCCTTTTCCAGGTGAACACGGCCAAGGCGACCACCATCAGGAGGGCCAGACCACTCATTCCGCGGTGGGTGAACTCGATTGCCGTGGCCCCCTCGAGCTCGGGGATCACCTGTCCCTGACATGTCGGCCAGGACCGGCCACACCCGGCACCGCTGCCGGTGGCTCGCACGAGGGCTCCCATGAGGATCACGACGACGTTGAGTACGAGGACGAACCAGGCATAACGGACCAGCTGGGCCACTGCGCCAGGTTAGGGAGTCACCCGGGATCTGCCATCATCCGCATGTGGGCTCAATGACGCTCCTGGCGCAGCAGACCGACTACTGGTTTGCCGGCATCTTGACCATCATCGCTGCGGCTGTGGTCACCGTCGTGATCCTGGTGAGTTCCGGCTCGGATAACGACAAGACCCGATGACACGCAACCAACTGATGAAGATCCACGAAGACATCATCGCAGCCATCGGCAATACCCCTCTGGTTCGCCTCGGCCGCCTCCACCCCCCGGGCAATCTGGTGGCGAAGATCGAGTACATGAACCCAGGAGGTTCGATCAAGGAGCGCATCGCGGTCACGATGATCGATCGGGCGGAAAAGGAAGGGCTGCTCGGTCCAGGCGGGACGATCATCGAGCCGACGTCAGGCAATACCGGAGTGGGGTTGGCCATGATCGGGGCAGTGCGGGGCTATCGGGTGATTTGCACCGTTCCCGACAAGGTCTCCAAAGAGAAGCAGGACCTTCTCCGCGCTTATGGCGTCGAGGTGATCGAGACACCCACCGAATACGGGCCCGAACATCCGGAGTCCTACTACGGAGTGGCGAATCGGCTGGCCGCGGAGATCGATGGCGCCTTCCAACCGAACCAGTACTTCAACGACGCAAATCCCCTAGCCCATTACGAGACCACCGGCCCCGAGATCTGGGAGCAGACCAACGGGACAATAGACGTGTTCGTCGCCGGCGTCGGCACCGGTGGGACCATCAGCGGCGCCGGGCGCTTTCTCAAGGAGAAGAACCCCGGGCTTGAAGTGGTGGGAGCAGATCCCGAGGGCTCGATCTTCAGCGAGGGTCCTGGAGGCAACATCCACCAATACCTGGTGGAGGGTGTTGGCGAGGACTTCTACCCGGAAACGGTCGAACTCGATCTGATCGACCGCTTCATAGCGGTGACCGACGCCGAGTCGTTCGCCATGGCACGCAAGCTCGCCGAGACCGAAGGTGTGCTCACCGGTGGATCGGGAGGTCTAGCCGTCGAAGCTGCGTTACGGGTCGCAGACGAAGACCATGAGCGGCTGGTAGTGGTGATCATCCCCGACTCGGGTCGTGGCTATCTCTCCAAGGTCTTCAACGACGAATGGATTAGAGAGCACGGCCTGGAAAAGGAGTGACCCCGCCACGAGGCGGGGTCACTCGACTAGATCAGCCCGGGCATTTCTCTCCAATGTGCCGCGGGTGGACTAATTCCGCGGTAGCCGGGGCCGGGTGGTCCAAGTTTGGAGTCGCCACCTGTTCCTGGGAACGAGCGGCGCATCAGCGGTCAGCGCCGCTCAGCGCTTGGCCACCTCCAGAGTCCTAAAACATTCATACAAGTTCGGACCACCTCCTTTCTCTGGTAGAGCAATTCTGCCACAGATCCCGAGATGAGGAAGCGGAATTTCTGAGGAGCGGAAGTTGGCGCTCAGACGCGGAGGTTTCCGAAAAAGTCGTCCCACCAGTCGCCGAGGGCGCCGATGCCTTCTCCGAATGCCCAGATGAGAGTGACGATGAGAGCGACGACAGCCACCAGTGTCGCCAGGTTGCGCACCCGGTAGAGCTGGCGTTGGGAGTCGTCTTCGATGTAGGACAGGTCGGCCACGGTGGGGGTTAGCGGAGTCTGGACGTAGGGGTCGGGCGGCGCCGCAAACGCGGGACCTTCGACGGAACTCACCAGGACCTTCTCTCGCACGGCCTCGACGTTTCTGAATCCATCTTCGTCGAACCGTTCACCGACCTCGACCAGATCGAGTCGGAACTGCTCCACGGGAACGACCGTGGGGCGCGGAGCCAAATCTGGGTCAATCGCGACGATTGGCTCATCGTCATCGACAGGGGCTTCCTCCATGGAGAGCGTGGCCAACGCCTGTTCTACGGTCGGAGAGCTCTCGACGACGTCGGGTAGATCGACCTCTGCTTTCTCGAAGAGCTGTCGTTCGTCGATCCCGAGTATGGCTGCAAGTGCCGAGAGAACCTGCGTGTCGTTGGGCCGGCTCTTGTCCCGCTCCCAGGAACGGATCGTGGAAGTGGAACGCCCCACCAGCTCGGCCAGTTGCGTCTGGCTCATGCCGAGCTTGGTCCTCCGATACCTCACCGTCCGCCCGAAGGTTCTATCCGGCATGTTCATTAGATCGTACATACCCCCAGAAAGGTTCCCCAAACGATTTGTGGTCGATGATGACCGGTGGATTGTGTTGTGCACCCATGTGCTGACGGGGCCGGGCGTCCTATAGATGACCGTGACCTCTTACCCTGGCCTGCGTCCACTCATGGAGGCGTCCGGACGCCTGGTGGGTCCCCCGGTCTTCAAAACCGGTGAGAGGCCGAAACGGTCTCTGGCGGGTTCGATTCCCGTCCGCCTCCGCCACCCCTTTGTTTCAAACGGGTTTTTCGGGGTCTAGCCCCTCGGTTCTAGACCGTTCGCGCGTTCGTTTCCACCACCGGGTGTCCGTCAGGTGTCCGTCGCAGGCCCGAATCCGTCGCGCCGGTAGGTGTCGACCATGTCGGCATTCACCTTGATGGTCATCTCGGAGTCCTCGAGCAAAGCGACGAGTGGTGGCTCGTGGGCTACCAGGGTGCCTACCTCTTCGGGATGGGCAATGACCCAGGGCAGCGCCACCATGCCACATGGGTCGTAGGTGATGACCTTCCTATCGGGCGCGGGTGTTGGGCACCTTGTTCACGGTTTGTTGAGAAATCCAGCCCCGTTCCTGATCGTTCCTTCCGATAGATGAGATCTCGATCAGCCATACGGCTCGTAATTGCCGACACACAAGAGGTATTTCGAGAAGGCCTGAAGTCGGTCCTGGGCGATATCGAATGGATCACAGTAGTGGGAGAAGCGGACGACGAACCCGGGCTGCTTGATCAGTTGCAGTTTCTCGATGCAGACATGATCCTGGTTGACCTCGCCATATCTGGGACAACAGATCCGCACGTCATCCAACGTCTACGGAACATGGCCGACCACCTGTTCGTCATAGTCATCACGGCAGGTCATGAATCCGATCGGCTGAGGAAAGCGTTACAGCTGGGCGCCGACGGGTTTCTGTTGAGGGAAACGGACTCGGTTACTTTCCTCGATGCTCTCCGCAAGGTGGCCGATGGGCATCACTACATCCAGTCGGAGCTAGCAGCCAGATTGGTCGGACTATCTGTTCCATCATCGAAGCCGGTCGGGGAACGACTCTCCGGCCGCCAGCTCAGGGTTCTCCAACTCCTCACCCGCGGCTCGGGCAACCGACAGATCGCTAGGGAAATGGGCATCTCGGAGACGACCGTCAAGTCGGAGTTGCGATTCATATATGCCGAGCTCGAGGCAGCAAGTCGAGCCGAGGCAGCAGCGATCGCCCTCCGAATCGGACTGGTCGACTAGAAACCCGGCCTGCTGCCGACCATATGGTCGACCTAAAGAAGGCCTGCTTGAGTCATTCTCCTCTTACCCGCCCTGGTCTTGAAGAAGACAATCACTCTTGGATACGTGCCTGCCTACCCGGGCATCAAAGGCTGAATGAAGGGCAGTCGTCGGGCCAAGCCAAAGGAGGTGGTGTCTTCAAAGCGGCGGACGACCCACCGGAGTAGGGCAGGCGTCAATCAACCAGAAGAAGGATTAAGCCAATGAGACACAGAAGAATCGCAGTGATCCTGACATCAGTCGTCGCGGTGATGCTGCTTGCCGCGCCCGTACTCGCTCAAGGAGGCGGAGGAGCAACCACCTCCAACGGCTGGTATGAGGGAGAGGAGATCTACTACATACTCCATGGTGTTGAGGAAGGGGTCACCCAACGTGGTGGCAATGATCTCTACCTCATAGGAGGAGATCGGATGTACCAGGCGAACGTCGCCGAGTTCATCCCCGGCGAAGCCGGTTACACACCACATTGGAATGTCAACGTGGTTCACACCGCCCCCGGGAAGACACTGGCGGACGTCCTCGCCTCGCCGTATGCCTCGAGTCATTACCCGGAGGCTCTCTTCGATGACGTGGAGGACATTCTCGGGGCATGGGCAGCTGGTCTTGTGACGATCGACACCCCCGGGGTCGTCGTGTTGTGCCCGATCATTCCGGAAGTGGCAGCAGAAGCACCCGGCAATACCGAACTACCGGAAACCTTCCCGGCGTTCCCAAGCACATTCTGATCAGCGATCACCCACGACAAGAGACGAGGGCCCAGAGCTGATCGGGGCCCTCGTCGGATAAGAGGGCGAAGGCACTTGCGAGGAGCGAAACTCCAAAACACTTCCGGAGGGAGCCCCCGAGGTGCCAGGGGAGCCGGTGACCTCAAGCTGACAACGCGAGGCCGCTCTCTCTTCGGGATCATTGGTGCTGTGAGCATTCTCACCATTGGTTTTGGCTTTTCTCGGCGGCAGCCGCCGCAGTCATTGCTGTTCACCGGCTCTCCTCCCAAAGCTCGTGAGGATGCAGTCACGATTCACGTTCCGATTAACTCACAGCGAGTAGCCGAGCAGTATTGCCGATATCGAGTGCCTTCTGAGATGCTCGTTGATCAGTCCGCTTCGTCCACAATGCGGTGCCGTCAGCATCCAGCACCACGATCATCGACCAGCGGCGACCCGGACCACACCCACGTAACGTTTTATCTGGGGCCTCGTTGCTCTCGCTAGAGATGACAAGGCCCGAGTCTTGTCTCGGGTCAAAGAGCGAGGAGGTCCCCGGTTTTTTTGGCATCACCTATGCGTGCAGTTCAGAGCTGCCGTTATCGAGCACCCATCGGGGTCTGGAAGCCCGGTTCTAATTGGGATGAAACGACCGCGTTGTCAATGGGACTTTTGCCACTAGCCGAAATCGGTGCGTCGAGTCATGGTCGTGGAAGAGCTACCAGGCCTGCCTTCACCGGGCAGGCAGGGAGTGAGAACGGATTGGAGGATCAAATGGTCACGTATAGCTATTCCAGGTCGCTTCGCTCATGGGGTGCACTATTGGCCCTAGGGATTGCCGTGATCCTGGTCACCGGTTGTGGGGACGACACAGGATCGGGCGCCACCAGCCTCGACGAGGAAAACCACGAGGAAGAGTTCAATTTTGGTGAGCCTGCCGACGCTGCCGACGCAGACCGGACTATCGACATCGACGCCAACAACGACCTGACGTTCGACCCGGCTTCGATCACCATCTCAGAGGGTGAAACCATCACGTTCCGAGTCACCAACACAGGCAACCTGGAACATGACTTCGTCTTGGGTGACGAAGACGCACAAGAGGCCCACGAAGCCGAAATGATGGAAATGATGGAAAGCGGCGAGGAAATGGAGCATTCCGACCCATATGCGGTGTCAGTTCCTGCCGGTGAAACCGTGGAGCTCACCTGGCACTTCACCGAACCAGGCACCGTTCTGTTCGGATGCCATGAGCCAGGCCACTATGAAGCCGGGATGAAAGGAACCATTTCCGTCGAATCCTGAGCCTGGCGCAGACCCCCCTCGAGAAACAACTGCAGTCGCAGCCACGAATCGAGTTGCCGCATGCGACCTCGGTGATTATGCCCGACCGTAGAGCGTGATCCCTTCGGCGTGCCTGAGTACACGGTCGAAATTGTCAAAAAGGAATCCAGAGCCAACGCTACGAGACTGGCGACGAAGGCTCACCAGGGTGTAGCTCACTGCATGGAGAACATGAGTCGAGTATCCCACGAGCCTTACAGACGACCCGACTTCTGAGACTTCACCAGATCGACAGATCGACGCGGCTGAGCCGTTGGATAACTGCTCAAAATCGGGTGCCAGCGCCGAATCGAGTCGTGAGGTGTCCGTCAGGTGTCCGTCTCAGCACGAGAAATGGGAGAAACGCCGCGAAACCAAGCCCTCGGCTCGAAGGCGAACAACAGCCGCTACCAGGGGTTTCGCGAGATACCGCTAGACGTCGAGCAACTCGAAAGAGTGGCCCCCCCGGTCTTCGAAACCAGTGAGAGGCCGATACGGTCTCTGGCGGGTTCGATTCCCGCCCGCCTCCGCCAAGATATCCAGTATGCAGCCATGCGCGAGCGCGCTCGATTGCTCACTCGATCCGCTGCCGCCCCTCCGGAATACCGGTAGGTGTTAATTCCCTTGACACCCCGTCGCCCCCTCTCCTAGCTTTCGTCAGCCACAACAGCACTACACACCCGATTGGAGGTGATCGACATGACCAGATGCTTCTTCACCGATATGTCGATCGGGCGCGCCTCGCTTCCAGTCGGGCTCCTCGTCTGACCCTCAACCGACGTCGCCTGGTTGGGGATCGATACTCCACACGCATGCATGGCATTGGCGTTGTCTTTCGGTGATGACGAGTGCCCAAGCCGGCGTATGCGGCGACATCACCACTTCGAACAAGGACGAGGGATGACACACGATGTACTACTTAGACCACACGCTCAGCAAGATCCTGAGCGACATCCGAATTGAACAAGCAGAGCAAATACGACAAAGAAAACTGAGCCAACGATCCAGCGATCCGCTCAAGCAGAGACTCGGGCCCTGGCTGATCGCTCAAGGCGAGAGCCTGGCCAAGAGCAGGCCAAAGGCCGCATAGATCGTTGCAAGCCAACCCGATCATGGTGGGCGGAGTCATCCCGAGAATCCGCCCACCACGGCCATGCCTGACTCCGCCGTTGGACCTTTGTGATCAGGACCTTCGCCCATCGCATGACCCCTCGAGGGCGCATATTCTCCAACAAGGCAATCGAAAGGGCCATTCATGAGGAAAACCGCATACGTCACATCGGTGATCTTGGGGATCATCCTGATTCTCGGGGGAGCCGCAACTTGGATCATCGTCAGCTCCGAGCTGGCGGCCCAGAACATCACTGTGGCCGACGACGCGAGTTGTCTCGCCGGTGACGAGGTAAACGGGCCACTGAGCGCATACTGCCAGGCACAGGTCATCGACCAGCATGCGCGCGAGTCAACGGGCGGCCTCACCTATGCCGAATTGGATCGCGAAGACCCGCTACGAGCAACCGCAATGAACGCCTCCTTCCTGAGGGCCTCCCTGTTCACCTCGGTAGTCGCCTTCGGCGTTGCCGGAATGGCAATGCTCATGGGAATCGTGTTCATCCTGATCGGTCTCGGGATGCGGGACGTGGGCGAGAAGGTCGGCGAGCTCTGAACCGATTCAGACCAGCCTGAACCTGATGAAAGGCGAGCCTTCCACCCACTTGTGCAGGCTCGCCTCGACCCTGTCGGGTGGCGAATCCCAGCTCTCGACCAGAGCGCGCCGAAGGATCCGCCCCCTTTCCTCGGGGTCGGGCTCGGGTTCTCCAACCACAGGGACATCGGCAGTGATGCCCCGCTTCAAGTGCAGCGTGAACCCGGGATTGGCGATGATATTCGCCTCCCAGTCGCGCTTGGCTCCGTGACGACCGGTCAGGTAATACTCGCCATCGAAGTGATGAAAGTAGATCTCGATTCGGCGGGGCTTGCCCGTCTTGCGACCGATGGTGGTGATGTCGGCAATGCCGCCCCGATCCATCGCCTCCTTGACTGCTTGATCCATGCTCTCCCCAACCACGACGAATACCCCGCTGTTCCCGGGTAGGTTCACACTCGATGGGTCAGAGAATCGCCGTGTCAGCAATCCGGATCGGAGACGTTGCACTGTTCGACCTCGACCGATCTTTGACAGGACAGGACGGGATGACCTTCTTCGAGCCTCCGCCAGGCAGAACACCTCCGGAGACACTCGCCCGTCGTCTCTGGGAGTCAGATGGTCGACTTCGGAGTGTGTATGTGCTCTCCAACACCGTTTCGGTGCGTCGGGAGGCGGATTGGAAGGAGGACGATGTCGACGCCGCTGCCGACATCATCGCCAACCTCTTCATTCACTGGGAGGTCGAGACCGAAGATGAGCGGTACGAACGCCTCCGCGCCGAGAATTACAGCGCCACCATCACCTGGATCAGAGAACACAACCCCGACCTGTGGGTGATGAGGATCAAGCCGGACGAACCGGTGGAGCCATTCAAGGCGGGTCAGTACACGACACTCGGTCTGGGCTATTGGGAACCGCGCGCCGACGATGCGCTCGAAGACTTCGATGAGAACCCGGATCAGATCGAGAAAATGGCTCGCCGCTCCTACTCCGTGTCCAGCTCGATCGTCGACGATGAAGGCAACCTCGTCGATGCTCATCCTGAGGAGGTGGAGTTCTACATCGTCCAGGTGCCGCCCGACCAGGATGAGGTCCCCGCCCTCACCCCACGGATATTCACCAAGGGGGTGGG
Organism: Acidimicrobiia bacterium; assembly: GCA_036374335.1. GTDB lineage: Bacteria > Actinomycetota > Acidimicrobiia > Spongiisociales > ZC4RG35 > JANQRA01. Next base: position 32,953 of record DASUUC010000069.1, read on the forward strand.
CGACCGGATCTTCATGAGCAGCAAGTTCACAGGCCGGTACACGCTCGACGGAGTCGAACCCGATGACAATATCGTGTTCCTCAGCACCGGAACCGGAGAAGCCCCGCAGAACCTCATGACAGCCGACCTGCTCCGCAACGAACACCAGGGCCGCATCCTGCAGGTGGTCTGTGTCCGCTATCGGAAGGACCTCGCCTACATCGAGCAACAGGCCATTGTCGAGGAGCGCTTCCCTAATTACCGGTATGTCACGCTCACCACCCGGGAGCCGGAAAACGAGGGTAAGAAGATCTACATACAGGACATGTTGGAGTCTGGCGACCTCGAAAAGGAGCTGGGTGCGCCCCTCGACCCGAAGACGACCCACGTCTTCCTGTGCGGAAACCCAGCGATGATCGGTCTTCCCAAATGGGACGACGACGGCACCATGCACTTCCCCGAGCCACGTGGAGCCTGTGAGATCCTCCATGAGCGCGGTTTCAAGATCGACCATCTCCGCGAACGTGGCCAGGTCCACTACGAGGAGTACTGGAAGGAACGCTGAGTCGAGCTCGAGGTCACTCGGGGCCACACGCGGCCGAGGCCACCACCGCACCGAGAGTGACAGTTGTCGGTCGAATCATCCTCGTCTGATTCGACGTCCGGGTTGACGCTTTGGTCCCGATGACCGCGTGCCTGTCCGAATGAGACGCTGTGACTCCCAAATGTGGGAGCCACAGCATTGGGAACGTGGTCAGGGCCGTTGGCGACGTTGTGCCTCCGCGACCGCGATGGCGGTGAGGTTGACCACGTCGGTCACGGAGGCGTCTCGCTGGAGGACGTGGACCGGTTTGGAGAGGCCACTGAGGATCGGGCCGATCACCTCGGCGCCGCCGAGCCGGTTGAGCAGTTTGTACGAAGCGTTGGCCGACGTGAGATTGGGAAACACCAATACGTTGGCGGCGCTTCCCAGCGATCCGTTGGGGCTCCGCGACGCCATCAGCTCAGGCACAACCGCCGAGTCTGCCTGCATCTCCCCGTCGGCGGCCACGTCGGGGCGGGCCGCCTTGAAGATCTCCAGAGCCCGACGCACCCGGGCCGGCTCCTCCCCACCAGCGGACCCGAAGTCGGAGTAGCTGATGAACGCCACCCTGGGCTCGCGGTCGAAGTCCTCCTCGGCGGTCTTGGTCGCCGCCAGGGCGATCTCGGCGAGCTGTTCTGCGGTCGGCTCGATATTCACCGCACAGTCGGTGAGGAAAAAGGACCTGCCGTCGACGACGACGACGTACACCGAAGACACGATCGACCGGCCGTCTTCGACCTGGATCACTTGCAGCGCCGGTCGGATCGTCTCCGGGTAGAAGGTGGTGAGGCCCCCCAAAACCGCGTCGGCTGCTCCCTCTCGCACCATGAGACAGGCATACATGTTGGGGTCATGGACCAGCCGCTCCGCCTCATAGAGGGACAGCCCGCGATCACGACGCAGCTCCTCCAACACTCGCGCATATCTCGACCGCTCCGAATTCTCGGCCGACGGGTCGATCACCTCCATCCCGTCGAGGGAGATCCCGGTCCCCTCAGCCAACTCGGTGATCTTGTCTGCCGGCCCGATCAGGACAGGCGTGCCGATTCCCTCATCGTTGATGCGACGCGCGGCGCGGATGATACGACGATCGTCGGCATGAGGATATGCGACCCGTTTGGGCTGTTCCATCGCCTTGGTGGTGATGGCATTGATCAGGCCAAAGGAGGCGCTGAAGCGAGCTTGGAGCTCACTCTTGTAGACGGCCATGTCGTCGATGCCCGCCCGGGCCAAGCCCTCGTCGATCGCCGCCTGCGCCACCGCCGGCGCCACGGTGAACAAAACCCGGGGATCAAATGGCTTGGGGATCAGGTAATCGGGCCCGAAGGCGAGATGGTCGAGGTCGTAGGCACGGAGCACCGCGTCGGGGACGGGCTGACGAGCGAGCTGGGCCAGCGCGTTGGCGGCTGCGATCTTCATCCCTTCGGACACGGCCCTCGACCTCGCGTCCAGGGCTCCTCTGAAAATGAAGGGGAAGCCGAGGACATTGTTCACCTGGTTGGGGTAGTCGGAGCGACCCGTTGCCATGATCACGTCGTCGCGAGCCGCTTTGGCGTCGGGGTAGGTTATCTCGGGATCGGGGTTGGCGAGAGCGAACACGATCGGATCGGCTGCCATCGACTGGACCATCTCCTTGGTGACGATCCCGGCAGCCGAAACGCCGATGAAAGCGTCGGCACCGACCATGGCGTCCTCCAGAGTCCGCGCCTCGGTATCGACGGCGAACTCCTTCTTGACATCGGTGAGGCCCTCACGACCGGAATGGATCACTCCGCTCTGGTCGGTCATCAGGAGATTCCCCGGATCAACACCCAGCCCTATGAAGAACCGAGCACATGCCACCCCGGCAGCGCCGGCCCCTGCCACTACCACTTTGGTCTTCGTGACATCACGCCCCGTGATCTCGAGAGCGTTGATGAACGCCGCCCCGCCGATGATGGCCGTTCCGTGCTGATCGTCGTGGAAAACAGGGATGTCGAGCCGCTCACGCAGAGTCGACTCGATGTAGAAGCACTCCGGCGACTTGATGTCCTCGAGGTTTATCCCTCCGACCGTGGGGGCGAGTAGCTCGCAGAATTTGATCACGTCGTCAGGGTCGGAAGCAGAGATCTCGAGATCGAAGACGTCGATATCGGCAAAACGCTTGAAGAGGACGCCCTTGCCCTCCATAACCGGCTTGCTGGCGAGTGCACCGATGTTTCCCAGACCCAACACCGCGCTGCCGTTGGAGACAACCGCCACGAGGTTGCCCCGGTTGGTGTAGCGGAAAGCGGCGTTGGGGTCATCGGCGATGGCCAGGCAGGGCTCGGCCACACCGGGGGTGTAGGCGAGACTGAGGTCCGACTGGGTAGCAGTTGGTTTCGTGGCGCGAACCTCGAGCTTGCCCGGCCGCGGTTTCTCGTGGTATTCGAGAGCTTCGGAGAACTTCGGCTTGGATGGCATGAGTCAACCTTATCTGTCTGCGTCGCTCGGGTTATCCGGTCAGGCTCTTCTCACCGGGGTTTCGGTTTCGAAGGCTTCCTGCGACAATTGGTGGTGTGATCGAGACCGACCTGCCGATTGCAGTGGACAACGGATACAAAGTCATGGGTGGCTGGCGTGTGGGCCACGCCCCCGAAGACACCACCACCAAGTCCGGGTTGCTCGTTCCCATCGGCACCAAAGACGGGAACGACGCCCTCGCCCTGCTCGACGTGCAGACAGGGCAGCGTTTCTGGGCTGTCCCCACCGGGGCCTGGCGATTCATCTGGCCCCCCACAGGCAAGCCCGTCATCGCGGTGCGTGAGTCTCAGATCATCGCCGAGGAAGAGCTCGAACACGTTGGGGACGAGGGCCAATACCTCTGAGCCAGGACACCGAGGTTCACCGTTCAGTCGACGGTTCCGCCGGCCACCGGCCGAAGGGGAATAATCACCCCGCATTCCTTGCTCATTCAGGTGATCATGGCTCACCGCGAGCCGGGCTTCATCTATGACTTCTGAGCATCAATCGCGTTCTGGACGCCGTCTCACGGCCACTGTCACCGACCTCGAGGTCGCAGTCCAGCGAGCCTTCCTCGTCGGAGTCCACCTTCCGGGAATGGCAACCGACGTAGAAGAGCGCTCCCTCGACGAGCTGGCTCTGTTGACCGACACCGCAGGCGCCGACCCCGTCGACCGTGAGCTGGTCAAGAGAGACCGGCTCGATCCGGCGACTTTCATCGGTTCGGGCAAAGCCCAAGAGCTCGCGTCCCTGACCGCCGCACTCGACATCGACGTGGTCATCTTCGACCAGGGGTTGACCCCGGCCCAGCAACGCAACCTCCAGCGCATCTTCCATTGTGACGTCGTCGACCGCGAAGCGCTGATCCTCGACATCTTCGCCCAGCACGCCAAGTCGAAAGTGGGCGCCATCCAGGTCGAGCTGGCCCTGCTCAAATACAATCTGCCGCGGCTCCGCGGAAAAGGCACCGAACTGGCCCAGCAGCGGGCCGGGGTGGGTACGACGATGCGTGGCCCCGGTGAGACCAAGCTCGAGACCGACCGCAGACGGGTCCTGCAGCGGATATCCAAGCTGGAGCGCCAGCTCAAGGAGAACGCGGGTCACCGGGAGACTCAGCGCAAACAGAGAAAGCGGACTCAGATACCGCAGGTGTCGATCGTGGGCTACACGAATGCAGGCAAGTCCACTTTGCTCAACGCTCTCACCAACGCCAACGCCCTCGTCCAGAACCAGCTCTTCGCCACTCTCGACTCGACAGTCCGTCGCCTCGAGTTGCCTGAAGGCAGGCCGATCGTCATCGCCGACACCGTCGGTTTCGTGCGACGTCTTCCTCACCACCTGGTGGAGGCCTTCCAGTCGACCCTTGCCGAGGCCAAACAGTCGGATCTCCTGGTTCACGTCGTCGATGGCACCGACGAGGACCCGGCCGGTCAGATAGAGGCAGTTGAGGAGGTACTGGATGAGATCGAAGCCTCCGCAGTGCGCCAACTCCTGGTGATCAACAAGATCGACGCCCTCGACCAGCGTGAGATCGCCCGGCTCGAGAATCTGTGGCCGGAGGCGGTCCTCATCTCGGCTCGAACCGGCGAGGGCTTGCTCGAGCTGCAGTCGGCCATTGGCCAAGCCCTGGCCAAAGACCTGGTGACGCTATCGCTCAGCATCCCCTACGACCGCGGAGACGTGGTGGCGGCCGCGCATCGGATCGGCGAGGTCATCGAGGAGAAACACGACTCCGAGGGCACGATCCTCGACGTGCGTGTCCCCGAGCAGAACTTGAGTCGGTTCGATGAATTCGTGATCGGTTAACGGCTGACCGATAGCCCGCTTGCCGCCAGTGCGGCACCCACCAGACCGGCGTTGTTACCCATCTCGGCGGGGACGACGGGAAGCTTCTCATCGAGGAAATGGGCGAACATCTCCCAGTGCTTGACCAATCCGCCCCCGATCACCATCAGATCGGGATTGAAGACGGAATCGACGTGCATCAAGTAGCGGTTGGCCCGGTCGCCCCATTCATCCCATTCGAGATTCTCCCGGCGTCGCGCCTTGGCCGCGAAGTACGACTCGGCCGGCGCATGACCTTCCAGCTCGATCTGGCCGAGCTCGAGGTTCGGGACCAGCTCGCCGTTGACCAGCAACCCCGAACCGATCCCGGTGCCGAAGGTGATGGTCAGCACCATCCCGCTCACACCAGCAGCCGCCCCGAAGGCCGCTTCGGCGAGAGCAGCGGCGTCGGCATCGTTGAGGACGACGGTGTCCCGGCCGGTGGCCTCGGCGAAGAAGTCGACCACCTTGGTGCCGATCCATGCCTGGTCGATGTTGTTGGCGGTCTCCACCGTCCCGTTCCTTATAACGGAGGGGAAACCGATACCGACCGGGCCGTCGTAGGTGTACTCGGCCAATTGACCGCTCATTGCGGCGGCACACGCCTGCGGCGTCGCCGGCTGCGGGGTGTCGACGCGAAGCCGCTCGCTGACCAGCGAGCCATCGGTCAAGTCGACCAGGGCTGACTTGATGCCCGATCCACCAATATCGATTCCCAGATATGTCCTGCTCAAGCGGGGCCGAAGGTTAGGAGCTTCGGCCCTGAAGTAATAGCCTCGGTTTGGTGACCAATCAATCTGACATCGGCGTCGTCGGCCTGGGGGTCATGGGCGCCAACCTCGCCCTCAATTTTGCCGACTCGGGCAACCGGGTGACCGTTTACAACCGCACGACTTCAGTGACCGAGGAGTTCATGGCCGGTGAAGCAGCCGAAAAGGAGGTGACGGCGGCCACCTCATTGCAAGACATGGTGAAGACGTTGAAGTCTCCACGGGTCATGTTGTTGATGGTCAAGGCGGGACCACCGGTGGACTACGTGATAGAGGATCTGGCTCCTCTGTTGGCCGAGGGCGACATCATCATCGACGGCGGCAACTCATTGTTCACCGACACGGCACGACGCTACGAGTCGCTGGCCCAACGAGGAATCCGCTTCATCGGCATGGGAGTCTCGGGTGGCGAGGAAGGCGCCCGACATGGGCCTTCCATCATGCCGGGAGGTGACCCTGCGGCCTGGCCGGTCGTCGAGGAGATGCTGAAGGGGATCGCCGCAAAGGCCGACGACGGGGCACCCTGCTGTGAGTGGATCGGAGAGGGAGGCGCCGGTCACTACGTGAAAATGGTCCACAACGGGATCGAGTACGGCGACATGCAGGTCATCGCGGAGGCCTACGACCTGATGCGGCGTGGTCTTCGGATGGAGACGGCCTCGATTGCGGATGTCTTCGCTCGATGGAACGAGGGCCGGCTCCGCTCCTTTCTGATCGAGATCACCGCCGACATCCTGCGGACGACCGAGAATGGCGAGCCGATCATCGACCAGATCCTCGATGCGGCCGGCCAGAAAGGGACCGGCAAGTGGACGGTCATCGCCTCGATGGAATCGGCTGAACCGACCACCCTGGTCGCGGAGGCCGTCTATGCCCGGGTGGTGAGCTCGGATCCTGAACGCCGGGAGCGAGCAGCGAGAGTCTTTGATGAACCGGTCGCGTCGATCGATGTCGCCGTCGACGACATCGAGTCCTCCCTTTATGCATCGAAGATCATCTCCTACGCCCAGGGTTTCCGGCTGATGAAGGCCGCCTCGGACGAGCATTCCTGGGATCTCGACCTGGGAACGATTGCCTCGATTTGGCGTGAGGGATGCATCATTCGCGCCGACTTCCTCGAGGACATCACGGCGGCCTACGCGTCGACTCCTGACCTGGTCGACCTAACCGACGCCGACTTCTTCATCGACGCGTTGAAGGTGGCGGTGCCGGGGTGGCGCCGTGTGGTGTCGGCTGCGATCTCGGCCGGCATCCCCGCCCCGGCGTACTCGAGCGCCCTTGCCTTCTTCGACGGCATGCGCTCCCGTCGTCTCCCCGCCAACCTGATCCAGGCCCAACGCGATTACTTCGGCGCCCACACCTTCGAACGCGTCGACCGGCCGAGGGGCGAATTCTTCCACCACGACTGGGTCTGAATTCCCGTTCTGTGAACGGGAGTTCAGACCGGCGGAGTCCCCGGCACCTCCAGCAACGGATGCTGTTCGAAGTCGGGGTCGGCGGCGTCAGCAGCGTCGACGTGGTCACGACGCACCCCCATCAGGAACAGGATGGCGTCGAGGTAGGGCACCGACACCGAGGTGTCGGCTCGCTCCTTGACCACCGGCTTGGCGTTGAATGCGATACCCAGTCCTGCCGCAGCCAGCATCTCCAGGTCGTTGGCCCCGTCGCCGACGGCAACCACCTGCGAGGGTGAGATCCCCTCATTGGCGGCAATTTCAGTGAGGAAGGTCGCCTTGCGAGGTCCGTCGACCAGCTCACCGGCGAGTTTGCCGGTGAGGAGACCGTCTTTGACGTCGAGAGTGTTGGAGAGCGAATAGTCGATATCGAGGTCGGCGGCTAGGGCGTTGGCGAACCGCGTGAACCCAGCCGAGACGATCGCGATCTTCATCCCCATTCGTTTCAAGGTCCGAATGAACGTCCGGGCACCCGGGGTGACGGTGATCCGTTGCCCGGCCCGGTGTAGGGCGGCCTCGTCGAGACCCTGCAGAAGAGCGACTCGTTCGCGCAACGATACTTCGAAGTTGATCTCCCCACGCATGGCCGCAGCCGTTATCTCAGCCACCTTCTCACCCACCCCGGCCTCGTCGGCGAGGAGGTTGATCACCTCGTTCTCGATGAGAGTCGAGTCGACGTCCATGACCACCATTCTCGTGGCCCGTCGCTCGAGACCTTCGGGTTGGATGGCGATGTCGATCGAGGGCCGCTCTGCCGCCGTTTGCATGAGCTGCTCGCGGATTTTGTCGGTATCGCCATCGGAAACCGTCAGCTCGTAGGAGATCACCGGATATCGGGAGAGCCTGAAGATGCGCTCGATGTTGCCCCCGCCCTGCGCGATGGAACGGGCCACGGCGCCGAAGTCGTCCGGGCCGATGCGCTCGCCGAGGACGGTGACCACCGTCATCGACTTGATCGGGGTGGGGATGGCGTCGACCACCTCGAACTCGATGTGGAGACGTTGCTCCCATCCGAAGAGCAAGAGGTCACGAATAGTCGCCTTCTGACCGTCAACCCCGATGAGGACGTTCAGAGTGAGACGTCCCCGCACCACGATCTGCTCGATGTCGTAGACCTCGGCGCCGGTCGCGGTCAGGACATCCATCAACCCCGCCGAGATCCCGGGATGATCGGGACCGTGCACGTTGACGAGGATGGTGGACCGCTCGGACATACGCCGGTACACGTTAGGGGCAGATGCGGCTAAGTCCACTTCGATCAAGTCGGCAACACCGGTACCATCTCGACGTTCACCGAACATGAGGAATCTCTTTGTCTGACAACCCATTTCGCCTGCCCCGTCACGTCGCGCCCACCCATTACGACATACGCCTCGAGCTCGACCTGGAGACCTTCACCTTCATCGGGTCGGTGGGAATCGACATCGATGTGACCGAGAGCGCCGAGTCTCTGGTGCTCAATGCAGCCGAGGTCGAGATCAAGTCGGCCTCGCTCTCAAATGGGGTCGCCATCACCGAGATCGTCTACGAAGACGAGATGGAGCGCGCCACGCTCACCCTCGGCTCCGCCATCGAACCGGGCTCGTACCGGCTGGAGCTGGAGCACTCGGGGATCATCAACGACCAGCTACGAGGTCTCTACCGGTCGGTCTACCGGGATGGCGATGGGGTCGAGCATCCGCTGGCGACCTCTCAGTGTCAGTCGACCGACGCCCGGCGGATCTTTCCCTGCTGGGATGAACCGGACTTCAAAGCGACCTATCAAATCACCATGGTCGTCGGCGACGATTTGGAGGCCTACTCCAACACCGCCGAGCTGGAGCGGCTGAGTCTCGAAGACGGTCGGGTCGAGTTCCGCTTCGACAAGACAATGAAGATGTCCACCTATCTGCTGGCGTTCATCGCCGGCCCTTTCGAGGCAACCGAGCCTCGTGTGGTTCGGGGGACACCGATGAGGGTCATCGTTCCCAGAGGCAACCTCCACCTCACTGACATCGCCATGGAGAACGCCGTTTTCTGCTTCGAGTACCTCTCGGACTACTACGGAATCGCCTACCCGGGGGACAAGCTAGACCACATCGCCATCCCCGACTTCGCCGCCGGGGCGATGGAGAACGTCGGTCTCATCACGTATCGGGATGCCTACCTGGTCATCGACCCGGACAAGGCCAGCCAGAGCGAGCTGCAGAACAGCCTCGATGTCATCGGACATGAGATCGCCCACCAATGGTTCGGCAATCTGGTGACGATGGCGTGGTGGGAAGGAGCGTGGCTCAACGAGGCCTTCGCCAGCTTCATGGAGCTGAAGGCAACCGACGCCATGCGGCCCGACTGGAAGCGGTGGCTGACGTTCGCCAACCTCGAAGTGCCCTGGGCCATGGGCACCGACCAGCTGAAATCGACCCGACCCATCGAGTTCGAGGTAACCGCCCCCGAAGAGGTCGACCAGATGTTCGACGCCATCACCTACGGCAAAGGCTCGGCGGTGCTGCACATGATCGACGAGTTCATCGGCGTGGAGAACTTCCGTCGGGGCGTGGGCAACTACCTGCGTAAGCACGCCTACGCGAACACGGTGACCGGCGATCTCTGGGAGGGTCTCGACGGCGCCTCCGAATATCCCGTCTCCGACATCATGGACACGTGGGTCTATCAGCGGGGATTCCCCCAGATCGACGTGAAACGGGTCGCCGGCGGGGTACGTCTCTCCCAGCGGCGTTATCTGGTGATCCCCGACGAGACGGACACTACGATCTGGAAGGTCCCCGTCCAGCTGCGCGGAGTGGCCGGTGGCGCGCCATTCGAGGTGAAGCTCCTGCTGGATGGTGACGAGGACGTCGTGAGGGTCGACGGTGACATCGATTGGGTGGTGGCCAACGCGGGCGGCCACGGCTTTTATCGCACCAGCTATTCCGACGACCTGTTCGCGGCTCTACTCGACAACGTCGACACTCTCGGCGACATCGAGCGGTATGCGCTGGTGTCGGACACTCTCGGGTTCGTCCGCAATGGCCAGCTCTCGACATCGAACTTCTTGGACCTGGCTTCTCAGTTCCAGGATGAAGAGGAGCAGGCGATCTGGTCGGTGATTACCAGCGGCCTCGGTCTCATCGAGCACCATGCCCTGGCCGATGAGGCCCGGGAGGGATTCGAGTCGTTTGTGTCCGAGTTGGTGAAGCCGGCCCTGGAGAGACTCGGCTGGGAGGTCCGCGAGTCGGATACCGATCTCGACCGGAAGCTACGCGGCGACCTGATCGCGACGATGGGGAACCTCGCTCGGGATGAGGAGACCATCGAACGGTGCCGGGCGCTGGTCGCCGAACTTCTCGCCGGCGAAGCACTCGACCCCGAGGTGGTTACCGCGGCTCTGGCGGTCTTTGCCCGCAACGGCGGACCGGAGGAGTACGAGACGCTGTGGAACGTCTACACCGACTCCACCACACCGCTCGACAAGGTCCGCTACCTCCGTTCCGCAGCCGCGGTGGCCACCGAGCCCGAGGCGCTTTCCACCTTGGACAGGGTCGTCGACGGTGACGTCCGCACCCAGGACGGCTTCTGGGTGTTCACCCGCTTGTTGATGGGCAAGTCCGGCCCTGCGGTGTGGGAGCGGTCCCGGGAGCGCTGGGACGACCTCCTCGCCGCCATGCCCGGCATGACCCGGACCCGGATCGCCGAAGGCCTCTCGGCACTCTCCCAACCTGAGGTCGCCGCCAGTGTGCGGAGCCATTTCGCCGAACACCCCGTCCCCGAGGCAGGGCGGGCCATCGAGCAGAACCTGGAGAAACTCGACGCCAACATCGCGTTGCGGGAACGGGAGACCTCCCTGGTCACCGAGTACTTCTCGCATTCCAAATGAAGAGGCCCCCGGCGAACCGGGGTCCTCGTGTCGTTCTGTGAGGATTTCTTTCCGGTAACCGGAAGGTATCCTCACAGAGGCAATTTGCGTCTAGCGGAGCTCGACAGTGGCCCCGGCGCCCTCGAGGGCTTCCTTCGCCTTGTTGGCGGTCTCCTCGTCAACAGCCTCCAGCACGGCCGCGGGGGCACCGTCAACGAGGTCCTTGGCCTCTTTGAGCCCGAGGCTGGTGAGGCCGCGGACTTCCTTGATCACCTGGATCTTGGCCGATCCCGCTCCGGTGATCACGACGTCGAACTCATCCTTCTCGGCGGCCGCAGCCTCGGCACCGTCCCCGCCACCAGCGGCCGGGGCGGCAGCCACGGCCATGGGAGCGGCGGCGGTCACGTCGAATTTCTCCTCGAAGGCGTCGAGGAACTCTTTCAGCTCGAGGACGGTCATCTCCTCGAAGGTGCTGAGCAGCTCGTCAGTGGTCTTCTTTGCCATGTGTCATTCCTCCTCGGCCGTATCGGCCGCGGTTTCCGTGGGCTCTTCCGCCGGGAGCGACGCCTCTTCGGCCTCGCCTCCGCTAGCGAACTCGCCCGACTCTTTCTTGTCCAGAAGCTGTGAAAACATCGATGCCGCGTCCCGGGTGAAGGACCCGAACATCCCCGCTGCCGAATACAACGGCGCCTTGGCGGCACCGGCGATCTTGGCCAGCAGGACTTCACGAGGCTCGATCTCGGCGAGCCTGGAGACCTCTTCGGGAGACAGGATGTTCCCGGACAGATATCCGGCTTTGAGGATGAAGACCTCGTGGTCCTTCGAGAAGTCTTTGAGGGCCTTGGCGGTGGCGACCGGGTCGCTATTGGCGAAGGCCAGCGCTGTCGGGCCGGCGAGATACTCATCCAAACCCTCGATGCCGGCATCCCCGGCTGCCAGTTTGGCCAACGTCATCTTCACGACCTTGTACTCGGCGCCCGCATCGCGCAAGGCCCGTCGCAGATCTTGGACGGCCTGCACGGACAGCCCGCGATACTCGGTGAGGAATACCGCCTCGGCGCTCTCGAGTCCTTCTCGAATGTCAGTTACAGCCTGGACCTTTTCCGGTCTTGCCATCTGTGCGTCTCCCTAGACATCAAATAAGCCCCCCGCCAAAGACAAGGGACTTCGAGAAGTGAACCTGCGCAGGCGGGCGAACCCATTGAGTCTCATCGACACCGGCGGTCTTTGGCCGAGGTATTGGAGTTGCGGCGCTGATTCTATCCGGACCTGTGATGTCCGCAATTCGACGTAGGCTCCAGTAGATGGAGACCGGTTCGGTGCAGGTGGATCGTTGCGAGATCCACTACGTGACCGCAGGCGAAGGCCCGGCCGTTCTGTTCATCCATGCCGGCGTGGCGGACTCTCGAATGTGGCGAGATCAGATGAATCTGGATGGCCATCGGACGATCAGCTTCGACCAACGTGGATTCGGCAACACCAAGTGGGAACCCGGCCCCTACTCCAACCGGGGCGACGCCTTGGCGATCCTCGACCACCTCGACATTGACGATTCAATCGTCGTTGGCTGCTCCAACGGCGGGGAGGCTGCTCTCCAGCTGGCTCTGGTCGCTCCGGAACGTGTTGCGGGCCTGCTGCTGGTCGGCGCCGCTCCCCGCGGTTGGGAGCCCGAAGGGGGCTGGGATGACGACCCTCTGTGGGACCAGGCCGTGGCCGCGTCAGAGGCCGGCGACATCGACCGCGTCGTAGACCTGGACGCCCAAATGTGGCTGGCCGGCCGAGAACGCTCCCTGGACGACATCGACCCCCGTTTGCTCGACCTGTTCCAGGCGATGGACCGCATCCCGGCAGAGACCGAGGCGGAGCGCAACGAGTACGTGCAGACTCTCGAGCCACCCACCAACGACCGACTCGATGACATCACACAACCCACGCTCGCCATTGTCGGCGAGCACGATCATCCCGACCTTCTGCTGGCGGCGAAATACCTCGCCGGGCGGCTCGGCGGTCGGGACGCAGTGGTGCTGAGAGATACCGCTCACCTCCCCTCGCTGGAGGTTCCCAAGGCGTTCAATGCCGCTCTCACGGCTTTTCTCGCCTCGATCTGAGTGGATTTCCAGATTTTCCCTGGACAGGGGATCGGCCACGCGCGACACTTGACTTGTTGAAAACAGGGGGTCTCCGTGTGCCGGGCGGGTTCCCTGACCGCCCCCGCCCGCAACCCGGAACCCGAATAAGTGAGGGCCGCGTTTAGCCGACTGATGAAGACCAGCCCCTAC
>DASUUC010000070.1:0-9266 GCA_036374335.1 Acidimicrobiia bacterium
TCGTCGACGACGGCCCCGGCCTGGGTCATGAGAGTGGGAAGCGATCTTCCAGCTATATCATCGTGCCCGTCACTACAACAAACACGAGTCGGTTGGCATCGGACTCACCGTCTCCCGTCAGCTCACCGAGCTGATGGGAGACAGCCTCGATTACTTCCGTGAAGACGACCGCAGTCTCTTCCGTCTGCAACTCCCGGACGGCTCCTTCTCGGCTTGAGCCCCGTTATCAGACGCTGTGCCTCCCATATATGGGAGGCACAGCATTAGGAACGCGTTACGGCGTCGGCTACGCGGACCGCGTCGGTGGCCAGGTTTGCTATCCCCACCCCTCGGTAGCCCCAGCCGGTCAGGTGCAGTCCGGGCTCGGCGGCGAGTAGGCGTTCGACCCCGGCGAGCCAGCGACGGTGGCCAACCTCATACTGCGGAATGCCCGGTCGGTGCCTGACCACTTCGATGACGTCCGGGACGAGCCTCACCCCGAAGATGGCTTCGACCTCGGAGACCACCTCCGGTATCAGGCGCTCGTCGTCCCGGTCGACAACGGATGGGGCCGTGACGCCCCCCACGATCACCTTGGCCAGCCAGCAGCCTTCAGGAGCACGAGAGGGCGCATAGGCAGACTCGAAGAGAACGCCCCGCGTCGACCACCCCTCCCCTGGCCCGACGAGCGCTCCAAACCCGTCCGGCAACGGGGAGGGGCCCCGGCCCCCGAGAAACACCACGGCGGTCGGAGCCGCCACACACTCTGCGAGAGCTGCACCGAGCTCGCCATCGACCAGGTCGGCGGCGGCATTCGGCCCGATGGCCAGCACCGCGGCGTCTGCGGTAATTCTCTCGGGACCCTCGACGATCCAGGTTTGGCCCTCACGCCTCAAGGATCTCACTGCGAATCCGGGATAGAACCGATCACCGAGTTGGCCCCCGATGGCATCGATGAGGCCGCTGACATCTCCCTCGGGCACATGCACCCGTGTTCCCGCCTGATTCGAGGGTCGGGCCCTCCTCCGCCGTATCGCCCCTTTGATCACAGAACCGTGAGTCCGTTCCAGTTCGGCCAGGGCGGGGAATGCTGCTCCCACCGACAGCCGCCCCGGGTCACCGGCGTATACGCCGGTCGCCATGAGCCAGGAGACCAGGCCACCTGCCTGCTCACCGAGACGTCGTCTGAAGAACTCAGCCAATGACTCGTCATCGTCGGTGCGACACGCGGGAACGAGCGGCTCGAACAGAACGCGCAGCTTCGACTTGATTCCCAGAACCGGCACCAGCAGGGCCTTGGGCGAACCGGGGATGGCGACCAGCCGACCTTCGGCATAGACGTAGCGGATCGACGCCTGTACGGCGACCGCTGTCGCCACGCCGGCTCGATCGAGCAGGGGTGTGAGATGAGGGTGGGGGAGACTGAACGACCCGACAGCCGGTTCGAGAGCAAAACCGTCCTTCTCGATGGTTCGGGCCACGCCACCGGCTACCGGTGACTCTTCGAGCACCACAACGTCGATGTCTCGTGCCGTGAGCTCTGAGGCGGTGAAGAGACCGGCGAGCCCTCCACCCACCACCACAACCGTCAAGACCGCACTGCCTCCACGAACGCGGTGACGTTCTCCGGTGGGGTGTGGCGATCGATGCCATGACCCAGATTCATGATGTGCCCGGGTCGGCCCGCCACCCGTGCCAGCAACTCCTTGACTTCCCGCTGAATCGTCGCGGGATCGCTGTGTAGCACAGCCGGGTCGAGGTTTCCTTGGATTGCGCTGCCAGGTAATACGTCGAAGGCGCTTTCAATCGACGTTCTCCAGTCGATGCCGTACGCCGAAGCGGCAATGCCTTTCTGGATGTCGAGCGCGTGTCCGGCGCCCGGGGCGAAGTAGATGCTGGGGGCACCCACCCCGGCTCGGGCCTTTCGCGCCGCGGGGACCACAGTCCTGGCGAATGTCTCCCGGTCCAGCAGGCCGGCCCAGGTGTCGAAGAGCTGGACCACCTCGGCACCGGAGGCGACTTGAAGGCGGAGATAGCTGTTCATCGAACGCGCCAGCTTGTTCAGTGCCTGATTCGCCATGTCCGGGTTGGCTCGGAATGCGGCTCGTATCGTCATGAAATCTTTGGATCCGCCACCTTCGAGCAGATAGGCGAGAAGAGTCACCGGCGCACCGGCGAACCCGACAACGGCCGTGGTTTCCGGAACCGCCTGACGCACGAGGTGGATGGTCTCCCCGACATGGGCCACCCGATCGACATCGAGATCGGGCAGCGCCACGACTTCAGTGAGTGTCAGCGGAGCGAAACGTGGACCGGGATCAAAGGTCATCTCGACTCCCATCGCTTCGATCGGTGTCATGATGTCGGCGAAGATCACCGCAGCGTCCATGCCGAACCGGCGGATCGGCTGCAGGGTCACTTCGGCTGCCAGCTCCGGCGTCTTCACCATCTCCTGGAAGGTGTGACGTTCCCGGATGGCGCGGTATTCGGCCAGGTAGCGACCCGCCTGTCTCATGATCCAGATCGGTGGGTGTGGCAGAGCCCGCAGCGATATAGCGTCGAGCAACGGTTTCACGCCGCAGCTCCGATCGCTGCGACCAGAGTATCGGTGGCCTCTGTGATCACATCGCGGTGGGCGCGCATCAGAAAGAGGGCTTCGAACGGTGATGGGGGCAACAGCACGCCGGTGGCCAATGCGGCATGGAAGAAACGGGAGAATCGGTCACGATCCACCGTGGCGGCATCGTCCCAGGAACGCACCTCGGAGGGACCGAAGAAAACGGTCAGCATTCCGCCGGCCCTTTGCACACAACCCGAGATCCCGTTGCCGACCAGTGCGCCGGTCAGCTCGTTTGCGAGGGCGGCGCCTAGCTTCTCCAACTCGTCGTAGAGACCCGGGTTGTCAGCGATGTAACGCAATGTGGCGAGACCCGCGGCTACAGCAAGTGGGTTACCGGCGAGAGTCCCGGCCTGGTAGACAGCCCCGTCGGGAGCTACCCGACGCATCAGGTCCTCTCTGCCCCCAAATGCGGCCGAGGGGGTGCCTCCGGAAAACACCTTCCCGAGGCAGGTGAGATCGGGCACGACGCCATATAGCTCCTGGGCCCCGCCACGGGCCACCCGGAATCCGGTCATCACCTCGTCGAAGATCAGGATGGCGCCGGTTTCGTCACAGAGTCGACGCAATCCTTCGAGGAAGCCGGGTAACGGCGGGACCACTCCCATGTTCCCCGCCACCGGCTCCACGATCACAGCTGCGATCGGGCCCGTAGTGAAAGAGCGCTCCACGGATTCCAGGTCGTTGAAACGGGCAACATGAGTGTCGGCCACCGTCGCCTCGGGGACTCCCGGGCTGTTGGGCTCCCCCAATGTGGCGGCGCCACTACCCGCCTTGACCAAGAAGGGGTCGGCATGACCGTGGTAGCAGCCCTCGAATTTGATGATCCCGGGCCTGCCTGTGACGGCCCGGGCAACGCGGACCGCCGAGGCGGTGGCCTCGGTCCCGGAGTTGACCATGCGCATGACTTCGATGGAAGGCACGAGACGACAAACCAGCTCCGCCAGTTCGACCTCCTGAGCAGTGGGCACGCCGAACGAGGTTCCCCGTCTCGCCGCTTCCCCGACAGCTTCGACGACCGTCGGCTCGGCGTGTCCGAGAATCAGCGCACCCCACGAGGAGATGAAGTCGATGAGGTGGTCGCCGTCGACGGTGCGCAGATGGGGTCCGAAGGCGCTGGCGACGAATGGTGGGCTGCCACCCACCGCGGTGAAGGCCCGCACCGGCGAATTGACCCCACCCGGCATGACACGAACCGCACGCTCATTCCACTTCGCTGACTGGCTGGTCGTGATACTCATCCGGTGGCGAGGGCTTGTGCGGCCCGCGTTGCGAAATAGGTCAGCGTGATGCCGGCTCCGGCCCTTGCGATGGCGGTCAGAGACTCGAGCATCACCCGCTCGCCGTCGATCCAGCCCTGTGCGGCGGCTGCTTCGATCATCGAGTACTCACCCGAGACCTGATAGGCGACCACCGGGACATCGACCCGGGAACGCACCGCGGCGATGACATCGAGATAGGGGCCGGCCGGCTTCACCATCACCATGTCGGCGCCCTCGGCGAGATCGAGAGCGACCTCGGTCAAGGCCTCCCTCCCGTTGGGAGGATCCATTTGGTGAGTGCGGCGGTCTCCGAACCCCGGTGCCGACTCCGCGGCTTCACGGAAAGGCCCGTAGTAGGCGCTGGCGTACTTGGCGGAATATGAGCAGACCGCGAGCTCTTGGTGACCGGCCGCATCCAGGGCCTGTCGGATCGCCGCCACCCGCCCGTCCATCATGTCCGACGGGGCGATCACGTCGGCTCCGGCCTCTGCATAGACGGCGGCTGCCTCGGCGAGCAGAGGTAGCGTCCGATCGTTGTCGACGGTCTCCCCGTTCAACACTCCGCAGTGACCGTGGCTGGTGTACTCACAGAGACAGACGTCGGCCCAGACAGCCAGATCGGAGACCCCATGCTTGATCACCCGGATCGCCTCCGGCACCGGTCCGTGAGGATCCCAGGCGGCCGACCCGGTCTCGTCCTTCGACTCGGGTATGCCGAAGAGGATCACCCCGCCTACACCCACCGCAGCAGCTTCCTTGACCACCGGGGTCAGCTCGTCGACGGAGAGCTGGAAGTGCCCGGGCATCGAACCAATCGGATTGGCCACGCCGCCGCCAGGGACAACGAACAAGGGAAGGACGAAGGAGGCAGGATGGAGCCGGGTCTGGGCCACTTGACGCCGTATGGGCTCAGTCCTGCGTAGCCTTCTACTCCGGACAGTCGGATACTCACTCACACCGTGCGCCCTTCGCTGAGATGCCCGGCGATGAGCCGGGTCAATTCCCCGAACGAGGGACTGGGGGGCATGACATCGAACTGGTGGCCATGGCCGGCGACCGCGGATGCCGTGGTCTCGCCAATGACACCGACTGCCAACCCTTCGAGATCCCGAGAGAGGAACCATCCGGTAACCGCGGATGGTGAGCCAAAGGCGATGGCATCGATCGGGTCGTCGGGAGGTGAAATCGGCCGCATCTCATAGACGACTTTGGTCCGCACCCTCGCCCCAGTGCCGGCGAGGAGGTCGATGGTCGACCGGTCGGCGTTGGCGGCATGGGGGACGAACACCGATTGGCCGGCGACGATGTGTGAGATCCGGTCAACCAGATCCCGGGCGCCACCATCTCCCACCACGGCAACCGGCCCCCCCGCATCACGAACTGCCTCGGCCGTGGCCTGCCCTACCGCAGCCACTCTCGTCTTTGGCATGCCACCCTCGGGCCAGAGCTCGCGGACCGTGCGGGGCGATGTCAGAAACAGCCAATCCGATCGTGCCGATTGGATTCTCGCGGTCTCGATGACGTCGTCTGATCCCGGAACCAGCTCGATGCAGGGGAGCATCACCGGCTCTAGACCCAGACCCGCCACCTGGTCGCTCAGCTGCAGCGCCCGATCCCGGGTCGTGGTGAGAGCGAGACGAGGCTTCGTCACAGGCCCAACCTCGCCTGCAGTGACCGTGAGACGGCATTGGGGCTCAGTCCGTCTGCCTCGGCGTGACGCGCACCCTGGTCGTCTTCGACGAAGCCGGTGATATGAATCTCCGCACCGCGAACCTCGCCGTACACGCCCAGAGCCGATCGGCACCCGGCGCGGGTGTCTGCGAGCAGAGCACGTTCGGTCTCAACCGCAATACGGGTGTCGGGATCGTCGATCGCCATCAGAAGGTCGAGCCGGGGATCGTCTTCCCTGACTTCGACGGCGAGAGCGCCCTGACCCGGGGCCGGGACCATCTCGCGCAGCGTGAATCGATGCCAGATCTCGTCTTCGCGACCGAGACGCCGCAATCCGGCCTCCGCCAGAATCACCGCGTCATAGGTCCCGGAGTGCATCTTCTCCAGACGTGTTCCCACATTGCCCCGGATCTCAGCGGTCTCGACGTCGGGGCGGAGATCGCGCATTTGGGCGGCGCGTCGCGGGCTGCCGGTACCCACCCGGCCTCCTGCCGGAAGTGAGTCGAGGGCATGACCACACAAGACGTCCCATGGGGCTTCCCGCTTGGGGTAGACCGCGGTCAATCCTCGGGGACCATCAACTGGAAGGTCTTTGCAGGAATGCACCGCCATATCGGCACGACCCTCGAGGACGGTCTCCTGCACGGCCTTCACAAACGCTCCGACCTCGGTCAATGTCGCCACCGACGTCACCTGATCTCGGTCTCCTGTCGTGGTCACCTCGACCAGCGAGACCTCGAGGCCTGGCTGAGTCTGTGCCAGCTTGTCTTGCACCCAGCGAGCCTGGGCGAGGGCCAGCTCGGATCCCCGGGTGGCGATTCTCAGCTCATTCATCGGTGACACCGAAAGCCTCGGCGATCACGTCGAGCGCCTCCGATCTCTTCTCCCCGGTCCTCAGATAGGAGACCGGTCCAGCGAGCAGTGTTCGGGCGACCGTGTGGGCCGACTGACGAAGCAGGGCCTCGTCGGAAGGCTCGCGCAACCGTCCGGAGAATCTGCGCACGGCATCGTCGACGATGGCATCCGCGCTGGTCATCAGGCCACCGATCAGGGGCCCCACTTCGTGATGTTCCCGGTATTGGCGGTAAGCATCAGCCGCCGCCGACTCAACAAAGGCGTCCGCCTGGTCGGAGCGGGGTCGTCGGTCTGCCATCCGTGCCAAGTCGTCGATGGCGACGTATTTGATGACGTCGTCGGAAGATGGTCGAAAATCGGGGGGCATCGCCATGTCGATGAGCAGCAGTGGCGTCGTTCGGCGGGCGACCGCGTTGGTCAGAGACTGGTCGTCGATGAGCCGGTGCTTCGCCGAGGTGGCTGATACCACTGCGGGAAACTCCTCGATGACCCGATGGGCGTGCTCGAACGCCAACACCTCGACGCCGGGCCGGTTGGTGAACTTCTCGGGATTGCGAGCGACAACGGTCACCTGCGGCGGAGCTGGGAGCAGCATGAGCCCCTCGACGACCGCGGTGGCCATGATGCCGGAGCCGAGGACTGCGACGCGGTCTGCGCTCCCTACCGCTTGGGCGGCGACGGCAGCCATCGAGTTGTGTGGTGATGGCGGAAGCAGTTCGCGAGCCTGTCGACCGACCGAAACCGCAGACTCGAGTAGCCGGGCGAACAGACCTCCCACCTGCCCGCTGCTCTCTGCCTCCAAGAGACTCCGCCGGAGCTGGGTGAGGATCTCCTGTTCTCCGAGGATTGGTGATTCGAGGCCGGCGGCGATCCGGTAGAGGTGGGTGACGGCAGGCCGGCCGGATCTGATGAGCGGTGCAACATCGATGGGCGAGTTGCCTAGCAGCGACGTGAGCGTGTCCCTCAGCCGGCCCTCCGGACCGGAAACGACGAGTTCCACTCGGAGACAGGTCGACAGGACAAAACCTCGTTCGACCGGATCGCCGGTGAGAAGGCGCCGCGCGATGTCGGCGCGGACCTGACTGTCGTGTTGTGGGTATGAGAAGCTGGCAGCAGAGAGCTCCACATGTCGACCGTAATTACGTCATAGGCCGACAGAGAGTCGACAAAAGAGGCACTAGCCGGTCTCTTCACACCCAATCCCGTGGTGTGCCTCGGACCAATTCAACGAGACCGGCTTCGGGGCCGGACGGCTCCGGGTCGTGCGAGTAGACCCAGCGTGCTCGGGGTGGCAGTGAGGCGAGGATGGACTCGGTGCGCCCTGAGGTCTCCAAACCGAAACGTGTGCCGCGGTCCCAGACCAGGTTGAACTCGGCGTACCTGCCGCGTCTGATCTCCTGCCACTCCCGCTCGCGCTCGCCGTAGGCCATGTCGAGGCGTCGTCGCAGAATTGGCGTATAGATGTTTGTCAGGTTCCGTCCCAGGTCGGACTGGAAGGCCCATACCTCGTCATGTCGCCCGGCGAGGTGGTCGAAGAAGATTCCTCCGATCCCGCGCGCCTCCGCGCGGTGGGGCAGATAGAAGTAGTCGTCGCAGGCGGTCTTCCATGCCCGGTAGTCGGCGATCTCATGTCGGTCACAGATACTTCTCAGAGCGAGATGGAAGTCGCGGGCATCCTCTTCGTACAAGTAATGAGGCGTGAGGTCGGCCCCACCCCCAAACCAGGACTGGCCGTCGTCGGTTTCGAAGTAGCGAACGTTGGCGTGAAAGGTGGGTGCGTGGGGGTTGGACGGGTGGACGATGACGG
The DNA here is from genome assembly GCA_036374335.1 of Acidimicrobiia bacterium. Lineage (GTDB taxonomy): Bacteria > Actinomycetota > Acidimicrobiia > Spongiisociales > ZC4RG35 > JANQRA01. Next base: position 8,192 of record DASUUC010000070.1, read on the forward strand.
AAACCCCGGTGGCGAAGAAGCGCGTGCTCCCCACGGCGAGTTGCTCGGAGAGCCGTTCGGGTGTCTCGCCCTCCACCGCCGAGAAGTTGACGGCCGCCTTCTCGATGTGCCCATCCCCGGCGAGGATCCGGCTGACGCCGCCCCCACCACCGTCCCGCTCCCATTCATCGCAACCGAACCGGGAGCGTCCGTCCACCGTTTCGAGCTGCTCACAGAGATCGTGCTGTATCGATCTGTACGCGGTGACGATCTCCTGTCTATCCATGGCTCATCCCATTCTGTGCGGATTATTACGGCCTACGTGGGGGTAGATCCGCACAGAACGGACTCTGGTCTACTCGCCCAACTCGCCGATGTCATCGGCGGAGATGCCGAGAGTGTCCCAGGTGGGACCACGGCACGCACCTCGTCGCCGCCGCCGTTGGCTCACGGGTTCGCCGGCCAAATCGAAGATGGCGTTGATTGTGTCCACGTCGGCCCCGGCTTCCGCCGCCCACGCCTCGATGACCCGCCAGAAGGAGATGTTCTCGGCCTGGTGCGCGGCGGCACCTTCGGCATCGGGTCCTCCACATCCCGGGCAGCGAGTGAGGCGTAGCGGACTGCGGCCTGGGAGTAGGTGATGAAGACGGCGCGCCGATCTCTGCTCCCGCCACTACCGCCTCCTCCGCCGGAGATTCGGCGATCTGACCGAAGCCCGGTTTCGGGTAGAGGAATTCACGGCTGTGACCCGACTTCGAGACATCTTGTGGATCAGTTTCGCCGGCGAGTCTGCCGAAATCCGGCGTCGAGCCTGCTCCGCGGAGCGCTCACCGGGTTCGATACCCCAGATCTTGAATAGGGGAAGCAGAAGAGATCGCCCATGGGTTTGCCGAGACCGGTGGTTGCGACGTCGGCGAAGGTCCAGGAGCGCTGGGTGTGAGAACGGCGCGAGCTGCCCCCAGACCCAGCCTGGCAGCAACGCCCAGCGGCAACGAGGCGAGCATCTCGCCGGGTGACAACGGAAGGGCGATCCAGGTCCCGGCCATCCGTATCCGCCCATGGCGCTGTCGCCGCTGCAGACCGTCACCGAGAAGGG
>DASUUC010000071.1:0-22235 GCA_036374335.1 Acidimicrobiia bacterium
CTCCACCGCGAGCCCTCCTGCCAACAGCAGAGCCACTCCCCACCACAACCTCGTCGGGACAGAGGTGGCCAACGGCAAGGCGAGTAACGCGGCCAGAGCCAACAGTGCACCCCCTACGGGAAGAGGATGAACGCCGCGACGTCGCAGGAGGAATCCACCTGCCGTCGCCAGAATCAGGGCCCCGACGCCAAAGACCACGCCGACGACGAACTCCATCCTCCAGATCGCATCGACGATTCCGCCCATCTCCGGACGAGGCTATCGCCCCGGCATCATCCGGATCGGCTTCGCCTCACGATGAGAAACCCGATCAACAGGATGAGGAGGCCCAGGGCGATGCCGCCGAGCTGTCTCGCACCGATCTGGAATCCCTCATCGTCGCCGAGGCCGATCACGTCGGCGAGCAGGGACACGAGAAACACCAGGCCCCCGACGACGGTCACGGCTATTCCAAAGAGTCTCATAGCCTCCTCTCGCGACGACTCCGCAACGAGCCCTAACCCTAGGCCCCGCCTTCTGCCGACGCCCCGGCGAGGCGCGTAGGTCGATGATGGCCGGCGCACGATCACCCTTCCTGTGACTCCGCCCACCGACCCCGCGACGGCCGGCTTCAAGAGCCGACGCCCGCCGTCGTCTACGTCGCGATCATTCGCCGCATCCACGTAAGACGGTGGGTCAAACTGGCGCGCTCGTGGGCCAGGATCGCGATCTGGGTGCCATTGGTCAGCCCCAGCTTGGTGAGGATGGGCACATGGGGCCTTGACCGTCGCGACGCTCATGAACAGGTCCTCGGCGATCTCTGCATCCGTACCACCTAATCGAAAAGGTCGGGCTCACCCAGGGGTGTTCGCCGCTGGGACGCGACCACGCTCCCCCGGTTCGTCCGCGCCTTCCGAGGAAAGGAGGTACCCCATACCGCCGGGGACACGCTTTCCTAATCTGTGGCTCCCATATATGGGAGTTGGGGGTCTCATCTGAGTGGCGAAGGTCTCAGTAGGAGCGCGGGTACACGTAGCCGTCCATCAGCTTGCGTGCGGTGCGGATGATGCCCGCCCTCACCACCTCATGGCCTTCCAGTTCCACCCTCGCGTCGAAGGTGCCGGTCGGGTGCTCCAAGGTGATCAGCCCGTTCGAGGTACTGAGATCGGCCATGTGATTGGCGGGGGTGTCCGGGAGGAGACATGCCGTGGCTACCGAAACGGCCCCGAGGACCCCGATGGCGTCGTGACAACGGTGGGGGATGAAGGTCCGGGTCGACACGGTTCCTCCACCGAGTGGAGGAGCCACCAGGGTCATCTTGGGAACAGTCGTCCCGGACACGTCTCCCAGATTCATCAGGGGTCCCGCCTCCAGCCGGATCGCCCCCAGCCTGTCACGCAAGGTCTCGTTCGACTCCAGTTCCTCACAGCTCTCGTATCCGGTGACACCCAGGTCGTCGGCTCTCATCACCACCACCGGCATGCCATTGTCGATGAGGGTCACCGCAACACCGTCGATCTCGTCGACGGTGTTGCCTGATGGCAGTAAGGCCCCGGTCGTCCCTCCGGCAATATCGAGGAAGTCGATCGAGATCTCGCCCGCCATTCCCGGTACCCCGGAGATGCTCGTCCGTCCCTCATACAGCGGGGCACCGTCTCTCACCTTGAACCGGGCGACCGCCACACCCCCGGTGTTGCGCATCCGGATCCGGACCGACGCATCCCCGTTCGGGACATATATGAGGCCACGCTCCAGGGCGAACGGCCCAATCGCGGCGAGCAGATTCCCGCAATTCTGCCGATCGGTGACAATCGGCTGTTCCACACCAAGTTGGAGGAACAGGTACTCGACGTCGGTGTCTGCATCGTCGGTCGACGATGCAATGGCGACCTTGCTCGTCAGCGGATGCGCCCCACCCATCCCGTCGATCTGACGAGGATCGGGAGTGCCCATGATCTTCATGAGAAGTTGGTTGCGCTCTTCCTCTCGAGAGGGAAGATCACTCTCCACGAAGAACGCGCCTTTGGAGGTGCCGCCCCGCATGAGCATGCATCGAATACCGGAGTCAGGATTCATGGGAAGGACCAGTGGCCCTCTTCATATAGAAATGCATCCGCGCTGGATGTCAACAACATTGTAGACAATCTTGAGACCTTCCCGATATGGTGAGAATATGACCGACGAGTCCCTCCTGGTGGTAACTGCACACGTTGGTGATTTTGTCTGGCGGTCCGGGGGCGCCATCGCCCTCTACGCCGGGCGGGGTCACACTGTCAACGTCGTGTGTCTCGCCTACGGAGAGCGAGGCGAGTCGGCCCGCTACTGGCGGATGGGCATGGACCTGGACGAGGTCAAGACCGCCCGCCGTGCGGAAGCGGAGAAGGCGGCGAAGGTGCTGGGAGCCGGCATCCAGTTTCTCGATGCCGACGACTACCCGTTGCTCGACACGCCCGAACTGCTCGACCGGCTCTCTTCGATCTATCGCGAGACCCAGCCAACACTGGTGCTCACCCACACCGAGAGAGATCCATGGAACAAGGACCACGAGGTAGCCCACAAATTGGCTCTCCAGGCCCGCATCATCGCTCAGGCACCGGGATATCAGCCGGACGGTCAACCTCTGGGAGCGCCTCCGGTCTTTCTGTTCGAGCCACACCAGACCGAGTACTCCGGATTCATGCCCGACGTGATCCTCGACATCACCGAGGTCTGGGATCAGAAGCTGGAGGCGATGCGATGTATGGAGGGCCAGACCCATCTCTGGGACTACTACACCGACGTGGGAAAGCGACGTGGTGTCCAGGCGAGACGAAACTCCGGGCCGAACCTGGGCCTCACCACCGAGACCATGGGTGAGGCATACCAACGGGTGTATCCCCAAGTTGCCAGGGAGCTGACATGACCCGTCCGGTGATTGTTCGCAATATCGACCGACCCTCTCCCGAGGTAGTCGCCGGTCTGGCCGAGGCGGGGGTGGCCACCATCCACGAGGCAGCGGGGAGGACGGGATTGATGGAGCCAACGATCCGCACCATTCAGGACGGGATGAGAATCGGTGGCCCGGCAGTGACCGTGCTCTGCCCGCCCGGGGACAACCTGATGATCCATGCCGCTGTCGAGTTGGTGCAGCCTGGGGACATGCTCGTGGTGGCCACCACCTCCCGATCCACCGATGGGATGTTCGGGGATCTCCTCGCCACTTCACTACGAAGTCAAGGTTGTGCCGGATTGGTGATCGATGCCGGGGTCAGGGACGTGGCCGACCTCAGAGCAATGGCGTTCCCGGTGTGGTCGGCGGCCATTCATGCCCAGGGAACGGTCAAGGCAAGCCCCGGTTCGGTCAATGTTCCGGTGGTCTGTGCCGGCGTCCAGATCGAACCCGGCGACGTGGTGGTCGCAGACGACGACGGCGTCGTCGTGGTCCCCAGGTCGAGGGCAGCCGTTGTCCTGGACGCGGCCGACGATCGGCTCGCCAAAGAGACGGATACGCGAAGACGTCTCGAAGGTGGCGAGCTGGGGCTCGATTTCTACGGCCTGCGCAGCAAGCTGGAAGCCCTGGGAGTTCGCTGGGTGGATGCAGCCGATGACATCTGATCCACTCCGCGTCACCGTTTTCGGGCTCGGAGAAGCCGGCTCCGTCATTGCTGCCGATCTGGCGAAGACCGGCGCCGCAGTCCACGGCTACGACCCGGCCCCGGTTCCACCACCAGACGGCGTCATCCTCCATAGCGCTCCAGGACCGGCCGTTGAAGGCTCGCAGATCGTTCTGGCGATCACCGCGTCGGTCGACGCCGAGGAGGCGATGACCCAGGCGCGGGATGAGATCGAGCAGGGAACGATCTACGCCGACCTTTCTACCGCGTCCCCGGCGCTCAAAGTGAACCTGTCCGAGACTGCGGTCCACCACGAGCTCGACTTCGTCGACGTGGCACTGATGGGAACCGTGCCCGGAAGCGGCCTGGCCACCGCTTCACTGGCGTCAGGACCCGGCGCGGCTCGTTATGCGGCGGTCATCAACGCTCTTGGAGGACACGTGGAAGCAATCGGTGATAGACCCGGGGACGCCGCCGCCCGGAAGCTGCTGCGCAGTGTCGTCACCAAAGGTCTCACCGCGCTGCTCATCGAGGCCATGGAGGCAGCGAAGAAACACGGTGACGCCGAATGGCTCTGGCACCATCTTGTCGAACTCATATCCGACGCCGATGAGTCCCTCCTCGATCGTTTCATCGCCGGGACCCCTGAACACGTCCATCGTCGCATCACCGAAATGGAATTCGCCCGAGAACTCCTCGAGTCCCTGGCTGTCCCTTCTCCGATGACGACCGCAACCGTCGAATCACTGCAAAGGATCAGGTCACAGGCGAGGTCGATCCGTTAGACCCTGATTCCCATCTCTGACCAGGAACTCAGCACCTCGATGACCGATGTCAGGTGTTCTCGCATGGCGCGTTCCGCCCCCTGGTCATCCCCTGTCACGATGGCGTCGACGATGGCGACGTGTTCGTGGAGCGACTCCTCCGAGCGTCCCGGCATGACCGCCAGCCGGAACTGGTGGTGGGCCGACCGGTCGCGCAGGTTGGCCACGAGCTCCTTGGCGACTCGGTGCTGGCTGATCTCCCATATCCGCCCGTGTAATAAACGGTTCAACTCCGAATACCGTGCGTTGTCGCCGGCGGCCACCGAGTCTCGCATCTCGTCGACGATCTCGAGCAGGGTCTCTTTGGCCGCAGGATCTCGATTCGACGCCGCCCTCGCCGCCACCAACGCCTCGAGCACCTTTCGCGCCTCGGCGATCTCGATGGCCTCTTCGAGGCTGATGCGGCGGACAACCGCGCCCCGGTTGGGTTCGATGTCGACCAAACCCTCGGCGCGCAGCTCGAGGAGAGCGCCGCGGACTGTCCCCCGACCCACTGAATACCGATCGGCAAGTGCCGCCTCGGTCAGCCGCTCACCCGGGGCGAACGTGGCATTGAGGATGTCTGCCCGCAGCCTCGCAGTCGGGGTCAGGTCGGTGTGTTGAGCCACAGTCAGCCAAATCGTATGCAATATTGTCCGCAATCGCTAGGGACGGGCGTTGCTATGGCAATGCACCGTTGACGATCGCGTCGAGAGTGGGTCTCTCAGAATCACCTGAAGAAAGGCTATCCGGCCCTCCGTTTTTCTTGTCCGCACCAGCGCGTAGAGTTATTCACATGCCGAGAGCCATCTGGAAAGGCGCCATCAACTTCGGTCTGGTGACGATCCCGGTCGGGATGTACACCGCGACCGACAACAAGACGCCCAGGTTCAAACAACTCAGAAAGACCGACCACTCCCCCATCCGCTACAAGCGTGTCGCCGAGGTAGACGGCGAAGAAGTCCAGTGGGAGGACATCGTCAAGGGCTACGAGTTCGAAAAGGACCGATTCGTAGTCTTCACCGACGAGGAGCTCGCCGCCGCCAATCCCGACGGCGACAAGCTCGTCGACGTCATCCAATTCGTGGACGAAGACGAGATCGACCCGATGATGTATCAGAAGTCCTACTACCTGGCTCCGGAGAAGACCGGGATCAAGGCCTACCGCATCCTCAAAGAAGCCCTCGAGGACAAGGGCCGGGTCGGAATCGCCAAGGTCTCCATACGGGAGAAGACTCAGCTGGCGACACTTCGGGTCAAAAACGACGTGATCGTCATGGAGACGATGTTCTGGCCGGACGAGATCCGCGCAGCCGAGTTCGAGGAATTGGGGTCCAACGTCGAGATCAGACCCGAGGAAGTCGAGATGGCCGGCTCCATCATCGACAACCTCACCAGGCCATTCGAGGGATCCGCGTATGTCGACTCCACGCGGGAGGCGATCGAAGAGCTGGCCGCGAAGAAGGTGGCCGGTGAAGAGATCGTCGCCCCGACGTCGCCGGAGCCGACCAAGGTCGTCGACCTCCTCGACGCGCTCAAGGCCTCCGTCGAGGCGACCAAGGAGAAGCAGGCCAAAGCCGGTTGAATCCCGGGGAGGAAGCCGGTCTCTTTAGAGTCGCGGCGTGGTCTTGTACGGCGCCGTCGAGATGGGTGGAACGAAGACCGACCTCGCGGTCGGCACTTCGTTCGAGGACATGTCCGAGCCGCAGCGCATCCCCACCTCCGAACCTGACTCAACGCTCGGCGGGATCACGGCGTTCTTCGCGAAACATGATGTCCTATCGGTCGGAGTGGCCAGCTTCGGGCCGATGAACCTCGACAAGTCGAGCTCCCGGTACGGGACGATGCTCTTCACGCCCAAGCCGGGCTGGACGGGCACCGCGGTGCACGAACGGCTCCATTCCAGCCTCGGAGTGCCGGTGGCCCTCGACACCGATGTCAACGGCGCCGCCATCGGGGAGGGCCGATGGGGGGCAGCACAGGGCATGGACAACTACGTGTACGTCACGGTAGGCACCGGTGTCGGCGCCGGCGTCGTCGTCCACGGCGAGCCACTGGGTGGCGAACGACATCCCGAGGCGGGCCACATCGTCGTCAGCCGCCTCGACGGAGACCGCCACGAGGGATCCTGCCCGTATCACGGAGCTTGTCTCGAGGGAATGGCCGCCGGACCCGCCCTCGAATCGCGATTCGGAAGACCGGAAGCCTGGCCGGGCAACGACCAGGTTCTGAGGGTGGCAGTTCACTACCTCGCCCAAGGGCTGCTCAACCTGGTGTACACGGTCGCTCCCCAGCGCATCATCGTCGGTGGTGGCGTCTCACATCTCCCCGGCCTGCACGATCGGCTCCGTGAGAAACTGAACGTCCTCCTGGCCGGGTACCCGGAGACACCCGATCTCGACCTCCTGGTCTCCAAACCCGGTCTCGGTGACCGGTCAGGGCTGGCCGGAGCACTTCTCCTCGCATCGGGAGTGGGGTGATGGGGACACCGAAGCTGCAGGTTCGCCCCGACAACCCCGACTTCCTCGACTTGCAGTGGGAGCTCCCGGTCAATGAGTGGACCAGCGATCGTCTGGTGACGATGCCCACCGGGGTTCACCGCCATCCGGTCGTCTTCTCCGCCTACGACGAGGGCGTCTACGCGATCAAGGAGATGTCCCTGCGTCTCGCCACGAATGAATATCGCGTGCTGCGAAGACTCACCGAATTCACCCAACGTGCCGCTCAACCGGTCGGTCTGGCAGAGCGGGATTGGCTCGACCCCCATGACGAGGGCGCCGGTGTCGTCATCACCAGGTACGTCGACCACTCATTCCCTTATCGCCGTCTCGTCTCCGGGGCCGGGTTCGGGGTGAGGCGCACCCAGATGCTCGACGCCCTCGCCGGGCTACTCGTCGAGCTGCACATGGCCGGCTGCTACTGGGGAGACTGCTCGCTGTCCAACGTCCTCTACCGGTTCGATGCGGGCCAGATAGAAGCGATCATGATCGACGCCGAGACTTCTGAGATCCACCCCGAGTTGAGCGATGGTCAACGGCGGGAGGACATGGAGATCATGAAAGAGAACGTCGCCGGCGAGATGGCTGACATCGCCGCGGAAAACGAGGAGGATCTCGAGGCGGCCGACATCGCACTCGGGGCCGACATCGAGCGGCGTTACAGCGCCCTCTGGGGGGAGCTCAACGAGGAGCTGATCATCACCCGGGACGAAAACTACCGGATTCGGCAGCGGATCGCTCGCGTCAACGAGTTGGGATTCGCCGTCGACGACATCGAGATCACGCCTGCCGACGGAGGCAACAAGGTGCGCATGATCACCCACGTCGGCGGTCGGACCTACAACTCCGATCACCTGAGGCAGCGAACCGGCATCGACGCATCAGAGAATCAGGCGGAGCTGATCCTCGGTGATCTCAACTACTTCCTCGCCAAGCACGGCGATGTCACCGCCACCGGAAAGAGCGTCGGCACATACAAATGGCTGAGCCAGCATTTCGAGCCGATGGTCGCCCGGATCAGCGACGAGTGGTTCGGCGAGGACCCCCTCCAGGGTTATTGCGACTATCTGAACTTCCGCATGGTCATGGCAACCGAGCGTCAGTCAGACGTCGATTCCTTCGAAGCTCTTGAGGCTTGGGCGCAGTCGGGGTTCCCCGGATTCGAACCTGGCAACGGCGTGTGAGACTCCTCGCGGAACGAACTAACCGGTCGCCTTGAACTCGCGCCATGCACCATATTCGTCGGCGAACCCGACCATGGTTCCCGGTAACAGCGCCCCCGCCAGAACTCCGGCCGGTGGGATGAGCACCAGCATGACGACCATGTATGCCACGGCGAACCCGACAGCCACGAGACGGCGCCTCAACTGACCCTCGAAGTCAGGCATGTTGAGGGTGATGGCAATCCCAACTCCAAATCCCGCGGCCGCGCCCACGATCGGGGACACCAGCCCGAGAGCTAGTCCAAGGACCACCAGTAGGACCATTGATCGGACGACCCCCCTCAGCGCCCCCGGCCTGCGCGAGATCAACCCGACGCTCAAGAACACCAGGGGCGAAATCAACAGCGCCATCGCCACCAGTCTCGGATCGATCGCCGGGCCTGACTCACCCTCCTCGGGTATGAAGGCTGCTGCGAAGATCAGATAGCTGGCTGACTGGACGACGATCCCGACGACCAGCGCCAGCCAGTTTCGGCGACGCGTCGGGTTCCATTCCCGGTTGGGAGGGCCAGGGACGTCTAACCCTTGACGGAACCGGCCGTCAGACCTCGGACGAAGTACCTCTGGAGCAGGAAGAACACGACCAGGGGGAGAACCATGCTCACGAAGGCGGCAGCGGGAAGCAAGTTGAGCGCCCCCTCCCCGAACTGCCCCTGGAGGTTCGCCAACTCAACGGTGAGCACCGCGTTCTGAGGGCTGGCCACTCCGAGAAACACCAGCGCGACCAGGTAGTCGTTCCACACCCAGAGGAACTGGAGCGTGGCGAAGGCGGCAAGCACCGGCATCGACAGTGGCAAGATCAGCTTCGTGAAGATGGTGAAGTGGCTGGCCCCGTCGATCTGCGCCGACTCGATCAGCGACGAGGGCAACGAACCCATGTAGTTCCGCAACAGATACACCGCCAGCGGAAGACCGAATCCGGTATGCGCCAGCCACAGGCCCGGAAATGATCCGGAGATATCGAAAGTGGTATAGATCCGCAGTATGGGAATAAGGGCCATCTGCAGCGGCACCACCATGAGACCCACCACCGCGGCGAACATGAGGCTACGCCCAGGGAACTCCATCCATGCAAACGCATATGCGGCGAATGCTGCGACCGTGATCGGGATGGCGACCGCGGGGATCGTCACAGCCAACGAGTTTGCGAAGGCGTTGGCGAACCCTTGATCGAGGACGGTCGAGTAATTCTGGAGTGTCCAGGCGCTGGCGTCGAAGAGATCGCCGAAGGCCGTCCACCAACCGGAGGTCTGAATTGCCTGGGGATCCCGGAACGAATTGACCAGGATGCCGAGGGCGGGGATCACCCAGGCGAGCGCAATGAGAAGAATCGCCAGATATACAGGGAACTTGCCAACCGTGAAAGGCTGTTGGGAGCCGTTAGGGGTCAAGGCGACGGCCCGAGGCTTTTCGGTCACAGCCGTCATCGCACTGCCTCCTGTTCGCGGAATCGCTTGATGTTGATCACGAGAATCGGCAGCACCACTATCAGCAGAACGACCGCGAGCGCGGCACCGACCCCGTTGTTACGGAACGTGAAGAACTCGCTGACCATCTTTTCGGCGACCACCGAAGTCCCGTCATTGCCGCCGGTCATGACAGCGACGATGTCGTAGACCTTCCAGGTGGTGATCAAGATCGTCGTCCACACCACCACGATGGTGGAGGCAATCGTCGGCACCGTGATCCTGCGAAACACCTGCCAATCGTTTGCTCCGTCGATGCGGGCTGCCTCCACTATGTCGTCCGGAACACCTTTGATCGCGGCCGACAGGATCACCATGGCGAACCCGGTTTGAATCCAGATCAGGATCACCATCAGAAAGAGATTGTTCCAGAGAGGCACCCGCAGCCAGTCGACAGGGGAGCCACCGAATGCAGTCACGATGGCATTGAGGAGGCCGATCTGATCGCCAAAGCCTTCCACGCGGAAGCTGTAGATGAAGGCGAACACCACCGAAGCCCCCACGAATGAGACGGCCATCGGCAGGAAGATCAGTGACTTGAAAGCATTCTCTGCCTTCCGAGGCAGCATGTCGGCGAGAGTGGCAACTGCGAGACCGACGACGACACACACGATGGGCACAACGAGTGCCCAGACGACGCTGTTGCGCAGCGATACGAGATACTGGGACTCGGTGAAGATTCGGACGTAGTTGTCCAACCCCACGAATTCGTCACCCCTGGCATTCCTGAGACTGGTGATGAACGTGTCGATGGTCGGATAGACCAAATAGAACCCGAGGATCATCAGTGCGGGCCCGGCAAAAACGAAAGGCCGGACTCCGGTACCGGCTCGGGCGGGGAGGGCGTACACGAGTCGGTCTAGGGCCCAATAGAGCAGCCACACACCTCCGACGCCGACGATGATCGCCACGGCGACCTGCACGACCTTGTTGATCTGAGGGTCCTGGAGAAACTCAAAAGTGAAGAAAAACGCGATGAGTACTGCTGGGACGATGAGAGCGCTGACCAAACGCAGCAACCAGATCTGAATCGAGTTGTCGCGCGAGCCGGGCTCCTCGTGCGGCTTGCCGGCCTTCTGCTCCTCGTCCCGCAATACGGGTGGTGTTGCTGTCATCTCATCACTCCGCACTCATCCAGTCACCTCGGCTGATCATTGACCATAGCCTGTGAAGGTATGGCCGAGTCGGGTGGAGGGGCGGGCGGCGCCCACCCCTCCAGCGTCGACTGTCGGGGCCTACTCAGTCGGCCAACTGGCCTCGACGGTGTCGGCCAAGTCCTGAGCGGGGGTCCCGCCGGCATGGTCGATCATCGCCTGCCAGAAGCTGTCCTGACCCACCTGCGGCGGCATCAGGTCGGAAGCGTCGAACACGAAGGTGCCTTCTCCGAGGGCAGTGGTGACCGCCTCGGCGAAGACCTGGCCCGACTCGCTTTCAAGGCAGGCTGGGTCGACGTCGGCATGAGCCGGTAGGCGCTCGACGCCTTCGACTCCATGCCCGCCGTATGGCGACACGCCGCCACCTGAGGCGGATGCCAGAGCGCATTGCCAATCAGGGGTGATCCAGTCCTGGATCGCCCGAATGGTCTCCGGTGACGATTCGAACACGATGATCGTGTCCCCGCCACCCATCGCGCCGGTGTTGCCGTCGATGGTGGGGAAGGCGAAGACACCGATCTCTTCGTCCTCACCCTCTTCGAAGTCCGGCGCGTCCGGGAAGAAGTTGGCTGCGAAGGAGCCCTGCTTCAACATCACACAACCCGGCGGCTCGCTGAACATCGGACCCGGCGACTCCTCGACGATGATGCTGGGCACGTTCTCGGCACCACCGAGGACGAATCCCTCGCCGTGGAGGATCTCCGAGTACTTCTCGAACGCAGCCACGACCATCGGGTCATTGAACGGGATCTCGTGGTTGAACCAGTCGCTATAGGCCTCAGCACCGTGCATTCGGACGAATATGTCTTCGAGCCAGTCGGTGCCGGCCCAGCCGGTGGCGCCGCCTGCGCCGTATCCGAAGCACCAGGGGGTGAGCCCGTCGCTCACCATCTGCTCGGAGAGCGCTACCAGGTCGTCGTATGTCTCCGGCACTTCGTAGCCGTTCTCCTCAAAGGTGGGCTGGTGGTAGAACACGGCCGACTTGAAATTGGGGAACCAGGGAATGCCGTAGTGGTTGCCGTCTTCGCAGAGTCCCAAATTCATCCAGAACTCGGAGTGGTTGGCTTCCATCTCGGCGATGTCGAATCCCATCTCCTCGAGCGACACCAAGTCTCCCCGGTCTGCGAAATCACAGATCGACGCGGGCTGTGGTGTGGCGGCCACCTCGGGCGGGTTTCCGCCGTCCACGGCGATCCTCAGCTCGTTCTCGAAGTCCGTCGAGCCCCGGAAGGTGATCGAGGACGACGTGGTCTCGTTGTAGAGGTCGATGAATCCCTGTAGTGCTTCTCCTTCGCTCCCGGTCGGAGCACCGAACAAGGCGAACTCGGCTCCTACTTCCTCCCCCGCAGGGGCGGTGCCATCACCACCATCGGTGGGGGTCGTGGTTCCGTCGCCACCCCCTTCACCATCTTCGCCACAAGCGGCAACCACCATGGCGAGAACGGCGAGAAGAGTGATAAACCATCGCGTTCTCTTCATACTTCTTCATCCTTCGTTTGCGGATATTCACACGGGCCGCGACCCGCAACCGGAAACACTACACACAAGGTCCGGCGGAATTCCCGGGAATGGACCACAGCTTTGCTCTCACCGCGATGCCCGAGGACCAAACCAGCGACTTGAACCGCCCCGGCACGGCCACATCGATGGGGCCGAGTCGTGTTCTTCAGACAGGCCATCATCAGGCCGGGGAGGTCAGAGTTGATCTCCTCCTGTACGCGGGGGAAGCAGTGACTTGCGCCGCAACTGATTCCCGCAGCAAGGCACGCGAAGAATCCACTATGTTTGTTCCGGCTGTCGAGAGATGGAAGGGACCCTTGGCTGAGATCAACATGGAAGACCTGGGAAAGATCTACCCGGACGGGACACGCGCCGTCGGTGACGTCGACCTGACGATCGAGGACGGGGAGTTTCTCGTCCTGGTCGGACCGTCAGGGTGCGGCAAGTCGACGGTCCTGCGGATGATCGCCGGGTTGGAGGACATCACTGAGGGCACGATGTGGATAGGCGACCGCGTAGTCAACGACGTCGCAGCCAAAGACCGGGACATCGCGATGGTGTTCCAGAACTATGCGCTCTACCCCCACATGTCCGTGTTCGACAACATGGCTTTCGGCTTGAAGCTGCGCAAGTTTCCGAAGGAAGAAATCAACCGTCGGGTGCAGGAAGCCGCCGAAATCCTCGAGATCACCGACTACCTCGACCGCAAGCCGAAGGCACTCTCTGGTGGACAGCGCCAGCGTGTTGCCATGGGCCGCGCCATAGTCCGCGAGCCGGCGGCTTTCCTCATGGACGAGCCACTGTCCAACCTCGATGCCAAGCTCCGTGTCCAGATGCGCTCCGAGCTCGAGCGGCTTCATGGCCGGTTGAGCACCACGACCGTCTACGTGACCCACGACCAGGTCGAGGCGATGACGCTCGGGGATCGAGTCGCCGTCCTCCGGCCGGTGTCACCGGCACGCCCGTACAACCTCCAGCAAGTGGGCCCGCCCAGCGAGCTGTTCACCCGGCCGAACAACCTCTTCGTCGCCGGTTTCATCGGGAGCCCGGCGATGAACCTCACCTACGGGACCATCGAAGGATCTGGTGACGAGGTGTGGGCAGTGCTGCCCAATAGTCGGCTCAAGATCCACAAGTCGGCCATCGATGACCATCCCGGCTTGGAGTCCTACGTCGGGAAGGAGCTGGTCATCGGGGTTCGCCCCAGTTCACTCGAGGCTGCTGCGATAGCCGGCGCCGACCCGGATCGGACGATGCGGGCCGAAGTCGAGGTCACCGAGATGCTCGGAGCAGACACTTACATACACTTCACTATTCACCGGTCGCCCGTCGTAACACCCGACATCGAGGAGCTGCTCGCGGACACCGGTCGAGATGCCAGCTCGCTCGGCGACGCAACCAACTTCATCGCCCGAGTGAGCCCCGACATCAACGTGCGTCGGGGTGACACTGTCGACCTCGTTGTAGACACCGCGAAGCTGCACTTCTTCGACCAGACGACGGGCGAGCGGATTGGAGCCGAGCAACCCGCGGCTGCCGCCGCCGTTTGACCCTGCCCTTTGCTTGGGGTGTCGCCACCTCGGCATATCAAATAGAAGGGGGTCGCCACGAAGGCGGCAAAGGCACCTCGATCTGGGACAAGTTCAATGATGAAGGCCGGCTGCCAGCTTCCGGCGATGTCGCGGTTGATCATTACCACCGTCTCGACGAGGACCTCGATCTACTCGCGGACCTCGGTGTCAATGCATACCGGTTCTCGACAGCGTGGACCCGGATCGTGCCCGACGGGAACGGTCGGGTCAGCAACGAGGGTCTCGGCTTCTACGACCGGTTGATAACCGGCTTGGAGGCAAGGGGTATCGAGCCCTGCCTCACCCTCTATCACTGGGATCTGCCCCAAGCTCTTCAGGACAAAGGTGGCTGGGAGTCTCGGGACACGATCGATGCCTTCACCACATATGCGACGATTCTCGCCGGGACGTTCGGTGATCGAGTCGGCCGATGGGTAACCCAAAACGAGCCGTGGGTCTCGGCGTTCCCCGGGCACAGAGATGGAATCTTCGCCCCCGGCTTGACCAGCTGGGAGACTGCTCTCGTCGTCTCCCACAACCTCCTCTTGGCACACGGTCGCGCCACGAAGGCCATACGAGAGGTGGCGCCCGAAGCCGAGGTTGGGATTGCTCTCGATTGCCGTCCCTCCGAGCCGGCCGACGAAGCCTCAGTTGCCGCGAATCGCTACTTCGACGGATTTCGCAATCGCTGGTATTTCGATCCGGTCTTCGGGCTGGGCTACCCCGATGACATGGTGGACGCCTACATCGAGAGAGGCTATCTCCCCTCCGGCCTGGAGGACTTGGTCGAGGAGGGCGACCAGGAAGAAATCGCAACCCCCATCGACTTCCTTGGCCTCAACTACTACACCACGGTCACCATCTCGGCTGAGGGTGAGGAGTCCGACGAGCCGGAAGGCCCGGTCGGCCCCGACGCCCCGAAAGGATTCACCGAGATGGGATGGCGTAACGACCCTCGCGGTCTGACCGACTTTCTCGAGAGAGTGGCCCGCACCTACGCCCCGGCGTCGATACTCATCACCGAGAATGGTGCGTCGTACACCGACGGGCCCGATGCGAATGGTCGTGTCCGGGACAGCCGACGCATCGAATATCTGGACTCGCACATGGCCGCCGTGCTCGACGCCCGCGAAGCCGGGGTCCCCGTGGATGGCTATTTCGTGTGGAGTCTCTTGGACAACGTCGAGTGGACCCAGGGATTCTCACAACGGTTCGGGTTGGTGTGGGTGGACGAGGACAGCGGCCGGCGAATTCCGAAGGACAGCTACTACTGGTACCGGGATCGGATCAACACGAGCGGCATCTAGTGCTCTGTCACTTGACGTTGGCCCGGGATGCGTCGCGGGGCGGCCACTAGTCCCCGGGCCCCTCGTCGGCCCATGTCACGGTCTCGGGGTCGGCCAGCTCGATTCCTTTGTAAACAGGAGCACGGAGATGGTCGTCGTATGTCCATTCCTTGTACTCGACATTGACCACGATTGCCGGCTCGACCCACACCGGCCTGACAGCACCGGGCACCATCACGTCATTGACGAACGGGCTGGTGTCACGTTCGATCTGGGTGAGGGCGCCGTGGAAGGCCTGCAGTGACGCGTCGGTGAACCCCGAGCCGACGGCAGCGATCCAGCGCAACCCGCGGGATTCGTGGAGCCCAACGAGGATGGAGCCGAAAGTGGAGGACCTCCCACCTTCCCCTGGGAGGTAGCCACCGACCACGGCGCGGAGCGTGTGGCGCACCGAGATCTTCTGCCAATCGTCCGATCTGCGGCCCGGCTGGTACCTCGACCCGAGACGTTTGGCCACGATCCCCTCCATGCCTTGATCCCGGACCGCGTTGAAAAGGGAGACACCGTTCTCCGGCGTGGGTTCGGGGACGATGATCGGTGGTTCCAGCTCGAGGCCGTCGAGCAGTGCCCTGCGTTCCTCATAGGGCAGGTCGACGACCCCGGCTCCGTGGAAGAGGACATCGAAGACAACCAGGTTTACACCGACTTTCGCCCCCGTGCCCGACCCACCGAAACCGGTGCGTCGTTGCAGCAGAGAGAACGAGGGTCTCCCCACATCGTCAAAGGCGACGATTTCGGCATCGACGACGACACCGTCGGGGATCTCGACCGATGCGATCTCGGGGAAAGGGCCCAGGAGGTCGAGGCCGCGACGTGACCGGGCTCGAATCGAGCCTCCGGCCGCACCTACCACTGCCCGATAACCATCCCACTTGACCTCAAACCACCATCTCTCGTCGTCGAAAGGTGCGTCTCGCCGGCCGGCGAGCATCGGCTCGAAGTCGGGCAGTCTCACCCTTTTGTGGCCAGTTCCTCCCGGACCAGGCGATTGACGAGACTGCCGTCGAGGTCATCGCCGTGGCTCTTCATCAAGTGGCCCGTGACGCGTCCCGCGGCCTTCTCATCGCCGGAGACACCCAGCTCCTCGATCGCCTCGACAACCAGGGAACGGGTATCGGACTCGTCGAGCTTGGTTGGCAACCATTGGGCGAGGTACTCGACCTCGAAGGCGAGCTTGTCAGCCATCTCCTCGCCCCGCTCACCGAGGGCCGCATACTCCTCGCGTGACTTGTCCATCTTCTTGACATAGGACGCGATGACCTTCTGATAGAAGGCATCGTCGACCTCACCCGAGAAGCCGGGTTGGCTCTTGGCAGTGGCCACCTCGGTCTGAACCTGGCGAATCACGTCGCGTCGCCGCGCGTCCTTCTCTTTCATCGCGGATCGCAACTCGGTGGTCAGCTGTTCCTGGATAGTCATGGGTCGCTCCGGAGGCTTGTGGACATGAGAGCCGGGTCGTCGGTAATGATGCCCGTCACGCCGAACTCCACCAACTCCCGGGCCCGTTCTGGCTCATTGACCGTCCAAGGGAAAACCGCCAGGTCGACGTTTAGCTCCCGGGTGATGAGGGAAAGCGCGGGGATCAGGGCGGTATGACCACCGTCCAGGCAATGTTTGACAGCTTCATCAAGGGAAACGAAGCCGGAAACGGCCAAGCCCGTTGGCACGTCAGGGAAAACCCGGCGTACCGCCGCCAGCGAGTCGGGGTTGAATCCCGTCACCAGGTCATCTGGTCTGGCGCGCTCAGCCACCTCGAGAGCTATTCGATGGTCGGGCTCGTACCCCGGGTCGGTCGGCATGTTCTTGACCTCGAGCTGTACGGGAATGGCGGGAAGGGCGGCAAGGACTTCGTCCAACAGTGCGGGATGATGCCCGCCCCCGACATCGAGCTCCGCCAGCTCGGACCAGGGCGTGGACGACACCGGTAACTCGCCGATAAACGGATCATGCGCCAGTACTAGTTTGCCGTCGGCGGAGCGCCGTATGTCGGCCTCGACGCCATCGGACACGGTTGCCGCGGCTAGAAAACCGCTGAGGGTGTTCTCGGGAAAACGGGCCGGCCATCCCCGGTGGCCGATCACGGTGAAATCGACTTTTTTCACAAACAATCCCAGAAATCCGTTTACAAGCGGCTGTGGGGACAGTACATTTCGCCCCGGAAATCCCCCAAGCACCTCCGGGCTCGACCTGTGACGGTGCCCTTGTGAAAAAGATCACAAAATAAGGAACACATGACCCTCACAACCATCACAACCGATTGGCGGGACCTCGCCGCGTGCCGGGACTCTGAGCCGACGCTCTTCTTCCCGGTCGGTACGACCGGTCCAGCCGTCGAGCAGATCGAGGCCGCAGTGGCCATCTGCAACACATGCATGGTTCGTGAAGATTGCCTCCAATACGCCCTGGAGACCAACCAGGAATCCGGCGTATGGGGTGGCTATGCCGAAGACGACCGGCGTCGTCTTCGCAAGCGCTGGCTCGCCGAGCGACGTCGTCGCTCCGTCTGATCGAACACCCCTCGACTCTTGAAAGAGGCGCCTCCGGGCGCCTCTTTCCCGTTGTCCCGGTGAACGGGACTCTGAACCCGTTCAGACCGCGGGGGAAAAACCCACCGTGCGAGTGTCGCCAGCATCCTCCATCTCGATGAACGCGACACTGCGGGCGGGAATGCCCACGGTGCGTCCCTTGGAGTCGGTGAACCATCCGAGACCGCCCTCCCCGACCGCGCGCTCGATCTCGGTCTTGAATGCCTGGGGATCCTCGACCTCGAGTTCGAGCAACTTGTCGGTGGTACTGATTCCAATTCGAACCTTCATCCGGCGATCGTAACCCCCTTCCCATCCATTGACCGCGGGCATACCTTCGAGTCATGATCCGTGTGCTCGCCGTCGTCATCTTGGTTGGCCTCCTCATGGCGACCGGGGTGGCCGGCGCCTCCCCCGCAGAGCAGGTCCGGCTTCCCGTATCGGTGACGTCATCGTCAGAGACGGACCCAGGGGCAGAGTCGGACTCGGTCGTCGTGGTCAAAGGTGACCATCTCTGGAAGATCTCTGCGCGACATCTGGGGACCGATGTCAACCACGAGATCGCTCCATACTGGCGTGAGGTGATCGAGGTCAATACGCCCCAGCTGAGATCGGGTGACCCCGATCTGATCTATCCCGGTGAGGTGGTCGAGCTGCCGTAGTGGTCGGCTAACCGCGCACAGCGGTGAACCTGTAGACGCCACCCTCGTGGGTGAGGAGGTAGAGCTCACCGTGACCATCGAGACCGAAGCTGGTCACCATGCCGACCGGACCCCCGAGATCCTCGGTCCAGTCTCTGTCTTCGGTGACGTCGCCGTCGACATACTCGAAGCCCCTTATCCACTGCGAAACCCAATCGGAGTAGAAGTAGGTGCCTTCGATCTCGGGGATCTCTGATCCCCGGTAGACGAATCCTCCGGTGACCGACAACCCCGCCACTGCGTTCTCGTCATCTTCGTCAGAGCTGTGGGAGTAGGTGAGGACCGGCGACGTGTAGTCGTCGGAGTCGCAGCCGGAGAGATGGAAGCAGCGGTCGCCCTCCATATCCGACCACCCGAAGTTGTAACCACCCTCCTCGATCGAGACCACATTGATCTCTTCCTGGTCGGCGTGACCCACGTCACCTATGTAGATCAACCGATCGACGGGGTCGATGGCGAACCGCCAGGGGTTGCGCAGCCCGTAGGCCCACACGTCCGCCATCCCTCCCCCGTCCACGAACGGGTTGTCGGGAGGCGCGGTGTAGGGATCTCCGCTGTCGACGTCGATGCGGACGATGGTGCCGTAGGGGGTATTGGGGTCCTGTCCCTGAGCCCGACTATCCGCCCCGTCCCCCATCGACACCCATAGATAACCGTCAGGCCCAAAAGCCACGTTTCCTCCATAGTGACGAATGTCGGTGGCGTTCTCGGGTTGGGGATACTCGAAGATCACCTTCTCACTGTCCAGATCGGCGACATTGGGATCGTCGGCGGACACGGTGAACTGGGAAAGCTGACGCCGGCCGCCTTTGTCGACGTAATACACGAAGAATCGACCGTTGTCGGCATAATCGGGGTGGAAGGCAAGACCCAAGAGCCCCTGCTCGATGCCACCCGCCAGCACCTGTTCGGTCAGATCCAGGAAGGCCGGCTCCAGCATTGTCCGACTCTCGTCGAGGATCCGCATCCTCCCGTGGCGTTGAACGATGAACAGCCGATCGTCCCCCGGCGGTGCAGCCAGGACAACGGGCTGGTTGAACCCCTCGAAGATCTGTTCGAGCGTGATCTCCTGTAATGGCCCGAGGTCGGCGGTATCCCCTTCGAGGGTCGTGCTCGAACCCTGGTTGTCACCCGGAGTGGTCGTGGAGGAGCCGATCGGGCCGTCCGTTCCCTCGTTGTTCTCAGTCGTCGTGGTTGTGCTGTCGGCCCCGACAGCAGGGTCGTCGTCGCCGCTCCCGGCGCCAAACACACGCAGGAGCACAAAGCCGACGAGGAAAATGGCGACGAGGGCGATCAGGAGTGCGCGGTAGCGCGCTTGGGCACGGGTGATCGATTCACGAGGTCGGGCCGTCACAGAGTCGACGATTGTACGTCCGGCCGACCTGATACCAGAGTTTCAAGCCTGCCGGTCAGGCGTTCTCTCCAAGGAATATCTCAGACACCGAGGAATCCATGAATATCGCCTGCAAGGTCTCTGCCAGGATCGGGGCGATCGACAGCACCTTCACGTTGTCGAGAGACTGGATGTCCTCACTGACCGGAAGGGTGTTGGTGACGATGACCTCCTCGATCGGAGCATTCTTGATCCGGTCGAGAGCGGGATCGGAGAAGATGCCGTGCGTGGCCGCGATGCGGACACTCTTTGCCCCGAACTCCTTCACCATCTCCGCCGCATTGCACACCGTCCCCGCCGTGTCGATCATGTCGTCGACGATGACCACGTGCCGGTCGGTCACCTTTCCA
Source organism: Acidimicrobiia bacterium (assembly GCA_036374335.1). Classification (GTDB taxonomy): domain Bacteria; phylum Actinomycetota; class Acidimicrobiia; order Spongiisociales; family ZC4RG35; genus JANQRA01. Next base: position 20,103 of record DASUUC010000071.1, read on the forward strand.
GCCATCGACAGCGCTTCGGATTCGTTGTGCTCGGAGGGATCGCGTCTCTTGTAGATGAAGGCAACCGATGCCCCTAGGTGCCGAGCGTACTTCTCGGCGCGTTTCACACCGCCCGAGTCCGGGGAGAGAACCGCGACCTTGCCCTCGAGCTTGGCCGTGGCCAGATAGTCGGTGATGATCGGGAGAGCGGTCAAAGAATCCCACGGCTTGTCGATGAAACCCTGGAGCTGGCCGGTATGGAGATCGACGGAAACCAGGCGGTCCGCCCCCGCCTTCATGAACAAGTCGGCAATGAGCCGGGCCGTGATCGGCTCCCTGGGCATCACCTTCTTGTCCTGACGGGAGTAGCCGAGGAATGGAATCACCGCAGTGATGCGACGAGCCGACGCCCGGCGCAAGGCATCGATGGTGACCAACTGCTCCATGATGTTGTCGTTGATCGGAGAGGAATGGCTCTGGACCACGAAACAGTCGGTGCCACGCACACTCTCTCCGGGTCTTACATAGTTCTCCCCGTTGGCGAACTTGGAACGCTCCAGCTTGCCCAATTGAATGCCGAGAGTGTCGGCCACTTCCTCGGCCAGGGGCTCGTTGGCGCCCCCGGAGAAGACCATCATCCGATTTCGGGAGACGATGTCCAATTCAGTCCTCTGCGTCTTCGGCTGACTTACGCGCCTCGCGGCGAAGAGAGTAGCCGGGGATTTCCTTTTGGTCAGATCTCTCGACAGCCAGGGCGTCGTCGCTGACGTCCTTGGTGATCACCGAACCTGCGCCAGTTGTGGCACGGTCACCAATCCTCACCGGGGCGACCAGCATTGTGTCCGACCCGACGAATGCATCCTCTCCGATTTCGGTCTTGGACTTCTTCACGCCGTCATAGTTCACCGTGATCACTCCCGCACCGATGTTGGCGCGAGGTCCGACTGTGGCATCACCGAGATAGGACTGGTGCGGCGCCTTTGCCCCTTCACCGAGGGTGGTGTTCTTGGTCTCCACGAACGTGCCTACTTTTGATCCCTTCAGGAGCACCGAACCCGGCCGGAGAGATGCGTAGGGACCCACCACACATTCGTCCCCCACTTCGGAGGACCGCAACACCGCATACCAAACGGTGGCATTCTCCCCGATGGTCGAGTCGACTACGAAGACGTCGGGACCAACCTGACTCCCGGCTCCAACGCTGGTCGAGCCTTCCAAGTAGGTCCCCGGATAGATACGGGCGCCGGGCTCGACCGTGACCGTCTCATCGATGTAGGTGTGGTCGGGGTCGATGATCTCGACTCCCGATTCCATGAGCTCGTGGTTGACGCGCCGTTTCAGCTCCTTGCGAGCTTCGGCCAGCTGATCCTGGGAATTGATACCCATCACCTCCTCAGGTGACGCCGTGACTGCGGTCAGTTTGTCACCTTCTGCTACGAGGATGCCTACCACATCGGTCAGGTAGTACTCACCCTGAGCATTGTCGTTGGTCACCTGCTTCAACGCGTGGACCAAGCGGCCTGCCCTGACGGCATAGATGCCGGCATTGATCTCGCTGAGCTCGAGCTGGTCAGGCGTGCAGTCGCGGTGCTCGACGATTCCGGTGACATGACCCTGGCCATCGCGCGTCACCCGCCCATAGCCACCGGGATCGTCGAGATGCGCGGAGATCAAACGGGCGCTCTCCTTCCCTTCGAGATCGGCCAACTGATGGAGGAGCTGGGGCGTCAGCAGCGGCGTGTCTCCATAGAGGACGATGACGATGTCTTCGGGATCCACCGCTCCAAGGGCCTCGAGCCCGATCTGCGTGGCATGACCGGTGCCGAGCTGATCTTCCTGGAGGGCGTCGATGACTCCTTCGGGAAGGATGGTTCGCACCTCGTCGGCGCCATGACCGACGACCACCACTGTCGACGTCGGTTGCAGGCCGGCGGCGGACCGTATGACGTGATCGATCAGCGGACGACCGGCAGCGAGATGTGCCACCTTGGGAAGGTCCGACTTCATCCGCTTCCCCTCGCCCGCGGCGAGGATGATCACATGTCTAGCCAACGGTCAGGCCCTCCTTTGGTGATCTGCGCTGGGGGGGCAGGACTCGAACCCGCAACAACAGGACCAAAACCTGCCGTGTTACCAGTTACACCACCCCCCAAA
>DASUUC010000072.1:0-77834 GCA_036374335.1 Acidimicrobiia bacterium
GGCGACAACCGAGATCACATCCTCGAGCAACTCGTCCTCACTGCGCTCCACCCACGTTCCGGTGGCGATCACGGCCAGAGCTCCGAGACGGCGCGCCTGATCGCGCTCTGTGGCCAGAGAACGGGCAGCGCGGGCGAGAAGTTGGGTCTGACCTTCAGTCAGGGCAAACCGGGTCCCCAACCCGGCGATGATGAGATCGAGGTCCTGCTCGGTCATCCCGACCTGGATGGAGCGCTGGAAAGTGTCGGTGAGGGTCTCCAGGGCGCCGCCGTACTCCTGGCGGATCGCCTCACCGGTCTGACGGCTGACGATGCCATCGAAGATCCCCGCAGAGGCACCCTCCCTCTGGTACTGGGTGTACGCCGAGTAGGCGACGAACCCGAAGGCGGCTGCCATGAGGATGTGCCATAGCCACCAGGACAGGTGCCAGTTGCGTGCCGCCCAAACGATGGTTGCCATGGCTTCCGCCAGTAGCACCGCGGCGGTTATCAATGCGATGAGCATCACAGACGGTTTCTTGCGGTGGGATATGAAGAACCGGGCTGCGGCCACCACATAGAGGGCGATCGACACCACCGCTACCCAGCGCAGCGGCCCCACTGCCTGTTCGGGGAGAGGCCGGGTGAGTGGGGGAAGCTCAGCGACCGAGACCACGCCCCAAAGGACCATGAGACCCACGATCGCCCATCGCACTGCGGGGTCACGGCCGACCAGTCTGCTCGAAGCCTCGGCCGAGTAGTCCACCGCAGCCAGGGCGAAAAAGACCGAGGAGAGGGCCAACCCGACCGGAGTGGCCACCTCGAAACCACTGTTGGGCTGACCGACGATCACGCCCGGGGTGGCCAGGGCGTGGAGCAGCAGGAACCCGGCTGCGAGCATGAACGCATACCCGACGAGTAGCAGACGGGCATCCTCGCGGAGACGGGCCGCCCGCAGAACCTGGGCCGACAGGCCAACATTCACTGCAGCCACACCCATGACCAACCAGAAGTGGCTGGGCCTGTGCTCCCACTGCACGTCGAGGTCGGGTTGGGCGATGAGCAGCCAGAGGGCGAGAAGGGGCAGAGCCATGTGGCCAATCCACACACTGATGCGGATGCCACTGCCGGCCATCCGGGTTGCGCTCAGGTCTGGGGTGGTGGTCATCGACGGGCATCCTAAAGTGCCATGGCATGCCCGCGGCCGGCGCGAATGGAATGGTCAGCCGGGCAACTGCGCCATCGGGTTCTGCGTCTACTGGGGCCAGATCAGATCGACCCCGCCACTGTCGAGTAGGGCATCGACTGCCTTCTGGAGCTCACCGGAGTCGATCATGGCATGGAGGTGGGTGCCCGGACATGTCGTAGCCGCGTGGTCACGGTGACCGCTGATCGTCGACGATGAAACGCGGTATTCCTCGCTGGCGGCAGCCAGGACTCTGGTGAGCGACTCGACCTGCGCCGGGGTTGGCTTTTCGTGGTCGAAGTTCCCCTCGACGACGACCAGGAAGTGCCCCGTGGTGTCATAGGCGGTTCCGGTGTCGCCTCGGTAGGTGGGATCCCGACCTTGATACACGGTTCCGTCGATGCCGATCAGCAGGTGGTACGCGATGTCGCCCCAACCCTGGCCATCCATGTGCCAGTTCTGCCAACCGCGGAACTGGGCCGGACCAGTCGTCCCCGACTGAGTGCCGGCATGATGGATGGTGAGCCGCTCGACGGTGTGCTTGGTCATGAGATGAGCCTTCGCCGGGCGCGCATCCCAGGTATCACGCGGTTCGACGACGACTGGTTGGTGGGGACGATGCGGCGGGACGATCGGCTCCATCTTCAGGGCGCGGGCGAGGAAGGTCGCCATCTCGGCACGGCTCACGTTGTGGTCGGGGCAGAAGCTGTCGTTGTCCGGCGGGTTGCAGCCTTTGGTGATGTCGGCCGCGGCGAGGCTGTTGATGGCGTTCTCGAAGGTATGCCCGGTGTCGTCGGAGAAGTGGTCGTCGACGGCTGGCGGATAACCGAAAGTGCGGACCAACATCGCCGCCATCTCGCCTCTGGTCATTGCCCGGTCCGGGCAGAACCTGTCGTTGTCCGGCGGGTTGCAGCCTTTGGTGATGTCGGCCGCGGCGAGGCTGTTGATGGCGTTCTCGAAGGTATGCCCGGTGTCGTCGGAGAAGCGGTCTACGTCCACAGGCTCCAAGTGCTGGGCGCGGACGATGAAGGCGGCCATCTCGCCGCGGGTCACACCCTCGCCGGGGCAGTAGCGGTCGTTGGCGGGAGGATTGCATCCCTTGGTGATGCCAGCCGCCGCGATCGCCTCGATGTTGCCTTCGTGGATGCTGCCGTCATCGTCCACGAACGTGCCTCCCGGTGGGAGCGCACCGAGGAGAGCCGCGGTCAGTATCGCCAACGAGAACCTCATCCCGACGACACGTTAGATCCCCTCCTGCAACCTAACCGCGTTCCTAATGCTGTGGCTCCCAGATATGGGAGTTACGGCGTCTCATTCGTCACTCACCTACCCGGGCCCGGCAGGAGCCCCTCTGGTAAGGCGACCAGGCCGACCACCCGTAGTTCTCCCAGATGTCGCCGGCGATGTGGACGTTGGTCACCGGGTCGTAGAGCTCGGTTTGGCTCACCCCGTAGTGCGCCGCCCACATCGAGCCGAGGACCTGGAAGAGGCCTTTGGCGCTCGAACGGGGGTTGTCAGCATCCGGATTGCCTCCTGATTCGTGGCGGATGATGCAGAGAGCGGTCTCCACCTCGGCTGCAGGGAACACGCCGGCAACCAATGGACGCCATCGCCCCACCGGATCCGTCGACTCGGGCTCGGCCAGGGCGAGAACCTCGAGCTGGTCGACGTAGTTGGTCTCACAAACGCCGGGAACACTGAGACAGATCGTCAGCAGCAGACTCATCGAATCGTCCCGGCCCGGGCGCGGAGCGCGCGCGTATATCTATGAGTGGTCATTGGGGAAGCCCCTTCCCTAGCGAATACGGATAGCGAGGCGACTTACCCCGAAAACCGTGTTCCTAATGCTGTCACTCCCATATATGGGAGCTACGAGGGTTCATTCGCTTCCGACCGGATCAGAGGCGTCCGATTCGCTCCACCAACAGGTCGTAGAAGCCCTCGTCGTCGATCTCGTTCATCACCCGGGCATTCGGCTCACTTGCGGTGACACCCCACCAGTCGACGACGGTCATCCCCTGAGTCGGACCGGGCGCGGTCTCGATCTCCACCGCGACCTCCTTGCCCCGGAAGAGATCCGGGGAGAGCAGATAAGCGATCACGGTGGGGTCATGGAGAGGTCCCCCCTCCAGCCCGTATTTGTTCTTGTCGTAGCGGTCGTAGAAGCCCAACATGCCCGCCACCGCACCTCCGGCCCGTGTCCCCAGATCGCGGAACCGTCTCAGGCGCTGTGGCGTGGTGATCGCCTGATGGGTGACGTCGAGGGGCATCATCACGATCGGGATCCCGCTGGTGAACACCACGTGGGCCGCGTGCGGGTCGACGTAGATGTTGAACTCGGCTGTCGGTGTGGTGTTGCCCCCTTCGAAGAAACCGCCTCCCATCATCACCAATTGGTCGATCATGGCTGCGACCTCTGGCTCTTTGACCAATGCCAGCGCGATGTTGGTCAGCGGCCCGAGGGTGCAGACCGTCACCGGCTCCTCGCGCGCCATCAACAGCTCGACGAGATGGTCGACCGCATGGCCCGGTGCCTTGGTCAAAGTCGGTTGGGGAAGGTCCGCTCCGTCGAGCCCGGTCGGCCCATGGACGTGTTCGGCAGTGACCAGCTCCTTGACCATGGGTCGGACCGAGCCCCGGTAGACGGGCACATCCGGGCGGCCGGCCAGTTCGACCAATTCCAGAGCGTTGGTGAGGGTCTTGTCGATGGGAACATTGCCCGCCACGGTTGTGATGGCGAGGACGTCGAGGTCTTCCGGCGAGGCCAACGCCACGAGGATGGCGACGGCGTCGTCCTGGCCGGGGTCGGTGTCGATAACGATGGGGTGAGCGATCGGTGGATCGTACCCAGCGGTCAGCTACCTCGCCGGAGGAGCGCTTCTACCTCTTCGGCGGTGGGCATCGCTGCTTGGGCACCGCGACGGGTGGTGGCCAGGGCACCGGCGGCTACCGCGGTCTCCACCGCGGCGAGAAGGTCCTTTCCGGCACTTACTCCGCGGGCAAGGGCAGCGCAGAAGGCATCTCCGGCTCCGGTGGGGTCGACCGACGAGACCTCGGGGGCGGGAACCAACGTCGACCGGTCGTCGCCAACCAGGAGCGCTCCTTCCGCACCAAGGGTGACAACGACATCGGCACTGTGGCCGATCGACCTGGCGGCATGCTCCACCTCGGCGATAGTCCTCGGCTCGTCACCACCGGTGAGCAGCGCCAGCTCGGGACGGTTGGGAACCAGGATGTCGACCATCGCCAACAGCTCCTCAGGGAGGGGACCGCCCGGAGCCGGATTGAGGATGAAGATGCCGGTGGCGAGCCGGACAGCCTCGGTCACGGTATCCAGAGGCACCTCCAGTTGGGCGAGCACCACCGGGGCGTTGGTGATCATGCCCTCGTCGAGATGGGCGGGCAGGAGCCGCATGTTGGCGCCGGGGCTGACGACGATGGTGTTCTCGGCGTGTTGGTCGATGGTGATGATGGCCAGGCCGGTCGGAGCCTCTTCGTCGACACCGACGGCGGAGACATCGACGCCTTCGTCGAGCAGCGCACCGACAAGGGTCCTCCCGTGCTCGTCGTCACCTACTCTTCCCACCATCGCCACGTTGGCCCCGAGGCGAGCTGCCGCCAGCGCTTGGTTGGCCCCCTTGCCGCCACCACCGGAGTAGTGGCGGGTGCCGAGAACTGTCTCCCCCGGGGCAGGGTGACGAGCGGTGACCACGGTGAGGTCGTGGTTTATCGATCCGACGACGACGAGGTCAGGGTCCACTGCCCGCGACGCTACCGGGCAGGCCAATGGTTCCTAATGCTCCAGCTCCCATATATGGGAGCTGGAGCGTCTCATTGCCGGCCCGACGGTAAAAGGGACGGGACGTGTAGCTTTCGGGTCGTTCCCAAAATGGAGACATCATGGAGGAAGAAAAGGACATCGCTCTCAGCATCCATCTCTCAGAGGACGACACGACCACCATCGCCAAGGCGGTCCTCGACTTGAGAGGTGATCATTTCGAGGCGTCGGGCCGGGCCCATCGCAACCCGGTCGATCCGGTACGCCCTCTCATTGGTGAGGAGCTGGCGATAGCCCGTGCGTTGCGCTCTCTCGAGTCTCAGATCACCGAGGCCGCCGAAGACAAGATCGAGCGATTCCTCGTTCACGAGGAGTAGCCGGCGACGGCGCCGACCGCGAACCCAGACACCCATGGGTGACTGGGTTCGCGACAGCGGCGGCGCTTGGAGGGGGCCGACGCCGCCACTTGCGCTCCCAGGTCAGCCCTTGCTGACCTGGACCACCTCGTAGTCGACGCCGGGTCCCGGAGCCACGTCGAATCTGGCGTTGACCGTGTACAACGAATTGCCGAACTCGGCGACCGTCGTCGGGATCCTGAAATTGGTGCTGATGATCGGGTCGCTCACCTCACCGCGTGACAGATCCGGCGCCAACTCGACGACACCGATCTGGTTCGCGAAGTTCTGCACTACGTAGAGGGTCTTGCCATCTAACAAGGCTCCGTCACCGTTGGGGACACTGTCCCCCCCGAGGTCAATCGCGGTCGCCACCCCCGTCGACGGGTCGACCGTGTACAACGATCCGGTGGCACTGCCCACCAGGATGAGGGTCTCGCCGCTGTGTGTGGCGTCGACGCCGTTGCCGTTGAATGTGCCCGGGACGAACACGAAGTCACCCGAGAGCGGGATGGTTTCGGCCGCTCCGCCGGGCAGTCCGTGTTGATCGAGGGGGACCGCATAGATGACCGGCTGGAAGGAGTCGGTCAGGTAGGCGGTCTCCCGGGTGATCACCACGTCGTTGACGAAGGTGTCCAGGGTGGCGGCGAGCTCAATCTCGGCCATGATCTCGCCGGTATCGGAGTCGTAGACGAATACCTGCCCTGTGGGTCCTCCCGAAACCCACAACAGGTCACTGCGCGGATCGTGTTTCATACCCAATGCAGCTCGTGGCGTGGCGAACTCCGATGGATCGTTGATGAACGCGCCCTCCCCGGTGCGAAGGTCACCTTTGTAGATTGCTCCTGTCCCCAGCGATCCGGTGAAGAACTCGGTCCCGGATCCACTGGCGATTCCTTCGGGTGCGATTCCATCAGGCAATGGGATCACGTCCGGGAATGAGTGGCCGCCGCCCGACGCAGGGAGAGTCAGGGATAGCGCTGTGAACAGAGCGATCAGGATCGTTAGTCGACGTTTCGTCATGGATTCGACCTTCTTTCGGTCTCGCGGTCGTCGCCAGATCAGGTTAAGAGTGGTCGAGGTTTAGGTGGGAAATGGGAGCAGGTGACTCCACCCAGACGCCGATCAGCGCTGCTTTGCCCCCTCTTCGCTCCAGCCGGGCGTTTTGCCGTGGTCCCCTGGACGCTGTTGAGCGATACGGTGAAACTCGGTGGCGCCAACCTCCTCGGCGATGGTCGTCGAGCCCCGGACGTCGGCGTAGAGAACCGACACTGGAATCTCGGCACGATCACTCCGCTTGTTGAGCCCGCGGATGCGTTGGACACAGAGCTGGCGTTGAGCTGGCATTGGCGAACCCGGCGACCCCGAGCAGCGGCTGAACGGGCCGCCGAACGGTGACGTGCACAGCGTGCATCGAGGAGCCGCGGGCAACTTCCTCAGCTACTTCCGGAACTTCCTCGGTCAGGTCCGGAATGTGCTCCAGGGACAGGGTTTACGGCCCGAGCCGGACCGAAACAAGGATGCCATTCTTCCACTCATCGCGCACTCGCGAGGGGTACTGTCTTCACGTTTATTCGACGAGGCGAGGAGGCAGAGGTGGATATGGTGGAGTCGGGTGCCCGACTGCTCTTTAGGACGGCGTTGCTCATATTCCTGGTGACGATCGTCATCGGGATTCTGAACGGGCTCGATGTCTGGGAGCCAACCCACAACCTGCTGCTCACCCACGTCCACTCTGGGACCCTGGGATGGATCACACTCTCTGTCATCGGCGCCGCCGTCCTCCTGTTTGGCGACCGCATCGCCTCCGACGAGGGTGCCGGTGGAGTGCGCAACCTGGTGCTTGCTGCTGTTGGGGCGACGGTGCTCTACGTCATTGCTTTTGCCACCGGGACCGGCATCTTCAGGCCGATTGCAGGCACTTTGATGCTGGCGATCATCGTCTGGGTGCTGGTCTGGGTATCGGGACGGTACCGATCCTCGGCGAAGACGACCGGTCACCTCGGATTGCTGTTGGCCGTGATCTCGCTGACGATCGGAGCGGTGCTCGGTGTTCTGCTTGGCCTGTTCATCGCCAACGGGTCGCTTCCGGGGCTGAGTGACGAGATGGCATCGTCGTTGGCCGGTGCCCATCCCCCGGCGATGCTGATCGGGTATCTGGTGCTGGCTGGCGCCGCCATCGTCCATTGGCTGCTCGACGGGCCCCAGTCGCGGGCCGGGCGCTTGGTGATGTGGGCGCTGTTTGCGGGAGGGATAGCCGCCAACCTGTCCTTCATCCTCGACGTCGAGCCCTTGGTCCAGGTGGCCACCCTGCTCGAAGTGGGTGCGATCATCACGTTCACGGTGCACATGTGGGGTCGGATCAAGCCCTCGGCTTGGTCGGCCCAGGGCATGGCCAACTTCGCACGTCTGTCTGCGATCTTCCTGGTGATTGGCGTTGCGCTTCTAGTCTATGTCGTGCAACTCTTCATCTCGGGTGAGCTCGATCCTGAGACTGGCGCGGGGCCGGTTGGGGTCTTGTTGGCTTTCGACCATTCCATGTTCATCGGTGTGATGACCAATGCCCTGTTCGCGCTGGTGGCGCGATCGAGTCCCCAGGAGGCCAACCCGTTACTGGTGTGGGCCATCAACGGTGGGCTTGTGCTGTTCCTGCTCGGCCTGATCCTCGACGTATCAACCCTGATCAGGATCGGAGCACCGGTGATGGGGCTGGCGTTGATCTACGCGATCTTCGTTTTCTTCACCCAGCTCGGGGCGGCTCGGTCCGAAGTGACAGTGTGAACATGCTGTCAAACCGGCCTGGTCGGTGCTCGATGGCTCTCTCAACTCGGGACTGGTGTCGAGAGCGTCCATGACGATCACCTGATCGGCCGGCTATGCGCTGCGGAGGCCGTGTCCCAAGCGAGGCAGACACGCTTTGCGGGCTGGCTCGGGTAACTGGGTGGATGTCTTCAGCGCACGGCCTTTCGCCCGGCGAGGTCAACCCTTCCGGAGAAGCGAGTGCGTGTGTTTGATCGGAAGGTGCCATACCGTGGGTTCCGGAATACCTCTGATGGGTAAAGGGGCCCGGCCGTGCAACTCATTGATGATCGTTACGAGCTGCTCGACGTGATCGCCTCGGGAGGGATGGCCACGGTGTGGCGGGCTCGGGACACCCGGCTCGACCGTCTCGTGGCGGTGAAGCGGCCGCATCCCAGCCCCGTGCCTGACGAGTCGGCGGCGAGGATGGCCCGGGAGGCCCGGGCCGCGGCGTCTCTCAGTCACCCCCACCTCATCACGGTATACGACTTCGGCAGCGACGAGTCCGGCCCGTATCTCGTCATGGAACTGGTCGACGGCCCCACACTCATGGAAAGGTTCGCCAAGATCGATGCATCCGAAGCCGTCGAGATCGGGGCCCGGCTGGCGGAGGCCCTGGCTGTCATTCATGCCGCCGGCATCGTCCATCGGGACGTCAAGCCAGGCAACGTCATCCTGTCCGAGAGAGGTCCGCTGCTCACCGACTTCGGGATCGCACTGGACCCGAACACCACCGCAGAGATCACCGAGCCGGGCAAAGTAGTGGCGACTCCTTCATACGCCGCTCCTGAGGTGTTGGCCGGAGACACGCCGACTCCCGCATCCGATGTCTTCTCCCTGGCGGTCATGATCGACGAGTTGATCCAAAAGGAGGGATCGGATCGCAGCCGAGACATCGAATCCGCCCTGAAACCGGCCATGTCGGTGTCGCCTGGGGATCGTCCCAATGCCGCCGACTTCGCTGCGGCGTTGCGCCGTGCCGCGCCCACCGCGAGCTGGGCGAGCTGGGGAGACCCGACGCTGGTCATGGAACCGTCACCCTCGCCTCCCGTCCCTGACCAGGACGACGGCGCCAACCGTTCCGTTCCGATGTGGATGTGGGTTGCCGGTCTTTTGGTCGTCCTCGCGGCGGGGCTGGCGGTGATCGGACTCACCCTGCCCGACGGCGACACTCCCGCCGACGCGGCTGCGACGCCCACAGTGTCGACGACTGTGGTCCCGGAAGCGTCCACGACCTCCACCTCTGCCCCCAGCACCACCACGTCAGGCCCAGCAACAGTCGCGGCGACCCGGAACGAATTGGAGGCCCTGCTCCTGCAGACTCCCAGATCGGACCTCAACCCACCTGAGGTCGAAGACGTGATGAAGAAGATCGACGAGGCCATCGAAGCGGCCGGGGAGGAAGACCTGGACAAAGCGGAGAAGAAGCTCTCCGAGAGCGCCAAGAAGCTGGATGAGAAGCTCGAGGGGGACAAACGCGACGATGCGACACTGCTACTCCAGCAACTGGCCGACCTGCTCGGAGTCGATCTCGAAACGGAAGGCCAGGACGACCGTGACGGGTGACAGGTGGCGGACAGATCGCGTTCCTAATGCTGTGGCTCCCGTATATGGGAGTTTGAGCGTCTCGTTCAGCACCGGCGACTAGGAGGAGCCTGCCAAGACCGTGGAGAAGAACTCGAGCAGGTCAGCTTTCGCCGCGCGATGGGCCGTCATGTCGTAGCCAGAGGTGACGCCAACCTCGACGCAGGAGGAGTTGACTCCGGCGATGTCTCCAATGTCAGGATCGATGATTTCACCATCGATCTCCACGAACGTGCAGTTGCGGGGGCTGGGTGCATCGATCTTGACGACACCCGACACACCGAGCGTCTCGTCGTCGAAGGAGTGAAAGGCGCCTTCGTACGCATAGAGACGAGCGTCCACCCCTTCGGCCGTCAGCCGATCGATATAGTCCTGGCACTGCGCGATGGGCGTCCAGTCGTCCTCGGTCCCGTGGAAGATCCTGATGGGGCCGTGGGATACGAGGTGTTCGTTTTCGAGCCTCATGAAACATGTCGACGGATAGAAGGCGATGTGCGCTTGGAGCGGTCTGCCCTCGTACCGCTCCTGGAATCGCGTCACAGCCGACCACAAGGCGGTCCGGCCGCCGAACGAAAACCCGATGACCGCGAGACGTGCGCCATCGACGTACGGGTGCTCGTCGAGAATGTCGGCTGCCCTGAAGAGATCAACGAGTGGGCTGGCCACGTTCACTGTCTCCTGACCCGTGCAGACCGAAGAGATTCCCCGTCCGCTGAAGCTGTCGATGAGAAAGGTGGCATAGCCCGCCCCCACCAGGTCGTCGACCCAACCACGTTCGGCGCCGCTGACCCCGCCGCATCCATGCGTGATGATCACTCCGGGGACGGGCTCGTCTGTGGGTGGGATGGTGAGCCGGCCTTCGATGGTGACTTCAGCGCCCTCGGACAGTGCCGGCATGAATGGATCCCACAAGCTACCGGGCAGGTCGACGGTGTCGATCGTTACCTGTTCGGAGACTTCTTCGTCGAGCGCCTGAAGGTTCGAGCAAGCAGCGACTGACAGGACCAGGAAAGCGAGAGCCCCCGTTACGCGATACCTCATGCGGCGAAGCTAGTTTGCGCCATCGTGGGAAGAGGGAGTCAATCCCAGCCTTGCATCAGCTGGTCGAGTCGCCGATGAGCTCGCCTCTCGCCGGCGGCCATCGGGCTGCCTGAATCAGCGCCACGCCGTTCAGCGGCTCTCGAGCAGCTGACGTAGCCGTTCGTAATCACCTTGGACGGATCGCTCCGCAAGCAGACGCAGCAAGGGGCCGAATAGGCGGAAGAAGCGTCGTGGTTCACCGACGATATGCGCGCTCACTCGTGATCGACCAGGCCCGAGCGGCTCGACGGAGCGGGTGACAGTGATCGGAAAACTGGACTCGTGTGACTCGATAGTCACCGACCGGCCCGGCTCGTAGGCGACCACTTCGAATGTAGTGACCACGTCACGACCGAGGAATCTCGCTATCTGTTGGTACGTCGACCCAACACGTGTCGGCGACTCGGTGGTCCAGCGCGCCGACTTCATCCCTCGCTGCCACTCCGGATTGCGGGAGAAGTCGGAGATCACGGCGAACACCTCGTCGGCGGGGCGGTCGATCTCGACAGTGGAGACGAGCTTCACCGCGATTCCAGACGTCGCCGCGCCTGTTCGGGCGTCTCGGTTGCTGGGTCGGCGTCCGGTTCGAGACCTCGTGCCATCCGATCGAGTCGGGCGAGATAACGCGACCACCCGTCGGCGTGGAGTATCAGACTGTCGTCGTCTGGCAGATCGCGGTGGATCAAGCTCAGCCTGGTTCCCGCTCCCTCCGCCGCCAGTTCGACTTCGACCACACTCGAGCCTGGCGGCAGATTCATCGTCTCGTTCTCCCAACCCCAGGTGAAGGCCACCCGGCGGGGAGGGTCGATCTCGACATAATCGCCGACACACCATTCTCCATCGGCTACCTCGAAACGAAACTCGCCTCCCGGTTGAGGGTCGAGACGAGCCGCCTTCCCCAGCCACTTGGACAACCAAGCGGGGTTGGTGAAGTAGCCGAAGACGTGCTCGCGGGTAGCCTCGATGAAGATCTCGGTGCGATGCAGGTGGGTCATGACTCGGCGGCCCGCTTCAGGGCTTCGAGCCGGCCGGACCAGAAGGAATCGAGGTCGCGACGCACCTGAGACAGGGCACCAGAATCGGCGCGGTACCAGCGACGTCTTCCCTCGGATCTCACCTGCATCAGGCCGGCATCCAGAAGCGTGGCGAGATGCTGCGAAGCAGCCGGACGGCTCAGCCCGCTGACCCGGGCGAGATCGGATGCAGACTTCTCCATGGTCAGGGTGCTCCGCAACATGGCTCGACGCCCTTCGTGGGCCATTGCCTTGAGACGGGTATCTATCTTGTTCATTGTTAAGTAGTTACTTAACTATATCAACGCGGACTTCATCGGGCTAGTGGCCAGCGTCGCGACCTGTTACGATATATCGTGACATGTCAACATTGCGAAAGGAGACGACGTGTCTCATGCCATACATTGTGGCCCGCGTGGTGCCACGGTCTTCATGATGAGCCGGGGTCGGGGTCGGGGCCGGGCTCGAGGACGACAATGGGGTTACGGGATGGGCCCGGGACCCTTCCCCGGCAAACCCAAGGTCAGTCGCGGCGATGTCCGCGCCGCCATCCTCTACCTCCTCGCCGAAGAGCCCATGCATGGTTATCAGATCATGTCCGAGCTGAGTGCCCGTACCGACGGGATGTGGCAACCCAGTCCCGGTTCGATCTATCCGACCCTCAACCAGCTCGAAGACGAGGACTTGGTCCGTGCGGAGGAAAGAGAAGGCAAGAAGGTCTACACCCTCACCGACCAGGGTCGGGAAAAGGTGGAGTCGAGTGACGAGGAGGCTCCCTGGGATCGGTTTTCCTCGCCCTATTCGTCCGGGCTGATGGCGCTCCGTGAAGCCGGGTTCCAGCTCGGTGCCGCCGTCATGCAGGTAGCGCGAGCCGGATCTGACGATCAGGCCGCCCGGGCTCGGGAGGTGCTCGACGAGGCGAGGCGCCGCATCTACGAGATCCTCGCCGGGGAGGGTCCGACCGGCTGATCGAGCGGTGTCGGTGTTGCCGACGCCGGGAGGTACAGGGGGTGACCCGGTTGACCTGAATAGGTCACCGTGAGGCAGTGCAGTTCTATTGCCGCTGATGCGAGGAGATGGCGCACCTCCTCGCATCGCGGGACATCAGTCTCGGGATTGGCGATGGTTCCGTGGTTGCCCCACGCAGCGACCACATGGGCAGCTGACGCAGCCGTTTCCAGAATCGTGGCGTCGTTGTGTGGACCCACCGGGTCTCCCACTCGAGTGAGTAGGCCGGGCTGTTCTGCCCGGAACGCGAACAGGTTGACCACCGTCGAGGATCCGTAGCCCCAGGCCTTCGAGAAGCTGGCCACTCTGGCCATCGTCCTGTCGTCGACCCCGGCTGTGGCGGTCGACGGGTTGAGCATAATCCAGCACACGCTGGGGCGAGTGGTGTTCCACGCCCTCGACAACCGATAGCGATAGATGCGCTGGCTGTCGTAGATCGCCTCGCCGACCTCATTCGGGCGGGAGGCCCTCTCCGAGATGATGCCAGTGATCACTCCCCGGCGCAGGTGGCACACGACCAGAGGACTCCCTTCAGGATCGCGCCCCGGAAGGCCGGCTCATTTCACCGTGCTCGACGAGTGACGGATCCTCCTCGGACGCGATCATCGCGGTTGTTCCGACGCCGAAAGCATCGTGGAGGAACGCCATATCGGCGCGGGCATCGTGAAAGATGAGTACAGGCCAGACGGCCGTTGTGCTGCTGCCCATCTGTCGATTATCACCCAGCCCGGGCCTTTCGACTCTTCCCGGCCGGCAACGGCGCCGAAACGTCAGATATCGACTGTCCCTTCGCTGTGCGCTCAGGGTCACGTGGAGACCACTCATCGCCGTTGCCCACCGCTCGTCGCCATGATGTTGCGGTCTCCCTCGATGTGTCAGCGAGCCAGCAGGGCGGAGTGGCGTTCCAACCCTGAGATGACCGCGTCGACGTCTTCGGCCGAGTTGTAGCAGTGCCAGGAGAGTCTGATGTTGCCGTCTCGGGCTGTCGTCAGAATGGCTTCGTCTTCGAGGGCGGCGACCAGCGCCTGCTCGTCGGTGCTCGGAACGGCGATCATCGGTCCGCGGAGAGCCGGGTCGCGGGGCGTTACCAGAGGCACTCCGATCCGGTCGAGCCCTTCGATGAGCTGATCGGTGAGATCGTTGACGTGCCGTTCGGTCTGGGCGATCCCGATCTCGTCCATCAGGTCCATCCCGGCCACCCCTGCGTAGATGCTGGGGACCGGTGGTGTCCCGCTTTCGAACTTGCTGGCCGTCGCCGATGGGGAGTAGTCATGGATGTCCATCTGGAAGATGTCCTCGTCCGCGAACCAACCTGTCTGAATTGGCGTGATGGAAGGGAGTAGATCGGCACGGCAATAGAGAAATGCCAGACCTGCCGAGCCGAGGAGGTACTTGAGCGTGCCGCCGACGACGAAGTCCACGCCGAGATCGCTGACATCGATCGGGATCGCACCCACCGCCTGGAAGGAGTCGAGCAGGACGAGAGCCCCGGCCTCGTGAGCGAGATCTATAACTGCTTTGACGTCGGTCTTGGCCCCGTTGCGGAAGCACACGTACGTGATGGCCACCAGAGCAGTGTCCTCGTCAATGGCCTCGGCCAGCCGGTCGAGGGGGATCGTCGTGTCCGGGCCTGCCGGGACATGCTCCACCTTGGCTCCCAAGAGCTCCTGGGCGTGAACGTTCTGGCCGATGGTGGGGAACTCGAAGTCGCTCATCACGATCTTGTTGCGACCGTCGGTGAGCCCGAGTCCACTCAACAGCGAGCTGACTCCGGCGGAGACCGAGGTGGTGACCGCGATCTCGTCCGTCGAAGCATTGAGCAACCTGGCGAACCTCGAGCGAGCCGCCTCGTTCAACTCGACCCAGAGATCCCAAGGCGCACCTTTCTCGTCCCAGTCGGCGAGATACCGCTGGTAGGCCTCACGAACCTCGACGGACAACGCACCCTGCGAACAGCTGTTCAGGTAGACGGCGTGCTTCAGTAGCGGGAAGCGATGGCGGATGGAGTCGGGCAGTCTGGTTGTCATGGAATCACCCCAAGGTAGAGCGAATGAAGCGCTCAACTCCCATATCTGGGAGCCACAGCATTAGGAACGCGCTTTCAGCGGCCAAGGTAGGCCTTTTTCAGGTCCTCGTGCTCGGCGAGGGCGGAGGCGGTGTCGGCGAGGACGATCCGCCCGGTGGCGAGCACGTAGCCGTGGTCGGCCACCGACAGGGCCATGTTGGCGTTCTGCTCCACGACGAGGATGGAGATCCCAGCCTCGTGGACCTGTTGGATGATCTGAAAGCTCTGCTCGACGAGGATCGGCGCCAGACCCATCGACGGCTCGTCCATCAGAAGCAGCTTCGGTTTCGACATCAGGGCCCGGCCCATGGCCACCATCTGCTGCTCGCCGCCGGAGAGAGTGCCGGCGAGCTGCTGGCTTCTCTGTGCGAGCACCGGGAACAGCTCGTAGACGTAGTCGAGGTCGGCGGAGAAGTCGTCCTCCCGGAGATAGGCGCCCATCTCCAGATTCTCCAGCACGGTCATTGGAGAGAAGAGCCGCCGGTTCTCGGGCACGATCGCCATCCCCTTGGCGATGCGATGGCTGGTCGACTCGGTGGTGACATCGGCTCCGTCGAACTCGACGGTACCCCGGCGTGGCTCCACGATTCCCAGGATCGTCTTCAAGGTGGTCGACTTCCCCGAGGCGTTCCCCCCGAGCAGGCAGACCAGCTCACCGGGACGGATCTCCATCGATATCCCCTGCAGGATGTGGATCTGCCCGTAGTAGGTATCGATGTCATGCAGGGCGAGCAGTGGCGGGGGCTCGGTCATTTGTCCCTCGCCGCTCCGTATCCCAGGTAGGCCTCGATCACGGAGGGGTTCTCGGCGACGTGCTCGAACGACCCCTCGGCGATCTTCACCCCGTGGTCGAGCGCGATCACCCGATCGGACACACCTTCGACGACGTGCATGTCGTGTTCGATGACCAGGATCGAGTATCCGGCCTCCTCCCTGAGACGTCCGATCAGCCCGGTGATCTCGTGGGTCTCGGCTGGGTTCATTCCGGCTGCCGGCTCGTCGAGCATGAGTAGCCGCGGCTCCACGGCCATCGCTCGGGCGATCTCCAGCCGGCGTCGGTTGGCGTAGGAGAGGCTGTATGCAGGCTGGCCCCATCTGTAGCCGACGAGGCGATCCCCGAAAAAACCCAGTTTCTCTTTGGCGCGGGTGGTCACTTCCTCCTCTTCACGGCGTGCGCCCGGCGTTCGCAATGCCGACTGCCACAGCCTGGTCCTGGTCGCCCCGTAGGTGGCCGCCATCACGTTTTCCAGCACTGTCATGTTGAGGAATACCCTCAGCGTCTGGAAGGTCCGGGCGATCCCGAGATTGGCGATCTGCTCCGGTGAGGACCCCACGATGCTGTCACCCTCGAGGAGGACGTCACCCGCGTCCGGGTGGTAGATCCCGCTGATCAGGTTGAACAGGGTGGTCTTCCCGGCGCCGTTGGGACCGATGACACTGACTACCTCTCCGTCGCCGACGACGAGGTCGAGGTCCTGGATCACCGTCAGGCCGCCGAAGGCCTTGGACAGACCGCGCACCTCGAGTATCGGAGTCATGTGATCTCCACCCGACGGATGCCGAGGATTCCCTGGGGCCGAACCGCCATCATCACCACCAGCACCCCGCCGAACAGCAGCTGACGGGTGACGCTGGGCTGTAGGGCCAGTTTGTTCTCCCACACCAGAATGCCCAGATAGACGGTGGGGATCAGCAAAGCTGACTTCCACCAGCCTTTGGTGGCGATCACGCCCAATAGCAAGGCTACGGCGAGGACGAATGCATAGTTGGAGATGACGTCCTGGTGCTCGCCGAGGATGAGCACCCAGCCGTCGACCATTCGGGACACGAACGTGTCGTTGGGGGTCCCGAGGATCGATTCGTCCCAGATGGCGAGGGCAAGCCCTCTCACCAGATAGCCGAAAGCGACCAGCCCGGACACCACTGAGACGATCCGGGCCCACCTCTTCAGCACGACGACGAGAAACACGACCAATCCCAGGTAGAGGAGCCATCCCGCGACACCGGGGTTACGCAGGATCTCGGGAGTGAAGGCCACAGCAATTGCACCGAGCACCACACCAGTGATCGAGCCCAGCCCGCCGAGGATCAGGGCGGCGTAGATGGTGATGAGGAACGTCAGCAGGAAGTTGTTGGGGAAGACACCTACCTGAACCGAAGCGAAAATGGTTCCGGTCAGACCGGCTATCGCGGCCCCGACCATGAACGCCAGCATCTTGAGACGATTGACCGGAGTCGTCATGTGCTCCGCCGCCAGGGTGTCTTCACGCAGTGCCCGCCAGGCCCGTCCAGTCCGGGAGTCGTCGATGTTGCGCAGACCCACGATGAGAAGACCCAGGAGGAAGAGGAGGAGATAGAAGTTACGGTTGAAGGTGTTGAACTCGAATCCGAACAAGACCCAAGGCTCCACCCCCGGGATGCCGTTGGGGCCGCCGGTGAGATCGGTCTCGACGCCGGGCAGCCTCTCGAAGTTGACCACGACCTCGACGAAGATCTGAGTGAAGAAGAGGGTCATGATCGCCAGGTAGTCGCCGACCAGACGTCGTGAGGGGAGGCTCAGCAGCGCCCCGAGGACGGCGGTCGCCGCCACGATCACCGGGATGGTTACCCAGGTGGGCCAATGCACGCCGATCTGGTCGGAGGAGACGATGGCGTAGAAGTAGGCGCCGAAACCGTAGAAGGCGACGTAGCCCAGGTCGAGGAGACCCGCCCAGCCGACGACGACATTGAGACCAAGCGCCAGCAAAGCCAGCAACAGCACCGTGATGCCAATGCGTATCCCGGCCGGGCTGACCAGCAGCGGGTAGAGCGCCACCACGGCGAGGAAGACGGCGAGACGCCACCCCGACGGCACCTTGTCGATCAGCCTCCGGACCGGCGCCGTCCAACCGGAGTACCGCTCCTCGCGGTCCTCCGACTCCGCCACCCAACGATCGACGCCTATGTGTGACACGGCAAATGCTCCTTCTCATTACGTTGGCGAGGCTCAGAGCGAGCCAGCGTCGTCATCGAGCCAGGGCGCAGGACGCAGGCGCACTCGGAGCGTGCGTCAAGGCCGAGGACGCCGCTGGGGGCGGCGATGGCCGCTCTGAGTCCGGTAAAAGTTGTGAGAGGGGGCATCTCTACACTTTCACCAATTCGGGCCGGCCCAGGATCCCGCTGGGCCGGATGAGGAGGAAAACGACGAGGAGTCCGAAGACGATGAGATTCTGAAAGGTCGAGGAGATGTATGCCGTGGTGTAGGACTCGGCAAACCCGATGAGTAGCCCCCCGAGCATCGCCCCCGGGATGCTCCCGATGCCTCCGACCACGGCGGCCGTGAACGCCTTGAGTCCGGCGATGAAACCCATCAGGTGAAATATCCGCCCGAAGACGAGACCGACCATGACGCCGCCGACCCCGGCGAGGGCGGAGCCGAGGAGGAAGGTGATCACGATGACGCGATCGACGTCGACACCCATCATCGCTGCCGCTTCGGTGTCGAAGGAGACGGCGCGTACCGCCTTGCCCACCCGGCTCGATCTCACCCACCAGGTGAGGAGGATCATCAGGGCCACCGCGGTCACAATGACCAGGATCCGCACCGCCCACACGTTGATGGGGCCGACAGCCACCCCGGTCTGGATCGGGATCAAGGTTGGTGTGTCATAGCTCCTCGAGTTGGCGGTGAACAGGAGGAGGGCAGCCGCCTGTAGGAAGAACGACGCCCCGATGGCACTGATCAGCGGGGCGAGACGCGAGGCTTTGCGCAACGGTCGGTAGGCAAACCTCTCCAGAGCGACCCCGATAGCCGAGGAGACCACCACGGCTCCCACGAACATGAGGGCCAATGCCAGCCAGACCGGGACCATGAGTGCTGACGGCCCACCCAGGACCGTCAGCACTCCGTAACCGGCAAAGGCGCCGAACATGTACACCTCGCCATGGGCGAAGTTCAAGAACTTCAGCACCCCGTAGACCATCGAGTACCCCAGGGCGACGAGCGCGTACACACTTCCCAAAGTCAGACCGTTCACGGTCTGCTGGAGAAAGAACTCCATTCTCTAGGCTTGTCGCTCCTCGCCCGGGATACCTCGATGACTATTCGACCAGAGTCTTCGTCCCATCCTCCTGGATCTGGAAGATGAAGAACCGGCCCTCGGCCAGGTCACCGTCTTCTGTGAAGGAGACCGGCGATCCGAGGATCGATTCGGCCTGATCGGTATTACGCACCTCGGCCTGAACGCTGGCCCGGTCCGGGGTTTGCCCGGTCTGACAGACCCGGTCGATGGCCTCGAAGATCACCCGTGCCGCCGCATAGACCGGAGGACCGAAGGTGTTGGTGTTCTCGTACTGCTCCAGATAGCCCTCGAGTATCGACTCGGAGCCCTCGACGAAGGCGATATCGGGCGCGAAGGCCGCGATATACGAACCGGCGACGAGGAAGTCGTCCGAGTCCATGCCGTCAGATCCGAAGATGACGGCTTCTTTGCCCTGTTCCGCCATCTGGTTGGCGAAGATCGTGCCGTTGGCAGCCACCTGCCAGGGCAGATAGACGAAGCTGGTGTCGTCGGGGATGGTTCCGACCAGTGCCGAAAAGTCGGTCACATCCTGTGACACGGACTCCCTGATCACGGTCACGTCCGCAGCCTCCAGGTTCTCCTGCGTCGTGTCGGCCAGACCTGTCGAATACGATGACTGGTCGTCGACCATGAACACCGTCGTCGCTTCCTGTGCGACGAGAAAGTCGGCTGTCGTCGGGCCCTGGTCGTCGTCGGTGGGAACGGTGCGGAACATGCCGGTGTACTGGGCAGTGATGCCGGCCCGGGTCGAAGAGGGCGAAATGAACGTGAAATTCGGGTCGCCGGCTTCGTAGACGGCGCCCGCGGCGTCTACCTGGTCGCTTCCCGCCGGTCCGACCGAGGCGAGGACAGCCTCATTGTCGAGGAACTGCTGGGCGAGGGTGGCACTCTGTGCGGTGTCGAACTGGTTGTCACCTTCGACCATCTGGAAGTCGTAGCCGGTCTCTTCGTTCCAGGTCTCCAGGGCGTAATTGAACCAGTTGAGTTGGACCTCGCCGATGAAGGCGACCTCGCCGGTGATCGGTCCCATGAACCCGACGGTGGCCTCGCAGACGTCTACGGGTTGGCCACCGGTGGTGGTGGTTCCGCCTTCGGTGGTGTCGGTCTCGCCTGCGGTCGTCGTCGTGTCGCCGGCGATGGTCGTCGTGTCGCCTGCCGTCGAGGTCGTCTCGCCGCCGGTGTCGTCGCCGCAGGCCGCGACCACCAGAGCGAGTGCGAGCATCGTCGCAACCAGCTTCCATATCGATCGTCGTCTCATTGTCTATTTCCCTTCATTTGCTTCTTCTTCGTATGCCTCAGAAGCGTCACCCGCCGGGTGAAAGACTCCGAGGACTCTCAGCGGCCTGTCGCCAGTGTTCTCGACGCAATGCTCGACCGGTGGCGGAAGATGTATACAGGTGCCGGGCCGGATCGGGGTGTCGGGTTGGCCGTCCAAATGGAGGACGCCGTCGCCGTCGAGGATGTACATGACCTCGTCGTAGAGGTGGTAATGGGTGGGTGCCCGCCCGGGCGGGATCCAACCGACGAATTGAGTCATTTCCCGACAACCGGCATCAGGGTTGATCACGAACTTGAACTCCCGGTCTTTTCCAGCCGGGATCACTGGCTGGGCGGCAACGTCGACGGTGACCTTCCGCTCTGTTGGCACGTCTCCCTCTTCTGGAGGAGGTGCAGTGACCGAGACGAGGACCAGGTCCTCGGTCCCGTCGTTGACCACCTGATAGCTCTCCCCGGCCCTTATGTAGACCCCGATGTCAGGGTGGAGGTCATGGGTGATCCCGTCGAGGACGAGGGAGCCCTTTCCGGAGACGACATATGCCACCTCGTCCCGGTCATCCCGCCGACGTGGGGTCGACTCCCCGGTGGTGAAAACGAGCACCGATTGGACGAGACGCTCGGCACCGACCGATTTGTCGATTGTCGTCCTCGTCGTGACGGTGTCGGCGTCATCAGCCAGTGGCTTCACGTCGTTCACGTGTGTGACATATCCAGCCATTCGTTTCTCCCGCCGGGCACCCGAGTGCGTTGCGCCTGCGAGATTGTGGCACGGATGGACACTACGCGGGCTGTGACTGCGGCCCTTTGGTCAGGATCTCGGCCAGCTTCGAGGCGTCGATGTTGCCACCCGAAACGATGCACACCACTTTCCCGTGTCCGGCCCGACCCTCGGCCGCATTGGCCACTGAGGCCGCTCCGGCGCCTTCGGCGATCACGTGGGTTCGCATGGCGATCAGACGAAGCGCATTCTCCACCTCCTCCAGCGTGGCGACCAGCGACCCGGCGAGCAGCTCACCGACCAGGGGCCACATCTCGTCGAGGACTCGCGACGAGCCAATCCCGTCGACGAAGGACGGCACGTACTCGATGTCGGTCGGCCGCCCGGCGGCGAAAGCGGCGTCGAGAGCCGCCGACGTCGCCACCTCGGCGGCGTAGACCGGGACGTCAGGCTTCAGGTGTCGAAGCGCCGAGGCGATGCCCGAACTGAGACCACCCCCGCCGTAGGGGACAACGACCGCGTCGAGATCGGGGAGATCCTCGACCAACTCGAGACCGATCGTGCCATTGCCGGCCATCACCGCAGGATCGCTGACCGGGTGGACGAAGACTCCGGTCTGGCCCTCGTGCTCGTGGGTGACGATGATCTCCCACCATTCCTCGAAGGGCACCTTGATGATCCCGGCTCCGAGCCGTTGTAGGGCTTCGAGCTTGGCGTCCGGGGCGTGGTCGGGGACCACGACCCTGCAGGCGACCCCGAGACGGGCCGCGTTCCAGGCAACCCCTTGGGCCATGTTGCCCGCACTCGCGGTCCATACTCCCGCTCTGAGGGCCTCCTCCCCGGCGAGGGCCATGGCGTTTCCTGCCCCACGAATCTTGAAGGCGCCGATCGGCTGGAGATTCTCCAACTTGAGATAGATCTCGACCGGCCCGGTGTCGACGTTGTATCGGATCAGCGGTGTTCGCAGCGCCAGCCCTTCGAGACGGTCCCGGGCGGCCTCGATCTCGGCGAGCGGGATCGGCTCAGCCATGGCGTGCCCCTCCGAAGTTCATGCTCACTCCCTTTCCCGACTCCAATGCCTTGCGGTAGACCAGATCGCCGGCGGCGATGTCCTCCACGGCGATACCGAGAGACACGAAGGTCGTGATCTCGCTCTCCGACTCCCTACCCTCATGGGAGCCCACGACGACTTCTCCGATTTCGGCGATGATGTCGTCCTCGTCGACTGCACCATCGACGCGGGCCATCAGGAAGTCCCCCGACTCGTTGAGCGTCGACTCGCGTCGGTCCACGAAGATGCGTGACCTGGCGATTGCGTCGGCGTCGAGCTCACGGGCGAAGGGGACGCTCGACCCGACCGCGTTGAGATGCATCCCCGATTCGAGCATCGCGCCGGTCAGGATCGGATCTGGCGAGGCGGTGGTGGTGCAGATGATGTCCGCCCCGGCGACCGCTTCGAGCACAGTGGATGTGGCTTGGATCTCCAGTCCTCGGCCACCGGCGTTCGCAACCAGTCGGGCGGCGTGTTCAGGATTCCTCGACCAGACCCGGATCTCTGCGATGTCCCGGACGAGAGGGATGGAGCGGACGTGAGCGGCGCCCTGCACTCCGCTGCCGAGGATGGCGAGGACCGACGAGTCAGGGCGGGAGAGTTGCTCGGTGGCCACAGCCGACGCCGCCGCGGTTCGGGTTGCGGTGATCTCGGTGGCGTCGATGACAGCCTTCAAACGGCCGTTCGTGGCGTCGAAGAGCATGACACTCCCCTGATGGGAGTCATATTCGGTGCCGGCGTTGCCGGGGAACACAGTGACCGTCTTGATGCCGATCGTCTCGATCGAGCCCAGGTATCCCGGCATCATCCCCAAGGCTCCTACCTTTTCCGGCAACCACATCACCGACCGCAGCGGCTGGATCCCGTCGCCACGGGCCAGGTCGGCGAGCGCCTGACGGACCGCGTCGATGCATTCCGACATGGGGAGCAGATCCCGCACCTCCTCCTGGGCGATGAAGAGGGTATCCATGTCAGACCTCACCCCCAGGGCTCTGGTCGAGTGGGCGTGGATGCGCGCTGACGGTATGTGGTTGCACGGTCGATCGGGGGTTGTGGTCGAGTGGTCCTACAAGCGCGCTGACGGTATGTGGTTGGACGATCATTCGGCGAAGATGTCCCCGATCTCTTCCCACTGCGAGTCGTCGAGCTCGAGCCCCAACGCCTCCTCCATGGGGTCGAAGTGGGAGAGCCGGCGGGGACCGACGATCGAGGAGGTCACGTCGGGGTGGTGGTACAGCCAACCCAGGGCGAGGCCGGCCATGCTGACACCGGCGTCGGCGGCAGCCGCGCTGAGGCGGTCGAGTCGGTCGAAGGTGGTTTCGTTCCAGTACCGCAAATAGGGCTCGGGGCGCTTCGTCATCCGTGATCCTTCTGGATAGTCGCCGTCGAATCGGTACTTCCCGGACAACAGGCCTCCGCACAGCGGGCTGAAGTTGGTGAAGCCGAGACCCTGGTCACGGCACAGATCGAGGACTTCGGTTTGCTCGGCTTGGTCGATGAGGTTGAACGAGTTCTGGATCCACTCGAATCTATGGCCCCCCGCTACATCGCTCACCCAGAGCGACTTGGCCAACAGCCAAGCCGGGAAGTTCGATGCCCCGATGTAACGAACCTTGCCCGACACCACCAGCGAGTCGAGAACATCGAGGGTCTCTTCGAGGGGAGTGGTCGGGTCGGGCTCGTGGACGATGTACATGTCGAGATGATCAACGCCGAGACGCCCCAGGCTGGCGTCGATCTGGTCGAGGATGTGACGTCTCGAAAGCCCACGCTGGTTTGGCCCCTCGCCCACAGGGTTGGCGACCTTCGAGCTGATGAGCAGGTTGTCTCTGATGGATGCGTCTTTGGTGGCCAGCCACTTGCCGATCGTCTCTTCGCTGCGTCCCCCGCCGTAGGCATTGGCGGTGTCTAGGTAGTTGATCCCGAGGTCGAATGCCCGGTCGAGCAGGACGAAGGCCTCCTCCTCCGATTCCCCCTGACCGAAGAACGCTGGGGCACTGCCGATGCCTCCGAAGTTCCCGCAGCCCATGCCGAAGCGGGAGATGCGCAAACCGGTTCGTCCCAGATTGTGAAAGTGCAACGGTCCTCCTGCTCGCGTGAACAGCGTATCGCCAGGCGCCACGCGGTGCTCGCGAGTAACCAGTGCGAGCCGACCGCCGGGAGCCGGAGTGATAGCGTGGTCTGGGTGGATGGGACCATGAGATGTCGGCCCCTTTGATTCCAGGGCCCGCGGGCATCAGCGCCCACGTCGACCCGTTCTGCCGCGAAGGTCTGCCGCCCGTCTCGCAGTGGCCGGCCATGAATTGGGACGAGCCGGCGTTCGCCTACCCGGGTCAGCTGAATGCCGGTGTCGCCCTCCTCGACGAGGCGGTTGGCCGCTCCTGGGGCGACCTTCCCTGCATGATGGCCGCCGACGGGTCGGTGTCCCTCACCTACGGCGAGCTGTTCGATTGGTCCGACCGAATCGGCAGCGTCCTCGTCGATGATCTCGGGCTACAACCGGGAAACCGGGTCCTGCTCCGTTGCTTCAACCATCCTTGGGCGGTGGCCTGCTGGTTCGCCATTCTCCGGGCCGGGGGAGTGGTGGTGACCACCATGCCACTGCTCCGCACCAGCGAGCTCCAAAAGACCGTGGACAAGGCGGAGATATCCCTGGCCCTTTGCGATGCCCGTCTCATGGAGGCGATGGAGGGGCTGTCTGGCGACATCACGGTCATCCCCTGGGGCGGCGGAGGTGTCGACGATCTGCTGGTGAGAGCCAAGTCGAAGTCGGGCCGGTTCACCCCGGTGGCCACGGCCGCCGACGACGTTGCCCTGCTCGCCTTCACCTCGGGTACCACCGGCGAGCCGAAATGCACCATGCACTTCCATCGCGACGTGTTGGCCATCGACGACATGTTCAATCCGGTGCTGCGACCGCAGTCCAATGACCTCTTCTGTGGAAGCCCGCCACTGGCTTTCACTTTCGGCCTCGGTGGGCTGGTCATCTTCCCGATGCGGGTGGGGGCGGCGACCGTGCTCACCGAGAAGCCCGGAGAGGAATTCCTCCAGGCCATCGAGGACCATGGCCCAACGGTCTGTTTCACTGCTCCCACCGCTTATCGGGCGATGATGGCGTCCACGGGCCAATACGACCTGTCTTCGCTGCGGGCCGGGGTCTCCGCCGGTGAGACGCTCCCCAAACCGACCTGGGATCAGTTCATGGAGGGCTTGGGGATCGAGCTCATCGACGGGATCGGCTCGACCGAGCTACTCCACATCTTCATCTCCGCATCGGGTGCCGATATCCGCCCGGGCGCCACAGGTCTGCCCGTGGTAGGTGTCCAGGCGCAGGTGGTCGATGAGGAGGTCAATCCGGTGGCCAACGGTGAGGTCGGTCTGCTCGCGGTGCGAGCACCCACCGGATGTCGCTACTTGAACGACGACCGACAAGTGGAATACGTGAAGAAGGGCTGGAACCTGACGGGCGACGCCTACATCCGCGACGACGACGGGTACTTCTGGTATCAGGCTCGGACCGACGACATGATCATCTCGTCGGGTTACAACATCGCCGGCCCCGAAGTGGAGGCGTCGCTGCTCAAGCATCCGTCGGTGTCCGAGGCGGCCGTGATCGGCGTTCCCGACGAGATGAGGACTCAACGAGTCAAGGCCTTCGTCGTGGTCCGCGACCACATCGCGCCCAGCGACGATCTCGTCGCCGAACTGCAGGACTTCGTCAAGAACGACATAGCCCCGTTCAAGTATCCGAGAGAGGTCGAGTTCGTGTCGTCACTTCCCAAGACCCAGACGGGGAAGGTGCAGCGCTATCGGTTGCGCGAGAGCGAGGAGTCTTTCAGTGAGTAAGTCCACAACACCATCGAAGGAGGAAAGCACATGTCCGTTCTCGCCAACCTGACCGAAGCGCTCGCCTCGGGCTCCGTTGAGGTGATCGACCTCACCGCCCCGCTCTCCAGCGAGACGCCCCTGCTCGAGTTGCCGCCCGAGTTCGGGCAAACCGCCCGGTTCGAGCTGGAGGAGATCAGCAAATACGACGACCGCGGTCCCGCCTGGTATTGGAACAACATCCACACCGGTGAGCACACCGGAACCCATTTCGACGCGCCCATCCATTGGGTAACGGGAAAGAATCAGCCCGACATCGCCTCGGTACCGGTCTCTGACTTCGTCGCCCCGGCGGTGGTCATCGACGTCACCGATCGGGTAGCCGAGGATCCCAACTTCCTCATCGAGAAACACCACCTCGACTCATTCCAGGACGAGCATGGCCCCTTCCCCGAAGGTGGCTGGCTGCTCTGTCGCACCGGGTGGTCGTCGCGGACCACCCAGGAGGAGATGGTCAACAACACCGAGACCGGGCCGACCAGCCCCGGGATGACGGTGCAGTGCGCCCGGTACGTCGCCGAGGAGTCACCCCTGCAGGGCATCGGGGTGGAGACCATCGGCACCGACGCCGGTGCCGCTCACTCATTCGACCCGCCGTTCCCCTGCCATGCCTTCTTTCTTGGTGCGGGAAAATACGGGCTGGCCCAGCTGCAGAACCTCGACAAGTTGCCCCCGACCGGTGCGGTGGTGATCGCCTCGCCACTAAAGATCCTGACCGGCTCGGGCTCACCGGTCCGGGTACTCGCCTTGGTCGATCGCTGATGAACGTCTCCGAGGCGGTGGGCCGCACCCTGGTGGCGAGAGGGGTGAGCCAGGTCTTCGGAGTGGTCGGCTCGGGTAATTTCCACGTGACCAACGCCATGGTCGAGGCTGGAGCCAGTTTCGTCGCTGCCAGGCACGAGGGTGGGGCCGCCACCATGACCGACGCCTTTTCGCGGATGAGCGATGAGACGGGGGTGTTGACGGTCCATCAGGGCTGTGGTCTCACCAACGCCATGACCGGCATCACCGAGGCCGCAAAGAGCCGCACTCCGATGGTGGTGGTCGCCGCCCACTCGACACAGCCCAAGTCGAACTTCTACGTCGACCAGGAGATGCTGGCCCGCTCCGTTGGTGCGGTGCCGATGCATGTCGAATCGGCCGACACTGCCGTCGCCGACACGGTGGCGGCCGTCGACACGGCCCGGGGCCGCCGCACCGTGATCCTCAACCTGCCTCTCGATGTTCAGGGTCTCGAGGTGGGCGAGCTTCCGGAATTGCCGGCCGTGCCCGCCGTCGATGGAGCAGAGCCCACCGAAGAGGACCTGTCACGGCTAGTCGGGGCCTTGGAGAAAGCGGAAAGGGCGGTGTTCGTCGCCGGACGGGGTGCCCGTGGGCCGGGATGCCGCCCGGCGCTGGAGAAGCTAGCCGAGCAGGCTGGTGCTCTGCTGGCGACCTCCGCGGTGGCCAAGGGACTGTTCAACGGGAGCGAGTGGTACCTGGACGTATCGGGCGGGTTTTCCTCCCCGCTGGCCGCCGAGTTGGTCAAAGGCGCCGACCTCATCGTGGGTTGGGGCTGTGCGCTCAACATGTGGACCATGCGTCACGGAAGGCTGATCGGGGAGGGGGCCAGGGTGGTTCAGGTGGACGACGATCCCGACGCCATCGGCGTCCATCGACCCGGAGCTGAGGGTGTCGTTGGCGACGTGCGAGCCACGGCCGAGGCGGCACTCGACCGGGTCGTGGGGCCCGCGTCCGGATATCGCTCCGAAGAGGTGCGTCGGCGCATCGCCACCGAGATCCGCTGGCGGGACGTCCCCTACGAAGACAACAGCACCGGAGAGCGGATCGACGCCCGCACCTTGTCGATCGCCCTCGACGACCTTCTCCCGCGGGAGCGGATCGTCAGCATCGACTCGGGGAACTTCATGGGATACCCGAGCATGTATCTGTCGGTCCCCGACGAGTGGGGATTCTGTTTCACCCAGGCGTTCCAATCGATCGGTCTGGGTCTGGCCACCGCCATCGGATCGGCCCTGGCCCAACCCAACCGGTTGCCTGTTGCCGCGCTCGGTGACGGCGGCGGGTTGATGTCCATCGCCGAGATGGAGACAGTGGTCCGTCTCGGTCTTCCCATGGTTGTGGTGGTCTACAACGACGAGGCCTACGGAGCCGAAGTCCATCATTTCGGTCCCGACGGGCACAACCTCGATATCGTCGAGTTCCCCCCGACCGACATCGCCGCCATCGCCCGCGGTTTTGGCCTCGAGGCAATCACTGTTCGCGACCGGGCCGACCTCGATCCGGTGGCGACGTGGGTCGAGGGCGACCGAGCCAAACCACTGCTGATCGATGCCAAGGTCACCAGCCACGCATCCTGGTGGCTGGAGGAGGCTTTCGGGCACTGAATGTCGCCAGCGTCGTCTGGGCAAACCCAGGCCGGGAAGGAGTTTTCACCCGCTGGATTCCCCGGTCAGGAACCAGGTTTCCACATCCCCCTTGCCTCTCACCTCGATGACACCCCGTCGCCGGCACTCGAACCAGTGCCTGATCAGGGCACAGGTTGTCGTGGTGAGCTGAATTCTGCCGGGAACCCCTGTGCTCTCCATCCTGCTGGCCAGATTCACCGTGTCGCCCCATAAGTCGTAGCTGAACTTCCTCCGACCGATGATCCCCGCGGTCACCGGGCCGGAGGCGATTCCGATCCTCATCTCGATGCGACGGCCACCGAAGGTGCGGGTCTCGAGCATGGCTTGCATGGCGAGGGCGAGCTCACAGATGGCCCGGGCGTGGTCGTCACGGGGCACCGGGACCCCGGCGGCGACCATGTAGGCATCCCCGATGGTCTTGATCTTCTCCAATCCGCGGATCTCGACCAGCTCGTCGAAGGCGGTGAAGATCTCGTTGAGCAGGGTGACCACCTCGCTGGGCTCGAGCCCGGCGGCCATGGGAGTGAAACCCGACACATCGGCGAACAGGATCGAAGCCGATTCGAACTCGTCGGCGATCATCTCCCCGGATACCTTGAGGCGCTCGGCGACCTCGTCGGGAAGGATATTGCGGAGAAGCCCATCGGCCTGTTGGAACAACTGGTCGGACTTGCGCACGAAGTAGTAAAGGATGCTGTAGATGAAGAGGCTGATGACCACCAGGTTGAAGGTGGCGAGATACTCGGGATTGGGCACCTCGTAGAGAGGGTCGACCCGCGCAGACAGCGCCATTGCCACCGCGGTGCTGACGGCAAACATCAGCAGCCAGAAATGGGCCCGCCGGTCGCTGAAGATGGCCACTGCGCCAAAAACCGCCAGCATGCTCCAGGTGGCCGCTCCTGCCGACTCGAAGATTCCGCCGAACATCACCATCATCACCACGGAGGTGACGATCGTGCCCCCGGCCACGAGGTGCATCACTCCCGGGTATGTGTCGGGGTTGACCCACATCGCAACCAGGGAGATGGCGGCGGTGAGGAAGGGGATGGTCGTGGCCACCGCAGCCCAGGGCGCGTCGCTCTGGATCAACAGGTACACCGAGCCCATCGACGTGATCAGTGATGCCCACATCGCGGTGGCGAAGAGCCTCTTGGTGCGGATCTCATCCGGGCCGTCGCCGGGCACGACGGCCAGCGACACCATCCGATCGAGAAAGGGCGGCCAGCTCCCCGGGTAACGGAGTTCCCGGGCATGGGACGGAGACTGAGTTTTCACTGCGGCGAGAGAACGTACCAGCCACCGCGCCATCGGCCCCAGAAGAAGAGCCGGCTGATGAAGCCGAACAGGAACAGCAGGAACAGAAGGAATCTGAACCCGAAGAACAACCCGAAGAAGAACCCGAACGGCGGGAAGAAGTGCGGCCCTCTGATCGCGACCTCCGATGCGGTCTCGGCCAGACCGTTCTGGTATCCCACCTGGTAGAGGGCATACCTCCAATGCCGAGAGCTCCCACGGCGAGGATGGTCCCGATGATCGGGGCGATGACGTTTCGTCTCATGTCTCATCACTCATTTGTTTGGAGACATGACTCATCGTCGAACCCGATTGTGGAGACGGTGTGAATCCGTCGTGGAGATGTGTTGGGCGGCCGGCTGTCGCACTCACTAAACGTCGGCGATGCCTCCGGCGAGGATGTGGCCGATGTTGTTGGTGATGGATTCGGCGACCCGGGTGTGCGTCTCGTCGGGGAGCGTACCCATGGGTAGGTTCCCGAGTTGTTCGCCGACGTGATCGACGAGTCTCCCGGTGCGGGCACCGAGCCGCTCGCCGGGGCCGGACGTGAACAGTCTGGCGTAGGCGATCAATGTCTCGACAGTGAGGATCTCGGAGACGATCTCAACGATCTCGCTGGTGACCCACAGGGCCTCACTGGCGTTGGTGGCGTGGTCCTCGAATGACAGGTCCAGCGCAGGCACGTCGAGGGTCACGGGCTGGGCGAGCTGGCGAAGCCTGGTATAACGGGCCGCTGCCGGGTAACGCAATGCAAGACCTGCGAGAAACGGGGGCATGGCCTCGCCGATTCGAGGAGGCTGGGCTTCCCCATCAGGGTCGGCCCCGAATGAGGAGACGACAGCGTCCCAGAGCTGGCCACATCGCCGCTCCGAGAGCAGACCGATGTGAGCCAGTGCCAGATTCATCGACTCGGCCGAGAGAGCGATGTTCATCGCGTGGAAGTTGCCGTTGGTGAGAAGACGTTCCGAGTCGAGGTCGACCATCGGGTTGTCGGACTTGGCGTTCAGCTCTTTGACGAGATTCTCTGCCATCGCCGCCAGGACGTCGCGACATGCGCCGTGCACCTGTGGCACCACACGGAAGCTGATTGGATCCTGAACCGACGCCGCGGTTGCAGCATCGACTCTGGAGCTGCCTGTCAGCGCCTCACGCAGATTGCTCGCCGTCTCCTCCTGACCCCGGCTGCCGCGCCCCGACGACACCGCTGCGTCGTAGAAAGATGGGTTGACCCCAATCGCCTCCATAGAGGTGGCGGCGACCAGATCTGCCAGGGCGAGTAGATCTCCCACCGCTTGCCACAAAGCGATCCCGTGCCCCACGGTCAGGGCGTTGGACGAGATGATGGCGAGGGCGTCCTTCGGGCGGAGGGTCACCGGGGCGAGGCCGGCGTCCCGGAGAGCGTCAGCCGCGGGGACCTGGGCTCCGCTTTGCTCGACGACACCTCTTCCCAAGAGTGCCCGGCCCAGCAAGGCGAGTTGACCCAAATCACCAGAGCCCGCGGAGCCGGTCCGTGGGATGATCGGGTGGAGGTCGTGGTTGAGCAGGGCTTCGAGCCCCCCAGCCACGTCGAGGGAGACTCCGGCTCCGCCCCGGGCAAAACCGTTGAGACGCACCACCATTCCGGCGCGCACCAGCTCCGTGGGCAGCGGCTCCCCCATCGCTCCCAGATGCATCTCGACCAGCATTGGCTGCATGGCGTCGAGGACCTCGACCGGGAGACGCTGGTTTCGGGCATGCCCGACACCGGTGGTCACTCCATAGATGGCATCACCCCGCTCGATGGCGGCATCGACGATGTCGCGACTCCGTTTGATCGTGTCGAGGGCGCCCGTCGTCAACTCGACTCGGGCTCCATTCGCCACCGCCAGCACCTCGCCAAGGGTCATTGGATCAGCTGTGATCCTGATGCGCTGCTGGTCGATCGTCGTGCCTCTCATACCCGGTCCGAGGTTACGCATCGGGTCGGTCGTCTCTCGAAGGTGTCTAAGCCGTCCAATCGAGGAACAGGCCCCCGAGAGTCACGTAAAGCCACCAGACGGCCGCTGCCCCCACGGCTACGAGTGGTGTCCAGGCCCGTCGGTGGCGGAACACCCGGACCAGCGGGTAGAGCCCAACCAGCCAGACCCCCCATAGCAGGAACAGCCACGGAGCCGGGACCACGAGACCACTGGTCAGGTAGACGAATCCGGTGGCGGCGTACAGGACGATCCCGACGACCCCGCTGATCGTGGCCGTCGGGTTAGAGGTGGTCTGGTCTGGCATGATCGGCGAAAGGTAGCCATTTGGCGGATACTCGAGACCACACGTTCAGTCGTGCAGATCAGAAGATGTCGAGCAACTCCCCCAAACCTCGGGCAGAGCGAATCCCGTAGTCGGAGTAGCAGTTGTTCATCAGGGCATGGACCGAGTCGGCGCTCTCGGCGAGGGTCTCGATCCGGGGTACCCACTCCTCGAGCTCAGCCTTCGGGTATTCGTACCGGAACCGCTCCGCAGCAGTGATCCCCTTCTTCTCCCAGTTCTCGGCGTTGCGCCCGTGAAAGCGCACCTCGGCGACCGGTGCTGTCACCGCAACGACCGGCGGCACCGAGCTCTTGAACCCCTGCGGCTCGTCGACGCAGACGTAAGCCAGCGAATGGCGCTCCAGGAAGTCGAGGGTCTCGGTCTTGTGCTCATCGTCGAGCCAACGACCGTTGCGGAACTCGACGGCGAGTTGGAAGTCCTCGAGCTCGGCGGCGATCCATTTCATGTAGCCGAACGAGCCCCGGGTCGGGTAGACGTAGGGAGGGAACTGCAACAGCACGACCCCCAGCTTTCCAGCCGAATGAAGCGGCATGAGAGCGTCACGGAATGCCTGAGCGGCCTCAGCCTGCAGATCACGGGGCAGATCGCGCATGTAGACGTTGCGCTTCTCCGCCGTGTCTTCGGGCAGCTTCTCCCGCAATCCCTTCCACAGTGATTTCGGGGGAGTGGGGTGCTGGGTGAGGAGCCGGAACGCCTTGATGTCGAAGGTGAAGTGGTTCGGGGTCCGTTCTACCCACAAACCCGCGACCCGCTCCGACGGCGGGGCGTAATACGTCGAGTCGACCTCCACGATGGGGAATTGGCCGGCGTAGAAGCCCAGCCGCTCTTCCGCGCTCATGTCGGTGTCGGGATAGAACGATGTGTTGTCGGTGAGCGTGGGATCGGTCCACGAGCAGGTGCCGATCTTGACCTGTGCCGTCATCGTCCTCCGAGCCTACGGGGAGATGAGGACAAGCTCGGTCCTGATAACGCTGGTAGCCAACTCGGTTGCCCCATCGGCAATCACGCTGGTTTGGCGCCGGGTGGCACGGGGTATGAAGCGTGATCGCCGCTGGTGCGGCGGGCCTGAAGAGGAATCATGAAGGTCGTCAAATCCACACCCCGACGCAGCATCCAAACCGTGATGAAGCGTCTTGCTCACATTTCCGGCACTCTCAGCTCGAAAGGCATGGAAGATGAGGCGAAGAGCCTCGAAACCACGATCGCCGACCTGGGTTGGCAGTGCGAGGAGCTCGGCGAGCGCGATTCGGTTGGGTCGGCTGCCCGAGGCCGGCGATAGATCTGAATCAGGTCGGAGCTCGGCTTGGGTACTGATGCGTCTTCGCTCGCGTCGAGGCACGTGTCCATGTCGGCGAGGGACTCCTATCCCCCCTCGTCGTCCTGATCGGGCAGCGCCGGGTAGTCGGTCGGGTAGAGCCCGGCGACGAAGGCGTAAACGGTGCCGCCGGAGCGCGGGATCTGTCCGAATTCGTGGGTGAGCTCAAAGACCCGATCCCAGAACTCCGCAGCGCGCTCTCGGGGGATGCGAGCCCGACGCAGGATTGCCCGGAGGCTGTCGTTCTCATGAGCGGCCCTGGAGTCGGCGGCGGCAACTCCGAGAAGGTTGGTCAACCCGGCCACCTGCTCGGGTTCGATCTCACCCACATAGAAGATCCTCGCCGTGCGGCCATAGAAGCGCTCTTCGATGGCGCGAACCTTTCTCGTCCGCACCACCTTGAGCATCCCAGCATCGTGGAGGACACTGACGTGATAGGCGACCGTACTCGGCGGCCGTCCGATCGCCTCAGCCAGCTCAGAGACGGTTGCGGCCCGATCGAGAACCAAATCGAGCACGGTGCTGCGCACCCGGTGCCCCAGGGCGCGCAGTTCCTGGGGCGAGGACACGATCTTGACGTCGTCGAGGTCGTAGTCGGGTAGATGATCATTGTTCGACATTTTTCGATCGTTTCGCTATCTTCGCCATTGATCGAGAAATGTCGATCATAATCGAGATAGAAAGGAGCGAGCGATGGACATCATTCTGATACCCGGGCTTTGGCTCGACGGCCCGTCGTGGGACGAGGTGACTCCCACCCTCGAACAGGCGGGTCACCGCACCCATGCCCTCACTCTCCCTGGGATGGAAGCGAGAGACGCCGACCGCTCCCAAATCGGCCGACAGGATCACGTCGATGCGGTGGTGACGGCCATTGACTCTGTCGACGGACCAGTGGTCCTCGTCGGCCATTCCATGGGGGCCGGCATCGCCCATGCCGCGCTCGACGCCCGACCCGACCGGGTGGCCCGGGCCATCCATATCGGAGGTTTCCCCAGCGGGGACAGTCCCGGCTCCGATGGCTTCCCGTCGGTCAACGGCGAGATCCCACTCTTCGAGTGGTCCGATTTCGACGATGCCGACCTGGTTGATCTCGACGCGGAGGCACGCGCCCGATTCCGCGAGCGGGCCATCCCGTCTCCGGCACGGGTTACCAGCGATCCCCAGCGGCTATCGAACGAGGGACGGTACGACGTTCCGGTCACCGCCATCTGCACCGAATTCAGCGCGGAGATGCTGAAAGGATGGGTCGACGACGACCTGGAGCCGGTGCGTGAGCTCCAGAGAATCCGGGATGTGACATACGTCGACTTGCCGACCGGTCACTGGCCTCAGTTCACCAAGCCGACCGAGCTGGCCGAGGCCATCCTCGAAGCCATCGGCAGCGGGGACTGAGAACCGGTGCCGCGTCAGTCGCGGAGGGCGCGGATGGTACGGTTGGCGTGGCTGACCCTCCCCGCGAGGATTCGGGCCACGAACTCGTGGAGACGTGCCGCCACCTCAGGATCGTTCACGCACAAATCCTCGAATCTGTCGGGAGCCAGATGGAGGACCGCGCACTCGGACTCCGCCACCACCGTCGCCGTGCACGGCTCGCCGCGGTAGAGACTTATCTCACCGAGAACGGTGCCGCTCAGCAATGTCCTCAGCCGCACGATCGTGCCGTCAGGCTCCTCCATGAGCACCGTTGCCCGCCCGGCGGTGATCAGGAAGATCCCGGGACTGGGGTCACCCTGCTGCATGAGAATCTCGCCGGCGGGAATCGACCGGGACACCAGGTATGACCCCATTGCCTCGGACAGCCCTTCGGGGAGTGATGGCCCGGTGGGAGAAGCCAGGCCACCGTCCGCCAACAGCTCGTCCTCGCATCGGGCGAGGCCATGGTCGAGGTCGGATGCGACCGTGAACACGTCCCCGTATCGAGTGACGACGTCGTCGAACTGGGAGCCCACCGTCTCTCCCATCCCCGAAAGGATCACAGAGAAGCCATGTTCCCGGGCCTGATTGGCGATCAGCTCGAAGACGGCCACCGCAGACGAATCGACGCCGGTCACCCTTCTGAAATCGCAGAGGACAAAGCGAAGGTCTGGTCGGATCGAAGGCAGTGCCCTGATCCGGGCGAGGATCCGGCTGGCGGTCCCGAAGAAGATGAAGCCCTGGAGCTCGAGGATCTCGATCGAAAGACCGGCCTCGGCCAGGTAGTCGGCAGCCGGCTCCGACCTCTCGATGTTGCTCCGCTGCTCGGCTCCTGTCAGCGAGTGCTTGATGACGTCGATACGGCTGTAGCGCATCACGAATAGCACGATGGCGGCGACCAATCCGGTGGCGACACCGGGTAGAAACCCCACCACGGCAATGACGACGGCGATGCCCACCATCAATGTGTAGTCCAGGCCACTCATTCGATGTCGCGACGCCCAGAGCCACTCATGGAGGAACTCGGCTCCGACGAACAGCAACAACCCGCCGACTACGAACACCGGCAACAGCTCGAGCATGCCACCACCTGCGGCGACGACTGCGAGAAGGGAGAGGGCGGCGACTACGGCGGGGCCGCGATGGCTCCCGATCAACCGGGCCACGATGACCGAGTCGGCCACGAACACGTAACCGGGGGGGCCGCCCACCACCCCAGAGGCGAGGTTGGCCCACCCCGTGGCGGTGAGCTCATGGTTCATGTCCACTCCGGTCTCGGTCTCTATCTCCAACGCGCTGATATACAGCAAGAGGGTGATCGGGATGATCACCAGGATGGTGGCCAGGCTCGCCCCCTGGCCGGCGATCAGTCCCCAGTCGGCCTGCCCAAAAGCCTCGATGACCGACCGCGGCGAGATGGCTCCGCTACCGAAAGGCCCGAGCAGCCAGCCTCGTTGCAGGGATTCCTCTTTGCCCACACCGGCGAGCTGCGTGACGAGGTGGAAGCCCCCGACACCTATCACCAGCAAGAGGAGATAGATCCGGGAGCTCCACGAGCGTCGCGTCGCCAGGTAGAAGACGACAGCCAGGCCCAGACCGGGCCAGAGCACTCCCACAGAGCCCGCGTCGGACAGGTCGGCCGGAGCCGTCAGACCGAGGATCTCCAGCGCACCGGCCAGGATCAGGTATCCGGTACCGGCCAATAGCCCGCCAATGACCGGGAACGGGACGAAGCGGGCAACCTCTCCGAATCCGAGATAACCCACCAGAAGGAGGGTCGCTCCGGTGGCGAGTGACGTGGCTGCCATCATGGCAACCACCGTGTCGACCGCCACGGAGCCGGCCAGCGCTCCGGCGATGGCGGCGGCACTGAGTGCGATGATGGCGGTGCTGGCGTCCTGTACCCCGGCGTACAGCCCGGGAAAGCTGCTTCCGACGGCAACGATCACGCCGATCACCGCCGATGCGATGAGACCATGGGCAATCCCGGTGGGGAGGGCGTCAGCAAGGCTGTCCCTGAAGATGAGCGACATCAGAGCCGTGATCAGCAATGCGTTGGCCACGCCGATGATGATCCCGCTGGAGATCGTTCGAATTGCCGCCGTTGGGGCGAAGTCGGCTTTCAGTCCGGTCCAACGACCATGAAGTTCGCCCTTGTCGACCGGCATGGCGGCAGTATGGCAGGGGAGTCATCCGCCACACCGCGCACTGCCACCAGCGCAACGCCCTCCCGGCTAGCGGCCCAGCTCGTGCGTCACCCTACCATCGCTCAGTTCGATGATTCGGTCCGCGACCGCCAGGGGCGCCGGATCGTGGGTAGCCAGGACCGCGGCTATCCCCTCGCTGTGGACCAGGGCAGTGACCAGCTCGACGATTCCCCTGCCGGTGACGGAGTCGAGCTGTCCTGTCGGCTCGTCAGCCAGTAGCAACCTGGGCCGATTGGCCAGGGCCCGGGCTATCGCCACCCGCTGTTGTTCTCCGCCCGACAGCTCGGCGGGCCGGTGGCCGGCTCTATCGGCGAGTCCAACCAGTTCGAGGAGGACGCGGGAGCGCTCGCGACGAACAGCGGGGTCCGCTTTCACCAGACGCATCGGCACCTCCACGTTTTCGGCCGCCGTGAGGATCGGGATCAGCCCGAATGCCTGGAAAATGAACCCGACCCGGCTACGCCGCATCTCCGATAGTTCCTCTTCCCCCATCTCGCTCACCAGGTCGCCGTCGAGTCGAACCGACCCCGTCGTCGGGTGATCGAGCCCACCGAGAAGGTTGAGCAGAGTCGTCTTGCCACTGCCGGAACGTCCCCGGACCA
This sequence comes from Acidimicrobiia bacterium, assembly GCA_036374335.1. Taxonomy (GTDB): domain Bacteria; phylum Actinomycetota; class Acidimicrobiia; order Spongiisociales; family ZC4RG35; genus JANQRA01. Next base: position 37,422 of record DASUUC010000072.1, read on the forward strand.
CGACCAGAGTCCCCGGGTCCACTGCGAGGTCGACGTCGCGGAGCGCCACCACCGGAGTTGGCCCGGTGGCGTAGGTCTTGCCCAACCCCACCGCCTCGAGGAGTTGGGTGGCCGCCGCAGTGCTACTCGTCATCGCGAGCCTGGCCGGGCCGATCGGGCCATACGTTGATGTGGTCGGGGTCGAGGGTGAGACGGACCCTGCGCTCCAACTCGAGAGCCTCGACGTATTCGTGGGGGAGCTGCATCCGGCCCACTCGATCGAGAACCGCGAACTCTTCGGAGACGACGCGATGACCCCCCACCTCGTCGACCTCGGTGCGTCGCAACACCTCGCTGCTGGTCCGTCCATCCCGGATCGCCACCGTCCTGTTGACATGTTCGGCCACCAGTGGGTCGTGGGTGACCACCACGATGGTCCCGCCCTCTGCCTGGTTGATGTCGCGAAGGACCTCGAAGATCTCGCCTGCAGTCCGGGAGTCCAGCTCGCCGGTCGGCTCGTCGGCGAACACGACCCGCGGCTGGTTGGCGATCGCTACCGCGATGGCGACCCTCTGTTGTTCCCCGCCGGAGAGTTGAGCCGGGCGGTGGTGAGCGCGATCGGCGAGACCCACCTTCTCCAACAACTCGAGGGCGCGAAAGCGGCGATAGCGTCCAGAACCACCATCGAGAGTCATGGGAAGTTCGACGTTCTCCACCGCACTGAGATAGGAAAGGAGATTGCGCGCCGTCTGCTGCCAGACGAATCCCACAGTGCGACGGCGGTAGAAGGTGCGGTCCCGGGCGTTCATGTCCAGTAGGTCGTAGCCGGCGACCCGGGCATGTCCCGCCGAAGGGGTGTCGAGACCGCCCAGCACGTTGAGCAATGTCGATTTGCCGCTTCCCGAGGCCCCCACGATGGCGATGAACTCGCCTTCGTCGACCACCAGGTCGAGACCCTGCAGCGCGACCACCTCGAGATCGGCGATCTTGTAGATCTTGACCAGATTGTCACAAACGATCAGAGACTCGCCGCCGTAGCGGGGGCGATGCCGGGCAGCCGCGCCCAGCTCCATCTCCCGGTAGTCGGATATTCCCGCCATTTACTGGTCTCCAACCTCGAGCAGCGTCCCGTACTCCTCGTCACGAGTGGCGGCGACAAAACTAATCGCGGCGACGCCGAGCAACACCACTATCGCCCCGGTGAGGCCCAGGATCGCCAGCGGCTCGACCACGACCCGGGCGGCGAGAAGGCCACCGGTGAACGACTCGATGTCGAGGGCTGGAGCGAGAAGCCTGGCCATGACGCCACCGGTGGCGGCACCAACCAGGGTCGCCACCACCAGGGGCGGAACTTGCTCCAGAATGGTGATCATCATCGCTTGGCGCGAGGTCAAACCCAGAGTGCGCAGATACCCGAGGTCTCGTCGTCGTCGGCTCGCGGTCACGGTGAGCAACGACAGCGAGGCGACGATTCCGAAGGCCAGAGCGAGATAGAAGATGATGACGAGACCCCGATCGACCCATTGTGCGAACGGGTCGCCTGCGACCCCGGCGAGAACCTCGTATCGGGACCTGAGCAGCGTCAGCCCGACGGTTTCGTCCACGTTGGCGTCGAGCCGTTCGGTTTCGGCCTCGGGGCCGCGCAGGTAGACGACTGTCGCCGGTACCGGCAACTCTCCCCAAGCCCGACGCAGGTCTTCGAGCCCGATCACGACGAAGGGCTCATCGAGAGACAAAGCGGGGAAGGAGTCCACGACCCCGGCGACCACGACCCGCGGGTCGAGCGACCCCATCTCGAGTGCGAATTGGGTGCCGGTGTCGGGAACCCCCTCTTCTCCCCAGCGGGACGAGATCAGTACCGGGGCGGGGCCGGTGGACCGGGCGGCCCCGTCGACGAGGGATGTGAGCGCCGGAACCTCGGTATCCGACCCGGCGAGGACCTGCCGGTAGGCATCGGCGTCGATGGCCAGCACGGACACCCTTGGGGGCCGGGCCAAACCGATCACGGCGGTATCGGGGAACTCTGCACCCTCCGCCCAAGACATTCCGTCGGCGAGTCCCGCGAGATCGAGATGGGCAGGGAGGCGGACGCCGCCGGCACGGCCTTCGACCCGGAAGTCGGCGCCCGCGACCTGCCAGCTGTGTCTCTCCTGTCCCTCCGAGATGGCAACCTGCACCACAGAGGAGAAAACGGCGACCGCTACCGCGAGGAGGACGACCACAGTTGGAGCGCGTCCCGCCGCCGGCAGTGAGATCAGGCGTCGAAAACCGAGAAAGGCAACGGCGTCCCGCCGGCGGCCACCAATCCACGAAAGGGACCTCATCAGTGGGACCATCAACCGGAGGACCACCAGCCCTGCGCCAAAACCGATGATTGCCGGGGTTGCGGCCAGCAACGCGTCGAAGTCGACCGCGGCCTTTTCCGACGGATCGGCGAGGCCACGACGGCGGAGCAAAGCCACTGAGGCGACGGCAGCGATGAGAACGAAGATCTCCACCACGATGCGTCTCCCCGAGGACGCGTCCGCTGGCGTGTCCGGTCGTTGCAGGGCTCCGAGACGACGGAAGGCGTATGGGGCGCCCGCGACCACCACGGCGATCGTCCCGCCGAGGACGAGAACTGCCGATCCACGCCCCGCTAGCAGTGCATCGGTCTCCGGCATTGCCGCCGTCACCACCAGGTAGCCCAGGAGAGTGGCCGATGCCACCAGGAGCAGTCCGGTATAGGCACCGGTGAGAGCCAGCTGTCCCCGTGACGCTCCCCGGTCACGAATGAGAACGGTGGCCCCGGCCTGACGGTCGGCGATGAGTGCCGCCAGCACCAGGATCAGGCCCACTGCAGTCACCAGGAGCCCGGTCACCGCGGTTGACATCAGACCCACGGTGAGTGCGCGTTGATCCAGAAACTCGGTGATCAGGTCGTCCAGGGAGGTGAAGACTTGCTCTTCGTTTGGCGGGAGGATCCTCGCCACATCGGCTCGCAGCTCTTCCGCCCGGGTCGCCTCGATCCGTTCGGGATCGATGAAATAGCGCCACATGTAGCGGAAGCCGCGGGTCGGCATCGAGGTGAGCATTCGGTCGTACTGATCGGGCCGCATGAGACCGAAGGCGAGGATCGAGCGAAAGTCGGGGTTCTCCACTATTCGGGGACGGTGCAGCCTCGGATCGGCATACCAATACTCCTCGGAGAGGTCGCTCAGCTCGATGATCCCGGAGATCTCGAGGACGAATGTGTGGTCCTCGGGATTGGTGCCGATGAACCACAACGGGTCCGACCCATCGGGGCGAAGGAACACCCGGTCTCCGACGTGCAGCATCATCTCCTCGGCGGTCGCTGAGGTCACCGCAGCCTGGAACACGGGAACGAATGCGACGAAACAGGAGACCTCTGGTGACTCCTCGAAGTCGTCCACGGCCAGCCGGTCGTCCGGGCACTCACCACCGAAGAGCATCTCGATCGGCTGATTCTCCTCGGGAAGGGAGCCGCTGGTCAGATCCAGATGGTCACCGATTCCCTGCTGGTGGCGGAATTGAAAGTTGGTAGGGAATGGCCGTTCGGTGTCATCCGGGAACGAAGTGACCCGGAACTGTGGAGTGTCCATCACGTACTGGCGGTCGGCCACTATCGATCTCAGCGATTCCGGGAAGCCTTCGGTCAGGAGGGCCTCACCACGATCACCCACGTGAGCGAAGGGATCGCCTTGTACGTTGCCGTGGATCCGCTGGGTGGACACGGCGCTGATGTTGCGTTGCTCCGGCTCTGCGGCCGCGAGACCTTCCCGCAGATCGTCTTCGGAGACCCGCTCGAGGATACGTGGGACGCCACTGACGAACAGCGCGGTGAGCAAGGTCGCCACGAAGATGGTCAGGGCGGCGGCCGGAGCTGACGTGATCTGGCTCCACAACACTCGGCCCCCGAGGGTCAGCGATCCCCGCCGAGGTTGCTCGGTCATCAGTCGTCCCCCAGGCGGAGGAGGAAGCCCAGCCCGAGTCGGCGCAGAAGGAGAGTCATCGCGGCCACGATGACAGCGAGAACGGCGACCAGCCCGAGTTCGAGGCCGAGAACCGAGTCCCACGGATAGACGATGGCGACATCGGGGACCGGTCTGGTCCCTTCCTGAGTGACCGACACCAGAGGGAGGATGAAGGTGGTGAGGAGCCAGCCAACCAGCGTTCCGAATCCGAGGCTGGTGGCAACCAGGACACCCTGTTCGAGTGTCATCCAAGAACCGAGTTGACGGGGGGAGAGCCCGAGAGCCCGCAACAGCGCGAACTCGGTGATCCGCTCCCGGGCAGAGACCGTGGTGCTGACGGCAAACCCGACGGCGGCGAACACCCCAGCCGCGAGAAAACCGATGCTGAGGGCCCCAATGGTTCCCAGGGCGACCGGGTCGGTAGTCAGGCTGAGAAACCGCTCAGTACGGCCCACCACCTCCCTCACCTCGAGTGGAGCGCCGAGAAGGGTCTCGGCAACCTCGTCCGCGTTGGCGGAGATCGCGAGCCAATGCTCCCCGGCTTCGGTGATGGGAATCCCCGGCGCGTACCGGATCATTTGAAATGTGGGCAAGTCGACCAGGACGACACTGCCGCCGGACGCGTCGGTGGTAGGGAACGCATCGAGGGCACCGGCGATCTCGGCTCGGCTTCGCCCGGTACCGAGGGTGTCCAGGACCATCTCATCCCCGAACCGTCGATTGCTCCCCTCCAGCCAGCGACTTGTCACCACCACCGGGTAAGTGGTCGTAGCCGGCCAGGGGGGATGGATGGCGAATGTGGCCACACCGCCGAATCCCACGCCGGTCTCGATCGTCCACCGCAGAGCGTTGTCGGGTTGATCGAGGGCCGCAGTGATGCTCGGAAGCTCCGTCACCTGCCCCAAGGCCACCACTTGCTCAGACCACGAGTTGGGGTCGCGGTCGAACTCTATTGGCTGCCATCTTCCCGGAGTTTCTGCACTAAGGAAGTCGACGACGACGAAGCTGACATTGCGGCTGATATGGGTGTATCTGGACGTGATCTCGAAGCCCACGATCTGGATCGGGAATGCCGGTGTCATCGAGCCGGTGTTGGAGCCCTCGGCGACGAGAGTGGCTTCCAGGGTCTGTCGCCCTTCATCGGCCAGCACGGCTCCCAGTTCCACCCTGTGGAGTAGCTCATCGGCATCCTGCAGAACCAGATCCATCTCGGCGGCGAACATCGGTTCCAAGGGGCGTCCCTCGGCGTCCTCGATCTCCTCCTCGACCACCTCGATGGTGACGCCGACCTGATGCGGCGCGCCGGGCACGGCGATTCCGGCGATGTCAGGTCGGGCGTCGTGAAGTCGGGCCATCATCGTTGCGAAGTCGGGTGCGAGGTCTTCGCGTACGGAGACCAGTCCTGCCGCGGCTGAACTGTCGAGGAGGAGAAACTCACCAGGGGAGTCCGATCCGGGCAGGGCAGCCTCCAGGCGGCTCACCGGCATCGACCTGACCACCCCCGGTATCGACTCGTAGGCTGATATGAGATGCAGATCGTCGACGGCGATGCCGGTGCGACCGTCGGGCCGTACCCGAAGATCGGCGCCCACCTGGAAATCGGCCTGGTCGCGTTGGGAGTCGAGCCACGTGGAGGAGTAGGCAGCGGCGAAAAAGCCGATGGCCACAGCCATGATCAAAAGCAAGGCAGACCGGGCGTAACGCAGCGGACGGCGGGCCACTTGCCAGGCCGACAGCGCCGGCACCGAGCCTCGGCCCGCCGCTGCGAATCTCTCGGCGACCCGGGCGAGGAGAGGCACGATACGGAGTGCGAGCACCGACCCGGCGAGCAGACCGAGAGTGGGAGCTGCGATCAGGATCGGATCGACTCCGAAGCGGCCTTGGATGGTGGACGAGACCTGGCCAACACTCTGTAGCTGCCAGAAGGCGAGGACAGCCAGACCGACCAGTGCGATGTCGACACCGGCGCGCTGCGTCTTCGACCTGGCCCGTTGCCGTCCCTGACCACTGTTGGATCCGGAGAGGGAGCGTGCTGATCGCCAGACCGGCCAGACCAGCGCCAGGACTGCCGCGGCGGCAGCGAGCAGCACGATCAACCTCGACTCGGTGGTCACCGTGGGAGCGACGTCGAGACCCGTAGGAGCAAGTGGGCCGAACGAAACCAACGCTTCCAATGTCCATGCCGCCAGCCATGGGGCGGCGAGGGCAACCGGGATCGTGACCAGGATGCCCTCGAAGCCCGCGACCGCCATCAAATGGCCAGGGCTTGCGCCCCTCGCCCGAAGCAGCGAGGTCTCGGTGCTCCGCGTCTCGACCAGGAGTCCCGCGGTGAGAGCGAGGGCGTAGCCGGCGAGGATCGCAAGTTGGATGAGAAGCGCCAAGACACTCGAGCGGGTCACGGTGAGGGAGCGCCCCGTTCCGGAGAGCAGTCGATTCAGCCCGGTATCGACCGAGAACTCGGAGAAACGGGTGCCCGACTCGTCGACTAGGCCGAGAGCGTCGTTGAGTGCCCGGGACAGAGTGGCTACCTGTCCCTGGATTCTGGATGTTTCACCGATCTCCAGTGTGGCGAAGTCAGGGTGAGCCCTCCACGTCGCGGTGGCCCGGGGCGTGATCGCGGAGAGGACGGACTCGTCGACGACGAAGGGGCCAAAGGTTCGAAAACGCCGGGTCTCGACCACTCCGCTCGACGCCAGCTCATCCTCCGCCCAGAACGGTTCTGTGCGGTCCTCGAGCAGAAAGATCCCGACCAACTCGAGCTCGACACTTCGGTCGCGATCGCGCCTGTTGACCAGCTCCAGGCTGTCGCCAACCTCGAGCTCGAGCAGTTCGGCGGTCGATTGGCTCACCACAGTCTCCACCGGCGATGTCGAGGTGGCGGGCCAGGTCCCTTCGAGCAACTCGGAGTGATCGTCGATGCCCTCTACGGCACGGAGCTGGGCCAGGTCGACGAAGTCGTCGTTGTTCTGAATTGGTAGTTCCAGAGTTTCTGCATCGAGGACGCGGGTGATGGCTGTGTCCACCCCCGTGAAGGCGTCGGTGACTGCCCCGGTAGCGATCCGATCGACCGTTTCGTATTCACCCGGCGGGGTGCGAACTTCGATGGCGACGGTGGAGTCGGCGAGCGTTGCCGCGTTCAGTGTTCGGCGCAGGGCGCTGTCGGTCACTGCGTCGGCATAGATGGGACCGGCGGCCAGCAGAATCATGGCCAGCAGTACCGTCACCGTTCCTGCGGTCAGGATCAGCCAGTCGACTGAAAGGCGCTTGACCAGATTGCGCCACGCCGCAAACGCGGTCGAAAGCATCCGCCATGATGCCCCATTCGCCCGGATGCGTGCCGGGTTAGCCGGGTAAGCCCTCGATGAGCCTTTCTCTCGTCGAGCGGTTCAAGAAATCGCCTCAGGTTGCCGAATCACCTCCAAGTGATGCAGTTCAAGGGCAAGCTTTTGTTGCCGGATGAGCCCGGCCCCGGATTGAGCGTCAATCTCGACGTGGCCGCGCATCATCTGGCGGTGGAGTCGGACGGCGGCGGTCTCGGGGCATGGCCTCTGGAAGTCGTCGACGTCGAGAGACTCGAGGGTGACGTCTTCGCCCTCACCGTTGCCGGTGAGCCCCTCCGGTTCGTCGCAGACGACACCATTGCCTTCGCCTATTCGGGAGTTCCAACGATCGAGCAGGTTTCCCCACGGACTCGATCCCGCTCCGCGATTCGCACCATATTGGACCGGATCTGGAAAGGGCCCGACGAGTCGGCTTCGTCGGGCGCTCAGCCGGCTTCTCCGGAGGCTTCGAACACTTACGAGCCACCCGAGGAGGACCTATCGCATGCAATGGATCAGGGCCTGTCGCCTGTGGTGGAGGACTGGCCCCTCGTGGCGGTGGATGAGGACCGGCCCCTGGTGGTTGAGGGGGACTGGCCGCGGGCAGGCGAGGAAGGTCTGCCGCCGGCAGGCGAGAGCGTGTCGACGTCGCACCTCGGGAACACGCTGCGCTTCCCTGTAATCGACGACGCTGACGTGATCGGGGGCGGCGAGGGCGTTGTCCATCCCCCCACGACCGACCAGCCGCCATTGGATGATGACCTGGCGGACGCTGCTGGATGCCCCGCCATTCGTGGCGACGGTCGCCGATGTGAGTCGCCGATCCTCACTTCATCCGGGTACTGCTATCCCCACGATCCCAAGCGCGCCTTCGAGGACCGATATCAGGCGGCACAGGAGGCGAGGGAACAGCTGAAACGAGACTCGACCGCACGACTGAATCGGATCTACGCCCGTCTGGACAAGGCGATGCGTCAGGTCGAGCGGGGTGAGCTCGATCCTGAGACAGCCATGGCGATGGCCCAGCTGGCGAGAACCATGTGCGCAATTCTCGACATCGACGAGCCGTCTGCAGGAGATCGGTAGCACCCAGGCCGTCGCGGTTGCTGCAGCCACCGATGCAGTCGGCTCACAGGCGTTTTGGGACCTGGCGCTTGTGGGTACGGGAGTGAGTACAGAAGGAGGGACTCATGCCCCAACGTATCTCTGATGTGATGACGAAAGATCCCATCACCCTGGACAACACCACGGATTTGCGAAAAGCCGCCCAAGCGATGCGAGACCACGACATTGGTGATGTGGTGGTGACCAAGCCGGACGGCAGTCTGTGCGGCATCGTCACCGACCGCGACATCGTGGTCCGTGGAATCGCTGAAGGCCATCAGCCGGCCGAGACCACGCTCGACGACGTGTGCAACCATCAACTGGTCACGGTGCGCCCGGACGACGCGGTGGCCACCGCGGTGAGCGCCATGGAAGAGAACGCCATCCGGCGCCTCCCCGTGGTGGACAACGGGTCCTTGGTGGGAATCGTGTCGATAGGAGACCTCGCCGTCGAGAGGGATCCCGGATCGGTCCTGGGAGAGATCAGCGCCGCGCCACCAAACAACTGAGATGGCCGCTGGCTGAGGTTTTCCCCGAGGGGCTGGTTGAGGTTTTGCCTGAGGGGGAAATTCTCCTCGAATGAAATGCTGTAGCTCCCATATATGGGAGCTACAGCATTAGGAACGCGTTAGTCGTCGGACCGCTAGCCTCGCCGCCCGCAGTTAAAGCGTGGTGAAGAGGTACAGATGAGGTTGCTCGACGATCCGGTAGCCAAGGAAATGATCCAGGCGATGACGTTCCGCTGCATTGGCCCAACCCGTGGCGGTCGGGTCGTCGCCGTCGCCGGCCACCCCACCAAACCGGGAGTGTTCTACTTCGGAGCGGTAGCCGGCGGGGTGTGGAAGACCGAGGACGCCGGGACCACGTGGGTCAACGTCAGCGATGGGCAGTTCGAGACCAGCTCCGTGGGAGCGATCGCGGTCTCCGACTCCGACCCCAACGTCGTCTTCGCCGGGATGGGGGAGAGCTGTATCCGTCTCGACGTGTCACACGGGGACGGTGTTTACCGCTCCGGTGACGGTGGTGAGACCTGGACTCACTGCGGGCTCGCCGACACCCGTCACATCGGGGAGGTCCTCATTCACCCCAAGGACCCCGATCTGGTCTATGTGGCGGCGCTGGGTCATGCCTTCGGACCAAACGAGGAGCGCGGGCTCTTCCGTTCCAAAGACGGGGGCAAGAACTGGGAGAAGGTCCTCTACAAGAGTGACAAGGCTGGTGCCGTCGACGTCACCTTCGACCCGAACAACCCGGAGGTCATCTACGCCACGATGTGGGAGGCGTATCGCAACTTCTGGGAGATGAGCAGCGGAGGACCCGACAGCGGCATCTGGAAATCGACCGACGGTGGGGACACCTGGCGAGACATCACCCGGAACAAGGGCCTTCCTCCTGAGCCGGCGATGGTCGGCAAGGTGGGAGTGGCAGCTTCCCCGGTCAAAGCAGGGCGGGTTTGGGCACTGGTCGAGGCGTCGGAGAAGCCCGGGCTCTACCGATCCGACGACTTCGGAGAGACCTGGAAGCTGGTCAGCTCCCACATCGACCTCCGCTACCGCCCCTGGTACTACATGCACGTCACCGCCGACCCTCAGGATGCCGACACGGTGTTCGTCAACAACCTGGAATTGTGGAAGTCGACCGACGGTGGCAAGAACTTCGAGAGCATCTCAACGCCGCATGGGGACAACCACGACCTTTGGATCGATCCCCGTGACAACCAGCGCATGATTCAGGGAAACGACGGTGGCGCCAACGTCTCGTTCAACGGCGGGGAATCGTGGAGCACCGTCTACAACCAGGCGACGGCACAGATGTACACGGTCACCACCGACAACCGTGAGCCGTTCTACTACGTCTATGGCACTCAACAGGACAACTCCAGTGTGGCCGTTCCCAGTGGCGTAACCGACCTCGCCATCACCTGGGCCGACTGTTATCCCGCCGGGTCAGGCGAAAGCGGGTTCATGGCGGTCCACCCCGACGACCCCAACCTCGTGTTCGTCGGAGCGGTTGGCTCCAGCCCCGGAGGAGGAGGGTCGCTGCAGCGATATGATCACAGAAGCGGTCAGATTCGTCTGGTGAATGTGTGGCCCGAGGTTCACGATGGCATCGGCCCGGTCGACCTCGAGGTGCGCTTCCCCTGGACCTATCCCATCCTGTTCTCGCCTCATGATCCGAGCGTCCTCTACACGGCGGGCAACGTCGTGTTCCGCAGCACCGACCAAGGGCACAGCTGGAATCCGATCAGCCCCGACCTCACCCGCAACGACCCCACCAAGCTGGCGGTGTCGGGAGGCCCCATCACCAAGGACACCAGTGGTGCCGAGCACTACTGCACCATCGCCACCTTGCGTGAGTGCCCGCTCGAGCCGGGTGTCCTGTGGGCGGGAAGCGACGACGGCCTGGTCCACGTCAGCCGTGACCACGGCGAGACCTGGGAGAACGTCACCCCTCCGGACCTGCCGGAGTGGACGTTCATCCGCACGGTCGAGCCCTCACCCCATCGGGCGGGCACCGTCTATCTGGCCGCCACCCGATACAAGCTCGATGACACCACGCCCTACCTGTACCGGACCGACGATTACGGCGAGAACTGGGAGTCGATAGCCGGAGACGGCGAAACCGGGATACCAGCCGACGATTTCGTGCGGGTCATCCGCACCGACCCGGCGCAGGAGGGTCTGCTCTACGTGGGGACCGAGACCGGTCTCTATCTGTCCACCGACGACGGTGCCAGCTGGGATCGCTGGGAATCCAACCTCCCGGTCACACCCGTCTACGACCTGACGGTCAAAGACGCCGACCTCGTCGTCGCTACGCACGGACGCTCGTTCTGGATCATGGACGACCTCACCCCACTCCACCAAATGATCGACGACGCGGACACCGAAGCGACCAGGCTGCTGCGGCCGCGTCGTGCCTGGCGTCTGCTTCCCGACCTCTTCGCCGGCTGGATCAAGACCGAAGGCAAGGACTACTGGGTGTCGCTGGGCAAGCAGGCCACGTTCGAGGCCACGAAAGACGAATGGGGACAGGTGCAGAGGACCTTTCTCGACGCCGGCGAAGCGGCAAAGGTGGGAGCGGTGGTGACTTACTTCCTCGGTGAGGAGGTCACCGCCGATGACGGGCTGTCGGTCTCGCTCGAGTTCATGGACTCAGAAGGCCGCCTCGTCCGACGATTCGGAACCAAACCGTCCGGCTACGACGAGATGAACGACGACGACAAGGCCTTCAATGCCGGGCCCTGGGTCCCGGTCGAGCCGGGAGTGAACCGTTTCCTTTGGGATCTCCGTCACGCTGGCTCCACAAAGGTCCTGGGCAACAAGCTGGCGAGTGAGGCGAACCAAGGACCGCTGGTGGTCCCCGGCACCTATGAGGTGCGGCTGGTCATCTCCGGCCCTGACGGGGAGCCGACCACTATGGCCCAGAGCTTCGAGGTCGTGAACGATCCCAGGGTGGATGTCTCCCAGGAGGACCTGCAGAGCCAACTCGACGCACTGCTCGAGATCCGCGACAAGATCTCCGAAGCCCACGAGGCGGTCATCACGATCAGGTCGGTGAGCTCCCAGATCGACTCCTGGTCGGCACGATCCGACCTCGGAGAGGAAGCCCGCTCGGCTGCCGAAATGCTGAGACAGGAGCTCTCCGAGATCGAAGCCGAGTTGATAAAGCCGGGGAAGCACGAGGACATGTTCGGCGGCCAGGAGCCTGCCCGTCTCAACCAGAAGCTGTCGTCGGTCATAAGCGTCATCGCCAGTGCCGACGCACCTCCCACCAAGCAGTCTCTGGAGCTTTCCGCCAGGTACTCGGCGGAGATCGACGCTCAGGTGGAGCGGCTGGGTGAGGTCCTGAGCAAGGATCTGGAGGAGTTCAACGATCTCATGCGTGCCGCCGAGCTGCCTGCCGTCGAGGTCAGGGCAGGGTCGGGAGACTGAGCTGAGCGTCGAGCCCTGGGTCGTGCTCGCCACATTGGTGGCGATAAGTGCCTCGTTCATGGTATCGGCCTCGGCCGGCCTGGGAGGCTCGCTGATCCTCGTCCCCACTCTCGCTCTCATCCTCGGCACCAAGGAGGGGGTGGCGCTGGCAGCGCTGCTTCTGGCCGCCAACAACGTGGTCAAAGCGCTCGCCTACCGAGAGACACTCCCGTTTCGCAAGGCGCTCCTCGTGATCGTCCTCGTCTCAGCCGGTGCATTGACTGGGGCGCGCCTTCTCGTTTCGGCGCCGGAGCAGGTGGTGACCGTTGCGGTCATCGTGAGTTTCGGGATCGCACTCATCGCCGAGCGGTTCGACCTGTCTGCAGTGCGGAGAACCGGGGGTCCGCTGCTCGCGATCGCCTCGGGAGCAACTTCGGGGTTCTCGGGCACTTCGGGGCCGTTGAAAGGGATGGCACTCCGTCAGTTGAATCTCGACCGCTCCCACTTCGTCGGTGCCGCCTCGTTGGTTTCTCTGGCCGGAGATGCCACCAAGGCGTTGGTGTTCACCGAAGCCGGCCTGTTGAGCGGTGACAGCCTCCTCCTCCTGGTCGTGGCCGTCCCTCTGATGTTCCTTGCCACTTTCTCGGGGCGGCGGATCAACTTCGCCATCGGGGAACGTGGCTATACCACCCTGTTCTGGGCGGTAATGGCCGGGTACACGCTCCGGCTGGTATTCGGTCTATATGTGTGACCGGTTGGGGGTGGGGAACGGTCTGTTCGCGAGCAACGGGTGTCGCCAGACGCCACCTCCTCTCGCAAGCAGCCTGCGGAACGAGCGGGCTGGGGCAAAACCACCCAATGCTCCAGGAAGCCCCGGGCCGACGCGGTGTCCGACACTCATTCCACCGGCCGGCGCCAGGTCGCTTCGGAGAACAGCAGGTTCATGTAGGGCGGGCGCGGCGCCATCAGCTCGATGAAGCGCAGCGGCTCATCACCACGTGCTCTCCAGGCGTGCATCGTCCCCGAGGCAACCCAGACCAGATCGCCAGGTTCGGTGTCGAAAGCCTCGCCTTCGAGCTCGGTTTTGCCCTGCCCGGACACCACGTAATACGCCTCCTCGAAGTCGTGGTAGTGGGGACTTCCGGAAAAGGCCTCACCCTCCACGGGCTCGAACTCGATCATGAACGTCTGGTGATGGATCGCACCGAGCACATCGTCGACCATCATCCGCACCGAGACGTTGCGGATGTTGTGACCGTGAGCGCCCGGCATCATCAACGGCCCCGGTGGCGACATGTCGGCGAGGTCGAAGTGCCCCAGGTGTCGGCTTCTCGGATGAAGCTCGCGCACCAGTCGTCCAGTGGTGGGGACGGGGTAATCGTTCACCGGATAGGTGCCGTTGAACGCTCCGACGGGTCGCGGTTGCGGTGATCTCACCCGATACCAGGTCACCGTCTCCTCGAACGGGTTGGACCAGGCGTGCGGCGCTGACACGGGGGCAAATCCGAAGTCGTCGGTGACGACATGATGTGCGGTGGTATCGATGCTCACGATCGCCTCACCGGAAAGCAGGTAGAAGGACTCCTCGAAGGGGTGGAGATGGCCACCGACGAACCCTCCGGGGTCGAGGCTGCACACCGATATCTCGACGTGGGTCGAACCGTCCTCCAACGACACCAGCGTGGCCGTGTTGAACCCCTCAGAACCGGCCTCCGAGGTGTGCGGCTCGAGACCACCGGGACCGTCGCGGTGGACCTTGAACTTTCGCATCTATCTCCCTTCAAATCCTGTGCTGGAGCCGTCTCGACCTTCACCGACCAAGAGCACCGTCTTGCCGTTGACCTGTCGGTCGTGAAGCGCCCGAATCGCGTCGTTGGCCTCTGTCCAGGGGACCTCCAACCCGATCTGGGGGTGCAGTAGGTCCCGGGCCACCAGGTCGGCCAGTAAGCCCAGATCTTCCCCGAAGGTGGGCGGCTCACCGCTCGCATAGACGAAGAACGCTTCGATCCTGGCGCCTGGCTTGCCTGCGAAATCGGCGAAGGAGACCTTGGCCTCCGTGTTCGACGAGTTCCCGAAGACCAGAACGGTTCCGTGTGCGGCGACGAGTGCGATGGCGGTCTCCAGGGACCTACCGCCGACCGACTCGAGGATCAGGTCGAAGGGGCCCTCCGCGTCGGCGATGTCGTGAACCACTTCGGCCGCGCCCAGATCTGTCAGCCCCTCGGCGCGCTCCGGGCCGGAGGCAACTGCGGCCACGCGGGCTCGGTCATTCGCGGCGAGCTCCACGGCGAAGCGGCCGACGCCGCCGGAGGCGCCTGTCACCAGTACCGAATTCCCCTCGAGGTCTCCACCAATCCGCAGGGCTCTGAGCGCGGTCATCCCGGCGATGGGCAAGGAGGCGGCCTCCGAGAAGCTCACCTCGTCGGCTATGGAAGCGACATGGCTGGTTGGGACGGCCACCTGCTCGGCCCATCCGGCCTGTTCCGGCCAGGCCACCACCCGGGTCCCCTCGGCCGGACCTGATCCGTCGGCCGCTTCGACGGAGACGACACCGGCGACGTCCTGACCCGGCCTCCACCCGGCATCTCTCGAGGACAGGAGCCGCAGCTCACCCCGATTGACCGCGACTGCTGCGACGTCGACGACCACCTCGTTGTCCTGAGGGGTGGGGTCTTCCACTTCGACGATGTCTACCGCGGGGGTGTTGTCGCCGCGGCATGTCAATGCTCTCATTCGGCGACCCTACCGCCCGAGTTCGGCCAGTTCCGCGGCTCGAAGAAGGCCGATTGGAGGAGGAGGCCCGGTCTGTGTGGCGACGGAACGTCGATCTATGAAGAGCAGTCTTCTGCCGACCGAACGGCATCGCTCACTCGAGCGGGCGGCGCGCCAGTGAAGTCGGTTCTGAACCTGCCAGCAGCCATCCGCTTCCCGCTGCAGTGGCGGGCAGGCCGGTGACGATCATCTGGAGGTGGGTGAAGGGAACGGGGAGGAGAGGAGTGAGGTCGCCGGAGTAGGCAGCGGCGAAGCCGAGATTGGCCACGCCGATACCCAGCGTCGCTCCGAGCAGGCCAAGTGCGCCTGCGGTGGCCGCAGTCACGGGCATCGACCGTTATGCCGGCCTCGGCTGCCAGCTCCCGAGCCCGCGTGAACTGGTCCTCGGTTATCGGTGTGCCGTTTGGGTCAGCCAGCCCACTAACCCGCAGCGGGCGCAAGATGGGGCGATCGTTGAGGCTCCGGCAGTTGCCGGCGCGTTTTTTCGCGCTCTGTGCGGGCTCGCGAACCGAAGGGTTGTGAAGATGCGTAGGCTTGGTGGCGGCGTCCTGGGCCTGGTGCCTATCGCAGGGCCCGTGACCGCCGGTCGATCGAACGAGAGAGGCGACATGCGACGACTAATCACGGCTCTGGCGACACTGGCGGTCTTGATGGGGGTGATGGTCGTGTCGGCTGCGGCAGACACCCACTTCCCACAAGCTACGTTCGATGCGCAGCTGTCGGGCGACAACGAGGTGCCGGCCGTCGCCAGTGACGGCAGCGGGTATGCCTCGGTCACGGTGTCCGAGGACGAATCGTCGATCGACTATCGGCTGTATGTGCACGATCTGGACCATGTCGTCCAAGCCCATATCCATGTAGGGTCCGACGGAGAGAACGGCGATGTCGCGGTCTTCCTGTTCGAGGCCGACCCCCCGCGGTCAGAAGACGGGCTCCTGGCCGAAGACACCATCACCGAGGCCGATCTGATCCCGATTCCTGGTGAGTTCGACGGGACCATGGCCCAACTCGTGGAGCTGATCCGTTCCGGTGACACCTACGTCAACGTGCACACCACGGCCTACGGTACCGGTGAAATCCGGGGCCAGCTTGCCCTCGCGTCGTTCGACTTCTCGGCGTCCCTGGCAGGAGCCAACGAGGTGCCGCCGGTGAGCAGCGAAGGCACCGGTCTGGCCACCTTCAGTCTCAACGACTCCCAAACCGCACTCGATTACAACCTCATCACCTACGGTCTCGAAGACACGACCGTGGCCCACATCCACATCGGCGCCGCAGGTGAGAACGGCGGGGTCGTGGTCTTTCTCTTCGGGCCGGAGGCGAGCGGGGTGACCCGCGACGGCATCCTCGCGCAGGGCACGATCTCCGAAGCGGATCTGAATCCAATGCCGAACGTCTTCGACGGCACGATGGTCACACTCATCGACCATCTCCGGGCCGGTACCGCCTACGTCAACGTGCACACACTGGCCAACCCGGACGGGGAGATCCGGGGCCAGGTGGAAGGCCTGGAGCGAGGAGTGGCCGGAGCCACCTTCACCGACGACGACGGCAATACCCATGAGGCCGACATCGAGACGATCGCTGCCGCCGATATCACCCGCGGCTGCAATCCGCCAGCCAACGACGAGTACTGCCCTGAGGACGGGTTCACTCGTGGTCAGGCGGCGGCTTTCTTCAATCGAGCCCTCAACCTGAGGGCGTCCTCCAGCGACGCCTTCGTCGACGACGACGACTCGATCTTCGAGGCTGACATCAATGCCATTGCTGCCATCGAGATCACTCTGGGTTGCAACCCGCCAGCAAATGACGAGTACTGCCCTGACGACACGGTGACCCGTGCCCAGTGGGCATCGTTCATGGTTCGTGCTCTGGGGCTGACCGAAGGCGGAGACGTCGACCGGTTCACCGACGACGACGGCAATACCCACGAGACCGACATCAATCGGATCGCGGCGGCGGGGATCACCCTGGGATGCAACCCGCCCGACAACGACCAGTTCTGCCCCGACGACACGGTGACCAGGGCACAGGCCGCATCGTTCTTCGTGCGGGCTCTCGGGTGGTGACGGTGGGTTCCTGATCGTAATCGTCAGACGAACGAGGGGGCCGAGATTGCCTCGGCCCCCTCGGTGACGAGGACGGGCCGCGAGCTGGCCGGCCCGGGCGCATCGAGGGGCGCGAACCCTGGGTTCGAGACTTCGCTGAGCGGTGTCTACAACCCTGGGTTCGCCTATAGAGCACCCTCGCGGCTATGGGCGTCCCCTATTGGGTTGTGCCCCTTGTTGTCGACCCTTGTGCCCCACCGATTCACTGGGTATCCTTCGCCGCTACGAAGCGTGACCAGGGGCAACATTCTGTGGTGCCCTGCTGTGGGCGGTCTGGGGGAGGAGATGACTCAGTCCGATGGAGCCCACAGGTGAATGGCTGCAGATCGACCTCACGCCGTCGGGTCGCGCACCTGAGTCTGAGTGGGAGGTATCAGGTATCGGGGCCGGTTCGGACGGCGCTCGAGTGCTCATCTACAGCCATGACACATACGGGCTCGGGCATCTGCGACGATCTCTACTCATAGCTCACCGGCTGGCCGAGCTTCCCGAGGTCTCGTCGATTCTCATAGCCACCGGCTCTCCGCTGGCCCAGTCTTTCCCGCTTCCTGCTATTTGCGATTCGGTGAAGCTCCCGGCCGTTACCAAGGAGCCGAACGGGCGATATCTGTCCCGCTCGCTCGGGATCCCTACCCATGAGATGTTCTCGCTCCGCGCTGGGATCCTGGAGGCGGCGGCGCGCAATTTCTCTCCCGACTTGATTCTGGTCGACCACGCCCCCGTGGGCGCACAAGGTGAGCTCTGGCCGCTGCTGAGATGGGCGCAGAGTCGGCCGAACCCGCCGCGCCTGATTCTCGGGCTGCGCGATGTGATCGATGAGGCCGAGCGCGTCGCGGACGAGTGGGAGCGATTCTCCGCCTGGTCTGCCGTCGATGAGATGTACGACAGGATCCTCGTTTACGGAGACCCCACGGTGTTGACCACCGCCGAAGAGCTCGGCTTGCCGAGCCGTCAAGGGGCCCGCCTCAGATATGTGGGTTATCTGACTCGCCAGGTCGAGCGCATTTTCGACCCGGCGCAGGGTCTTCCTACGGTCTTGGTGAGTGTCGGCGGGGGAGCCGATGGAGCTCACGTACTCGACACCTACGTCGAATTCCTGGAAAGCGCTGCAGCACCGCTCGCGTTTCGATCGGTCCTCGTGGGAGGTCCTTTCCTTCCCCGATCTCGCTACGTTGACTTGGTCGACAGGTGTCGCGAAACCGGTCAACCCGTGGACGTCGTGAGCTTCGTTGGGGGCTTGGAGAGACTTCTCTCCGAAGCCGCGGGAGCGGTGACCATGGGCGGGTACAACACGGTTGCGGAACTCCTCGGTCATGGCATGCCTGCTCTGATCGTCCCGCGTGAAGCGCCTCGACAAGAACAGCTACTCCGCGCCCAGCGGCTCAGCTCGGTCACCAACGTCGAGTGCTGTCCAATGGGCGACTACGGCCCGGAGCGACTGTCGGAGTTCACCTCCGGCCTCGAGCAGCCGGTGCCGGACAGACGATTCCCGCTCCGGCTCGATGGGGTGGAGGGCACTGCAAGGGAGATCAGCAAAGTCCTCACCCGCACCGAGTCCATCGACAGAGGAGCAGCAGTTGCCAGCTAGGGCCGGCTTTGGAGAGAACCTGCGAGTGGGGTATGTCCTGAAGAAGTATCCCCGGCTCTCCGAGACTTTCATCCTCGATGAGCTGCTCGCCCTCGAGGCCGCAGGGGTCGAGGTATCGGTCTTCTCCTTGCGTCTTCCCGACGAAGGCCGGTTTCACCGCGACCTCTCCAAGCTCAGAGCCACTGTGTCCTATCTGCCGTCTTCTTCGTTCTCTTCGCGCCTGCTCGACGCATTCGGAGTGCTCGGTGGCCTCCCCGATGCTGCAGGGGCGATCGACGCCGCTCTGGGGTTCGTCAGGTTGCTCCCGGAGAGGGCGCGCGCCAGCGTCCTGGTGCAAGGTCTGCTTCTCGCCTCGGCGGCGCGGGAGGCTCGAGTCGATCATCTTCATGCCCATTTCATGACGGTGGCGGCTCATACCGCTCATGTCGCCCACCTCGTCACCGGGTTGCCGTTCTCGGTCACGGCTCACGCCAAAGACGTCTACAGGGAGACGGTGGATCGAGATGTGTTCGACGCCATCGCATCATCGGCGGAAGCCATCGTGACGGTGTGTGACTCGAATCGGGATTACATCCGTTGCCATCTTTCCCGCCAAGCGGCTGACCGGGTGGTCCGGATCTACAACGGGCTGTTTCCGGAGGAGTACGAACCGGCGCCTCTGGCGCAGCGCAGATCCGGGATGATTCTCGGCGTCGGGCGACTGGTGGGTAAGAAAGGATTTCACGTTCTCCTCCACGCCTGTGCTCTCCTCGCCAAACGTCACACCAACTTCTCCTGCACGGTGGTGGGCGATGGCGAGGAACGAGACAGCCTTCTCGCCGAGACGAGACGTCTCGGGCTGGGGGGTCAGGTCGAGTTCACCGGGAGCCTTCCCCGCCATAGGGTGCTCGAGCTGATGTCGAGCGCCCGAGTGCTGGCCGCGCCGTGTGTGGTTGCCGACGACGGCAATCGTGACGCGCTTCCGACTGTCCTTCTCGAGGCGCTCGGTGTCGGGCTCCCGGTGGTCACGACTCGAGTGACCGGCATTCCCGAGATCATCGAAGATGAAAGGGAGGGTCTGTTGGTCGACGCGGGCGATGCAGAGGGCCTGGCTGATGCCCTCGAGCGGGTGCTACACGACGATGGGCTCTGGGACGCCTGCTCCACTCGTGGTCCCGTGAAGCTGCACGAGCGTTTCGACAGGCGTCAGACCGCAGCGGAGTTGATCGAGACCTTCACCATGAGCCCGTCGGCGGTGCAGGGGGTGCCGGCGTGATGGTCCGGAGGGCTGGATCATGAGGATCGCCTACGTGTGTGCCGACTCCGGGATACCAGTCCCGGGCTTCAAGGGAGCCTCCGTCCACGTCAGGGAGTTGAGCAAGGCCTTCCTCGAGCTGGGGGCCGACCTCCGGCTGCTGGTGGCCCGAATCGGAAATGGGCAGGGACACGAGACCGGTCTCCACTTGCAACCAATAGATGGCGGGCGGCGCGTGGCTGACCCCAACCCGAGCATCAGGGGTCTGCTGGAGACTCTGACCCCAATTGACCTCGTCTACGAGAGATACTCGCTGTGGAGCACGGCGGCGATGGACTATGCCGCGGAGGCCGGCATTCCCGGGGTGGTCGAGGTCAACTCGCCGCTCATCGACGAGCATCAGCGCCATCGAGGGTCGCTCGACGTGGAGTGGGCGGAGGAATGTGCCCGCAGGGTGTTCACCACCGCCCGTCTCGTAGTGGCCGTGTCCGGGTCGGTTGCCGACTGGGTGACGAGGATCGCGGGGAGAGGCTGCAATGTCACGGTGATCCCCAACGGAGTGGACACCGAGCGTTTCGGTTCCCTCTCCGCTCACGGCCCGAATGGAACCTTCACCGTGGGCTTCTGCGGAAGCCTGAAGCCATGGCACGGCGTGGGCACATTGTTGGAGGCCGTGGCGATGCTGCTGGATCGAGACCCCTCGTATCGTCTTCTCGTGGTGGGTGACGGGCCGGAGCATGAGCACCTGCAGGCTACCGCCGAGGCTTTGGGCATAGGTTGGGCGGCGTCATTCACCGGCGCCGTCGACTACCCGTCGGTACCGGGATATCTGGCAAAGATGGATGCGGCCGCCGCTCCGTATCCAGATCTCCCTGACTTCTACTTCTCTCCACTCAAGCTGTTCGAGTATTTGGCGGCCTCGGTCCCGGTGGTGGCCAGTCGGGTGGGACAAGTGGCCGAGATCCTCGAGGATGGGGTTACTGGAGTGCTCTGCCCACCCGGCGATCCCCGTGCGCTGGCCGAGGCGATCGCCAGGCTGCGCCACGACCCGGCCCGCCGCACCGCCCTGGCCCGAGCAGGTAGAGAGGCTGTGGTTCGCCGGCACACATGGCGACACGTGGCCACTGAGATCCTGGCGGAGGTCGGTCTCGCCGAGACGGTGGCGGAGGTGGCCTGAGTGGCACCTCGCGAAGGACTGAAGACCGCCTTGCCCGGGCTCCTGCGCCTCGCCTGGAGGTTTCGCTCATACCTGAGGCGAAACTGGCTGGTGATCGCGGGCGGGGCAGGTGCGATGGTGGGCCAAATCGTCTTCAGGATTCTCGAGCCCTGGCCGCTCAAACTCATCTTCGACCGGGTCTTGCCGGTGGGGTCCGCGGCCGCCAGTACCGGCATCGACATGGTGGACCGGGCCGACCCGATGGTGGTGTTGGTGCTGTCTGCTCTGGCCCTGGTCATATTCACCGGGCTGCGTGCACTGATGTCCTACTGGTCGACGATCACCTTTGCCCTGGCCGGGAATCGAATTCTGTCACTCATCCGGTCAGACCTCTTCAGCCATATGCAACGTCTCTCGCTGGCGTATCACACGAAAGCCAGGCGAGGCGACCTCATCACGAGAGTCGTTGGAGATGTGGGTCGTCTCAAGGAGGTAGTGGTGACCGCCGCCCTGCCTCTCACGGTCCACGCGCTGACGCTTGGGGCAATGCTTGCGGTCATGGTCTGGCTGCATGGAGGGCTGACCCTGGTGGCAGTGAGTGTCTTTCCTCTCCTCTTCATCTCCTTCCGCAGGAAAACCAAGGAGATCCGCACGGTGGCTCGCAAGCACCGGAAGATCGAAAGTGCGCTGGCCTCGGTTGCCGCCGAATCTCTGGGTGCGATCGAGGTGGTCCAGGCCTACGGATTGGAAGGAGAGTTCGAGCAGACCTTCGGGAGACAGAACCGGAAGAGTGTGAGGGACGGGGTGAAGGCAAAGCGGCTTTCGGCCGGCCTCGAGCGCAAGACAGATGTGGTCATCGCCATCGCCAACGGGCTCGTCCTTCTCGTAGGGGCGTGGCTCGTGTTGCGTGGGTCACTCACTCCGGGCGACCTTCTCGTCTTCGTGACCTATCTCAAGAACGCGTTCAAACCGATGAAGGACATCTCCAAGTACACCGGTCGCCTCGCCCAGGCTTCTGCTTCGGCGGAACGGATCACCGATGTCCTCGACAAGACGCCCGAGATCGAGGAGAAGAGCACCGCTCGAGAGGCTCGTCATCTGCCTGGAGAGGTGAGATTCGAAGGAGTCACCCTCTCCTATCGTGAGGGACGAGAGGTGCTGCGCGGGATCAGATTCGACGTCTGGGCCGGGGCAACCGTGGCCCTGGTGGGCCCGTCCGGAGCCGGCAAGTCCTCGATAGTCGGTCTCCTGCTGCGACTCTACGATCCTGACGAGGGCCAGATTCTCATCGACGGCCACGACATCCGCGACTTCACGCTTCCGTCGCTGCGTAGCCAGGTTGCAGTAGTGCTTCAGGAGAGTGTCCTGTTCCGGGAGACCATTCGCAAGAACATCGCCTTCGGGTCGCCCGGCGCCAGCGGCCATGATGTCGAGTGGGCAGCACGACTCGCCAACGCCCACGACTTCATCTCACGGTTGCCCGAAGGTTACGACACCGTTGTGGGAGAGCGCGGAGTCACGCTCTCCGGCGGCGAGCGTCAGCGCATTGCCATAGCCCGGGCTGCAGTGCGTGGATCACCGATCGTGGTGCTGGATGAACCCACGACCGGACTGGACCGTGAGAATTCGCGAGCTGTTCTCGAAGCGATCAATCGCATAGGAAGCCAGCGAACCATCATCCACATCGCCCACGACCTTCGCACCGTGATAGATGCTGATGAGATCCTGTACCTGGAGGAGGGCGTCATAGCCGAGTCAGGTACCCACCAGCGGCTGATCGACCTCTCCGGGCGCTATGCCGACCTCTTCCGGCTTCAGTCGCTCAGCAACGCCAGGGAGAAGCAGAGTGCTCGCTCCGCCTGACGCCGCCATAGCCGCCCGAGATCCAACGGTGCCGGGCCTGGGGACGGTGCTCGACCCCGAAGCCGTCGCCCATCTTCTCGGTGGATTGTTCGCGACCCCGCTACGGGTGGTCCCCTCCTATGTTCGCTACAAACCGGGATCCAGTTGTCTCGTGGGATTCCGGGTGGAGGGAGCCGGCGAGGAGAGCGCCGTCTACGCAAAGGCCTTCGGTCGCGGGCAGGAGGCGAAGCTCGCCAAGTTGGCCTCTTCACCGCAGACCGCGGCGTTCGAAGGCGAACTGGTTGGGCTCTCGGTGTTCCCCAACGATCGGCTCATGCCGGTGCTCGGACGGCTCTCCGATCCCAAGTTCATCGAAGGCTTGCTGGCACGGATCTGGCCGGAGGGGAGCGGGCTGGGACCCTCCCACCTGGAGATGCTCCGATGGAAGCCGGAGCGGCGATACGTGGCCCGGGTCGATGCGCATGACCATCCGGTGGGAGTTCTGAAGGCGTACTGTCCTGACGACTATCTCCGCTCCGCCAAGGTCGCAAAGGTATCAGCTGACAGCAACGGGCTCTTCCGCACTCCGGAGCGGTTCGGCGCATCCGATCGCCATCGGGTAGTGCTCCGGGAGTGGCTGCCGGGACAACCGCTCGGCCCGACTGCTCCCACCGATGAGATGGAGGCAGTGGGTGCGGTGATGGCCGGCTTGCATCGTCGCAGCAAGAAACATCTGCGTCGACGGCGTCGTCGGGAAATTGCCGCCGAGGTGCGCGCGGCAGGGGAGTATCTCGGTCTGCTCTTGCCGGAGATCGCAAGTGAGGCCGGGACTCGAGCCGCGAGACTCGCCCGACGGATCCGCCAGATGGAGAAGAGGAAGGTGCCCATCCATGGTGATTTCTCCGTAGACCAGTTGGTTCTCGGTGCGTTCGGCGTTGGTGTGCTCGACCTCGACAATGCAGCACTCGGCGATCCGGCAGCCGACGCCGGATGGTTCATCGCCGACCTGGAGTTGGGTGTGCTACAGGGAACCGTTTCCTCGGATGAAGTGGAGAAGGCTCGCTCCGCGCTGATCGCCGGCTATCGAGCCGCAGGAGGAGAGGATCTGGGGGATCGTCTGTCTCTCTACGTGTCGGCATCGCTGCTGCAGCGGGCCCCGGAGCCGTTTCGCCACCGATGGGACAACTGGCCCGAGAGCATCGCAGCCTTGATCCGGCGGGCCGGCGAGGTGAGCCCGCTGTGAAGGCATCGCCTCTGGCGCGACTGACTCGCCTCCAGCCGCCGCCCTCGGTGACGGCGAAACTGGGGCCCGATCGGGGTGACCTGTCTCTTCGTCGCGCCTGGCCCGAGCGAGACGGGAGGCTGACCCTGGAATATCTGACCGCGGACGGGGAGATCGTGGCGGCCAGGAAGTTCGGATCGTCGCACAGCGAGGAGGCTGCGCTCCACTCCGCCGCCCAGCAGTTGATGCGTCGGTACGGCTCCGGGTCCGTCGGTGTGCTTCCTGAGCTCGGCATGGTTCTCCAGGGCGGCGGTGCAGATCTGAGACTCCGATCCCTGGCCTGGTTGCTCGAGAACGAAGGGGAGGATCTGGTGGCGCATCGGGCAGAACGTCGGGCCGTGATTCGGCGGTCGAGCGGTCACACCTTCGTCTATGCGAAGTTGGTGCGTCGCTCGCGGGTGGACATGCAAGTGCGGAGGGCCCGCGCCCTCACCGGCGCCCCACTCAGACTGCCCGGGCTGCTCGCCACCAGCCGTGAGGATGGCTTGACGGTCTGGTCGGCCCTGTCCGGTCGTCCGTTGGGCGAAGCGATCGGGCAAAGCCCGGCCGACGTGGGTCGGCGGGTGGGAGAGACTATTCGCGCTCTCCACGACTTCGTGCCGTCCACAGATCTGCCCATTCACGGGCCTGGCGAGGAGGTGAGTGTGGTGGAGGACTGGCTGCAGCGCCTGGCCGGGCACTCGAGTGCCCCGGATCCTTCACGCCATCTCACTGAACTGAGAGATCGGTTGGCGAGCTCGACGACAGTTCTGACTCCATTACATCGGGACCTACATGACGGCCAGATCGCGGTCGACGACAGCGGAGAGGTGGGACTTCTCGACCTCGACACGCTTTCGTTCGGCGAAGCTGCCCTGGACCTCGCCAACTTGTTGGTCCACCTCGAGTTGGGTGTCCTGCTCGGACGATGGTCGCCGTCGGCGGCGCGAACATGTGGGGACGCTCTCCTCGACGGCTATTCGCCGTCGGCGGAGACCATGAAACGCATCGTGCCCTATGCGGCGGCGACCCGTCTCCGCTTGGTCTGCGTGTACGCGTTCCGGCCCGGGCCTGATCCCACTGCGGGTCTTCTCGAATCCATTTGGTCATTGCCGCCGGCAGACAGCCGCCTCCAGATGTCGGAACTCACCGGGAAGGCAGGACGATGAGCACCCGTAACCCGGCTCTATTCGTGGTCGGATGCCCGCGGTCGGGTACGACGCTCCTGCAGCGGATGCTCGACCATCACCCACAACTGGTGGTGACCAACGACACTCATTTCATACCCCGTGGCCACGATGGATTCGCCGTGGACGACATCGAGCTGACCCCCGAGCTGGTCGATCGCGTGGTCACCTATCGTCGGTTTCCCCGTCTCGGTCTGCCTGAGGATGCCGCTCGACGTCTGGGTTCCGGCGTGAACACCTATCGCGACTTCGTCTCGGCTCTGTACGACGAGGTGGCCCTGATGCACGGCAAGCCGCTGGCGGGGGAGAAGACGCCGGACTACGTACGCCATCTGCCCCTGCTGTCTCGGCTGTTCCCGTGGGCTCCCTTCCTGCACATCCTCCGGGACGGCAGGGACGTCGCGCTGTCCGTGGTGGACTGGGCGCGCGATGGCAAGGGCCCGAGCAAGCTACCCCTGTGGGACGAAGATCCGCTGGGCACGGCGACACTGTGGTGGCGGTGGCAGGTAGGCACCGGCCGACGGGACGCGAGCAGCCTCTCCGACATCCGGTACTTGGAGGTCCGATATGAGTCCCTGGCTGCCGAGCCCGAGCCCGTGCTCCGTTCGGTAGCGACTTTCCTCGGCCTGGAGTACACATCTGCGATGGTGGCCTTCCACAAAGGCCGCACGATCGACGACCCGAATCTCTCGGCCAAGAAGGCCTGGCTCCCGGCCACTCCCGGGCTGCGCGACTGGCGAGATGCCCTGACGGTGGAGGAACTGTTGTGGTTCGAGGCTCTGGCAGGCGACCTGCTATCCGAACTGGGCTACGAACGGGCGTTTCCACACATTCCGAAGCAGGAGAAGAGCCGAGCCGAGCGATTCGAGCGAGAGTTTGAAGCTCAGATTCGCCGGCGGCGGAGCGCTCCTGTGCTGAATCGGCCCAGTCGCGAGGCGTGATTGCAGCCGGCCACCAAGTAGACCAATCGGAGTCCGCTCCTGTCGGCAACCCGACTCACGAATTGTCATGCGTGCCGCGAACCAGGTCGCGGCGATCTACGTGACTAGTCGACCGGGGTTATGGCGATGCGGATCACAACGATGTGGGGGACTATGCGAGCGATCTTCTCCCTGGTGATCTCGTCTTTGGCCAACCCGTACGCCTTGGCATCGATCGGCCGCTTCTCGAGGTACTCGACCATGAATTCCCGCGTGTCGGAGTCGTCGGACTCGATCTCGGCCTCTCCGGTGTAGTCACGGCCTGCCAGTCGCAGCTCGACGTCGAGGGGCGACTCGAAGTTGTGCCACCATTGCCGCTGCCTCTTGGTGATGATGGTGACGACGTCGTCCTCGCGGTGGTAGCTGACCGGAATCGTGAATGGCTTGCCGGTCTTGCGACCCTTGAAGCTGAGAAGGGCCACTCCTTGTCCGATCATGCTCTGGAGGACGGGAGTGGTGAGCGCCCACTTCATCAACGAGTTAGCCCAGTCGGGTGGCCGGTCGTCGGGGAGTTGGACCTCAACGGTTTGGGTGTCTGTCATTGCAACCTCCTTGAGTCTTCGACTCCATCGTCGGACCGATGCGCGGTCACGGCTAGAGGCGAAGGTCATGAAAGTCGGACCGACCGAACACACTTCCGATTCGTACCCGACGGATCCCCGCTAATCGGCGGCGGGCCGCACCCGTTCATGCCAGTGTTCCCTGGTCTGCACAAGCCAGTAAACCGCGAAGAGGGTGAGCTCGGTGGCCTCGAGAACGAGAATGGAGTGATCCCAGCGGTCGCCGAGAATGGCCGATAGGGCAAGGATGACCACGAGGGCGCCCACCATCGCCAACGCGATCGCCCGATACGTCCTCCGGTACCCCTTGGTCTCGCCCCGTGAGTTCCACCAGGAAGCCAGCGCCAGGAAGACGAACATGCCGGCTGCGGCGATGTTGTGGGCGTGGACGGGGAATCCGTCCCACAGCCAGAGGAGGAGGGCGGTCGCCGCCACGATCACCACCAGCAGCCAATAGGTCCGCTTCGTACCTGGTTCGACCTCGTGGCTGCGCATCGCCTTCACCGGACCGCCCTGATCGACGGAGAAGATGACATAAGTCACGATCAGACCCAGGGCGCCGGCGATGATCAGGGCCGTCATGTTGTTCTCGAGGCTGTGCATCACCGCGGTGTTGAACTCCAATGCCCCATCGGCTCCAGTGACCAGAGGATCCGGGTCCGGATCAACGGAGAAGCAGGTTCCCACGTTGCGGGTGGGGACAAATGCGACCACGGGAGCGAGCATGCCGGCCACGTTGAGGAAGAAGTCCTCGAGCCCTTCACCCTTGATGACGATGAGGGCCAACCCGACCGCCAACAGAGTGCCGACGAAAACCGCCCGAACCGGGGTGTAGTAATAGCCGCTGATCGAGTCTTGCCAGCAATGGGCGGCGAGACGTTCGACCACGACGGAGACGGCCAGCATCACCGCCGCGCCGATCATGCCGATGCGCAGATAGCGGTAGGTCCTCTGCGCTCGATTCTCTTCCAACCGTTCCACGCTCATTCAAACGTCCTGCGGCTCGAACCATATGCGCGAAAGGTGACGTCCTGGCGGGGCAACTGACCTCCTGACCTGACCCGGACTCATCAGGACCGTCAATCGTGTAGGTTCGGCATTCGAATAGCGCACCGCACGCGGTTTGGGAGGCGCACAGTGCTGCGTCCTGGCCGCGTCATAGGCGGTAGCGCATCTCGTTCTCGAGGGAGGATGAACGATGAGATTGGGGCGAAGGTCATTCATCAGGCTCAGCGGATCCACGGCCGCGGTGCTCTACCTGCAGAGCGTCACCGGTGGCTTGGTGCGGATCGCGAGGGCTCAAATCGCAGGGGGGACTCTCAAGCCGGGCGAGGTCGACAAGTACCTGTTGCCGCTGGTGAAGCCGCCGGCGATGCCCGGCAAGATCCAGAGGAGCAAGGACCAGTACAAGATCGCGGTTCGTCAGTTCACCCAGCAGGTCCTGTCGCCGCCGCACCCGACTACCACCGTTTGGGGATACGGGTCCGTTGACCATCCCGGCACCGTCGCCGAGGGCGGGTCGTTCAACTACCCGTCTTTCACCATCGAGGCGAAATGGGACAAGACCACCCAGGTGATCTGGCGCAACCAGTTGGTCGACGAGCGTGGTGACTTTCTGTCCCATCTTCTGCCGGTCGACCAGACCCTGCACTGGGCCAACCCGCCCGGTGGTGTCGATGGGCGGGACTCACGCCCGGTCTTCGAGGACACTCCCGGCCCTTATCTGGGGCCGGTCCCCATCGTCACCCATGTTCACGGGGCGCACACCACCGAGGACAGCGACGGCTATGCCGAGGCCTGGTACCTGCCCGACGCCCGGAACATCCCGTCCGGGTACGCCCGGACCGGGACCTTCTGGGACTACTTCAACCAGAAGTACCACCACGGATGGGGACACGGAGACGTCTCGTTCAAGTACCCCAACAATCAGCGGGCGGCAACCCTGTGGTACCACGACCACACCCTGGGAATGACCCGGCTCAACGTCTACGCCGGTCCCGCCGGGTTCTGGCTGATCAGGGGCGGGCCCGATGACGTGGTCCTCGACAGCCGGGATGGGAGCCCCGCCATCCTGCCCGGCCCGGCGCCCGGCGTCGGAGACGACCCGCTCGGCGAGTACGGGGAGATCCCGATTGCGATTCAGGATCGCTCCTTCAACGAGGACGGTTCTCTCTTCTATCCCGACACCCGCGCCTTCTTCGACGAGTTCACCGGGCCTTACATCCCGGACAGCCCGGTGTCTCCGATATGGAATCCCGAGTTCTTCGGAAACATGATGTTGGCCAACGGATTCACCTGGCCGCACCTCGAGGTGCAGCCGAGGAGATATCGGCTTCGCCTCCTCAACGGATGCAACTCGCGATTCCTGATCCTGCAATTCGATGATCCGGATGTGGAGGTCTGGCAGATCGGCGCCGAAGGAGGTTTTCTCGCCGAGCCGGTGCGGCTCAACGACCACCCCTACCCGGGCAGCACTGGAGGAGCCACCGTCCTCATCGGGCCTGCAGAGAGAGCGGATCTCATCGTCGACTTCGCTCCAGCCGCCGGTACGGCATTCCGGTTGCTCAACCTGGGACCCGACGAGCCGTTTGGAGGTGGCGAGATCGGTGTCGACTTCGATGCTGCTGACTCGGCCTCGACCGGACAGGTGATGGAGTTTCGGGTGGCCGCCAGTCCGGTCGAGGACCCGACCACTCCACCTCAATTCCTGGAGTTGCCCTCGATCACTCCTCTGGGTGCGGAGAACAACACCCAGTTCGTGAGTCTCAACGAGGAGGTCTACGAGCCGGCGGATGTGCCCTTCGCTGCGCTGCTCGGGAGGTTCGACGAGGAGGGCACTCCGCATCCCCTGATGTGGAGCGATCAGATATCGGAGAATCCCGAGCTGGGAGCCACCGAGGTGTGGGAGATGCGTAATTTCACCGAAGATGCGCATCCGATCCACATCCATCAGGTGCAGTTCGAGGTTCTCGGTCGGGAGACCATCGACGGAGGGCCGTCGATCGCCGGGAGCAACGACCCGCTGCCGTGGGAGACCGGCCACAAGGACACCGTGACCGTCTATCCCGGTGAGGTGACCCGGGTCAAAGCGAGATTCGACATCCCCGGCTTCTTCGTCTGGCACTGCCACATCGTGGAGCACGAGGACAACGAGATGATGCGGCCATTCCACGTCGGCCCGATCCCTTCGAACGCCCCGGTGGGCTGACGGGCCGGGATCAATGGAGCCGCCCCGGTTTGACCGGCTTTGGGCGGCGACGGTGGGCGTCCGTCACGCACCGTCGCCACCGGTTGGGTAGAACGCGTATGGTTGCTCAGGCGAGCATCTGTTCTGCGTTTGGAGCGAAGGAGGAGGAATGAAGCGTTTGCTCATATCGATGGGGGCGTTGGCCCTGATCCTGGCGATGATGGTGCCGGCTGCCGGTGCTCCGACGATCCCGAGACAGGACATCGAGGATCTGCGCACCTTCAGTGGCGTTCCGTTGGTGCAGCCTGAGGACGTGCCGGGGTTGGGCACGGTGGGTCAGATCCGTTGTGAGACGTCGGGAGATCCCACACTCGACATCGATATCAGTTGTGACGACCCCTTGGCGCCTGATAACGAGCTGGCGGTGGTGGCGGACCCGGAGGATCCGAATCATCTGCTGGCGGGGTCCAACGATTATCGGCTGACTTTCCGGGGCAACACCGTGATCGTCAGGGTCCCAACCGGCTTTTTCGTGTCCGAGGATGGCGGGGAGACCTGGACCGATGGCGAGGTGCCTCTCACGAGAGGTGCTCTGGGCGCAGGGGATCCGGCGCCGGCGTTCAATGCCAAGTTCGACACCGCCCACATGGCCAGCCTGGAGTTCACCTGCGGTCAGTTCGCTCCGTACTGCACCAATGGCAAACTGACTGTGAGCACGTCGCATGATGGTGGCTTCACCTGGGACCGTCCGGTGATTGCGGCGAAAGGAACAGGTTCGGACGTCTCGGCTCAGCAGATCTTCAATGACAAGGAGTGGCTGGTTGCCGACAATCACCCGGATAGCCCGTATTTCGGTCGGCTCTATTTGGTGTGGGCGCGGTTCCGGCTGGAGAAGGGTGGCTACGACGAGTCACCGATATATCTGACCTATTCCGATGATGCCGGGTCGACCTGGGCCGCGCCTCGGGAGATCTCGGGACGGAACGAGGAGTACTGCACGTTCCAGGACGACGCCGACGATGTGGCGGCGGGAGAGGATGCGTTCGAGTGTGACCAGGATCAGTTCGCATATCCGGCTGTGGCCGCTGACGGGACGGTCTATGTCCACTTCCACAACGAGCAGAATGAGCAGGCGTGGGAGGAAGGTGAGGCCTATGAGTCTCAGATCATGGTGGTCAAGTCCGCGGATGGTGGAGACACCTGGACCGACCCGGTACACGTCGTTCAGATGGAGGACTCCTACACGGCCCCGCCGGTCGGTGTCTCGGGTGATTATCCGATCAACGTCGACTTCCGCACCACACTGACCGGTCATCAGATGCGGGTCAACTCCGCCGGCAACATCGCGGTGGATAACAGTGGGGGTGCGAACGACGGTCGTCTCTATGTCGTGTTCGCCGACAACGCCGACGGTGTCAACAGCTCCAGCTCGCCGGTGACCGATACCAACATCTTCGTGGCGTATTCGGACGACGGCGGGGCGACCTGGACGGGAGGCGACGATGGTACGGACACCGACCTCACCTCTCGAATCCGGGTAGATGCCAGCGGTGGATCTGATCAGTGGTTCCCATGGGCCGCGGTTGGGCCGGACGGAAGTCTGCAGGTGATCTACATGGATGGCCAAACCGACCGCGACCTCTACGACATGACCCTCGCCTCCGGGGTGCCTCCTGCAGGGTTCAGTCAACAGGTGATCAGCCAGGAGCCATCCAACCCGGATGAGAGCATCTTCTTCCGAGCGCGAGTGGAAGGCTGTGAGAACTGTGCCACCTTCATCGGCGACTACAACGGTCTCGACATCGACAGTACGGGTCGAGCCCACGGAGTCTGGACCGACATGAGGCGTCCTGTGACGCCCGCTCCTGCGCTGCACGCCCAGGACGCCTACTACGCGCGACGGTGATTCAGAATCAGCTGTGGTGGGGGCGGTGAGCCGCCCCCACCATCGAGCGCCGACGGGGGCAGGCATGATTGGGTCGTGTTAGGGGGCTAGCCCCAGACGACTCTGCGACTCTGGCCGGGATTTCAGCCGGCCTGCTCCCGCCGCCCCGAGCCGGGTGCCTATCCGGCCTCGACCTTGGCGAGAGCACGCTCCAGCCGAGCATGGGCGTCTTTGGCTATCTTCTCGAGATCGGGATTGGCTGTGAGCTCCGCCATCAGGTTGGGCTCGAGCACTTCGATGACGCTTCCCTGCCCTTTCTCGTAGACGATCACGTTGCAGGGCAATAGAAGCCCGATGCTTTGCTCACTTGAAAGCGCCTCGTAGGCCAGTTGGGGGTTGCACGCGCCGAGAATGCGGTAAGGATCGACGTCGATGTCGAGTTTGTTCTTCAAAGTGGCGGCAACATCGATTTCTGTGAGGATCCCAAAGCCCTCTTCGGCCAGGGCTTCTCTCATCCTCGCCTCTGCCTGAGCGGGATGCAGATCGGTCTCTATCCCGAATCCGTAGCTGTGTGAAGACATGTCTTGACTCCTTTCCGGAGAGTGTGCAAATGAGGCTACGGACCGGCCGGGACTACGCCAGGGACTTAAGACCCCCAAGGCTCGCCGCGACCAAGCCTATGTCCTCTCGGCCGGTGGGCTCCACGCCGGCAACATCGGGACCCGTAGGCTGGAACCAGGTCTCGTCGGTCGATGTGCCAGGCCGCGGTCCGTCGACGGTCCGACCGGGCTCAGCCGGTGGTGATGAGCCGCACGAGTTCCGGCTTCATCGTCTTGCCGAGGGCATTTCTGGGCAGGGTATCGGCGAAGTGGAATTCCTTCGGGACCTTGTGAGCAGCCAGCCGATCCTTGACCCACCGTCGCAGCTCGTCGGGTTCGACCGGGCTCCCGGCCACGACCACGGCGACCACCCGCTGACCCCACTCGGTGTCGTCCACCCCGACGACGGCCACCTCGCTGACGGCGTCATGCCCCAACAGGACCTCTTCGATCTCCAACGCCGAAACCTTCTCGCCGCCAGTTTTGAGGATGTCGACCGAGGATCGCCCCAGGATTCGATACCGGCCGTCTTCGATCACCGCGGTGTCCCCGGTCCGAAACCATCCGTCGCCGGTGAAGGCTTCGCGGGTGTCCTCTGGCCGCTCCCAGTATTCCTGGAAGACGTTGGGGCCGCGCACCTGGATTTCGCCCGGCACTTCCTCGGGTTGAGGCTTGTCGTTCTCGTCGACCAGTCTGGTCTCGACTCCCGGAAGCGGCGTCCCTACCGAGCCCGGGACCCGCTCACCCTCATAAGGATTGGACAGGGCCATGCCGATCTCGGTCATCCCGTAGCGTTCCAACAGGGTATGTCCGGACAATTCCCGCCAGCGCTCGAGGACCGGGACGGGAAGAGCCGCCGACCCAGAGACCATGAGACGCAGCGCCGCGGCACCCTCCCGGAATCGGTCCCGCTCTTCGGGGGACATGCCGTCGAGATGAGCGATGAGCCGGTGGTAGATCGTGGGCACGGCCATGTAGAGGGTGAGGTCGGTGGATGCGATTCGCTCGATGACGGTGGCGGCGTCGAAGGCGGGCAACATGTCGACACGGGCACCGCCCCACAAGGCGCAGGCGGTGACGTTGACGATGCCGTGAACGTGGTGGAGGGGGAGAGTGAGCAGGATGCGATCGTC
This sequence comes from Acidimicrobiia bacterium, assembly GCA_036374335.1. GTDB lineage: Bacteria > Actinomycetota > Acidimicrobiia > Spongiisociales > ZC4RG35 > JANQRA01. The sequence continues at coordinate 71,202 of DASUUC010000072.1, forward strand.
GGAGCTCCATCCCCAGGCTTCGACGAGAGACTCGATCTGGGCGGTGATATTGGCATGGGTGGTCACCACGCCCTTGGGACGTCCGGTGGTCCCGCTGGTGAACAGGATCATCGCCCGCCGTGCCGGGTCAACTGAGGGGTGTCGAGCGGACTCCGCATCGAGATCCTCAACCGAGATGTGGGGGACGCCTCGCGACTCGGCGAGGGGCGCCACCAGGTCGGCGTATTCGGGGGAGTGGACCACGGTTTCGGGGGTGGTGGTGTCGAGCACGTACTCCAACTCAGGGGGAGGATGGGTGAGACAGAGTGGGACCGCGATCCCGCCTGCCCGCCACACCGACCATTGCGCCAGCACATAGCGATATGACGGCTCGATCATGAAGGCGACGCGGGCCTCCTCCAGGTCGTCGCGCCCGGCGAGGAGTCGGCTGGCGCCACGTTCGGATGCTTCCGACAGGTCGGCGTAGGTGTACGTGCCCTGATCGTCCTCGATGGCTGTCCGCTCGAGCCAGCTCTGACTCCTCGCTATCAGGGGTAGGTCGGACCGCATGGTCCCCGATTCAACCATGCGGTCTAGTCGGTCGTCTCGCTCATCGACCTGCAGCTTCGTCGGTCTCCACCGTCGACGAGACGATGTCAGACTGCGATTCCAACCATTCCTCGAATGTCGGGCCGGCCAAGGTTGTGTTCGGCCCGGGAAGCAATGCCCCCGATTCGTACGAATCTGCATCCGGATCGGTGTGGCTCTCTTCCTCCACCCGCACCGGGTCCCCTCTGTGGGCGACCAGCAGCCGCGCCAGAGCGGCGAGACTCTCTTGCCGAGGACCGGCAATCTCGTGGATCGCCTCGTCGTGGGTGGTTTGCAGCGATGACGCCTTTGGTCTGGTGACGAGTGTGGCGATGGCCTCTGCGGCGGTGCGGGCGGCAATGGGCTGGATGCGCATCTTCGGCACGTGGGCGACACCGCCCTGCCTCCCCCGGTCCACCATGCGTCCCACCAGCTCGTGGAATTGGGTGGAACGCAGAATCCTGATGGGGATCGGTCCCTGCAGCATCGCCTTCTCGTGCTCCCTCTTCGCCATGTAGTAGCCGGCGGTGAACCGGTCGATCCCCACGATCGAGACGACCACGATGCTGCTGACTCCCGCCGTGCTCCCCACTGCGTGCAGATTCCGAGCGGAGGTCCGAAAGAACTCGGTGGCGTCTTCCTGGTTCGGCGAAGGTGGGTTGGCAGCGTCGATGATGCATTCCACTGCGCCGAGGGCAGTCTCGAGCCCGGCGGTTGTGATCACGTCGACGCCGTGAGCGCGGGAGATGGGCACCACCTCATGTCCGGCCTTTTCGAGTAGCTCGACCACATGACGGCCCACCGTCCCTGTGGCTCCTACCACCGCAACTCTCATCGTCTGCATTGGTGCTCTCATCTCTACCACACTGCCTCGACCCGATCTCAGCGAACCCAGGGTTGTGGACTTCGCCCAGCGACGCTGGGAACCCTGGGTTCGCGACATCATGCCCGATTGGCTCGATTCACTCGTCCTGCCCCTAGATTGCATCGGTGCCCGAGCCGAGAAGTGTCCTCTCCCGCCAGTTGTTACCGGCGTCCATTGCCGTATTCGCCAGCGCCGCTCTGGCCTCGTTCCAGGCCTTGGGCATAGCCGCCGCGCTCCCTGACATCGCAACCGACCTGGGCAACGTCTCCCTCCTCCCGTGGGTGATCACCGCCTATCTGCTCACCTCGAGCCTGGCCACCGTGGTGGCCGGCCCCTTCATCGACGCCGTCGGCGTTTCCCGAATGTTCCGTCTTGCGGTAACCGTTTTCGCAGGCACAGGATTTGTCACGGCCTTCGCCCCGTCGATGGAGGTGCTGGTCGCCTTGAGGGTTCTGCAAGGTGCCGGTGCCGGTCTGATCCTGTCCACCGGAACCTCGGCCATCTCCCTGGTCTACCCCCAGCACCTGGTCGGTCGGGCATTCGCCGCCAATGCCACCGTTTGGGGTGTGATGGGGGTGGCCGGCCCGGCGGTGGCGGCGTTGATCCTCACCTTCCTCTCCTGGGAGTGGATCTTCTACGCCAACCTGCCGCTTGGGGCCATCGCACTGGTGGCGGGGTGGAGGGTGTTCCCCGGCCCGTTCGGGGAGGCAGCGGGTCGGTTCGACCTGGCCGGATCATCGCTATTGACAGTGATGACGGTGGCCACCCTGTTCGCCGTCGACTCTCTCGATCTCCGGTCTCTGCTCTGGCTGGCAGTCGCCGCAGGGGCCCTCGCCGGTTATGTCCGTCACGCCCGTCGTACCGAACGGCCGGTGGTGAGACTCGAGCACATCAGTCCTCAGCCCTACCGCGGTCTCGCCCTGTCTACTGCCCTCCTGCTCACCGGCATCTTTGCGATGTCCACCTATATCCCGCTCTATGTCCGGGCGGGTCTGGAGCAGTCTCCTGCGGTCACCGCCTGGTCGGTGCTCCCGCTCACCGTGGGCTGGACCACGGGAGCGATCGTCTCCAGCCGTCTCGCCGACCGGCACTCCGAGTCGTGGATAGTGATCCTCGGATTCATCGTGGGGGTGCCCTCACTCGCCGTGGCCTGGACGGTTATCACCGCCGAAATCTCGTTGTACGCGGCGTTCGGTGTCTTCTTCGTCTCCGGGGTCGGTGTGGGGATGAGCACCAACGCCGCGCTCACCCTGCTCCGGGCGGTGACCCAGTCACCTCAGGTGGGGCGGGTCGTCTCCGCCCACCTGTTCGCCCGCAACCAGGGTTTCACCTTCGGCTCGGCAATCGGCGGTGCCGTACTCCTCCTCGTGGTCTCCCTCGAGTTGGGCGATGTCGAGCTGGTCAGGGAGTTGATCGCCTCACCACAGGGCGGGGGCCCGCCGGGAGCGGCAGCCGCGGTCCGCTCCGGGTTCGCGACGACCGTGGCCGTCGGGTTCGTGCTCACCGTCTTTGGCTGGCTGGCGGCGGCGAGGATGCGAAAGGCGCTGACCGAGGCCCGCACTGCCAAGCGGGGATTGCCTGAGACACCCGCTCCCGGGTGACCGGAGCGGCTGGAGGGGCTCGTGCCCCCGATCGGTGGCGAGCCATTCCCTTCGAAAGCATGCTCCATGGTGGTTTGGTGAACCGTCCCCCAGGGGTAATTCGGGTTCGAGAGCTCGCCGGATACCGAGGAGGTAGCGATGAGCCTTTCAACCGAGGTGAGGAAGTCGGGCTTCTTCTACAGCACGGCCTTGACCGAAGTCATCCATGAACTCGAGGAGATAGCGCGGGAAATGGCCTCCGACGGGTTCAAGGATGAAGCTGCGACCCTCAAGACCACCGTCGACGACTTGCATTGGCAATATGAGGAAGTCATCGACAAAGAGCTGACAGCACAATGGCCCACCGGTCCACGACGACCGCTCCGGACACCGTTTACGGCTGGCTGACGAGCCCGTCCCGGTGTGCGTGCTCCCGACGCAGACGCTCGGATCGAGGACTGCGCTCAATAGTGGTCTCTCGTCGGCCTTCTTTTGCGCTCAACATTTCTGTTCACAGCGAAAGGCGGCGGGTTCAGGTGCGATCGTTGTAGTCGATGAAATCGAGCTGGGACCAGGGCATTCACACTTCCGCGTCACACGTCCTTGGGATACCAGGTCGTGAGATAGGTAGATTCCTCTGGAAACTGGCGAGAGTTCAGAGAGATAGACGTAGACGAGGCGCATCATCTACACGCAGCGTCAGAGAGGTGCTGGCACCGAGCCAATGGCTCTCCTTGTCCTTCCAACGGAGACTGCTCGAACTTGCTCTGCATGTACTTTTGAGTCACGCTCCAGCCCGCTTTCATGGGCCGGAATCAACACCTGAAAGGCGTGGACGTGGCTCACGTTGGATGTGACCGGCGACGGTGACAACGCCTCCTGCCGAGAAGGGCGGCGGTGGAATTGGGCGTTAGTGAAAATGACAGTAGGTCTTTGATGGGCGGATTCACCCGGCAACGCTTGGCCAAGGTCGACCAAGCGGATTTCTCCTCGCAGCATCGGGGCAGACCCTCAGATGCGGTCCTGTTCCACAACTCCGACTCCAGCCACCCAGTGTTTTGTTTTGTGGACATCGAGCTCCTCTCCTCGCCCACCGAAACAGATCGGCGGGGTCGTGATCTGCACCCGAAAATCCCCGCCAGCGGAACACTCAGAGCTCCCGACACCCTGATAAGACCGGCCCGCGTGCTGCGGTTGAGGGGGAGGGCGTAGGCTCGACCATCATGCGAGAGGCCAGGCTCGGTTGGTTGCTGACGGGGTTGGTCTTCGCGCTGGGAATCGAGATGGCCCGCTTCCACTTCGGATCGCTGGGCTGGTATCAGCGGGACACTGTGGGGATCGGCGCCCTCGACCTCATCCCCATCGCCGTGATCCCCTTCCTGGCAGGGATGCTGTTTCCCGTGTTGTCGCGCTGGCTCTCCCTGCGCTACAGCCTGATGCTGGGTGCGCTGGTACTTGCCAGCAGCCGGATCGCCAACCAGGTAGCTGCCGACCCGGCTGTCGATCATTGGACCTCCGGGGTGGCGGTGGCCGCGCTGTTCGGTCTGCTCCCCTTGTTCCTCAGTCTGGGCCGGGAGGTGCTGGTCGTCGGGGTACTGGTCGGCATCACCCTCGATTCGGCTATCAAGGGGCTGGGCTCCACGCTCGATCTCGCCTACCGGCCCGGGGTAGCCGCCCTGGGCGCCACCGTGGTATTGGCAGCCGGGGTCGTCTACCTGGCCGCCACCGTCTCCAACCCGACGCGATCGGGGCCGCACTGGGTGCCGGCCCTGGGCCTGGTCGGACTAGGCCCCTATCTGTTCGTCCAGTATCAGGTGCTCCAGTCACCGGGCTGGATCTCGGAGTTGACCACAGTGCCCACCGAACTGGTGGCGGTGGCGATCACGGCCCTCAACCTCGTCGGTATATGGGCGGCGCAACTGTTCGGGAGGTCGCGTGTCATGGTGGCTCTCGCCTCGTTGGTGGTGGGGGCTGCGGTCCTCTTCGCCGAGGGACCGTCGTGGCTGTTCGCGGTGCTCCTGATCGTCGCGATTCCGGCGGCCGGGATCGTCTGGGCAGGGTTGGTACCCGACACTCCGGGGATCGCGGTCACCCCGGCTGCTGTGACTCTGATCGCGGGGGCAGTGCTGTTCTTGGGGATCGGCTTCGGCTATTACCTTCCCGTCGACCTCGATCTGGGGTTCACTCAGGATCAGGCGCGTATCGGGGGTGCGGTCCTCCTCGTCGTGTTCGGTCTCGCCGCGGCTCTGGCCCGGCGTACCGTCGTCGCCGAGCCGGTCCTCCCCGGAATACCGCTGCTGGTATCGCTGTCTCTCATCCTTCCCCTATTCGGTCTACTTGGAGCCGGGTCCCTGCCCGCACCGCCGGAGACCGGACCGGTGCGGTACATGTCCTACAACCTCCATCAGGGCTTCGGCACCGGCGGCGAGATGGACGTGGCCGCGGTGGCCAGTGTGATCGAAGACAGCGGGGCCACCGTGGTCGGGCTCCAGGAGGTGGCCCGGGCTGGTCTGCTCAACGCCAACACCGACCTGGTGCACCTCCTCGGGGACCGGCTCGGCTGGGAGCACGTCGTCTTCTTCGGCACCACCGACCCGGTTTGGGGCAACGCCATCTTGAGCCGTTACCCGCTGGCTGAGGCGGAGCGTCAGCTGCTGCCTCGGGTGGGCACTCCGTACCAGCGGGGCTATCTGGCTGCTGCGGTGGCGACCCCGGAGGGTGACGTGCTGTTCATCTCCACCCACCTCCAGCAAATCAACGACCCCGGGACCCATGACGAGGATCCCGAGGCCGACCTGTATCCGGTCCACCACGAGCAGCTCGCGGTGGTAATCGCGGAGTGGGCGGGTCGCCAACCCGCGGTCCTGGTCGGAGATCTCAACGCCCGGCCGGGCTGGCGCCAGGTCGATGAGCTGCTGGACGCCGGCTGGGTCGACTCTTGGGCCGAGGCCGGATCGGGCGACGGTTTCACTTCCAATGCTGCCGACCCCCGTCATCGTATCGATTACGTGCTTCATACTCCGGACCTGACCGCGGTGGACGTGGAGGTCATCGAGTCGCAGGCGTCGGATCATTTCGCTGTGGTGGCCGACCTGACCGGGGGCTAGAAACCCTCGGGCAAGGCCGGGCAGCTCATCTCCTCCTACCTCCAGCACATCAACGACCCCGACGACGAAGACCAGAGGCCGACCCCTACCCGTTTCACCATGAGCAGGTGCCGGTGGTCATCGAGGAGTGGGCGTGCCCGGTTCAGCTCAGAACCCGGTTGCCTTCCGCCAGCAGCTCATCGATGTCCGTGTCGGTCTCCTCGGACAGGATGCGGCGGACTCCCGGAGAGATGGCGTCGAGGACTCCGAGCAGACGACGCAGTGCGGTGCGCTGGGCGGTCATCCTCGCCGCCTCCCCGACCGGGGTGGTCAGATCGTCGACTATCGCTCCCTCCGAGCGTGAGGCGACCAGCGGCTCGGGGACACCGCGGATCCACACCAGAGAGCGTTTCCCCGGCCCCCGACCGTCGGTGATGGGTTCGACGGCGACGACCTCGTCCGAGCGCACGTAGGTGCCGTAGCCCAACGCCACGAGTTGGCCGGATTGGATCCTCATGTCGTCCTCCTCTGAGCA
>DASUUC010000073.1:0-11809 GCA_036374335.1 Acidimicrobiia bacterium
ACGGCGTCCCCCGTCGCGTGGAGCACCGAAGGTGTTGATGAACGAATGGGGGCCGATCAGGGGAAAAACGATCGATGGCGCATCGAGGTGACCCACCCTGAAGTCAATGGCTTCAGGCTCCGGATCCGGGGGTTCCGAGGGAGCTGGCGGTGGAGCAGGGGGCGTGGTCGTGGGGGTGGCCGTGGTCGTGGTCGTGGTCGTGGCCGACGGTGCTGTGGTCGACGGGGCGGTTGGGATTGTGGTCGTGGTGGTCGTCGTGTCCGGCCGGAGAGACTCGTCTTCGTCCGGTGTTGTCGTGGTTGTGCTCGGAAGCGTTGTCGTCGTGCTCGGAATCGTCGTGGTGGGCGGGATTGTGGTCGTCGTGGTCGTCGTCTCGTCGGCGGCGAAGGCGGTTCCGGATATGACCACCAGTGTCACCACGAGAGTCGCCCCGAGCAGTCGACGCCAGGCCCCGATATCCGGGTGGAGGCGCGGCAAACCATGACGGGCTTCGATGCCAATCTCGCGTCCTGGCCTGAATAGCCGAGACCGCTTCCGGTGCCTGCCCCTCATCGGGGCAGGATTCGCCACACCATCCGGCGCAACTTAATCGAGCTTCGCTCGCGCCACCAGAGGAGAATTCACGATTGACCGAGCCGAATGTCCGAAGGGGATTCGGGCCGTTCTGGATTAAGTGTTGCATGTGGCCAGATCTGGCTGCCTGGTCCCCCGGAAGATCAAGCCTGGCGTCGAGCCCGTCACTACCGGATGAACACGCCAGGGAGTCTTCACCCTTCGTCGGCAAGATCACAGAGCAGCAGATCAGAAGCCAATAACACGCCGAGACCGAATGACGCCCCCTTCGAGAGGCGCCCGCGCAAACCTGGGAGGCGATCCCGCTCGGCGTGTCGTCGCCTGAGCTCATGTGGTCGGGGCTTTTGTCTTGTTGTTTGCGGATGCCAGCCAGCGCCGTCGCCGAAAGAGTCCCGTCACGACAAGTGTGGTTCGGATCAAACCCCAGCCAACACCGGCGGCCATGCCGATGATGAGAATGCGGTAGTCAGGCTGATCTAGCACCACACGAAGCGGAGCACGGCCGACGGACGGGATGATCCACACGATACCCAGGAGGGCAAGGAGGTCGAGGAGGGTAGCCGCGGCGAGTATCCCCCAATCTCGTATTTCCGGTCGGTGGCCGGCCAGGTAACGATTCATCGACATACCCGCGGTAATGGCGAAGACGACCTGACCGACCACGACCGCCAGGAGCAGATGCTTGCCCCATCTCAATAGCAATGGCGAAAGGGCAGTGATCTCTCGAGGTTCGAGATCGAAGAGGAGAGACTTCACACCTTGCGCAACCTGGGGGAGCAGCGACTCATCTGCGATGTCGTTACCGTTCGCCAGCACCACGAACCCGAGATTCGCTTCGGGGATCATCCACATCACACCTCGGTAGGCGGACGATCCGCCGCTATGCCACAGGGTGATGAGATCGGAGAGGCCGTCGGGTAGGCCAGGGGCAAACGACGGCCCCACCTGCCAGCCGCCGGCGTACCCGATGTTCGGATCGGAGTCGTAGGCCCTTGGTTCGTGCAGCATCTGAAGGGACTCCTCCGATACCACCCGATGGCCCCGGTAGGCGCCCCCGTTGAGATGGGCGATCAAGAAGTGTGTCAGATCCTCGGCGCTGGAGAACATTGTGTGCGATGCGGCCAACCCGGGCGGCATCGGCGGCGTGTGCTCCCGGTAACCCAAGAACAACCAGTGATAGTGCCCCTGGGCGAGCCCAGCTTCGGATGCCTGGGAGGAATCAACGAAGGAATGGGTCATGTCTAAGGGCTCGAATACGTGCTGGTCCATGTAGTCGGCGAACCCAATCCCCGAGACAGATTCGACGATCAGTGCCATCGTGTCGTAGTTGGCGTTGGAGTAGGTGTAGGGCGCCGAGGACTCGAACAAAGGACCGAGCCGCTCCACATTGGCCTGCAAGCTCGATCCAAGCTCGCCCGCAAACGGCTCCACACCGGTGTAAGTCGTCAAGCCGCTGCGATGGTGCATGAGATCGCGCACGCTGACCTCATCACCACCCGGGCCCAGTTCAGACAGGTAGGTGCTCACCGGCGCGTTGAGATCCACCCGTCCCTCCTCGACGAGCTGGATCAAAGCCAAAGCAGTCATCGACTTGCTCAGAGAGGCGACGAGAAACGGCGTCCCCGGTCGGACCGGTTCACCGCCGACCTCCGTCTCGCCGAATCCCCGCAGCAGCACCACCTCGTCACCCCGGACGACGCCCGCAGCCATACCTGGGAGACCTAGGTCGGATCGCTGCGTCTCCAGATACTCTTCGACCCCGGCGAGAGTCGCCTCATCCACACGAGTCTGAACAAGTCGAGCGGAGATGTCGGCGGTGGCTGGAAGCGCCGCGACGCCGGCGACACCGACCACCGCAAGAACCACGGCTGCCACCGAACTGCCGACCTGAAAGCATCGACGAGACCTCTGCAACCGCAGACTCATGCCACAGAACATAACCCCTGGCTCGGTGCCGGTGGATGCCGGGACCGAACCGGGACATCAGCCTCGACTCAACGAGAATCACGACAAACCCACCCCTCAGTAAAGAACTGAAAGCCGGACGAGCACCAGATTGCCCAATGCGATCGGTAGCCCGCCCACCGTTCGCCCTCGGATATGGGCATCACGATCGCCATCAAGCGTGAGACTCCGCCGATGCTTCGGGCCGTGGGCTGCCACGACTGAGCGCGGTTTTCTCTCTCCAAAGACCGAGCGTATTCCCCGACGTCTCGACGGAGGCAACGGCGGCAGTGCATCGAGCGGGTGACACGCGTATCCTTCCGGGATGGAGTTCCGGCTCCTGGGCCCGGTGGAGGTGGTTGCCGACGGTAAACCGCTCCCGTTGGGGGGGAGACAGCGACGCACCGTGCTGGCCATCTTGTTGGCCAACGCACCTGACCCGGTCTCGACGGATCGGCTGATCGAAGAAATCTGGGGAGGCGACCCTCCCGGTGCCGCCCGAAAGGGCGTCCAGGCCCACATCGCTCACCTGCGAAGGACTCTCAACACACACGAAGAGGTGCTGACGCCGGCCGTCGACGGGTACGCCCTCGACGTCGGCGACGGTTCGGTCGATGCCAGGCAATTCGAAGACCTCGTGGTCGAGGCGCGCCCACAGATCGTCAGCGACCCCGACCGCGCGATGGACCTGCTGGGCAGGGCTCTGGGTCTGTTCCGCGGATCACCTTTCTCCGGCCTTGCGGACGACGCCATCTCCCTGAGGGTGGAGGCGTCCCGCCTCGATCAGTTGCGCCTTTCGGCGGTTGAGGATCGTTTAGAGGCGATGCTCGCCGCCGGGGAATATGGTCAACTGCAGACCGAGGCGGCCAGGTTGGTCGAACAGCACCCGTTGCGGGAGCGGATGTGGGCCTTGTTGATGCTCGGCCTGTATCGAGGGGGACGTCAAAGCGAGGCGCTTGGGGCTTACTCCCGGGTGAGGCAGATACTCGCTGAGGAACTCGGCATCGAGCCCTCCTCAGAGCTTCAGACGCTAGAGCAGAGGATCCTCGAACACGACCCGACTCTCACCCAATCGGCCCCGCTCGAGGTCGTTTCGACTCCAGCCGTCTTCCCGACGGTTCGCAACCCTTACAAAGGACTACGAGCTTTCGATGAGACCGACGCTGCCGACTTCTTCGGACGTGAGGACCTGGTTCGTCGTCTTCATGAACGACTGGAGCGAAGAGAAGCTGTCACCGGCCTGGTGGTTCTCGCCGGTCCCAGCGGAGCCGGCAAATCCAGTGCAGTCCGCGCTGGCCTCGTCCCGCGCCTGCGGGAAGAGGGCTTTGACCTCGCAGTGATGTTCCCGGGCAGCGACCCTATGGGCGAGCAGGCCAGGGCCGTTGCTGAGGCCACGGGAGAATCGTCTCAACAGGTGGTGAGACGTCTCGAAGAGTCCGGGCGTCTCACGGAAGGGCCCCTGATCGTGGTGGTAGACCAATTCGAGGAGTTGTTCACCCTGGCCAACTCTGACGACATGGAGCGGTTCCTCGAGATCGTCACAGCTGACAACAGTCTGGTGAGGTGGTTGATCACGGTACGAGCCGATTTCCTCGATCGGATGCTCACCTATCCCGCACTTGGCCCCCGACTCGATGGGGCTGTGGTCTTGGTGCCGCCAATGCAGGACCATGAGGTGAAGGCGGCGGTCACCGGTCCGGCCGGCCGGGTAGGCGTGAGTGTCGAGCCCGAGCTGGTGAGCGAGCTGATCAAGGATGTTCGGACAAGACCAGGTTCCCTACCCCTGCTCCAGTACGCGCTGACCGACACTTTTGAGCGCGGGAACAAACACCTGCTGACTCTGGCGGACTATCACAGCGCGGGAGGGATATCCGGTGCGCTCTCCCGACGCGCAGATGAGCTTTTTGAGAGCCTCGACCGCGATCGGCAAGAAGCCATGAAACAGGTCCTGTTGGCTCTCGTCGCCGTGACCGAGGACGGCGAGAATCTGCGAAGGCGGGTCGACCGGGAGGCGCTGATGAGTCTCCCATCGGCCACCGAGAGTATCTCCACCGTCATCGAGCGTCTCGCAACGCAACGGCTCCTCACCTTTGACCAGTCTCCTGAGACCGGTCGGGCAACCGTGGAAGTGGCCCACGAAGCCTTCATCACGGAGTGGCCCCGGTTTGCCGGCTGGGTCGACGCCAGCCGTGAGGACCTCCGGCTCCGGCAGCGCATATCGACCGCGGCCCGAGAGTGGGAAGAGTCAGGTAAGGACACGGGATTCCTGCTGACCGGCAGCCGTCTCGAGCAATTCTCCGAATGGGTCCGCGCCACCGATCTCGAGCTGACCGCATTGGACGAGGAATACCTGGGTTCGAGCCTGGCCGCTGAAGAGGCTCGCGTGCGCCGCGCGCGACGGAGCCGTCGCCTGGTTGTAGGTGGCGTTGCCGCTGGCGTCTTGATCGCCACCGCACTCGGAGCCTTTGCCTTGAGCCAGAGGCGGGCCACGACGGAGCAGGAAAGGATCGTGGCGGTTGGGGAACTGGCTGCGGCAGCCACAGACAACCTGGCAATCGATTCCGACCTGAGCATCTTGCTCGCCATCCAAGCAGTGGAGACGACGAGGAGGGCAGACCGCTCGGTATTGGGCGTGGCCGAGGAGGCATTGCATCGTGCCGTCCTTTCTCATCGCGTCCTCGGTCGCGTCCACCACGACGGCCCTGGAATTGCGCACCTGTCACCCGACGGAAGTCATTTCGTGACCTCGTCCCTGGACCCGATATCGGTCGAGGTGTGGAGTGTCGAGCCGTTCCAACGCCAGCTCACCCTGGTGGGACATACGGACATCGTTATCGACGCGGTCTTCGACCCGTCGGGCGCGCGGCTGGCTACCGCCGGGCTTGATGGGACGGTGCGGATCTGGGATGGGCAAATTGGCGAGCTGGAGCTGACCCTTGACTCGGGAGGGTCGCCCCTGCTCATACCCGTATTCAGCAACGATGGCTCGATGGTGGCGGCTACGAGCCTGGAGGGAACGACCCGGATCTGGGATCTCGAAACGCTAGCGGTCAAAGTGTTGCCCCCTGCGGAAGAAGCGCTGACTTTGAATCTCGAGTTCAGCCCGGATGATTCGCTGCTCGCCGTCACCAGGCAAACCGAGTTCGGGGTGCCCGACTATGCCGCGATCTACGACGTGAACACAGGTGAGATCGTGCGCAGGCTGGAGAGCGAACTGGCCATAACGGACCTTGGGTTCACCCCCGACGGCGGCCGCATCGTCACCGCGGATGGAGAGGCGAGAACCGCGACTATCTGGGACATCGAGACGGGTGAGAAGATTGCGGTGTATTTCGGTCATGAAGGTCCGATCCAGGACCTCCAGGTATCACAAGATGGGACCACGGTGGCCAGCTCCGGATTCGTCGATGTCAAAGTGTGGGACCTGAACACGCGGGAGACGCTGGCGACGATCGCCGGCCACCGCGGCCTGGTCGACGGAATCGACATCAACCTCAACCGGGGTCTGCTTCTGACCTCGAGCGAGACCGACAAGACCACCAGACTGTGGGATCTGACCTCACACTGGAGCCACGAGTTAGTAGGAATGCCCGGCCCTACCTACCTCGGCGCTGTCACCTACAGCTCCGATGGAGACTTGTTGGCCGCCAGTCGCGGTGGAGACAAGGTCACCATCTGGAACCCTGACACGGGCCAGGAGGTGAAGACTTTCCATGATCTCGGGTTCACCCTCCGCATGGAGATGGACGCGGAAGAGTCGGTGCTAGTCACGGCCGGGGCGTTGGGGGTGAATGTGAACGATCTCCGGCGCGAACAGAATCCAAATTCGTTGGTAGATGGATGGAGCAACGGTGTCGCGTTGGGTCCCGGCGGTATGGTCGCCACCGCATCGGATGACGGGATCCGTCTCTGGGACTCGCTTTCGGGAGGAGAGCCGGAGCTGGTTTCGGGAGCTCGTACATCCATCGTGGCCTTTGGCCCGACCGGCGAGCTGTTGGCATACGGCGTCGAGGAGTCCGACGACCGTAATCACGTCGAAATTCGAGAAGTGGAGACAGCCGAGTTGGTGGCGACCTTGAAAGAGCACACGGGAGTGATCCGGGGGCTTGCCTTCGACCGGGAAGGTGAGTATCTCGCTACGGCAAGTGGTGACACCACAGCCATCATCTGGGATGCGAACACGTTTGAGCTGATCCACCGTCTGGAAGCTCACACCTCGGATGTCTTCGACATCGCCTTCGACCCGACACGTCCCGAGGTGGCGACCGCCGGCGGCGACAACAGCATCAGGCTTTGGAGCGTGGAGAACGGGTCTCTACGTCTCACCCTTCCCGCTCAGGCAGCCATATCGGACCTGGCGTACAGCCCGGACGGTCGGTACCTCGCTGCGGTGAGCCCGGAAGGATTCGTCACCGTTTACATGCTCGATGTGGATGAGCTGCTGGACGAAGCCGAAGCGAGATTGACCCGCTGGTGGACCGAGGCTGAGTGCAAGCAGTACCTCGAATTAGAGGCCTGCCTTCCCCCTCCGGAAAACCTCAGCAGCTGACTCACGATCCGACGACGAGAGGGCGCTCAACTTCCCAGCCTTTGCAGCTCTGGAGAGGCCGTCACGGGCCTCTGCTCGGGCCACTCCGCGGCATGGCGATACAAGGGTTCCAGCCCGGTGATGGTCTTGAAGTTGGTGATCAAGACCTCGACATCGACCCCGATGGTCAGGATCTTGTAGGTGGTCTCATCCGTACCGTCTTCGCGGTACTCCACCCATTTCACATGACGAGGTTCGTCGCTGAGAGCCCAAGCGATGGTCTCGGCAACATGCTCGGTTCCGCGTCTTGCCCACGAATGGTCAGCGTCGTTCCAGCTGTCGAGCCCGTTCGACGCGACGAATGATTCCATGTGCTCCGGTGTCATGTGCTCGTTGGCCCAGGCATGGGCCAACTCATGAAGCATCGTGTGCTTGTCCATCGAGCACATTTCGACAAGCTGCCTATCTCGGTGATATCTGCCCTTGTGGAGATCACAGGGCAGCAGGGAGTCGCGAAACACGAACTCCAGGTCGGGTAGTTGCAATCCTTGGGTCTCGAAACGTTCCAGAGCGAAGTCGACGAGGGCTTGCTGATGGCTGGCAAGCGGCACCACCGGCGAGGCGGCCTGGGATGTTTCGACTGGCGCCAAATGCGCATCGCCGATATCCGAACGGAGGAGCAAACCGGCCAGGAGCAGGACCCAGACAGTCCATCTGTGAGCCATGCCCCTTTGTCGGGGGGCGTGGCTGGTCGCCGGCTGCTATCAGGCTGTCGGAGGGATGCAACAAACGGGAACTAGCCCTCTCACCTGGCTGGTCGAGGGCTCCTCATAGCGTGCCACCAGGGAACCGGGATCTCCGACCGGGCGTAGCACGATAGACGAGTCGATGTTGGAGAATGCGAGGCGATTGCGGTCGGATCTGAATGACGCAGCCCTTCATCGTGACCCGAGCCCGAGCACGCCAACTCGGACGAGGTCTGTCACTTCGAACGCGCACAGCGGCCGCTACTGCGCCCGAACGTCGCAGGCTTGCGAGCCAGGGGACCCGAGCTCCCAGCCCGGATGTGCCGCGGCTGGCTTCAGAGAGACTCGTCCCGGGACTGCTCCGCTCGCGACGCTCCAATTGCAGTTGTGACCTTCTTCTCCTCCTCAGGCGGGGGGAGAACCGCCGGTAGACCGAGCGACTCGATCCACAATTCCCGAGCCCATCCCATGGTGTGGTAGAGGTGCATGTCTTCCTCTTCCTCCACCTGCTCATAGGCTTCGCTCAACACCTTCTTCGTCTCCCCGGTCGCCTTCTCGGCGATACGGCCGATCAGCTCCCAGTTGGCGTGGTCCTTGGTCTCGGCATCGACTACGCATTCCGCAGCCACGAGCTGCGCTGCGTTCTCGTCACCTGACCGTGCCGCCATCTCCATGGCCTTCACCAAGGCTTGACCCTTGTGACGCACTACTTCACGGCCTGGAGTCTCCACCGACGGGTCGAGGTCGAGATCCTCGAACATCTGCTCCACGATCCGCACGTGATTCTCCGTCTCCGACAGGTACTTCTCCCATTCGCTCTTGAGGTCCTCGTTGACAGCGCAGCTGATCGCCATGCGGTAGACCTCGACGCCACCTACCTCGGTTTCGAGAGCCTGGTACAACAGCTCGTTGACTTGTCCATCATCCATTTTGCTCCTCATTACGACGCGGGCCCCACCAATACCCAATCAAGCCCGGACAAAAACGGGACAAGTCGTGTCGACACCGAACCGCAGCCCAAACGCTCGCTACACGTACCTTCTAGCCAGGCCAACGCGGGCTTCGACCTCTTCAAGGGAAGGCGCTCGGCACCGGCCAGATCTGGCTGCAGCTAGTCAGAAGTCCTTGCCCCGCCGCCGATAGGCCTCGGATATCGACGGGTCGTCCCCATAGAAGGCGTGTCGGGACATGTCGGGCGCATATCGGCTCGCTTCGGGGTTCCGCCCTAGAGCTTCAGCGACTGCACGCAGGTGGTGTGGCCCGGCGCCGCAGCACAGTCCGATGTATTCCACGCCGATCGACCGACACTCGAGCGCGAAGGCGGCGCACTCGTAGCGGGTCGCAGTGAATGGGTCGAGTGCTGTCGGGAATGTCCTGTCATCCGGGGCGGTGGCGTTCGTGTCGGTCAGAGAGGTGAAGGTTGGCTCGCTCTTGGTCGTGCGGTAGGGCACAGGGAGAGCAGCGACCGGGGTTTCCACGCGCTGTCGGATCTCGTGGATGAGTGGCATCATCGTGGCTGGTCCACGTTGACAATTGAGGCCGACCACGTCGGCTCCTTGGGACGAAAGCCGTTCGCACGCCTCGACGATGTCGACGCCATCGAACAGGTAGCGGTCGCGTTGGGGGGCCAGTGTCACCACCGCGGGGAGGCCCGCTGCCGCGATGACCTCGCGGGCTAGTGCCGCTTCGGCATACCAATCGAGCGTCTCCGCGATGATGTAATCGACTCCGGCGTCCAGCGCCCATGTCACCTGTTCCTCGAACATCCGTCTGACAGACGCATGGGTTGACGTGTCGCTTGCCTCGTAGACGTTGGTGTTGCATATGTTTCCGGCAAACAACGTCCCCGTGCCCCGCGCCACATCACCCGCGATGGCCAGTGCCTGACGGTTCATTTCTTCAATGCTGTCCTCGCGACCGATGACTCTCAGCTTCTCTCGGTGGGCGTAGTAGGTAAAGGCTTCGACGACGTCCGATCCCGCTCTCACCAGCTCTCTATGGAGTTGTTCGACCACTTCGGGATGTTCCAGCACGACTTCGGGCACGAATGGACCTGCCTGTACGTAGCCTCGCCGCTCGAGCTCGAAGAGGTACCCCTCGCCGCAGATGATGGCGCCACGCCCCAGCCGATCATGCAATCCATTGCCGGTACCTGCCATCAGATTTCCTCAGTCACGGCTCGGGGTCCCTTTGTGTCGGCGGCCGTTACGGCGCGAGGGTCGGGGTTCATGGTCGATTTGCAGCCGCTGAATGTCGGTGCTTCAGGGAGTCGTAATTGCGCGAGGGGCCCACCGATCCCGAGCCCCATTGTCCGATCGTGTCCTGTGTTGAGGGCCTTCTTGCACTGGCGCTCGACAATACCCGTTACCTGTAGTGATGAAGTCGAACTGGATACCACGAACCGCGCCCCAGTCGCCCACGTTGACCACAACACGAGGGCGGCGGTAGCACCCTCATATAGGGGAGCTACAGCATTGGGAACGCATTCTCAGTCGAGGCCTTGCCAGCGATGGGTCTGGGCGAGGGCGAGGGCACTGCCGCGCGTGGTGCGCCACTGACGCTCTCGCAACTCGCGGTCGCGCCGCAACTCCGGCCAGCGTTCCAGGTAGGCGGCCAAAACGGTCGGGTCGGGTGAGTAGCGGGCGAGGGAGTCGCCGTGGGCCGCCCGGAGGGTGATGGCGCCGTTGTAGCCGCCGAACCCCTGCGTGGCACAGATGACGCCTCCGTCGGCGTCGCCGGCCACAATGGCCGGGTCGAGGACGTACGACTCAGAGACATCGCCCAGCTCCGGATCGAGGTTACGCAGCGTGGGCACACCAACGGCGGGGCGACCCAACAGATGCTGCAACGCTTGGGACACCGCCTTGAGCCCGGTTTCACCCATGGTATGCCCGTCGCCGACGGCCTTGGGTGCCCCTACGGTGACTGGTGGCAGGTCCGTGGTTATCCCCTGACGGTCGGCCGCGGCGCGGCGGGCGCTGGATGCCGTGGTCAGGTCGGTCTTCGAGTTGGCCCGGGTTCCGGTGGCGTGGGCGACGAGATATCGGAAATCACCCGCTCCAAAGCCATGTCCCTGCCAGGCGAGTTCCAGGGCGTGGATCAGGGCGTTCTCGCCGCCGAAGCCAACACCGGCGAAGTGCGCCTTTCCTCCCGCCTCACCGCTTTGACCCCAGCCAGTGATGATGGAAGTGATGTCGAGAAAGTTGCGGAGGGCGAAATCGAGGGTGGTCACGAGCAGCCCGGAGCCTCCCTCTCCGACGACCGTGCCGTTGGCGTCGATGTCGAACGGGGCCAGGCAATCGGCCACGGGGCGCATTTCGGCAACGGGACGGTCGGCATTGAGTGCTTCGAGCTTGTCCCGTGTCATGAGCGCCCCCGGTCCGAAGGCATCGAGGATCTGCCATTGCGGTCGGGTGGCGGCATCGGCCGCTGTCCACAGGGCCAACTGCGGACGGTGGAAGCCGGGGTAGTCGAACAACATCTGCGGTGCCAGCTCACAGAGCGCGATAGAGCTGGAGGCGCAGGCCCCCACCGTGTTGAGGGGTGTCTGTGGCACCCGCATGTACCCGCTGGCCGCCCGCAGCGAGCTGAGCAGCGCCGGGTTGCGCAACGACCTGCTCAACGGGTACGACGGCGCCAGCATCGTCGACACCAGCGCAGGGCCGTGGGAGGCGAGCGAAGCCGCCAGGCGCATGGCGAACTTGTCGCGCAGAGTGTCGCTGGCATGGTCGTACTCTTTGGCGGCACGCAGCTCTCCCAAACTGTCGAGTCCCGAGAATGCTGTGGCTGCGGCGACCCGGAAATCGAATGGATCGGGGAGGAGCTCACTGAGTGACGCCGGTAGCGCCGCCAGGGCGCCCAACCCGGCGTAGGCGAACAGCTGGGATTGCAGGGAGGGGCCGAGTCGAGGGTCGTCGTCGAAGAGCCCGTGCATGTTGCGCAAGTCCGACCCGCGCACCTCGTCGTAGCCAAGCCCGGCCAGGCGGCGCAGACCACCTTCGGCCATGTCGTGAGGAAG
>DASUUC010000074.1:0-10693 GCA_036374335.1 Acidimicrobiia bacterium
TGAGCAGGGAAGGCAAGCCGCCGCGGAGCGAGAAGAGCCCTAGACGCCTGGTCTCATGGCCGAGCCTCACCAAATCCGGGTGTCCGATCCTGAACTGGACGATCTCAGACAGCGGTTGGGAGCGACTCGCTTACCCGAACCAGCGGCGGGAGAGCCCTGGGAATCGGGAGTCGACTACGACTATCTGGAGGACTTGCTCGACTACTGGCGGTCCGATTTCGACTGGCGCCAACAGGAAGACAGACTGAACGCGTTTCCTCAGTTCACGGCCGGCATCGATGGCGAGACCGTGCATTTCGTGCATGTGGTGGCTGATCGCGACCGCTACTCGAACGCAATCCCCATCATCATTGGACATGGATGGCCCTATTCGTTTGTCGAGTTTCTCGACTTCTCCAGGCGTCTCACCGACCCTCTTGCCCACGGCGGTTCGCAAGGAGACGCTTTCGATGTCGTCATCCCGTCACTCCCGGGCTACGGCTACTCGCCGGCACTCGTCTCCGGCTATTTCACAGGTGATGTCGTGGCCCGTCTCTGGCATAGCTTGATGACCTCCGAGCTCGGCTACGACCGATACGCCACTTATGGGGAAGATGTGGGGGCGACAGTCAGTGATTGGCAAGGCGCCTTGTTCCCCGGCTCCGTATTGGGTCTGTTTGCCACGCACGCAGCCTTCCCGCCTGAAGAGCGCAGCGAGGATCTCACCGAAGTGGAGCAGGCGTTTCGCCAATGGCTGTCTGAGAAATGGCGTACCGCGAGTGCCTACAGCTCTCTCCAGTCGACACGACCGGACACGCTGGCGGTGGCTTTGAACGACTCGCCCGCCGGCCTGCTCGCCTGGCTGGTGGAAAAGTTCCACGAGTGGAGTGGACCAGAGTTCGAGCAAGCGTGGACCAGGGACGACATCCTGACGACCACCAGCCTTTACTGGTTCACCCGGAGCATCGGCACATCCTTCTTGGCGTACTTCCATGGACGAAACCACGACAGAGCGCTACCTCTCATCGACGTGCCGGTCGGCGTGGCCGTCCAATGGGGAGAACGGGGATATCCCCGGGAATACGCCGAACGGACTTATACCGACCTGAGGTCCTGGACCGAGCTGCCCAGCGGTGGTCACTTCACGGCGAAGCAGTCACCCAACATGGTCGCCGCTTCGATGCGTGAGTTCTTCGCCGCGCTACGAGGATGAGTCTCACGGCGTCAGCCCGAACCACTCGGCGAGGAGCCGATCCCAATCGGACCGGGTGATGGGATGCTCACTCCAGACCCCGTCACGGCGGAACTTGATCCGGTCGGAGAGAAGGGTCACCCGATCAGGCCCGCCGTCCAACAAGCGCGTTGCGAACCGTGACTCGGTCCATTGCAGACCCGGGGTGGTCTGCAGATAAGACGATGCCTCTTCGAAATCGGATGGGCGACGGGCAGTCCCATCGAACCGGAAATGCGGCTTTGGGTTCCCGTCGTCTTCGTAGGAGACCAGGGTGGTGGTTTCGCCGTCGAACCGAAACCCGAATCTGGTGGTACCGCCGTCATGTGGGCCCTCAGAGTCGAGGGGCAACGGGCGGATGAATGAATCTCCAAACCCGACATCGACGAGATAGGGACGGTCGAGCGTGACCCGGAGAGTCAGATGTGTGGGGATGCGGGAGACCGAGCCATATAGAACTGTTGCTGCCCGCCGTTCCACGTCGTAGCCCAACCGGGCGAGCAGGGCTGCGAAGGCGCCGTTCAACTCGAAGCACCATCCACCACGACCCCGTTCTGTCACTTTCCTCACCGTCCAATCGTCATCGGTGCGCACCGTCCGACCGGCGTATACGTCGAGATTCTCGAACGGAATGTGGGTGAGATGGGCGCGTTGCAGTCGCTCGAGGTTGGCGAGATTGGGCTCCACGGGAGCGGATAGCCCGATGCGGCTGAGGTAGGCGTCGACGTTCAAGAATCCTTCCGGGATCGGCCCGGACGACGAGACTCTACGAGCGGTCGGCTCCTTTAGAGGTTGATCCCGGCCTTCCGGCCCCCTTTGCGAATGAGACGTCGTAGCTCCCAAATATGGGAGCCACAGCATTAGGTTCGGGTTGACCGGTCAAGTGGATGGTGGTTGCGGCCGATGGCCTAACGAATCATGCTATTGCGTGTATTGCTCACCGCGGTTTGTGCGGCCGTGGCAACGGCGGCCGTCCTGATCGTTGACTGCACCTACGCGATCATCGATCTGTTCACCGACGACCCGGCTGGCCTCTGCGCCGGGTTGAGCTCCTTCGGGAGCGACAGCCAGGTGTGGATCGGTGTGGCACTCGGTGCCTTGGCCGTGTTCGGTCTGACTGTCATCTGGTTACCAGTGGTGAAGGCGGGGGTCAGGCAACGCAGGTTCGAGCCTGCCAAGGCTCTTGCCCACAACCTCCCTCGGCTCGCCGACGTCGGCACCCAACTGGAAGAGGTCGAAAACGTCCCCACACTCGCCGAGATACAAACGATCCGGCTGTTGAGGAAGGTCGAGGCGGTAGAGGTTTCGGTCATGTCCGAGGCGATTCCCACTCGCGAAGCCACCCAGCAGTGGATGCGACTGCTCCGGGAGGCAAATGATCTCCACAACGACGGTACCTTGGAGACCGACGACTTCAAGAAGATCAACACCCGTCTCCTCGACCTGTTCTTCGTCCCCAAGGACGACAGCGGGCACAAGGGGGCAACGTCTCAGTGATCGTGTGAGCTGACAGCCTCGGCTCAGGTGTTCGGCTCCTCGAAGTCCTGGAGTACCTCTTCGAGCTGCTCACCTACGGCGGTGATGCGCTTCTGGCAGAAGTCCAGCAACTCCGACGCTCGCTGCACGTCTTCGAGCAGGCGGTCGACGTCGACGTCGGGGGCCGATAAACGGGCATGGATCGCCCGCAACTCGTCGAGCGCCTGGCTGTAGGAGAGATCTTCGGTGCTCATGATTCGGTCGCCTCGACCTGGACCGTACCGTCGGCCAAGCGGATGGTCAGTCGATCTCCGACCGAAACCTGTCGCACCGATTTGACCACCTTCCCGTCTCCGTTGGTCACGATCGAGAAACCCCGGCGCAGCGTCTGCTCCAGGCCCACCGCAGAGAACCAGTCGTCGAGAGATGCGAGCAACCTCATCTGGTCGGAAATCACTCGCCGAGAACCGCCGGCGATGTCGGCGGTGAGACGGTCCAGTGTGTCGCTTTGGCGGCGCAGCGCTGTGGCACCGCCGCCGATGTCCGATGCTGCCTGGCGCAGGAGGTGTTGGTGTCGCTGCAGCGCGTTTTGTCCTTCGCGGCGGATGAGATGTCTGGCCCGGTCGAGCCGACCCGAGAAGTCCCTCACCCGGTTCACCACCCACTCTCCGGCCGCGCTCGGCGTCTTCTCGGCATGGGAGGCAGCATCGTCGGCCACACTTCGATCCATATCATGTCCCAGGCCGGTGATGACGGGTACCGGGACGGCGGCGATGGCTCGGGCGACGATTTCGCTGTCGAATACCGACAGATCCAGCTGGGATCCGCCCCCTCTGACCAGGGCCACGACGTCGACTTGGTTCGATGTGAATCGGCGGAGGGCGGCAGCGACTCGTTCGGGAGCCGTCTCTCCTTGTACAGGGGTGTGGGCGGTCTTCACGGCGAAGCGATAGGGCGATCGCCGCAGTTGGTCGATGAAGTCGCCGTGCGCCGCCGAGCCTCGGCTGGTGACGAGTCCGATTTTCAGGGGGACCAGCGGCATGGGCAGGTCCCCGTTGGCGTCGAGTGTCCCCTCCGCGCTCAGCTTGCGGATGAGCTGGGCACGGTCAATGGCCAGCCGCCCTGTGGTGAAAGCGGGGTCGATCTGGAGAAGGGAGAGCCGCAAGACCGAGTTGCGTCGCTCGACTCCGACCGTACCCTGCACTCTGACCTCGACTCCGTCGCGGAGACCGCCGAGCCCGGTGTCTGCGAGCAACTGGTCGATTCCGGCCATCACCCTTCCCCGGGCAGCAACGTCCACTGCGGCTTCATCGACGTCGGGATCGGCCAGCCGGAAGAATGCCGCCCCACCACTGGTTCGTCGATAACCCGTCACCTCTCCTCTCACCCAGACAGGTCCGGGGAATTCGGCGACGACGACTTGTTGGACCCGGGCGAGTAACTGGGCGACCGTGAGCGATTGGTCGTTGTTTGGCAGCTGGCTTATCCAGCCGACGATACAAACGGGAGCGTGATCAGGGAACTGGGCGGTCGTCGGGAGGCGTTCTCGAGAATCGGGGCTCGACCGTTTGAGTCAACGCGGGCTACCCATCCCCGACCGGCCAGCCTTCTCGCCTGGCCGCTTTCACCGCATCGCTCACTATCTGGCTGTGATCGAACGCCAAATCGAAATCCTCTGCAAGGCTCTCGTCCAAGGGAATCAGACGGCTGGTGGCGGCATCGCTTCCGGCAGTCGGCTCGTCGAGATGGTCACGGTAAGCCCAGTAGGCAATGGAGACGACGCGCATCCTCGGGTCGCGCCCTGGTCTTCCGTAGGCACCGAGCTGGGTGAGCGCTTGAGCCGGGATGGTGAGTCCGGTCTCTTCCCTCAACTCCCGGGATGCGGCGTCCGACAGATCTTCATCAATCTCGACGAACCCGCCGGGCAGGGCCCAACTCCCCAGAAATGGCTCGTTACCCCGTCGCACCATCACGAGCATGGGCTTGCCGTCACGTGACGTGATTATGACGGCGTCGACGGTGACCGCGATCTCCGGACGGTGAGATCTGTTGTCGACGGGGAGCGATGACATACGACGACGTTAGGACCCCGAAAGGCTAGAAATCTCCCGAGAACAGGCTGCACCCCCCAGGATCGGCCTCAATGGTTGAACGCGGGCGGTCTCAGTCAGGTGTGGATCACGGCTCGACGAGATCACTGAGATGGTGGGATCACAGTGCGGAACCTCCGGGGCTCGGACCCGGGCCGGCTAAGGCAACAGCTCGTGGTTCTCGAGACTCATGCATGCTCGACCATGTCAAGCGCGTCAATCGCTATCGAGTCGTCGCCGTTTCCTGGGTCAGGATGGTGGGTACGACCGTCGGCAAATGTCCCGGGACACCACCACCCCTCATCACGATCAGATGGAACTCCTCAGTATCTACCTGGACGACCATTGGGCAGGCGCCGCTGCGGGCGTCAACCTCGCCAACCGGATGTTTCGGCACAACCGCAACACTACGTGGGCAGAGGACCTGGCCTGGCTATGCGAGCAGATCGAGTCGGACCGCCGCACGCTCTCCGAGCTACGGAAGAGACTGCAAATGAGTGGTGGGCAAGCAAAACGGCGCCTCGCCGTGGTGGTCGAGAGAGTCTCACGTCTCAAGCTGAATGGGAGAATCGTCCGGTATTCGCCGCTCAGCCAGGTCCTGGAAGCCGAAGCGTTGATGTCCGGAGTCACCGGCAAACAACGCCTATGGGCGGCGTTGCATCACGGTCAGCCCATCGCGGTCGATCTCTCAGGGTTCGACTTCGAGGACCTGGAGCGGCGAGCCGAACAACAGATCGAGTTGTTGCGCACCATCCACCACGAAGCTGCGGCCGTCGCGTTCAGCACCGATCTGGAAGGTGATCTCTGAGGGTGGGCATCGATGTGGGAGGCGCCGGCATACGTCACGCCGGACCTACCTCTGTGCCGGGTGGCCGGATCGAAGGCGTCCGGACGCCGGATACTGTCGGCCCAGGTCGGCGCGTCGTGGCGAAGCGTGGCCAGGCCTGCAGTCAATAGCGTTGTGGTGCGGCTGTGACCGGCCACAACGCTCTCGTTGTGTCGAGGATCCATCCGATCACTCCGCCCGCAATACCCCGACTATGCCGACTGTGAATCGGTGTGCCCTCTCCTCGCCCCCCCAGCGCCGGTACCGCCTGTGAAACCGCACGTCGCCACGGCGACAGTCCAGGAGGAACCGCCATCCGGTTGTCCCCTGAGTGAGGCGAGGAGCCCCATTCCGAAGCCGATAGCACCGAACATGAGGGCGGCCGCGTAGCGTCCCGGCCGCCCGCTCGTCGGTTGAAGCGAGACAGGAGGTCAACCACGAGCGAGCCGATCCATCAAAGCCATGGCATCGTGCGGAGCGTGGGCACCGCTGTCATTGTCAAAGTAGACCAGGACGTCTTGCTCGATGCCCATACGAGTGATTCTCGAGCACCACCCGTCCAATTCTTGGGACGAATAGGCGCTGGCGTACAGCTTGCCCGGTCCGTGAAGACGGATGTAGGCGAAATCGGCTGTTCTCTCGTCGAAGAGCGGCCAGTTGGAAGCGTGTGATATCGCGATGGCGACATTGTGTGTCCGCGCAGCGTGCAGCAAATCGCTGTCCAGACTTTCCGGATGGCGTAGCTCAACGGCATGACGGATGGGAGATGTCGCCCCTGCCGGCTTCTCGAAGCGAGTGACACGTTGATCGTGGTGGCGGGCAATTCTCGCAGCCTGGTCACTCGATGTGGGCAACATGGAGAGGAAGTCAGCCAGAACGCTGGAGGAGACTTTCTGGTTGGCAGGCAGCTGCCAGAGCAAGGTGTCGAGATGACCCCCTAGTTCCAGGACTCCCGAAGCGAAGAAGTTTGCGAGTGGAGTCTCGACATCCCGCAGGCGCTTCATGTGAGTGATGTACCTGCTGCCCTTGACCGAGAACACGAAGTCGCTCGGGACCTCTTTGAGCCATTGCCGGTAGGTGTCCGGTTGCAGCAACGAGTAAAACGTGCGGTTCACTTCTACTGTCGGAAAGATGCTGGCCACGAAGGCAAGCCACTCACTCGAGTGCAGGCCCGGAGGGTAGAAGCGGCCAGTCCAATCGTTGTAGCTCCAACCGGAAAGCCCGACGCGTATCGACACGAGCGTTGATTGCCGATATTGCTCGGGCTCAAACCAATTTCCTCGTCCCGGGGGTCTGTGTCGGACACGATCCCGAATGCCGACCGACGGGGGTGCCGAGGCCGGTTGTTGAACGCCGGGTGGGAGCGACCAAGCCGTTCGCTCATCACCGTCACCCGGCCCGCCACCGAGCGATGCGGATTCGGTCCCCGGCCGTGCGCGCCTGACCGTTGTCGGTTTCTTCAGGCCCTGTTCAGGGTTTCGAAAGATGACACCCATACGTTGACAACAGGCTTCCGAACGTCGGGAGCGTGAAAGGAGCGATCTTGCGCAAACTCACGATTCTGCTCGCACTTGCGGGTGCGGCCCTGTTCATGCTGCCCGGGGCAGCGATGGCAGGGGTATCCGGGCCCGCGATCTACGTCGATGGCGAGTTGTACCGCACAGTGGGGACACCTACCGACTTCTCCGACACCGGAGCGCCGGACCACAGCTTTGACACCATCTATGACATTGCTGGCCAGCACAATGTGGCCACCGCGGCACCAGGGGACCGCGATTTCAACGGGGGCCGCTGGCAGGTCCATGCGTTGGAGGTGCTCGACCTCGAAGAGGCCGACACCAACGAAAGTGGCGACCTCGACTCCGCAGCCGAGATCCATGCCGCCATTGCCGACGGATATGCGATCGATCACGGAGTAATCCGCTACTTCGAGTGCCCCCTGATCAAGGTCCCCCGAGGCGAGGCCTAGAAATCAGCGTCCGCGGGTGCCCGCTCCGGTCCGCCTGGTTGCGGGCACCCTCCGGGGGGCCGGCTCGCTTGACATTCGCTTAACGGCCAGTGGGTGATCATCGACAGATGAACCGTCTGCAATGTCGAATTTGACTGTCCCGCCCCGGGTGCTGCAGAGACGAGCGAAGA
The DNA here is from genome assembly GCA_036374335.1 of Acidimicrobiia bacterium. Taxonomy (GTDB): domain Bacteria; phylum Actinomycetota; class Acidimicrobiia; order Spongiisociales; family ZC4RG35; genus JANQRA01. Next base: position 7,742 of record DASUUC010000074.1, read on the forward strand.
TGGGAATGGCGCTCACGGACTTCCAAGGACGCTCGGTGCTCGTAGTCGATGACGAGCCCATGGTGCGCGAGGTAGTCGCCGCCTACTTGACCCGGGACGGTTTCTCGGTGACCGAGGCGGCCGACGGCCGGTCCGCCCTGGAACATGTGGAGACCCAACCCACCGACCTGATCGTGCTCGACGTGATGCTCCCCGAGACTGACGGTCTCTCGGTTCTCTCCGCCGTTCGCCAGCTGGGCGACACACCGGTGATCCTCCTCACCGCCCGAGGGGAGGAATCCGACCGGGTGCTCGGTCTCGAGTTGGGCGCCGATGACTATCTGGTGAAGCCGTTCTCTCCCCGAGAGCTGGCGGCTCGGGTGCGTACCGTGCTCAAGCGGACCATGGGGCCTCCACAGCACGGAGACCGCATCGAGTTCGAGGGGATCAGTGTCGATCCAGCCCTCCGCCAGGTGCTCGTCGCCGGTGAGCCAGTTGAGTTGACTCCCAAGGAGTTCGACTTGCTCTTCTTCCTGGCCTCCTCTCCACGTCAGGTCTTCTCCCGGGCACAGATCCTCGATCACGTGTGGGACTCGAACAGTGACTGGCAGGATCCGTCGACCGTCACTGTCCACATTCGACGGCTCCGTCAGAAGATCGAGGACGACGCACAGTCACCGCAACGCCTCATCACGGTCTGGGGCGTGGGATATCGGTTCAAGCCATGAGATCACTGTTGACCGCGATCATCCTCGTCGTCATCGGAATGGCGGTCTTCGAGTTCACGATGCACCCTTCGGCTGCGGACCGGCTCGGAGCCCTGCTTCTCTTCGGCTTGATGGCCGCCGGTATCGCCGTCGCCGCCAACGTGTTGCCCCGACTGGCGCGTCGCTTCCCTTCTCTGAAGATAACGGTCGTCGTTCTTGGAGCCGCCTCGGTTCTGATTCTCGTTTTGGCTTTGGTCGTCGCCGGTCGTCAGATGTTCATCTCGGCGCACGACCTGAGTTTGCTGTTGGTGCTGATGGGTTTCGGCGTGGTTGCCTCTCTGGCCTTCGGGCTGACCGTCAGCGGTCCCCTCACCGAGGATCTCGACCGGATAGGTTCGACATCATCGGCCATAGCCGAAGGTGACCTTGCCGCCAGGACGGGAGTTCGCCGTTCCGACGAGGCGGGAAGGCTGGCTCGCGACGTCGATGTCATGGCAGACGCTCTGCAGGCCGCTGAGGAATCCAGGCTTCGGGAGGAGCAGGCACGCCGGGCGCTGTTCGCTGCCGTTGGCCACGATCTGCGCACCCCGCTGGCCTCGATGCGTGCCGCGGTGGAGGCGCTTCAAGACGGGCTCACCGACGAGCCGGAGCGTTTTCTGGCGTCTCTCGTAGCCGATGTCGATGCCCTGGGTCGCCTCGTCGATGACATCTTTCTCATGGCGAGACTGGAGTCGGGCGACATCGTCCTGTCGGCCGAGGTCATCGACCTGACCGAGATCGTCGACGAGGCGATGGAGGTGTTCCGACCGCTGGCCTCGGCCCGGGGCGTTTCGCCGCGACTCGAGGCCGACGGCCGGGTGTTGGCAGTCGGTGCCCCCGAGGCCGTGGCCAGGGTGGTCCGCAACCTCTTGGACAATGCGCTGAGGCACTCCCCGGAGGGCGGCGAGGTCGTGATCCAGGTGAATGACGGCAGTACCGCCCGTTGCACCGTGATCGATCAGGGAGCCGGCTTCTCGAAGGATTTCGCCGTACGAGCCTTCAATAGATTCGCCCGTGACGATGCCTCCCGGACCAGGACGGCAGGTGGCGCCGGGCTGGGGTTGTCGATCGCTCGGAGCTACGTGGTGGCACTCGGTGGTGACATCCACGCCGAGCCCGGCCCGGGAGGCAAAGTCTCGTTCTGGCTCCCCGCGCCTGCGAGCGAGAGCGACTCCGGCACCCTCGCTCATCTGTCGAGGATGCGCTCCAACCTGTAGGCGGTGACCGGTAGGTCCTTCCCCTTCAACTCCAGCGGCCCCAGCCGTGTCGCCTCCACGCGGGTCGCAATCGCCGAGTATGTGGTCTCCCCGATGAAAACCGTGCCCGGATCGGCCGACGTCTCCAATCGGGCTGCGACGTTGACTGCATCGCCCACTACGTTGAAGCTGCGCAACTCGGCGCTTCCAATGTTGCCGATGAGAGCGGGGCCGGTGTTGATTCCGATTCGGAACCGTGGCGTGTCGGGACCATCCCCGGCAACCCGATTGATCGCCTTCTGCATCTCCAGGGCGGTACGGGCGGCGCGGAACTCGTGGTCGGGCCGCGGCGTGGGCGCATCGAAGACGGCGAGCATGGCGTCTCCGACGAACTGGACGACGGTGCCTCCGTTCTGTAACACGATGGGGACTGCGACCCCGAAATAGCGATTCAACAACTCCATGACCTGAGCCGGGTCGGTTCGCTCCGAGAAGGTGGTGAAGCCTCTGAGGTCGGCAAACAGGGCGGTGAGGTGGGCGATCGACCCGCCGAGGCCCGCTTGCGATGGGTCGGCTTTGAGAGTCTCGACGACATCGGGAGACAAGTACGTTCGGAAGAGCGTGTCGAGTTGACGGTAGAGGCGGACGTTCTCGACGGCGATGCCGATCTCGGCCACGAGCGTGTCCATGATCACGAAGTCAGGGGGTTGGAACTGTCCGGCGGGTCGGGCGAACTCGACGACACCCGAAGCCTGTCCCCCGACTGTCAGATCCGACGAGTAGCGGTCTCCCGCCTCCGGCCAGGGCCCGGTGCTGAGACGGTCGGGGAAGGTGACTGCGCCGGGGGAGGCCATCACACCCACCCTCACCATGTCTGGCGCGAAACGGTCGGCGACAACCGAGATCACATCCTCGAGCAACTCGTCCTCACTGCGCTCCACCCACGTTCCGGTGGCGATCACGGCCAGAGCTCCGAGACGGCGCGCCTGATCGCGCTCTGTGGCCAGAGAACGGGCAGCGCGGGCGAGAAG
>DASUUC010000075.1:0-4792 GCA_036374335.1 Acidimicrobiia bacterium
AGTTGGACTGCAATCAGGCTCTGACGTTTGCGCCGGCATGACGGCCGATTCGGGAGACAACCCCGCTACTTGGGGGTTTGGTGTCGGAGAGAGGACTCGAACCTCCACGGGGCGTTGGCCCCACCAGATCCTTAGTCTGGCGCGTCTTCCAATTCCGCCACTCCGACAGGAGTGTTTCGGTCGGCGATTCTACGGTCGTGTCAGCTCAGAATGAAGGTCAGTGCGAACGTGCTGACCCCGAACAGAACGCCGACCAAGACCGTGAGCCGGTCGAGGTTGCGCTCCACCACCGTCGAACCGGTCAGGTTCGACGTCGACATCCCGCCGCCGAACACATCGGACAGCCCACCACCCTTACCTGAGTGCAGCAGCACCAAAGCCGTGAGCGCCAGGGAGAGGATGATGTGGACGACGATCGCGATCGCAGTGAGAATGTTCATGCTTGTTTAGGTCGAAGACACTGGAAACCCGCCGTCGGACGGGACACATATTCTACCAGCGGTCGCTGAGTTCCACTAGCCGGCCTGTTTGGCCACTGCTTCGGCGGCCGCCTCTGCCGCCTCCTCGTCACCGAGATAGCGGCTCTCGATAGGCCGGAGGTCGTCGTCCAACTCATAGACGAGAGGTATCCCGGTGGGGATGTTCAACCCGACGATGTCCTCCTCGCTGACGTCGTCCAGGTGTTTCACCAGCGCACGCAGCGAGTTCCCGTGGGCGACGATCAGCACGGTCTTTCCCGCCTTCAGCTCGGGAGCGATCTCTTCGAACCAGTAGGGCAGCAGGCGATCGACGACATCGGAGAGGGCCTCGGTCGCCGGCAGCTCGGCAGGATCGACGTCGGCGTAGAGAGCATCGTGTGAGGGGTGCCGCTCGTCCTCGACCTCGAGTGCCGGAGGCCGGGTGTCATATGACCGCCGCCAGATCAGCACCTGATCTTCCCCGTGCTTGGCGGCGGTCTCCTTCTTGTCCAGCCCTTGAAGGTCGCCGTAGTGCCGCTCGTTGAGCCTCCAACTGCGTTTGGTGGGGATGTCGGTCCATCCCGCCTCCTCCAGGGTGAGGTCGGCGGTCTCCGTGGCCCGTTTCAGAACCGAGGTGAACATGATGTCGGGTTTCAGGCCCTCCTCGGCCATCAGTCTTCCAGCGGTCCGCGCCTCGATCTCCCCTGCCTCGGTCAGCCCGACATCGGTCCAACCGGTGAACAGGTTCTCCAGATTCCAGACTGATTCGCCGTGTCTGAGCAGTATCAGTTTGTGACTCATATCCGGTACCTCACAATGGCAGCAAATTGGTCGGGGTCGAGCGAAGCGCCGCCGACGAGGGCGCCGTCGATGTTCGTCTTCGCCATGAAATCCTTGATGTTCACCGGGTTGACAGATCCTCCGTAGAGGATCCGAACCTGTTCCCCCACCTCGCTGTTCACCGTCTCTCGGAGCTGTTCCCTGATCAGCCCGGCGATGAGGCCGGCGTCGTCGGGGAGGGCGGTTCTCCCCGAGCCAATGGCCCAAACCGGCTCATAGGCGATGGCCAGCCTCGATCCCTCGGCCAGGCTGAGACCGCGGAGAGCTCCATTCAGTTGAGAGGACACGACCGTTTCGGCCTCACCGGCTTCACGCTGTTCGAGCGTCTCCCCGACACACACGATCGCCGCCATCCCGGCCCCGATCACGGCTTTGGCCTTCTTGTTGACCATCTCGTCGGTCTCACCGAAATGCTCGCGCCGTTCCGAGTGGCCAACGATCACATGTCTGACGGCGAGCTTGGCCAGCATCGGAGGTGAGATCTCTCCGGTGAAAGCCCCCGAGTCAGCCCAGTGCACGTTCTGGGCGCCGAGTCCTATCGGGATCCGGTCCTGTTCGGTGACCACCTGGATGGACCGCAGCGAGGTGAATGGAGGGGCGACCACGACTTCGACCCGCTCGTAGTCTTCGGCCTCGAGCCGGTATGACAGCTTCTGGACCATCTGGATCGCCTCAAGGTGGTTGGCGTTCATCTTCCAATTGCCGACGATGAGTGGGGTGCGGTCGGTCATTGCACCCATCTTTCCAGAACGGCGACACCGGGCAGAATCTCGCCTTCGAGCAGCTCAAGACTGGCTCCTCCTCCCGTAGAGAGGTGAGACACGGTGTCTTCGAGACCGAGGAGACGGAGGGCGGCCGCCGAATCGCCACCACCTACTGCGGTGAAACCTTCGCACTCCCCCATGGCCCGGGCGACCGCCTCGGTGCCGGAACGGTACGGCTCCCACTCGAAGACCCCCATGGGACCGTTCCAGAAGACACTGGCCGATTCTCTGATCAGCCCGGCGAATAGCTCGGATGTGTCCGGGCCGATGTCGAGGCCCATCCACCCTTCGGGAATTTTCCCTACCGGCTTCACCTGGTGCTTGGAATCGGCAGAGAAGCTGTCGCCGATCACGACGTCGTCGGGGAGCACGATCTTCTGGTCGCTGGCCAGGTCGTTGACCGTGTCGAGCATCGACTCCTCGACCAGCGAGTCACCCACCTCGTTGCCTCGCGCGGCGAGGAAGGTGAAGCACATCCCTCCACCGATCAACATGCGATCGACCTTGGGCAACAGGTTGTCGATGACTCCCAGCTTGTCGGAGACCTTCGCCCCACCGAGAACGACGGTGTAGGGGTGGTCGGTGTTTGCCAGCAGCCGACCGAGGGCCTTGAGCTCGTCGTCGAGAAGCGGACCGGCGACCGATTTGATGATCTCCGCCACCCCGACGGTGGAGGCATGGGCCCGGTGCACCGAGCCGAAGGCATCCTGGACGAAAAGTTCGAAGTCATCGGCCAATCTCTCCGCGACTTGTCTGTCATTGGCCGTCTCCCCGTCGAGAAATCGTGTGTTCTCCATGACGGTGATGTCGCCTGGTGTGTTGAAGCTGACGGTGCGCTCGGTGAGTTCGTCCATCCGTTTGGCGACCGGCTCCAGGGAGTAGGCGGGGTCTGGGCCTTCGGGTCGACCGAGATGCGAGCAAACAGTTACAGACGCACCGTGTTGGAGGAGGCGCTCCAGAGTGGGTAGCGCCGACCTGATGCGGAAGTCGTCGCCGACGTGGCCCTGGTCGATGGGCACATTGAGGTCCGATCGGACGAGGACCCGAAGACCCTCGACGTCCACGTCGTCCAGAGTGAGATATCGGTTCAAGGTGTCAGCTCCTGGCGTTGGCGAGTTTCTCGAGGACCAGGCCGAGCTTGATCGGGTCGTGTTGTGGCCAGTTGGCCGCAGTGTCGTTGACGTCGGCGAGGATCAGCTCCCATCCGTGACGGGCGGCATCCTCGGCCGACACCCGCACCGCTTCGTGGCCGGGCGGAATGTCGATGGGCCCGTCGTGGGCTATCACGACTCCCGATCCTTCGATTCCCACATGCTCGGCAAGGGCATCGATGTGGTCCTTACCCGACATGCCGAGAGTTTCACCCTCCTGGGTGACCAGGTTGAGGACGAACACCCGTTGCGCCTCGGCCTCCATCACCGCAGGGGCGAGCATCTGCACCATCAGTGCCGAGATCACCGAGGTGTAGAGGCTGCCAGGGCCGATGACGATCTGATTGGCTCCGGCCACCGCCTCCAACGCCCTTTGGGAGGCCATGGTGTCAGACGGCTCGATGTCGAGTCGGGAGATGTGGCCTTCGGTGCTGGTTATGGCCGCCTGCCCGGCGACGGTCTTGCCGTCGATCACCGCCGAGAGCGTCACCGGCTGGTCGGCAACCGGGATCACGTCGCCGAGCGCGCCGAGCATCCTCCCCGCCGTGTCGACCGCGGTGGAGAAATCGCCGAACAGGTCGGTCAACGCAGCGAGGATCAGATTGCCCAGGGAGTGGTCGCTGATGTCGCCCTCGGTGAAGCGGTGGGCGAACAACTCGGACCACAGCGACGGGTCGGGGGTGAGGGCGAGCAGACAGCGCCGGATGTCACCTGGAGGGGGGATGCCGAGGTGGGTGAGCCGACCCGATGACCCGCCGTCGTCGGCGACAGAGACCAGCGCCGAGATGAAACCGGCATAGGTCTGGATCGCCTCCAGGGCCGAGGCCTGGCCGTGGCCGCCGCCGATGGCGACCACGGAGGGGCCCGCAGGGTCGAGCAGCAGCGGCTCGAGCGCGGTCTCCGTTTGGGGTTTCACCGCTCGATGTCGTGGTGACTGACCGAGGCGTTGATCCCGTGGGCCGCGAGCCGGTTCCTCAGTTCCTCGGCGATGGCAACCGAACGATGATGGCCACCGGTGCACCCGATCCCGATGGAGAGATACGACTTGCCCTCGCTCTGAAACATGGGGATGAGGAATTCGAGGAGCTCGTCGACTCGGTCGACGAACTCCTTGGCCCCGTCGGAGGAGAGCACGTAATCGCTCACCGTCGGGTGGGTCCCACGCATGTCTCGAAGCTCCGGCACCCAATGGGGGTTGGGGAGGAATCTGACGTCGAAGACGAGGTCGGTGTCTCGGGGGGTGCCATGTTTGAAGCCGAACGACCTGATCGAGACCCGCATCGGCCGGTTCATCTCGTCCTCGGAGAACTGAGCCTCGAGACGCTCCCGCAGCTCGTGGATGTTCAGGTTTGAGGTGTCGATGATCACGTCGGCCATCTCCCGAAGCTCGGCGAGCAGCGCTCGCTCGGCGACGATGGCTTCGCTGATGGTGTCGAGGCCGAGAGGATGCGGTCTCCGGTTCTCCTCGTAGCGGCTGACGATGACGCTGTCTTCGGCGTCGAGGAAGACTATCCGGGTCAGGATTCCCTCCCGCTCGAGCTCATCCATGGCGTATCTCAGCTCGTCCGTGGAGAGACCA
>DASUUC010000076.1:0-10552 GCA_036374335.1 Acidimicrobiia bacterium
CGGTTGACGGTCTCGAGCCTGCCGTAGAGCACCTCGAGTTGCTCACTGGCGCGGTTGACGTTCTGGGAGAGCTTGCCGAACTCGTCCCTGTTGGGAACGTCGACTCGTGAGGTGAAATCGCCGCTCGCCAGGTCGTCCAGAGCCCCGTCGATCCTTCGCACCGGCAGGATGACCGTCCACGAGATGATCGCACCCATGGCAATCGCCCCGGCCAGGCTCATCGCCGAGAATGTTGCGAGCGCGATGGTGAGGAATCGTCGGACTCCCGAGAAGCCGGCGATCTCGTCGGCGAGCATCGACTCGGTGTCTGCGATGAACGAGTTGAGCAGATCTTCCAGCTCGTGGCTGATCTCGTGCTCTGACTGGATGTGGATGTCGAGGGCACCGTCGAGGTCGCCGGCAGCCTGCAGTTCCTCGACTCGGATACCGGCCTGTCTGTAGCGCTGATCGATTGAGATGAGCTGGTCGAAGCGATCACCGTGGTCCCCGATGGCGTTCGCCTCGGTCTCGGCCACGAGAGCCGTGAACGCGTCCTTGGCCGTGACGATCTTGTCGTTCCAAACCGGTTCGCCGGTGAGCAAGGCCATGGTCCGGAAATGAGACTGCGCCGTGACGTTGTAGAGCATCTCCTGGGCTCTTTGCTGTTGGTCCTCGAGCGCCGAGAGATGGTCAACCTGGGTGCCCATGCGGTTGACCACGAACAGGCTCACGATGCCAAGAGCCAACATCAGCACCGAGATACCCAAGAAACCGACTAGCAGCTTCGTCTCGAGACGCGCCTGGATCCGGGCCACGAACTCGACAAACGGGCGAAGCAGCGCCGGCACCCCTTCGCCCTCCCTATTCGAGAGGGACGAAGGCGTGTTGGCTCCGTTGGCGGGTGGCAATTCTTCGTTGGTGTCCAGACGGCCCCCAGGTGTCAGCAGCAATCTAGCCCGCGGATCGCCGGCGCGAGGTCTGATTGATCCGTCGCACCAGGACGCGGGTCGTCCGAATCGACGGCCGATCTCGCGAAACTGGGGTAGATCGAGGTCACTCCGCCCAACATTTCGTCGGCAGAATTGATCGCCAGCGGCCGCACATGGACCTTCAGAGGAGGCATCGATAGGCTCTCGATCGGCTTGATCGGGGCGAGTTTCACCGGCGCGGCAGCCCAGTTCGTTTGCAGCGCGAACCGGATCGGTAGTCCATGCGTATAGAGACTGCTCATTCCTGTCGGTTCACAACTAACCCAGATCGTCAGGGAGAGCAGTTGGACCGTCGACTCGACCCTCGGTCTCCAGCTAGCGAGTTCTAGCCAGAGGCCAAACGGCTGAGGGACGGCAAGGAAACTAGGAGGATCGAATCATGGGCGAGGCGAGTCTGTACGACAGGCTCGGTGGCGTGTTCGCCATCGCAGCGGTGATAGAAAAGTTCAGCGACGCATTGATCGACAACCCCACTGTCGGTCAGGGGTCAGGTAACCCCGAGCTCAGGGAATGGCACACGAACAATCTGGGGCGACTTCCGGGCCTGAAGTTCATGCGAACCCTGTGGGTGTGCAGTGTGTCGGGTGGACCCTTCGAGTACAGCCCGACGAAGCCGGGGACCACGACGCTTGGCCTGGAGGAGGCCCACCGCCAATTCAAGATCACCCCGGCCGAGTTCGACGAAGTCGCAGCCGAGTTGGCGCGGACGCTCGACGTTTTCGACGTGCCGCCACAGGAGAAAGAAGAGGTCCTGGCTGCCTTCGCCGCCCACAAGGCCGAGGTGACCGAGGGTTCGATGACCCCGGCCTAGATCGTCGCGAGCCCGACCTGGGTCGGTAGCGGATGGTCGCCCAGACTGGGTTTCAGAGGGCGGCTGCGCGCGCCACTTCCGCGATGTAGTCGGGCAAGAATCCGTCCTCCGGCGTTGACGACGGCCCTCTGACCAGGCACTTCGCACGGCGTCAAACGCGCCCAGGTCGAAATAGGTCGTGTTGGGGTCTCCACCGGAAAGCTGTCCCATGCGAGGCGAGAACTCACGTCACACATGTCACAGGTGCCTCCTACGGTCGGATCGATGCCACGGATTAGCGAGTTCTACAGGAGCTGGTCTCCTGTCTGAATGTCAGGGGAATTTCCTATTGATCGGGAGCTTCCGTTGAACAAAATCTTGATGTGAGAGTCGACTCTCCAGGATGCGGACGAGTGTCCGACCGACATCCGAATTTCCCGTCGATCCCGACGGGGAAAGGAGAGGGGAGATGAGAAGACTCGCATTGATGGCCACGGTCATGATGCTGGTCATCGGAGGAGCCGTACCTGCCTACGCAGAACACGGCGACGCTATCGACGGGGTCTGGCAGGCTCGTGATCCCTATGACGGCAGTCTGCTGAAAGTGACGATCACGGAACACTTGGGGAACACCGGCTACTTCACCGTCGAACTCGTGGATTCGAGGGCAACCTTCGGGTGTAGTCCTGCAGCCCGCGTGACGGCAATAACCACAAACGCTCTCTACGACGATGGCAGCAAGGTCATCTTTGCCGATTTCACCGACATCAGGTGCAAGGGCAAATCGGAGATCGTTGCTGTCGATGGCATCCATGCCGAATTCAAGGTGCTCGAAGACAACGAGACCATGGTCGACGTGTTTGACCCATCGGTCGTGTATCGGCACATAAGAGGCTGATCGAACTGGCCAAGGCGCCCGACCACCAACGGGGAGAGGAAACGGTGGTCGGGCTCTGGCGAGACTTCTCGAAATGAAACGCACGTGAACCTACGCGGGTGTGCAGACGCGCCTTGCGAGGCGACAGCCAGGTTGACGTTCACTTTCCGTGAAGCTAACTTCATGCTTTGTGAAAGTAGGTACCCGGCTACCGCTGTACAGATCTCCCGAACAGGAGAGATTACTGGGCGAGCTCTTCGTCTTCGCCGAAGGGCCGATCTCGCTCAGCGAACTGGCGAGACGTGCCGGCACCTCATTGGGCGGAGCCCATAAAGAAGTGGAGCGACTCGAGTCCGCCGGTCTGGTCGGATCCACGACGGTCGGCCGGAACCGGCTGATCGAAGCCGATTCGTCTTCGCCGGTCTACACGGAGCTGCGGGGCTTGCTCCTCAAGACACTTGGCCCCGAGCCCCTGCTTCGCACAGCCCTGGCCGATGTGAACGGGATAGAGGATGCCTTCATCTATGGCTCCTGGGCCGATCCAGCGGAGAAGGCCCCTGCCGACATCGACGTGCTGGTCGTCGGCGATCCCGACGTCGGAGAGGTCTATGACGCAGCCTCCGCCGTGGAGGCCAAAGTCGGGCGACCGGTCAATGTCACGGTTCGCTCCCCCGCCGAATGGGAAGAAGCCGACGGGTTGTTTGAGAGAGCGGTCAAGACCGGCCCACGGATCGATCTGCGATGACCACACTCGACGAACTGCGGAATAGGGGGCTAATCGAAGTGGTGGAACCTGATCAGGCGACCGCCACCAAATGGTTCGACGACGCCGGGCGACATCTCGAGGCGGCCACCAAGATCGCCGAACTCGACCCATCCGGCGCCTACGTCCTCGCATACGACGCCGCCCGGAAGTCCGTCGCAGGTGCACTCCTGATGTCGGAACACAGAGTCCTCAGCCGTCACGGATCACATCAGGGTCTCGTCCAGTATGCCGACGCGTTGGCTACGCAGGTCGACGAACCCGCCCTCAACCGTTTCGATCGTCTCAGACGCAACCGAAACCGATCCGAGTACGGATCACAAACCTTCGGGAAGGCCGAAGTCAAAGAGGCCATCGACACGGCAGGAGCGATTCGCGCGGCCTGCGCCAGCTTGATCTGAGACAACCACGGACCGCTTGTTCAGGTAGTCGATCACGAACTCCAGGGTGTCGCTGTCGAGGTTCTGGACTTCCTCCAATAGAAAAACCCGATGTACCAGGAGGCAAATCCATCCACGAGACGCTGAAAACCCCCATCCCCGTCCACCACCGAGAGCGTGAGTCAACGGCGGGGTGCGGGTCGCCTCGGTACCCGACGGTTCACTCAGGCTTGGACCGGCGGCAGCGGTCTGGTGGTTGGTCCGTTGATGATCGCCCCCGCGTAGTCGTAGCGGGAACCGTGGCACGGGCAGTCCCAGGTGAGAGCGCGGCTGTTCCAAACAACAGTGCAACCCATATGCTGACAGCGGGCAGACAGCATGTAGGTCGTGCCGTCGTCGTGAAGGTAGGCCGCCACCTTCTCCCCTTCGACTTCGACCACGGCGCCTTCTCCGGGGCGGAGATCGAAAAAGGAACGACCGACGGTCTTGGCGATCAACACGTCGGATGGGGCTTCGTGGGCTACCCGGTGGGGGACCACCCGACGGATGTAACGCCGAGAACCGGTCATCCCTTTGTTACCCACCACCACCAGGTCGTGGTGGAGGGCAAACCTCGAGATCTGGGCGGCCGGATTGCCTTTGGCCACGATGAGTTCGATCTTGTCGCCACCAAGGCGGGCGGCAGTGTCACGAAGCACGATGTCTCCGATCAGCTCGTCGCCCACGTAGATCAAGGCGACATCGGCTCCGAGCGCCTGTGCCAGGGCATGACCATGACGCGCCGCCTGATGGGCCGTCAGCGAACCATCGGTGGCGATCAGGATCTTGCCGTAGCTGTGATGTCGGGTCTGAGGTTCGGTGGTTCTCACCACGAGGATGTCGATAGGAGAATAATGAGCCACTTGGTTCGGGATCCCACCCAAGCTGAACCGGTTCGTCGGCCCCATCCCGTGGTCGCCGATGACCAGCAGATCGGCGCGGAGCTCGGCGGCGGCAGCCATGATCGAGGTTGCGGCCTCACCGTTGCGGTGCTCGGCTCCAGCTTCGATGCCGAGCCCGCGGGCTCGTTCCACCGCCTCCCGGAGGATGTGAGCGCCGGTCCCGTTGGTCGTCACCTGGTCATCGCCGACGTGGATGAGAGTCAGTTCCGCCCCGAGTTGCTTGGCGAGCCGGGCGGCGGTCTCCTCGGCCACTGCCGAGGTCGGTGAGCCGTGAGCACCGACGAGGATCCTTCGATAGGCGCTCAAAACGGTTTCAGGACCATCAGATAGACAATGAAAAGGATGGCCACAGACCCTGTCCCGGCGGTGAGGACGGGGTTGCCCGAGTTGAGGACCCGGGCGAAGTCGTCTCGAGAGACCGCGGTGCCGGATTCCATTAGCTCGAGCACCATGCGGATTCGCCGGAAGTGTCCCCGGGCCATGGGAAACATGAGCAACCCGACAGCGACCAGCAAGCCAAGCGACACCCAGATCCAGCCCTGATCGAACCATCGGCCCTCAACTCCGGCACCGATACCGCCCACCAGCAGCACCAGCGTTGACACGTAGAAGGCGCCCACGGTGCCTGCGCTGAGCTGCAGGATCCCGGAGACCTGCTGCGGCTCACGGATCCGGCGCATCAGAACCGTCGCGGCCATCGAGGTGCCGTGAGTGGCCACAAAGCCCACTACCCCGGCCAGGTGGATGAATTTCCACCAGCCATAGCTCATGGAGGTAAGGGTGCCACAGCAGGGACGCTCCGGCGATCAACCACTCGTCGCGTCGGGTCGGCGCCAGTGCGCCATGTCATGTTTCCGTCGTCTCCTCCAGCGCCGCACATCGAAAACAGCCACAAGGCATATCGCACGACGATACCCCGACGGCTTCCACCTCCGTGCCCCTTCCGTCCAGGCCCTGACGTACTCCACGGCGACTTCCAGCCGGCAAGAGCAATCCTGACCACCGCACAACGTCGAACTAGGTGCGTTAGCAGCTCGCCCAGAACTCGGCCCATGAAGACGGCTAGTGCCTACTCAAACATCTCACCGATGGGTCGTACGGTCGGGTCGATGCCACGGATCAGCGAGTTCTACGGAATCACAATCCTCATGTTCTTCGGCGATCACATCCTGCTCAGTACCACGTTCGTTACGCGGGTCATAAAGCGAGGGTGGCCCTTGACGGAACGATTCTGGCTGGAGATCCACCTCAGAGAGCAGCAAGACTGGTCATGGAGTGGGCTGAGCTTCACACAGACGAACTCGAAGAGTGTTGGGAGCGAGCAGTGAACCATGAGCCGCCCGGTACAATTGCCCCATTGTCATAGGAGTGTCGATTGGTCGACATCACTGAAGTAGAAGTAATGCATGACCGGGTCCTGCGGCTCCGGTTCTCAGACGAGACCGAACGCACGGTCGACCTTGCGCCCCTCCTCTGGGGTCGTGTCTTTGAAGATATCGCTGACAATGACGACTTGTTCGCCCAGTCAGCGTCGACCCTGAGACCGGGACAATCACCTGGCCTAACGGCGCAGACCTCAACCCCGACGTACTTCACGGCGACTTCGAGCCGGCGAAACCAGCACATACCAAGTCATAATCACTGCACCCAGTTCTGAACCCGGCGAAACGCGCGCCGCCCTGGGCTTTTAACAGTCCGCGTCAAACGCGCGCCGTCGATATAGGTGCGGTTGGCGCGGAGAAGCCCGTGGCTGTTGGGGATTTCGCGGTCAGGGGATTCGTGTCAAAAGAACGTCAAACCGCGAACGTGCACCCGGAACCCAACCGCCGCCCTCAGGGAACCTGACCTTTCGGAGTTCTCTGCTGAGGAGATCGAATCAGTTCTCGACATGGTTCGTCAGTTCTGGGGTAAGAGTGCCAAGGAAGTGTCGGACATCTCTCACGAGGACCCAGGCTGGCGCGCCGTTGACATGGGGGACACGATTCCCCTCGAGCTGGCCCTTGTTGGCCAGCCGGAAATTACAGACGCCATGCGTGAACGTGCCCGCCAGCTCGCAAGCGACCACGCCTAGGAACTTGTGCGAGTCGTTCGCTCGGGGCACTTCGAGCGCCAGGTAGCAGCCGAGCTCGACATCGAGGGCCGACCGTCCGTCAGGCAGTTTGATGACCAGCTTGCGCCAATAGCGGAACTCGTGTTCAGCGCTTTCTGGGACGATCCGACTCTGGTTCCTGCCGTCGATGAGGAATCGGGAATCAGAATCACACTGATTGCGCCACCCAAGCCGACCAAACGTGAGATCGTTCAGCCGCAGCGGATCAGCTCCATCGGGAAGCTCTGGGTCACCTCGGCGCCGTCGGCGGAGATCTGTATCGAGTTGCCGACCTGGACGCCGGCGAGCCCGTCGATGACGTTCGGCTGGACCACGACGAGGGCGCCCTCCGGGTAAGCCCAGTGTTCTGGATGGGTGGCGCCACGGGATGCCCGCGTCCTGACGATGGGAGGCAGGTAGGCGCCGCCGAAACCGTGCACGAGATCATCCCAGATGTCGAAGCCGGCCGCCGCCACCCTGTCGGCCTCATCCAGCAGTTCGCCCACCGTCACCCCCGGCCTGAGCCGGGACAGGATGGAGTGGTAGATGTCCGTCGCCACCTCGTACAGGCGTCCGTAACGGGGCGTGGGATCGGCGGCGATCGCAAACGTGCGCAGAATCTGGCCGGCGTAGCCCCAGAAGGTGGTGCTGATCTCGGTCACGAAGGCGTCCCCCGCCCGGATCGTCCGATCTGGCTGGTACTGATGAGGTACCTGGAACCGGGGATCGGCCATCGGGGTGGTGAGGCTGAAGTGTATGAGATTGACGCCTCCTTCGCCGAGGTAGGTCTCCTCCACGATGCGGGCCACCTGGCGCTCGCTGATCCCGGGTCGGAGTTGAGCGGAGAGCGCCTCGACGGCCACGTCGTTCATGCGGGACGCGATGCGGGTGAAGATCATCTCCTCGGGCGACTTGACCAGCCGGAACTGTTGGTAGGCCGGATTGAGGATGATGAATTCGCACCCCGGCGCTTCGGTGTGCAAGACGGCCAGGTCGTCGTGGGGGATGGAGCCGATCAGCCCGACGCGGCGGCCGCCGCGTAGACGGGAGGCCATCTCCCGGGCCTGGTCGGCAGGTGTGTCGCCTCCGTACACCACGTCCTCCACGACCGAGATCCGCTCGGCGTCCGGGAGATGATTCCATAGCCGGACCGAGAGCACCGGGGCCTCGTGGGGACGGAACAACAGGTACGACATCACCTGCGGAGGCCAGTTACAGAAGTACTGAACCGACGTCTCCAGCGGGCCGGTCGACCCTCCCACGACTACGACATCAATCTCCTCTTCCGCCATGACCTGAGCCAACCACTGATGGCGCCGCTCCATCTCCGGTTTCGAGTAGCGGGGATAGCCGTCGTGGTAGGCGACCTCGCCCCGAACGAACGGGTGTGACGTCATGGGCGTCGTTCGATCGGCATGCGCACGGTTATCGTGCCACACGCCATAACCACCGACTAGTCGGGTCGAACGAGCCAGCCGGATTACGAACCAGTGGATCCGGACGGGGAGCTGCATCGGCGGCGATCGCAGTGCGTGCACATTCGAGCGGGCGGGCACCGGCCCGTCGCACAGTTGAGTGAGAGGACGAATGCTCCTCCTTTACGACCTGCAGCATCGGCTTCCTGTGATCGACACGTCCACTCTCGTGCTGGTTGGCTCGGCCGAGCCTGCACCGTCCCCCCTCTTGCCCGGGGGAGTTCGCCCGGGTCATACCGGGAGCGGAAATGTGGTGATGGACGGCGGGCATCTCATCTACAAGCAGTCGGTGGGGGAGTTCAAACGTTAGCGTATTGACTAAGTTTTCTTAGTGAATAACCTAACACCATGAGCTACTTCAGCGGAGGAAAGCTACGTCTGCTGCGGGAGACGAAACGTCTCAGCATGGCTTCTGTCTGTCAAATGACTGGCGTCAGTGTGTCTTCCATAAGCAACATCGAAACCGGAAAGACCGACCCGAGAATGTCAACCGTTACACAGCTCTTGTCGTGCTACGGCGCCAGCCTGAGAGATCTCGAATCCACTCCCCCGGCCGTCGTTCGGCTAGAAGAACTCAAACAGCGATCTGAACGTGCCGCAGAAGACCTCGAGACCTTTGATCTAGGCCCGTCCAACCCCGATGAACGGCTCACCCGCAAGGCCATGCTCGGTCTAGACACTTCGATTGAGCGCGACGCTATGGCCTCTCGCGTTTGAGGGACCTGCAGGCCGCCAAGAAGGCGCTCGAGCGCGCCGAACAGTCGACCAACGAAGTCGACCGAAGCGTCTGGTTGGCCAAAGCCGTCGATCATGCGATCAGTCGCGATGCCGTTCTAGTCGGTGGCGCGGCCGTCAATCTTCACACTGCGGTATACAAACCAACAGACGTTGACCTCTGTGCGTACTTGGATGAAGACGACCGCACGGAGCTCAACCGTTTGGGGTTCAAACATCTCCAAGACGATCACTTCCTCTACACGTTTCGTGATGGCGAGAAGTGGCCAGTCGAATTCCCCGATTCAGTTGTGGACGGAGACGTGATGCTTGTCTCTCTGGACGTCGACGAAGTACTGACCGTCATCAGCACCGAGTCGCTGGTCTTGGACCGGATCCGTCAAGCGACTGACGGAACTGAGGTGACCTTCAACGAAGCTGTGCGGCTGTGCCGCGCCGTGATGGACACCGCAGATTGGGCGCTGATAGAAAGCAAAGTCGATGAGGAGAATCATCGGGCGCCCCTCCTACGGCTCAGGGAAACCTATGAGAGGATCTCTGCCAGGGCCCATTGAGCTAGGCACTCTCGTGCACGCCCAGAACGAACCAGGTGCGGTGGTGCGAGGGGGGCCTGTGGACTTGCATCAACGTCGGTCAAACGCCACGACGGAGTCTTGATGTGAGTCCAGGTGGACCAGATCCAGCTGGCTGATCCACTGAGAAGCGTTGGTGTCGCTGCCGACCGCGATGGATGTCGACACATATCGTCTCAGTGATCATCCGGGACTCACAGCTCCGTAGCCGCCCCCAAACATGTCACCAGCTATATTGCGAATTCCTTGCGCCATGTCGTTAAGGAAGCTGCCCTCGGGGAAGAGATCGCCAGCCATTGCAAAGAGGGCGACCACCACGAACACGATGAATACCACTCCAACGAACTTCCCCATGGTTCGGAATGATATTCGCTGTTGCCTCGGTGGCCAGCCAAACATCGCACTGAGCTCATGGGGTCAATGCTCTGTGCATAGCCTCAAATCGTTGTATCGGGAGTCATCTGGCGCTGATGCTGACGTACTCCGGGTTCTTCGCTGATCGGGCCTTAGTTTCAACAGGATCTGGTTCTGAACTGTGGGCGGTTGGCGCAAGGAACCTTCCATCGTATGACATAACGTGATACTGTCGAGGTATGGCTCAGGCAGTTTCTGTTCGACTCGACGACGAAGCGATGCGTGCCCTGGCACAACTGGAAGCGACCGGGAGGTCGCGATCTGAGGCGATACGTACAGCCCTGGTCGAGGCAGCATCGAGACTGGGCGACATGGAAGCTCTTTCCGCTGAGGTAGCAGCGTTGGAGGCGGACGAAGACGATCGAGCTGAGATGCTGGCAGTGGCCGAGCTCATGGAGAGTCTGCGTGCGTCGGGGTGACATATTCAATCTTCGGCTTGCCAAGGGCATAGGGCACGAGCAGTACGGGAAACGGTACGGCGTGATCGTTCAATCAGATGCGCTCCTCCCCCGCTCGGTGGTTCTGATGGCACCCACGTCCACGAGTGC
>DASUUC010000077.1:0-19982 GCA_036374335.1 Acidimicrobiia bacterium
GGGCCGGTTCCGTCGTGCGTGTTCCTCGGGTAGCGTCCGCCTGTGCCTGCACACACCTTCCTCTTCACGGACATCGAGGGATCGACCCGTCTGTGGGATCTGCACCCCCAGGCGATGCGCAAGGCGCTCAGCGATCACGACGAGCTGATCCACAAGATCGTGGACGCCCACGGCGGGAAGGTTTTCAAGCACACCGGGGATGGCGCCCTGGCCGTGTTCGGTGTTGCCGCCGACGCCCTCACCGCGTCCGCCGACCTGGCGCGCCGCATCGGGGAGACAGTCCATCCCGACATCGGTACCCTGAAGATTCGCATCGCGGTCCACACCGGGGAGGCCGAGGAGCGGGACGACGACTACTTCGGCCCGGCACTCAACCGAACCTCCCGGCTCCTTTCCGTGGCTCACGGAGGCCAGGTTCTGGTCAGCCTGGTCACCGAGCGGATGGCCGGAGAAGGGGTCGGCGAGGGGATCTCGTTCCGCGACCTGGGGGAGCACCGACTGCGTGACCTGGCCCGATCGGAGCGGATCTACCAGATGGACGTCGACGGGCTCCCCGTCGATTTCCCGCCGCTGCGGACTCCTGACATGGTCCCGAACAACCTCCCCACCCTGGCAACCTCGTTCGTGGGCCGGCGCCAGGAGCTGGAGGAGGTGAAGAAGCTTCTGCGCGAGACCCGGGTGCTCACACTCACCGGGGTGGGAGGAGCGGGCAAGACTCGGCTGGCAATTCAATCGGCGGTGGAGGTCGTCGACGAGTTTCCCGGCGGGACCTGGCTGATCGAACTGGGGGCGATCGCCGATCCCGAGTACATCGATGCCACCGCCGCCGACGCCCTCGGCGTCGCTCAGCCTCCGGGCCGCAGCCTTCGCCAGGCGATCGTGGAGCACCTGGCGGACCGGCAGGCCCTGCTCATCGTCGACAACTGCGAGCACCTCATCTCCGACGCCGCCGAGTTCGTCGCCGAGCTGATCTCGGGGGCCACCGAGTGCCGTGTGGTGGCCACGAGCCGGGAGCTGCTCGGGGTGAGCGGCGAGGTCGCCTACGGGATGCCCTCGCTGGGGATGCCCCGGCGTGGCGAGACGCCTCCACTCGCCGAATTGATCAGCTACGACTCGGTGCGGCTGTTCTTGGAGCGGGCCCACGCCGGACAACCCCACTTCCACCTCACCGAGGCCATGTCACCGGCGATCTCCGAGATCTGCCGCCGCCTCGACGGAATGCCACTGGCCCTCGAGTTGGCGGCGGCTCGGCTGCGCACCTTCAGCCCGAAACAGATCGCCGAGAACCTCGACCAGCGCTTTCGACTCCTCACCGGGGGGAGCCGCACTGCGTTGCCCCGCCAGCAGACTCTGGCCGCGGCCATCGACTGGTCGTACCGGCTGCTCGACGAGCCGGAGCGCCGCCTTTTCGAGCGACTATCGGTCTTCCAGGGGGGTTTCACCCTCGAAGCGGTGGAGGACGTGTGCACCGACGAGCTAGTCGACGTGCTCGGAGTGCTCGAATTGCTGCCGTCGCTGGTCGACAAGTCGCTGGTGGCGGTGGACTCCGAGCGCGACGAGTCGCGGTACCGGCTCCTCGAGACGCTGCGCCAGTTCGCCCGCGAACGGCTCGACGAATCGGGTACGGCCGACGAGTTCCGGCAGCGCCATGCCCGCTGGTTCCGCGATCTCTCGGTCGAAGCCGGACAGAACATCCGTGGCCCCCAGGAACAGCAGTGGTGGGAACGAATCGACACCGAGCTCGACAACCTCCGCCAGGCGATGACCTGGGCGATCGAGGGCGGCGAGCCCGCTCTTGCCCTCGAGATCGCCGGTGGGTTCTGGCGGTTCTGGTGGTTCAAGGCGCGCTGGTCGGAAGGGGTGTCGTGGCTGGAGCGGGGGGTCGAAGCAGCCGGACCCACGGCGCCGCGGCACCTCCGCGCCCAGGGGCTACTGGGACTGGGGACGCTGATCATCAGCACCGATCGTCACGCCAAATCCGTTCCGATGCTCAAAGAGGCGGGGGAGCTCTACAAGCAGCTCGACAAGGAAGGAGCCGACCGCTCGATTCTGATGCACGGATACTCGGCGGCCCTGATCAACCTCTCGGCCGAGATGGAGACCTTGGGCGACTACGACGAGAGCAAACGGCTCAACGAGCGCGCCTTCGAGGTTTCGAAGCGGCTCGGGGACGCGGCGGGCCTGGCGGTGTCGCTGGGAAATCTCGCCGAGGCAGCCGGACGAGTCGGAGACATCGACGGGGCACGCGAGCGGTTTGCTGACGCCATCACCGCGTCGCGAGCCTTGCGATCCCCGCAACGCCTCGTAGAGCAGAATTGGCAGGTTGCCTTCTTCGAACTGTCCATGGGTCATCCGGAGCGTGCCCAGACGGCGTTTCAGCAGGCTCGGGCTCAGGCCGAGGCCGGTGGGCTGGACGAATACGCCGCCGTCTGCCGCGCGTACCTGGCGTTCTGCGAGGGGGAGCAGGGCGACCTCGAAGCAGGCGAGCGTTTCACTACAGCTGCTGTGCGAATGTTCGAGAACCCGAACATGAAGAAGTTCGCGTTCGCGCGACAGATCATGCTGGTATTCCGGGCGGCGCTCGACGCCGCACAGGGGAACCTGGCGAGAGCTGCTACCGCGCTGGGGGCGGTCGCCGCCGACGAGGACACTGGCTTGACTCTCAACTGGACTCTCGAAAGCCGGCGCGACCAGATTTTTGCGAGCGTGGAGGCGGGTCTGGAGCCAACGGAGCTCGCGGCGGCGATGGAGGACGGGCGGCGGCTCGATCTCGACGGGGTCGTGGATCTGATCACACGGGAGACCTGATCACGACCTTTCCGGGGATTCAGCACCCACGAGCGACTGATCGAGCGGGCATTCGGCCGGGTTGAGCGCGCACCCACGGCCCGCTCGATCTGGTTCGCGGTGCCGGATGAGCCAAGCCCCCGTCACACCAAAGAGCGCAGAACGCGAGAATCGACGGCTCATGTCAAAAGTGGTGTCGGTTCAGGGCCTTGGCAAGAGGTATGGTGATTTCGAGGCGGTCTCAGATGTGTCATTCGAGGTGGAGTCGGGCGAGATATTCGGAATCCTCGGCCCCAACGGAGCAGGCAAGACCACCACTGTCGAGTGCCTTCAGGGCCTCCGCCCGTTCGATCGGGGAAACGTCTCCGCCCTCGGCTTCGATCCGGCACACCAGGCCGCCGAGCTGAGCAGACAGATCGGCTCCCAGCTCCAGGAGTCGGCTCTACCCGATCGAATCAAAGTCTGGGAGGCGCTCGATCTCTTCGGTTCCCTCAGCCCTCAAGGACCCTCCCCCGAGGAGCTGCTGGTCGATTGGGGGCTGGCTGAGAAGAGAGGCGCTCGGTTTGGCAGCCTCTCCGGGGGCGAGCAACAGCGGCTGTTTGTGGCTCTCGCCCTGGTCAACGACCCGAGGCTCGTGTTCCTCGACGAGATGACGACCGGGCTCGACCCGGCGGCACGCCGGGTGGCTTGGGAGCTCATCCGACGAATTCGGGCCCGAGGGACAACCGTGATTCTGGTCACCCATTTCATGGACGAGGCCGAAACACTGTGCGATCGCCTGGTGGTGATCGACCACGGGATCGTGATCGCACGGGGAACCCCCCAAGAGCTGATCGATGAGCACGGGGGAGGGGTGATTGTGCAGTTCACTGCTCCCGGCCCTCAGCTCGATTGGCTGTTGAGCGTTCCCTACGTCGAGTCGGTTGAGAGAGACAAAGATCAGTATGAGGTCCGTGGCAATGGGCCGGTGCTCGCCCACGTGGCTGCGGCATTGGTCGAGCACGGGCAGGCACCGAGTGATCTCCGCCTGAAAAGAGCCACTCTCGAGGACGTCTTCCTCCGGCTGACCTCAACGGACCGGGACCCGTCATGAGAGTGTTCGCAAAGCTGTCCGTGGTCGAGATGAAACTGTTTCTCAGAGAGCCGATGACAGCCCTGTTTGCTTTCGCTCTGCCTTTGACGGTGCTGTTCGTTCTCGGCGGCGTCTTCGGCAACCAGGCGGACTCCGACATCTACCGGGGCGTCGGCGCCATGGACTACTACATCCCAGCCTACGTGGCCTTCGTCGCCGCCTCTGTGGGGCTCATCAGCCTGCCCACCCATATCGCATCCAACCGGGAACGGGGCGTGTTGAAGCGATATCACGCCTCCGGGGTCTCGGCCTCGTCACTCGTCGGCTCACAGGTGGCGGTGATGTTCGTGATCGCCACCGTCTCAGCAATCATCCTGGTGATCGCCGCCGCACCTGTTTACGACGTGTCGGTCCCTGACTCGGTTCCGATGGTTGTTCTTGGCTTCATCCTGGTCACCCTGTCCTTCGCCGGTCTCGGGGTGCTGCTCGGAGCGGTCATGCCGTCGTCCCGGGCAGCGCAGGCTCTCGGTGTGCTGTTGTGGTTTGTGCTGTTGATGGTGGGCGGTGGCGGACCACCACCTGAGGTCCTGACCGGAGCCATGAGCACCATCGGTGACTTGACTCCTCTGCGTCATGCCATCCAGGTGATGCAGGACGGATGGTTGAGCCTCGACCCGGGTAGCTCGTGGTGGGTCGTTGCAGGGATCGCCCTGCTCTTCGGGTTGGCCGCGGTCCGTTTCTTCCGCTGGGAGTGACTAGCGCGGACGGGTGATTCTCCGGGGGCCTGGGTTGTGCCAGTATCAGCTGGGTTCCAGTGCTCCCAACCCGGTGGGTGGGTCTCTCCTTCCCGCAGACCCGAACGATCAACCTGGCGAGGCCCATACAGTGGCGGAGTTGAGTAAGGCACTATCAGACCTGGCCACAGCCCTCGCCCGTCGGGTTGAGACTGCGCCCGACCCAGCCCGGGCGGAGCGAGCGGAACAACTGCGCCGTCACGTCGCCGAGTTTCTCGCCCCTCGGGCCGCCGATCTTTCCGCCCCGCTTGTGGTCGTGTTGTTGGGATCGACCGGGGTGGGCAAATCGAGCCTGTTCAACGCAATTGCCGGCGGGCCGCTGTCCGAGTCGGGATTGATCCGTCCCACCACCCGACGCCCTGTGGCGCTGGTCCACCCGGCCGACAGCCGCAACGTGCGCCAGGACGGCTCTCTAGCCGGTATCTCCGGTCGGGACCAGCTCGATGTCCGCATCGACCCTGCCATCGCCCCCGGGTTGATCATCGTCGACGCCCCCGACTTCGACAGCGTGGAACGCTCCAACCGGGAGCTGGCGGTGCAACTGCTGGAGGCGGCCGATCTGGTGATCTTCGTCACCACCGTCACCCGCTACGCCGACCAGGTTCCATGGGACATCCTGGCCCGGGCTCGCCAGAGGGGGGTGCCGTTGCTGGCGGTGATCAACCGCATGCCCACCGATACCGCTGACGAGACGGCGGTGATGGCCGACTACCGGGCGCTGATCGAACGGGGCGAGCTCGACCGCCAGGGGGCGTTCGGTGATCTGGAGGTGGTCTCGGTCCCGGAGGGTGCGATCGACGCCGACAGCGATGGTCTGCGGAGGGAAGATATCGGACCGGTCCTCGAGGCGATCGAACGGCTCCGCCACGACGACGTTGAGCGACGTTCCGTGGCCCGGCGCAGCCTCGACGCTGCCCTGGCGGGTCTCCCCGAGGCCGTGGAGAGGATCGCCGCCGAAGTGGAACGCGAACAGGAGGCCGCTGCCTCGCTACGCAGAGCCCTGGAGTCGAGCTACCGGGCGGCACGAAACGAGCTCAACCGGGAGATCGAGACCGGAACGTTCCTCCGCACCGAGGTGCTCCGCCAGTGGCTCGACTTCGTCAACGCCGGGCCGGTGGCCCGCTACATCTCAGAAGGGGTGGGCAGGGTGGCGGCCGCCCTGCGCAACCTGATCCGCCCGACGCCGCCGCCGCCGGCTCCCGAGGTGAGAGAGGCGGCATTCGCCGACCTGGTGACCTCGGTGGTGCGTCATACCGACACCGCCGCCTCGAAGACGGCGGCGATCTGGGTCGAAGATGCACACGGAGCCATGGCACTTTCGAAGGAGGCTGCATTGTGGGGCTCCTCGCCGGACTTGGTGTCGGAGCTGACTGCCCAGTTGAAGGAATGGATGGAGGTGATCGGCGATGAAATCCAAGTCATGGGCGCCCAGCGCAAAGGGAGGGCCCAGGCGGCCAGCATCGGTCTCAACGTGCTCGGGACCAGCGCCATACTTGCCGTCTTCATCCACACCGGCGGGCTCACCGGAGCCGAATTGGGCATCGGCGCCACCACCGCGGTCCTCAACCAGAAGCTCTTGGAGGCCATCTTCGGTGAGCGCAATGTCGCCGCCTTCGTCAACCGAGCCCGGGCCCGCCTCGATCTGATCCTCGATTCGGTGTTCACCTCCGAAACGCATCGGTTCATCGCCGCCCTGGGCCCCATGGCGGAAGCGAACGATCCTGCATTCGATTTGCGCCGGGCGGCCCACGCCGCCTCCGGGACGGAGCCGCAATGACCCCGCTCGAGCGGCTGGAGAAGGCTGCTTCCGCCGCGGCCGACCTCGGTCTCCTCGATCAGGCAGTTTCAGCCCGGGCGGTGACCGACCGGATCCGACGGCGGCTCGGCTTCCCCGGCGATGTGTATGTGATGGCGCTGGTCGGTGGCACAGGGGTGGGCAAGTCCTCGGTGCTCAACACCCTCGCCGGTGAGGAGGTTAGCCCGGCCCGGGCGCTGCGACCCACCACGGATAAGC
Source organism: Acidimicrobiia bacterium (assembly GCA_036374335.1). Classification (GTDB taxonomy): domain Bacteria; phylum Actinomycetota; class Acidimicrobiia; order Spongiisociales; family ZC4RG35; genus JANQRA01. The sequence continues at coordinate 6,668 of DASUUC010000077.1, forward strand.
CGTTGACCTGGGTGGCCAACGAGGCTCGGGAGGAGATCCGTCCTCTGCTCGATTGGCTCGGTGTTGAGCGGGTTGTCGGTCATGACAGGGCCGACTTGTCGGGGCTGGCAATTCTCGACCTGCCCGACGTCGACAGTCTTCGTCTCGACCATCGAGCGACGGTTGACGCCCTTCTGCCCCGTATCGACGCTGTGGCTTGGGTGGTCGACCCCGAGAAGTACGACGACGAGCGTCTGCACGAGTATCTCCGCCGTCTGGCGCCCCACGCCGAGCGGATGCGGTTCGTCTTCAACAAGGCCGACCGTCTCGATCACAACCAACAACAGATGCTCATCGACGACTTCCGGCGTCGATTGTCGGCTGATGGGGTCGAGGGGGCCAGCATCCACATGGTCTCGGCTCTCGATGGCAGCGGGTTCGATGAGCTGCGGGCCGCGCTGAACCGTGCCGCCGAGGGAAAGGCGATCGTGGCGGCAAAGCTCGCCACTGACGCGGACGCCGAGATCGATGTCATCGCTCGGGCGGCCGGACTGGAGCCGGGCAGGTCGCACAACCCGTTGCTCCCAGACAAGGAGAGAGAGGTGGCAATTGCCGCCGCGGTTGAGGGGGCGATGTCACTAGTCGATCCGCGCGGGGTTTCCCGCCAGATGGAAGAGGCAGTGTTGCATCGGGCCCGCCGGCAAGGCGGGTCGCTTCTGGCTCGGATCCTCACCATCTTGTCGCTGGTCACCGGGCGGAAGCGACGCAAGGCAGATCCTGGGGCCTATCTGCTCGAATGGCGACGGCGGGGGACTCTGGGCCACATTCTCAATCCCGTCCGCTCTGCCCTGGTCAAGGCGGCGGGGGCAGTTCCGGCCGCCACCCGGCCGGCGGTCCTGAACACCCTCGGGGCGGACAACGCCGAGACCGACCTGACCAAGGCTCTTGACCGTTCGACTCGTCAAGTAGCCGGAGAGCTGATCGTCCCCCGCTCCATCCTCTGGCCCCTGATCGGTTTCGTGCAATTGCTGTCGGGGGGGGTGCTCTTGTTTGCCATCGCCTGGTATCTCATCGTCATCTTCGGACCGGGTCAGCTGCCGGTCGCCACCATCGACGTCCCCTATCTGGGCCCGGTTCCGACGCCCCTCCTCCTCATTACCGGTTCGCTCGCCCTCAGTCTTGTTCTCGGGTTCGTGCTCACCGTCCATGCAAGATGGATCGGCCGGCGGGCAGGGCACGAGGTGGCGACCCGGGTGGGACAGGCGGTTTCCCAGTCGATAACAACAGTCGGCTTCGGTGGTCTCGATACCGTCGAAGCGACCCGTCGCCAACTTGCCTCTTTGGCCGGTTGAGGCGAGATCGGTCGGGCACACCCGAGCGGCTAGTTGCGGTTGCCGTGTCGATCGGTGGGCTGGGTATGGGGAGGGGCTGAGGGCCGGTATGCCCCGGCTTCGATGGCGGCGTCGATTGCAGCCATATCTGCGAGGGAGGTTGAAGCTAGCTCTCGGATGAGGGCGTCCTCGGCGCGGGCCCAGGTGTCGTGAACGGGACAGGTTTGTTCCCAGTCACAGGGACCATCACGTAGAACGCAATGGTCGAACCTGGCGGGTCCTTCGGCGGCTTCGACGATATCGAGGAGGCTGATGTCGCGGGGGGGTCGGGAGAGGCGATAGCCTCCGTTGGGCCCGTGGGTGGCTATCAGCAGTCCCTCGGCGACCAGTCCGGCCAGGATCAGGGTCAAGGTCTTGTACGGGATGTGCATTTCGGTGGAGATCTGGCGGGCTTGGCGCAGGCCGGTCCCGTATTGGCGTGCAACCGAGATCATGGCCCTGACCGCGTAGTCGCCTTTTCGTTTGAGGCTGAGTTGCATTCGATGTTCCTCCACCAACCTACCTCATATTACCCGAATTCGTCAGAATTCCGTATCGGATTTAGAACTCCACATCTGTGTTAGAGTATGTAGCACACAAGCAGCTATATGAGGAGGACTCATGATTACAACTGCAATCCGCCATTCAGTGACCGACTACGGCAAGTGGAAGACCGTGTACGACACGTACCGGCCCACATCCGAGGGAGCGAAGTTCGCCAGAGTGAATCGCTCGGTTGAGGATCCCAACATGGTGACCGTTGTCGCCGGTTTCGATACCCTCGAGTTGGCACAGGCATTCCTCGACAATCCGACCCTCAAGACCAAGATGACCGAAGCCGGCATCGTCGGTTCCCCGAGGATCGAGATCAACGAAGAGGTCGAGTCGATCTAGTCGGTAGTCCCCGGAGCCTGACAAAGACTCTCGGGGGAAATGCGACAGACGTCTCATAAGACATCTGAAAGACTGAGGCCCCCTGGAGGACATCCCGACGGGGGGCTTCCTCGTGGGCATTGCGTCAGACGATGCCGGCCCCGCCGAGCCCACATCCCTCGAGGCGCTGGCCGTTACCCAATGATCGCGGTGGATATCGCGAAGTAGATGAAGATCGAGGCCAGATCCTGGACGACGGTTGCGAGTGGGCCGCTGCCATAGGCGGGATCCTTCCCGAGGCGGTTGAGAAGATAGGGGAGGGCCATGGCCAGAACGGTGGCAGTGCTGCATGCGGCCAGCAGTGCCAGTGCCGCCGAGACTGCGATCTCGAGGTCGCCCCATCTCCACAACGCCAGCGGGTAGAAAGCAATGGCCACCGTCACCCCCACCAGGACACCGGTGAGGAGCTCACGCTTGACCACTTGGCGGACCGTTACTCCGACCGACAGTCCTCGGATGATCAGAGTTTCGGTTTGGGTCCCGACCGCGTCGGCCATGTAGACGATGCCCGGTATGAAGAATGCAAGTAAGACATTGGCCTCCAGCTCGCGCTCATAGGTACCCATCAGACCTGCCGCGGCGAGTGCTCCTACCAGGCCGAGCAACAGCCACGGCAAGCGGTGCCAGTAGCGGCGGAAGACCGGCTCCTCACTCGCGGTTCGAGCCGCCTCGGCGTCGTGGACGAAGCCGCCGAGTCGGGCCATGTCCTCATCGTATTCCCAGAGGAGCACTTTCAGCATCCTCGATGGCGGAATGAACCCGAGGAAGACGCGGTCTTCATCGACAACGGCCAGTGTCGCCTCATCACTCTGGACCGCGTGCCACGCCGCCCGCTCCTGGTCGATGCCCGGTCCCACCACAGGGGGATTTGGATCCATCGCCTCAGCCGCCAGAACTTCCTCAGAGGCAGCCAGCAAGTCTTCGATCCTGAGTAAACCGATCAACCGGCCCTCGTCACAGACCGCCACCGCCGCCGCGGTTTCGAATCGGCGACCGCTCAGCCCGCGTCGGATGGCTCCGATGGTGTCTGCTGGTGCCGCGATCGGCACCGCTCGAGCCACATGCTCGCCGGCCGTCTCGAGTATCAGTTGGCCCTCTGTCGACGCCGCCATCAGTCTCCTCCTGGAGTGGGTCCTGAGAGCTTCGCACGCATCGACATATCGCGCCGATCCGGCTCTTCGACGTTCCAATGGTGTCACGGTCTTTGGGCATGATTTGAATCATGAGCCGTCCAACGCCGGGCCTCGCCAAGGACACGCGGCAACTCAAAGACTTCGGCGCCCCTTCGCAAACCTCCCCGGCATCAGGCTCGCAGTTGATCTGGTCATCGACTTGGAGGAGCACCGACGCCGATAAGGAAAGTGGCTCCTGCTGCGACTGCCGCCGAAACCAAAGGCTGCCCCACGGCGCTCACCATCACAATAAGCCGGCGAGTATCGCCGGGATGCCCTCAGTCTCTTTTCGAGAGGATCTGTTGGGCGCGTCGATCGGCCCAATCCGGAGAGAAGATCGGGGCAATCGTGGCCAGTACATGAAAGAGCAGGCCGGCTCCCCAGATGACCAGAGGCCACCAGAACCACCACGAGCCATCATCGCCACGGGTCGCCCAGTTGAGGGCGAACAGGCCGGCGTTGAAGATGACATACACCAGGATGTGGATGTAGAGACCCTGGATCATCTCGGCTCTCTTCCGGGCCTGCTGGTACGTCTGGTCCTCGGGTTTCTCGACGGTCAGGTCACTGTGGATAGAGGTATCCATAACGTCCCAACCGTATGGCATGAGCCAAGCAGCCAGTAGGGCCAAAGGACCTAGCGCAGGTGGTCCATGGACTGATCGTCACCCAGTAGCTCGTCGACGTTCTGCAATGCCTGGACCGGATGAGACACAGCTGCTGACCAGCTGAATTTCGCACCGCGAGCCGGATACTGGCAGAGACGGGCACTCTATCCTCGATGAGGGCCGCCACGTGACCGTCAACGGAGGTTCGAGCTGTTGAACCAGATGGTCGGCGTGCTCAGCCGGGCACTGCTGAGATGCGTCTTCTGGTCAGTGTATGCCAATCCTGTTCCATGCCCTCCATCAGGACCTCGAGATCGGGAAAGGCGGTGGCGTCGGCCGTGACGACCATGAACATCTCACCCGAGTATGAGAAGGCACACAAGGTGAGCCCGATGTTCCCCACCAGCTCGATGATTGGAAGGATCTCGAGGATTCGAGCTCCCAGCACATAGACGGGGACTGAAGGCCCCATCACGTTTGTGACTATCACGTTGCTTGCTCGCTGGTGTGTGGTGTAGTACCTCCCGATCGGGGTCGCCGCCAGACCGGCCATGTAGCCCATGATGGCTGCCGGCTGCTGCTCGGTTTTGGCCGTTCGCGTTCTGCGGGCGATCAGCTCCAGGCGATAGGATGGGTCGGCCTGCCAGACCGGCAATGCGAGGACCATGGTCCCCACTTGGTTGTCGATTGTTTCGTCGGATCGCAGAGAGACCGGCATCCCGCTGATCAACTCGACGCCAGCGACCGATTCTCCACGTTGCGTCAGCAGCCGACGGAGACCTCCCACCCATAGAGTGAGGACCAGATCATTGACCTTGGCTTCGTGGGAATGGGCGGCTTCTCTCATCCTGGCGACGTCCAGTCGCAGGAACCGAATGAGCCGACCCGGCCGGACCGGCTCGTTGAGCGAGCTGGCTGGCGCCGCCGTCTTCTCGAAGTACCGGCGGGTCATCACCGCGAAGGCGCGCACTTGTCTCAGGAGACGCAGCGGGTGTGATAACGCCGCGATGGCGCGTCGCAGGGTTTGGATCTTGCTGGAGAGAGTGTCGACGAGAAGGGGCCAGGCACCTGGGATCGGTTCGGGTGTCCACGGGACCAGGTCGGGTTCTGGAGCGTCGGGCTCGAAATCGAATAGTGACCCCATGATCGCCACCGCTGCCAGGCCGTCCGCCACGGCGTGGTGCAGTTTGAGCAATACCCCGACCCGATGCTCGCTGAGGCCTGTCAGGAACCAAAGCTCCCAGAGTGGACCGCCCCGGTCCAACAGTCCTTCGTAGATCTGGGCCGCGGTTTCCAGGAGCTCTCCGTCCCCTCCCGGGGAGGCGACGGCGATTTCAAATACGTGGTGCTCGATGGCGAACCGGTCGTCGTCCACCCACAGCGGTCTTCCTCCCAAGAGTCCTGGAAAGTGGACACGCCGGCGCAGTTCCGGAATCTGGGTCAGACGGCGAGCCATCTGATCCCTGATCTCTTCGATTCGCAACTGCCCGGTGGCGTCGAGCAGAGTCTCTCCCTCGAGGACGGCGAGGCCTCCGAAGTGACATGGCCAGGCGTCGCTCTCGAGACGGAGGAACATCAGAGCCACGGAGCTGAGACGGGCGAATCCGCCACTCGACTTGTGGGCGGTTCGTTCCGTCCCGACATGGTCGCTGCACATCGCCTACCCCCTGGTCCCAGACAGCAGGTGCGCTTCCACCTCGGTGAAGGCAGCGTCGAGCACCTCGGCTGTTCGCTCGGCCTGGTCTTTGGTAAAGATGAGAGGAGGGGCGAGGAGGATGGTCCCGCCTAGGGGCCGGACGAACAGTCCCATGTCGCGGGCTATCGCCGCCACCTGATTGTCGACCCCCATATCGAGCACCAAGTTCTCATCTCGGGACGGTTCAGGCATCAGCTCGACGGCCATGAACAGGCCCCGCCCTCTGACGTCCCCGACGATGGGGTGGGATCGGAGACCTTCGAGGAGCTCGATCATGTGCGCTCCAACCTCGGCCGAGTGCCTGACCAGATCCTCTCTCTGGATGATCTCGATGTTGGTGAGGGCGGCCACCGCCGAGATCGGATGTCCTCCATAGGTGTGAACGTCGAAGAAGATGGGGATCCTGTCCGCGATCTCAGCCGTGGTGATGGCCGCCGCCATCGGGGCATATCCGCTGGTGAGACCCTTGGCGACCACCATGACATCGGGGACCACCTCGAAGTGGTCGACCCCGAACCACCGGCCGGTCCGGCCAAACCCGCACACCACTTCGTCGGAGATCATCAGCACCCCATGCCGGTCGCAGATCTCCCGGACCTTGGCCAGATACCCGGGCGGAGGAACGATGCAGCCGGCCGTGCCCATGATCGGTTCGAGGATGACGCAGGACACCAGCTCCGGGTCAGAACCGAGGATCGCCTGCTCGATCGTGGTGGCACAAGCCAGGCCACAGTCGGGATAGGTCAGGCCCAGCTCACACCGGTAGCAGTAGGGAGGCATGGCGTTGGCATGGCCGGCACCGGGCACCATGGGATCGGCAGCGCGGCGGAACAGCCCGAATCCGGGACTCCACCCGGTGGCCGAGAGAGCCCCCATCGTTGCCCCGTGGTAGGCCCGGCGCAGCGACACCACCTTGTAGCGGCGGCCCTCACCATTGGCCTCGTGATACTGGTGAGCGAGCTTGATCGCAGCCTCGACCGCCTCCGAGCCGCTGTTGCAGAAGAACGAGGCGGAAAGATCACCCGGTGTCACTTCGGCCAGCTTTCGGGCCAGGTTGATGGTGACCACACTGGTGGTGGCGTAGGGGCTCGTGTAGTTCAGGGTTATAGCCTGCTCGCACATGGCGCGGGCGATCTCTTCACGCCCATAGCCGGCGAGGACAGCGAAGACACCACCGGATAGAGCATCGAGATACTCCCGCCCGTCGGCGTCGTAGAGGAACGCCCCCTCTCCTCGTTCCAGAATCCAGGGCCCGCCGGCTTTCAGCCACTGTTTCGGAGTGGCATGGAAGATGATCTTCTCGATCGCGTCCTGTCGCAACGAATTCTTACCTTCGGTGGCCATGTCATCTCCTTCCTGCTCGGCGGGACAGGCCCACGGCGGCGGCCACTCCCAGCCCTCCCAGCAGGCCGGTGGCCCATCTCCGTGGGTTGGTGACATCCGGCTGCTTTTCGAGCGTCAGTGGCATCACATCGAGATGGAGGCGGCTGGGACTACCACCCGGGTCCTGGCCGAACACGACCCGAATCGGGTCCATCCCCTCCTCGCCAGGCTCGATCCGGAAGACGTAGAAATCACCGGCGTCGTCGGGGAGGAGGGGGAAGCCTCTCGCCAGTGCCGGTATCGGCGTGAGGAACCGCAACATCAGCCGGCCACCACGAACAAAGACCTCTACACCAGCCCCCGCCATCGCCCGCAGGCGCGAATCGGAGAGCCGGGCGGAGAGTCGATACCAGCCGGATAGGTCTTCCCACAGCTCCGGACGTTGCTGCACTCTGGGAGGTGTCTGATCCTCGGTAGGGCCGATCAGTCGTTTGAGCACCCCTGAGACCTCGGCCGGTAACCAGAAGTCGGGTTGGGAGGCCCCATTGGTGAAGGCCATCATTCCAATCCCGGCGTCGGGAACCACACAGATCTCGGAGTGGAACCCAGGAAGGGTGCCCTGGTGTCGCACCGCCAGATGCCCCGAGATGTCTTCCCGGAAGAAGCCCAACCCCATACCGAGAATCCGGGAGTCGGGCTGGTAGTGGGCTTCGAACATCATGGCGAGAGTCCCGGCTTTGAGGACTGAACCGTGCTCGTTGCTGCCTCCTCCGAGCAAGGCAGCCAGGTAGCGGGACATGTCTCTGGGTGTGGAGTAGATGGATGCCGCCCCGGCAGTCACCAAATCACGGTCGGCGACCCTCTTGACACCTCTGGAATGGATCTCATAGCCGGTGGCGAGCCGTCGCCGGACTTTCTCCGATCTGAGGAGATCGCTGTCCGCCATGCCCAGAGGCTCGAAGATGTGCCCTCCGAAGTAGCGGTCCAGAGGCTCCCCGGTCACGTCCTGGACCAACTGACCCAGCGTCGCCGGACCGTGGTTGTTGTACACGAAGCGGGTGCCCGGCTCGGCGTACAGGCGGATACCACCGTTGTAGAAGTCCGCCAGGGACGACAGCGGCTGGCCCGCCTCCACACCTTCGCCGAAGTCCGGGCTGAACAACCCACGCAAATGCGCCACTTCGGGGAGCCCGGCACTATGAGTGAGGAGATGTCGCACCGTCGCCGGGCGCCACGCTGGATCGCGTGGGATCAGCTTGTAGGCGCGCAGGTAGTCGTTGGCCGGAGCATCCAAGTCGACCAGTCCCTCCTCCCACAGCTGCATCACGGCGATCGCGGTGAACGTCTTGGTGATGGAGGCAATCCGAAACACCGTGTCCTCGGTGACCGGGGTGTTCGAGCCGATGTCCGCCAGCCCATGTCCATGGAACTCGAGGCGTCCGTCTCGGACCACTCCCACCGCGAGACCAACCGCAGGCCGACGGTTGAGGATCTCGGCCACGCTGGACCTCAAGCCGAGTTCATCCACTCGAGTTGAACTGGCATCTCGGGATTCACTGAGCGTGCTCCCGGTCCTCGTCATGACCCTGCCTCCTTGAAGCTCCTGGCGGCGAGCGAAGAACTCGTGGCCACCGCGACTGTTACCCACGACCTGGGGTATCTGCCTAGAGGCGAATGGCCCCCACGGTCCAACCTTGGGCCCGGATCCCTTCGTCATGGTCGAGCCGATCACCTGCTGGCTTGCCGCCTTGCCCCAATAGTCCAGGCCGCCAGGGGGACAGGCAGCTGCGAGCAGCTGACCCCAGGACGGCAGCCATGAGAACCGTTCGCCTCTCTTTTGATGACTGGTTACTCGATCACGTGGCGTATGGGCAGTCATCGGACGTCGGACTCACGCTCGGGATTCTTGTGACCTCAGGACGAGGACCGCCCAGCCGATCACAGTCGCTGTGTTATCGCTGCCGGGAGCCCTTCCGTTGCGAGGGGGGCATGGCCATGTTCAAGGAGGCGTGGAAGATGGCCACGATAAGCAAGCTGCACCGGGCTCGCTCATACAGCCATCCCAGCACAACCGCTCCCGCCATCAGACCGATGATCCACCCAGGGATGACGTACTAGTCGAGGTCCTGCATCCCGGTGTCGAGCCAGAAAGCGGGGCAAATGCCATCCCGCCCACAGAGTGCCGAGGAGGACGGCCGCACCAGCCATGGTGTGCCTATCCCGCGGCCCCGCCCAGGCGAAGCCGCGCCACCCCGCCTCTTCGCCGTAGCCGTTGATAACCAGGAGCAGGACCAGCACTCTCACGACCCAGACAGGCGGCAGTCCCGGCATGGTGCTCAGGTCTCGGATGGTTGGCCATCCATTTCCAGCGAGGACGAGAGTGCTGACACCGACGGCGCCGGCTGCGGCCGGCGCCGGGCCGCGGCGTACCAGCGGAGGGGAACCCGCGATCGGAACATGCGGGACACCAGTTCACCGACGCGGCCCCGAGCCGCCGATGTGACGGTGAAGGCCGCCAGCATCGATCCGAGCAGACCCGGGAGATGGCTCGCCTCACCGCCCGCCAAGGCGATAGGCAGCCAGTAAGACCAGCAGAACAGATACGCCAACACAAAGAAGGGCCCAGAGGGTGAAGTCTGATGACGGCACCAACCTCCCGACCCGGGACCAGGGTCGCCGACCGCACCGCCTCCAGATCCGGCTTCGGGATAGCGGGCCACACCATGGTCGCTCTCTTGGCCGCTTCGGCGAACCTCATGCCGCCCCACCCGAGGCCGACCCCGCTGGCCGTCGAAGCATCCGTCCTCGTAGCCGCAGACGCACTCATGTTCGTCGCTCAGATTGCCCCACCACTCGGTCTTGGCATCGCCTGGCCGGCCCGCAGAGCGTCCTCGCCCGGCCGGCGTCCTCATCAGGAGATGGGTACCCACCGCCCCGAGCGCCCATCGATCGCAAACGAAGAGAATGGGCCACCCTCGTCCGATGGCGGTAACGCGCCTACGAGGTTCCCCCGATGAACCGGGGGACTTTCAACCCTGGCCAGGAGTTCAGGCTCGAGTGAAGATCATCATGGAAGGGTTCAAAACGAGGCGAGGAAAGGGGGCGAAGTTCTACTCGGACGATCCCTGGTCCTCGGGCCGATGAAGGCCAAGGGTCTGGAGGTCTTCACGGTGTCGCGGTGGCCGTCTCCATCGGGTGGGCAAGGCGACAACGACCGACCCCCGACCGGCCGTGGGGGCCGAGGGAGGGTAGGGTGGCTCTTCGCAAGCCGCGAGGTCGCCCGAAAGGAGTTCCTGAGCGCTGGACGATCCTGGAAAACACAGCGGAGCTCGGATTCGGGTGGCGCGAGGTGCCAACCTCGACCGTGTGCTTCGCGCGATGCATGCGGCTTCCGGATGACCCGCGGTGCAGCGCTTGGAGTTCGAGTCGCGAGCGGCGAAAGGAAGGAGTGAAGAATGTTCTCACAAATCGATCGGAGTCTGAATTGGGCACTCGACTGGGCTCATATGGGTGGCGACTGGGATCACATGAGCGATCACATGGGTGGCTGGGGATGGGGAATGATGATCTTGTTCTGGTTGTTCTTGGTCGCCCTCGTGGCCCTGGTGGTTTGGGCCGTCTGGGCGTTAGTCCGGCATGGATCGGGCCGCTCGACTCGAAGCGGGGCGGTGGCGATCCTCGAGGAGCGCTTCGCCCGGGGGGAATTGTCTCCAGAGGAGTACCGAGAGCGCCGGGAGGTACTTGAGTAGCGCTGAGCCCGAGGGCCCGAACCCAGGCTGAGCAGGTTTGGCTGGCGCTGACCTTCGGGATGCTCTGTGGCGATGCGCCCCAAGGCCCGACGGTTTCGCCTCGTAGGACAAGGCGCGAACCACCAGAACGGTCCAGACCCACACTATCAATATGGGAGCATCACCTATACCCGGTTATGCCATCTCGGCGAACGGTCCCATCAAGATGGCCAATATGAGCCTCATGACTCGTTTGGCCGGGACCCAGGCCACAGGTGCGAGCACGCGTGCAGATTGGCAGTGATATCGGCCCGTCCGTTGGATTGCGCGTCGGGTCCGCCACCGTCAGCTCGACTATGGGAAGAGGCGTCAGTGCTGGGGGTGTGGGTCAACATCGATGGGCCGCGGTTGCTCCGCAGCGTCGCTTCGGAGCAGGTCGCCCAGGACGAACGTCGACACCATGAACAGCGCCGCGGAGGCCGCCAGGAACAGGACGGGCGCACGCCAGCCCCCTGTGTGTCGGTACTCGTGCCACAACAGCGGTATGGCCACGACGAGACCGATCCCGGCAGACAGGAGAGTTCCTCCCGCACCGGCGACGAACGCCGTGCCGGCCAGCGGCCCTACGAGGTGCAGTGCGTGAGGCAGAGCTCCCGCAGCTGCGCCCCACCAACACGCGGCTTTTCCACAACGGCCGAATAGTCGCCTCCATACCCGGTGCATGACACCGGGTATGACGTCGATCGCATCATCCGTCTCGGCGGTCAGCGCGGCCGTCACCGTGTACACGTGAGCAGGCACACCAGCGTCCTCGGATCTTGGCGCTGCCATCGCTGGTCCTCCCCCCACCCTGTCTGAGGGATGGTCCTCGGGCTCAAGCGTGCGTTTGGCCGAAGGTGGCCTGTCCGCCCAGCGGGGTGTCTGGGGGCCTCCTTTGTCGCGCTTGATAGTGATCCGATTAGGCGAAAGTCGGACCGTGAAAGGAGGGATGGATTCATACGCCTTATCACTTCCGGTACCTCTAACCCCTCGCCAAGACTTCATGGAGGAGAGAGCTGGGGCCGGCGCCATCGAGGAAAGCCCGGACGTATCCAGCAGCAGATTCCACTTCATCCTCCAATGGACATGCAAACCTATTACCCACCGTCCCCTGGTGGGTCTAGGGCCAGAAGTCCCTTGAGCCCGCGTGAGTGACCGGTGTGCTCCGCGTGGAGCTTCACCGACGCATTGCGGACCAGAAAAGCCCGTCTCGTCGAGACCGGGGTTTTTAGCAGTGATCTGTAGGCCGAAGAAGAAGTCGATCAGCGATCGTGGTTTTTTCCAGTGACCTGTTGGCCGACGAAGGAGTTGATCAGCGATCGTGAGGTCTCTCTGACCGCGGGCCGGGGCCACCCATGTCACCGCGGTCAACCCGACGAGGAAGCCGAGACCGATCAGCGGTAGACGCCACTGGCGTGGCAGGCCGAGGCACTTCCCGCCAGCATCATGTAGAAGGGGGCGAACACGATGCCGAGGAAAAGCCACAACCCGAAGTTCGGCGTGCTCATCTCTCTGCCTCCTCCATCTCGACGAAGTGGAAGGATCTCTGCTGCCCCGAGAAAGAAGAGCACCACGATGGAGAAGGCGCCGATCAACAACCTGGGTGAATCACCCGATGTCCCGTCGGCGGGGTGGAGCTCGCCCATCAGCGGACGCAAGAGCGTGGCCTTGCCGGTGCCGTTACGGCCGACGAGACCGATCTGGTCGCCCGTCTGCACACTGAAGGAGACATCACCTATCAGTGTCCGGATGCCGGCATCGATTCGAAGGTCGCGCGCTATCAGAATGAGTCTTGCAGGCCTTCACCTGATCGAGGTGTGTGGTTGCATGAATGATCTCGCTACCGACCTCCCCTTCCATGCGCTCCCTCAACGTTCGTCGCTACACGCTTGAGCCTGCTACCAAGACCCAGTTTGACCAGGTAGACGGATAGAGCCAGGGCGTAGAGGCCCACGAGCGGGCCAGGATCGAATAGACCCACAGAGGCCGGAGGCTCGGGGACCGTTATCACATTGACCACCAGCAGCAGGGCCCCGACGGCGATCGCGGGCACGCCCCACCACAGCCCAAACCGCCGATGTCTCAACATCGCCACCCCGGTGAACACCAACCACAGGACCAAGAAGAGATCCCAGGCGAGGTCGATCCCGTTGTCGACACCGTGCACCGCCGCGACCACACTGCTCCACATCTCCGGGGAGAAAGTGGGATCCGAGCTAGCCAGATCCGACCCCTCCAGATGAACAGTGGCTTGGATCACCATGTGTATCACCAAAATCGGAAAGGCGATGGCGCCGGATAGGAATCCAAGGAAGGCGGAATGCTGCTGCCGGTCACGGTTCTCGTCCAGGAACCGGTAGAGGGCGTAGACCATGAGGAGGGCGAGCACCGGGAACAAAGCGGGTATCCAAAACGCCGCCACGATGGCTGCTCGCGAGGCCTCGACCGGAAAGGGATGGAATACATC
>DASUUC010000078.1:0-10509 GCA_036374335.1 Acidimicrobiia bacterium
CGGCGGCCATCGTCGACATGATCGAGCACCTCGGGCCGCCGGTCGTGCTCATCGGTAATTCATTGGGTGCCTTGTTATCCGAGATGGTGGCGGCCGAAAGACCCGACCTCGTCCATGCCCTGGTTCTCATCGCGCCGGCCACGCCTCCGCGCCTACCTGACCCCCACATCCACTGGCCGACCGCTCGCCGGCTGTTGCTCAGTGCTGCTCCGGTCGTCGGGCCGGCCATCTCCAGGCGAATGCTGGCAACCATGACGCCCCGCGAGCTGATCAACGAGGCTCTCGCCCGGATCACTCACAAACCGGGACATGTCCCCCTGGACCTGGTCGAATCGTTCGTCGAGCTCGCCGAGAAGCGGACCCATTTCCCCTGGGCAGCCGATGCCATCCCGAAGACCGGTCAATCGATTCGGAAGATGTTCCTCAACCGGTCAGGCTTCGTGTCCATGATCAGGGCGATCAAGGCGCCAACATTGGTGCTCCAAGGCATTGCCGACCGCATCGTGTCACGGACGTCATGTGAATGGTTGTGCTGGATCCGTCCCGATTGGACGCTCGTGCAGATGGAGGACACCGGCCACACCCCCCAGATAGATGCGCCTATCCGAACCGTTGGCGTCATCGAGTCATGGTTGGAACCCAGGCTGAATCGAGAGATGACGGCCTAACTAACCTGGGTCTATGCCTTCTGACCTAGGAGACACGATCGGCGACGAGTACATCAACCAGCTGTTCGACTCCGATCCGACCGAGACCAGGGAATGGCTCGACTCTCTCGACGCGGTGGCCGCCGAATACGGACCGGTTAGAGCCAGATACCTTCTCGCCAAACTACTGGAGCGTGCCCACGAGACCCGGCTTGGTATCCCGGGTGCCGTCACCACTCCTTACGTCAACACGATTCCTCTCGAGGAACAGCCCGAGTATCCAGGCGACGAGGACATCGAACGCCGCATCCGCCGGTTCATCCGGTGGAACGCCGCGGTCATGGTGGTAAAAGCCAATCATCGTGAGAAAGGGATAGGTGGTCACCTGTCCACGTTTGCCTCCTCGGCAACTCTCTACGAGGTTGGGTTCAACCATTTCTTCAAGGGCAAGAATGCCCCCGGCGGAGGGGATTACGTCTACCTGCAGGGTCATGCCGCGCCCGGCACCTATGCCCGCGCTTATCTCGAAGGCCGATTCGACGAGAAGCACCTGGACAACTTCCGCTTCGAGATCGGAGGGGACGGCCTCTCCTCATATCCCCACCCTCGTCTGATGCCCGACTTCTGGGAGTTTCCGACGGTCTCGATGGGGTTGGGACCGATCAACTCGATCTATCACGCCCGATTCAACAAGTACCTGCAGAACCGGGGTCTCGACGACACCTCGAACTCCCGGATCTGGTGTTTCATCGGCGACGGCGAGGTCGACGAGCCCGAGAGTCTCGGTTCGATCTCGCTGGCGGCCCGGGAGGGTCTCGACAACCTGACCTGGGTCATCAACTGCAACCTGCAACGTCTCGATGGCCCGGTGCGGGGCAATGGCCAGATCATCACCGAGCTCGAGGCGGTCTTCAGAGGTGCGGGATGGAACGTCATCAAGGTCATCTGGGGCAGCGGCTGGGACGAGCTTCTCGCCAGGGACAACGAGGGCGCCCTGGTCAACGTGATGAGCACAACCGTCGACGGGGAGTATCAGCGGTACAAGGCCGAGGATGGCGCCTACGTCCGGGATCACTTCTTCGGCAAGGACCCACGGACCAAGGAGCTGGTCGCCGACATGTCAGACGAAGAGATCTGGAATCTTCGTCGCGGCGGGCTCGACTTCAAGAAGATCTACGCCGCCTACAAGGTGGCCACCGAGCTGGACAACGGCAAACCAACCGTCATTCTCGCCAAGACGATCAAAGGGTGGACTCTGGGCCCCGACGTCGAAGGTCGCAACGCAACACATCAGATCAAGGAGCTCACGAACAAACAGCTCCTCGCGCTTCGCTCCACGCTTCATCTCGAGAAGGAGATTCCCGAGGAGGCCCTCGAGGGGGACAAGGAGCCTCCCTACCATCGCCCGGGCCCGGGGACTCCTGAGTACGAGTACCTCATGGCCCGTCGTGAAGAGCTGGGCGGGCCGATCCCGCAGCGTCTCGTCCGCGATGTGTCGCTCCCGCTTCCGGAGGATGAGGCCTATGCCGAAGTCATCGCCGGATCGGGAAAAGTCGAGGCGTCGACGACGTCGGCGTTCACCCGTCTCCTCCGCTCCCTGGCACGATCCGAGGGTTTCGGTCCCCATGTCGTGCCCATCGTCCCGGACGAGGCGAGGACCTTTGGTATGGACTCCTTGTTCCGGGAGCTGAAGATCTACGCCTCCAAGGGACAGCTGTATGAGCCGGTGGACGCATCGATGCTCCTCTCCTACGCCGAGGCCCAAGACGGACAGATTCTCGAAGAGGGAATCACCGAGGCGGGATCTTTGGCGTCGTGGACCGCAGCGGGCATGTCGTACGCGACCCGTGGCGTGCCCATGGTCCCCTTCTTCATCTTCTACTCGATGTTCGGGTTCCAGCGGGTCGGCGATCTGATCTGGAACGCATCCGATGCCCGGGTCCGCGGCTTCCTCCTCGGTGCCACCGCGGGCCGAACCACGCTCGCCGGTGAGGGCCTGCAGCATCAGGACGGTCACAGCCTGGTCCTTGCCTCTACCGTGCCCGTCTGCCAGGCCTATGACCCCGCTTTCGCCTACGAAGTGGGCACGATCATCCAGCACGGCATCAAGCGGATGTTTGGCGAGGACCCCGACGACGTCTTCTACTACCTGACCCTCTACAACGAGAACTACCCGCAGCCGGCTCGACCGGACGGGGTGGAACAGGGTGTCATCGACGGCCTCTACAAGTGGGCCGATACCCCCGACGGGACCAACCAGGACGTTTCCATCCTCTTCTCCGGCACTGCCAACCTGGCAGCGCGGGAAGCCCAGGAAGACCTGGCGCACTTCTACGGTGTCGGCGCCGAGTTGTGGTCGGCTACCTCGTACAAGAAGCTGCGGGAGCAGGCGTTGCAGGTTGAACGTTGGAACCGGCTCCATCCGGGGGAGCAAGCCCGGGTCCCGCTGGTAACCCAGCTCCTGACCGACTCGGAAGGGCCAATTGTCTCGGTGACCGACTTCATGACAATGGTCCCTGACCAGGTGGCGAAGTGGATGCCCCATGATTTCATCGTTCTGGGGACGGACGGCTACGGCCGATCGGACAGCCGGGCTGCGCTCCGCAAGTTCTTCGAGACCGACAAGGGCCACATAGTGATGGGAGCCCTGTCGGGTCTGGTGCGCGCTGGTCGCATGAAGCCTGCTGCGGTCAGCGACGCCATCGACAGATATGAAATCGACCCGGAGGCCATCGATCCGGCCCACGCCCATTGACGCCGGTTGTCCATCTTCCTGAGGAGCTACGCCATCAGATCCTCGACCACTGTCTCGCTGCCCTTCCCGACGAGGGCTGCGGGATGCTGGCGATGGACGGTGACCGGGTGGTCAGGGTCTACCCGACCGGAAACGACGACGCGTCCCCGGTCTCATACACCGTTCCGCCTCAGGAGCACTTCGAGGCATTGACCGACGCCGAGTCGCACGGCTGGCATCTCGGTGGCGTCTTCCACTCCCATCCGCACGGGCCGGCCCGGATGTCGGGCACAGACCTGGCGCGAGCGGTCGAGCCCAGTTGGATCTACCTGGTGATCGACCTCGGCGGTGAGAAGCCCGTTATCACGGCATGGGAAAACGGTCGGTCTGTGAGTTTGGAGTAGCCTGCTCATATGGCGGCCCGACGACGCTCGAGCCTGGACCGGTCACGGTCGGACTCCGCCTCACCAGCCTCGGCCACAACGAAGTGATCCTGGCAAGCCTCGAGGAGGGTCGCAGCTACCCCGAGTTGGTGGCTTACCTCGACGAGGCGGCAGACCCGGTCAACGACTGGCCTACCTGGATCACGGAGATCGTCACTCTGGAGCTCGAGCACGGCAGTGGGGAGAGAGGGCATCAGCGAGGGTTTCAACGCCTCCGAGGGCACTTACGCCCTGATCTGTGTCGATCACTGGGGATCCGCGGGACCAACGGCCAGGGCGATGTGGAGATCTCGGTCGCATCGCCCTGACCTGTTTGGTCGTCAGACGGAGAGGACCGTGTCGAGACGCCGATAGCCCTCGATGACGCCCACTTCCATGCCGCTGGCCACGAAGGCATCGCGGCCCTCGAATGAGTCGACCAGAGAAGTCGATGTGAGGCGAGTCCGGCCGTCACCAAGATCCTCGAACTCGATGCGCTCCAGAGCCACGCCGTCGGGTATGTCCTCGTAGTTGAAGGTCTGGATGATCACTGAGTTCGGTCGGACCTCGTGGAACGAGCCGCGGAACCATCCTTCCCAGCCTTGACCGGAGGATTTGAAGCGCCACGAGCCTCCGGTGCGGCAGTCGAAGGTCTCGATTTCGGTCTCGTAACCGTCGGGGCCGTTCCACTGCTTGAAGATCTCCGGGTCGGTGTGGGCCCTGAACACCTTCTCGGGTGGGGCGTCGAACTCCCGGACTATTCGCACCAGGGGAACATCGGGGTCGATGATGATCTGGGTCTCGTTGGTTTTCGTGGTCATTTGCTCTCTTCCTTCTTCGTGTCGGACATCGTCTCGAGGACCGCGTCCAACCTCGTGTACCGCGCTTCGGCAAGCCGGCGATAGCGCTCTATCCATTTGGTCATGAGGTCGAATGCCTCCGCTTCGAGATGCACCGGTCGACGCTGCGCATCCCTGGTTCGGCTGACCAACCCCGCCTCCTCGAGCACTCTCAGGTGCTTGGATACCGCCTGGACGGTGACGTCGTATGGCTCGGCGAGCTCGGTGACGGTGGCATCACCCACGGCGAGCCTGGCCACCATGTCGCGTCTCGTCGGGTCGGCCAGAGCCGAGAACACATCCGACAGTCGCTCGGGTGCGGCGTTGTCAACCATTTGGTTGAATATATGTGGTCGGCCGCCCTTTGTCAACCCACTGGTTGAATAAGGGAGAACCCGACGTCGGTACCAGGTCGACATATCCTGATGGGATACTGCACGGGAATCACCGCGATCAGTGGATCTCGAGATCTTCAGGGAAATGAACCGATGACTGTCATGGAGTGGCTGTTGGACTCCGATCCGGCGATTCGTTGGCAGGTGATGCGCGACATGGCCGGCGAGCCACCTGAGGCAGTGACCGCCGAGCATGCGCGGGTCGCGATCGAGGGCTGGGGGGCACAGCTACTGGATCTGCAGGAGCCTGACGGCAGATGGGACGGGGGAACCTATCGACCGGGTTGGGTCGACGAGTCGAAGCCATTCTTCGACGCGTGGACCGCGACTCACTTCTCCCTTCAGCTGCTGCGTGACTTCGGGTTGGACCCCGACAGTGCTGAAGCGCGCCGGGCTCTGGCGCTCGTCCGCGAGAACGTCCGGTGGGAGGCCAACGACGCCCTCTACTTCGAGGGCGAGACCGAGCCATGCATCAACGGAATCGCTCTCGCGGTCGGTGCCTACTTCGGTGAGGTCGTCGACGGCATCGTCGACCGTCTCCTCGATGGGCGGCTCGACGACGGAGGGTGGAACTGCTGGGCCGAGTACGGGGCTACGGTGTCGTCGTTCCACACGACGATCTGTGTTCTCGAAGGTCTACTGGCTTGGGAACGTGCCGGGGGATCATCGCCGGAGGTGGTGACCGCCCGCGTGCTGGGTGAGGAATACCTCCTCGAGCGAGGTCTATTCCGGGCACACTCGACCAGGCAGATCATCGACCCGAGGTTCACGATGTTCTCCTTTCCACCCCGCTGGTATTACGACGTGCTTCGCGGTCTGGACCACTTTCGGTCGACGGAAGCCGTGTTCGACGATCGGTGCGCCGAGGCGATCGATCTGGTCATGGCCAAGCGCGATGACGAGGGCCGATGGCCACTGGAGAACACACACCAAGGTCCCACCCATTTCCAGATGGAAGGACCTGACGGCTTCCCCAGCCGCTGGAACACACTGCGATCCATGCGTGTCCTCGACTGGGCAGGTGCCGGGTGACACTCGCAGAGATTGCAGTCTGGAACTCATTGGCCATTGGCAGACGTCCTGGCCGATGTGAGTCCGAATGCCGCCTCCGTTTATGTGGTCTACGCTGCCCACGTGGCTGAATACACGGTCAAACCGCTTCGCCCCGACACCTGGGACGCCTTTGCCCTGCTGGTCGAGCGGCACAACGGTGTCTGGGGTGGCTGCTGGTGCCTCTCGTACCACCCGAAGTACCCTGAGAGGGGACAGAGTGTCGAGGGCAACCGCGCCCTGAAGCAGCGACTGGTCGACGACGGTCAGGCACACGCCGCATTGGTTTTCGACGGTGACCGCGCGGTGGGATGGTGCCAGTATGGCACCCCGGAGGAGCTGCCGAGTATCTCTCACCGCAAGGAGTACGAGGCCGGGCTCGTCCAGCTCCCGGACTACCGGCTCACCTGCTTCTTCGTGGACCGGGATTACCGACGCGACGGGGTATCCGCGGTCGCTTTGCGGGGTGCGCTGGACCTGATTGCGGAGGCGGGTGGTGGCGTCGTGGAGGCGTACCCGCAAGACACCCAGGGAAAGAAGGTCAACGCCTCGTTCCTCTACAACGGCACCCGAACCCTCTTCGAACAGGCCGGCTTCGAGTACGAGCGGCCCAAGGGCAAGAACCACTGTGTGATGCATACGAGGATCGGACCAAGCTGATCTGGAACGGCATCGATCGGCTCACCGGCCGCTCGCGGCGCGGCAGGTGTCGTCGGTTCCCGATCACGGGAGGCGTCTGAGGAGCGAAGCGCGAATGGGTTCCCGGACGATGAATTCTCCGCCTCCTGTCGCCATCAAGTCATGTGCTGAAGCCAGTAGCTCCTCGGAAAGTCCGCCGCTGTACCCCTCCCTCGCCTGGTACTCCTGCCAATCGCTGACGGTCGGCGAGTGGGCGATGAGGTCGAAGAACTCTTGGCGTTGGGTGACATACCAGCCGTCCTCTTCGATCTGATCCAAGCGGACACGCGCCTCGAGGATATCCCTGATGTCTTCCTTCTTGTCGATGTGGCCGAGGTGCTCGATTCGGCCCCCATGCCACACCTCCACCGCGGCAGGTTCCGGCTGGGGGTGAAGGTCGAGCAGGACCCCCTCTGGTCGCAGCGACCGATGTATTCGCCTCAGGGCGTGCACGACGCCCTCGAGCTGAATGCATCACAAAGAGTGGGCCAGGATTGCCACGTCGTAGGCGTCCGGAGAAAGCTCGACATCGGCGATGTCCGCAGTCCCAAAACTGACCTTGGACCGAAGCGACCCGGGAGTGGCCCCCTTGGCCCGCTCGATCTTCTCCTCATTCGGATCCAAAGCGAGAACCGAGCCAGCCTCCTCCGCATACCTCCACGTGAGGCGTCCATCCCCGCACCCAACCTCGAGCACGTCGGTCCCAGAGAAGTCCACCAACCTGTGGATGACACTGACCTCGGTTCTCTCCGGGTCGATCGATGTCGTCATTTATGACTCTTTTCCAATCAAACCTGTGCATGTAACTACGTCAGGGGCCTCCCTGCAGAAGAGACCCACCGGGTATGTCATCCGAATGGCGGGTCGAGCCAGCCGATGCAGCAGGCGAAGCAGTCAACCCGTGTCATCGCCCGAATTTCGAATCACCCCAGCCGTTGCGATCCTGCACCGTCGGCGCGTGGGCCCCGGGACGCCGGCTCGCACCGTCCGTCTCATCCACCGTGACGTATCCGAGACCGAGAAGGTGGCATCGACGAGTCGAGCCTGCCCGGAATCTGGGCCGAGCCGAACGTCCACCGGGTAGCGCCGCCGGGCTCTTTGGTGGCAACGGCGTAGACGTCCTCGACGGTCACCTCGTAGACGTGCCACGGCGGCGGCCCAGCGCTGGGAGCGCTGTACTCGTGGGTGAAGCCGCCATCGGCGACCGTCGGTGCCCATCCCCCCTCGGCGAATAGCGAGGCCAACCTCTGCAGCCTCGCGTTGTCGGTGACTCTGATCGCCCGACCCTCCACGGCCACGTCGAAGCCGTGAACGGCGACACCGAGTGCACAACGCGGGTCTCGCTCGATGTTGCGAATCTTGCGCGATCGCGGACTGCCACAGAAGTAGTACTGCCCATCGAGCCAGAAGGCGCCGACACCGGTCATGTGGGGTCGGCCATCGGCATCGGTCGTTGACAGCCAGAAAGTGTGGTGGTCGGGGCCGCCAGTGCCGGGCTCCTGGGTCGGGTTGGTCTCGAGGACGCGACGAACCTCGTCCCACTTCAGGAGATCCAGCTCATACAGTTCGGCGAGGTTCTTGGTCTGAGGTTGGGTTGTCATGCGGTACTCCTACGTTGCCGTTGATACTTTCCTGAGTGCTGGGTCACCACCACTCAACTCCTAAACGAACGAGAGAGGCTTCAATCGACACTCCGCGCCAACTCAGCGACGCAAATGAAGCATGAGGGGTCCTCACTCAGACACAACGCCGCATCTGCGACTCTTCGTAGCGCCGATATGTGTGGCCAGTGCTTTCAAGGGCTCAACCCGCCCGGGTACCGTTCCATAGATGGTCGACCTACCTCCCAGCGGTATGCGCGGTGCCGAATTCCCCAAAGCACTTCGCTCGCTGATGAAGGCGATGAGATGGATAGGGAATCTCATGTTCCGCTTCGGAGCAAAGGTACAGGGACGACCCCTACTTCGCCTGACTACGAAAGGAGCCAAGTCAGGAAAACGCCGAGAGGCGGTGCTCGGCTGGTTCTCTGATGGAGACCGAGACGATTCGTGGCTCGTGGTTGCTTCCAACGCCGGATCCGCCCGTCATCCAGCATGGGCCTTCAACCTTGTCAAGAATCCGGGCGATGCCCTCGTCGATTTCGGTGATGGGGAGTTCCCGGTCGAAGCAGAGTTGCTTGCCGGGGCCGAGCGCGATTCTGTTTGGAGTCAGGTCGTCGAACTTGCTCCCGGTTATGGCCGTTACCTCGAACAGACCGACCGCGAAATGCCGATCTTCAGGTTGATCCGACGTCCGCCGCACGGCTGAGTTGGGACACGGGCTCCGACGGACGGACCGCCCGGCTACCTGTCGGACCGGCCCGGCTAGGACAGGATCTCGACGAACCCGTCGGTTCCGTGCACGCGGATCCGTTGCCCATCCCGGATCAGCCGGGTGGCATGCTCCACCCCCACGACGGCCGGCAAGCCGTACTCTCGTGCGATCACCGCGCCATGGGTCATCAGGCCCCCGACCTCTGTGACGAGACCGTTGACCGCGACGAACAGTGGCGTCCAGCTGGGGTCCGTAAAGGCCGTGACCAGGATGTCGCCCGCTTCGAGATCGGCCTCCGCCATGTCCAGGATGACACGGGCCCGCCCCTCGACGGTCCCTGCGGAAACCGGTAAGCCGACCAGGGCGCCGGCCGGCACGTTGTCGCGTCGATAGGCCCCGGCGATGACTTCGCCATCCGACGTGAGCACCCGGGGAGGCTTGAGGGCTTGATAGGACCTGAACTCGTCCTGGCGCTGACGGATGAGCCGGTAATCCACCTGGTTCGTGCGCACGACCTCGTGGAGCTCCTGGAACGTGAGGTAGAAGATGTCTTCGGTCTCACGAAGCACGTGGGCTTGCACGAGGCGCTCGGCCTCTTCCAGCAGAGCCTGCTTGTAGACGAAGTAGCGGCTGACGATGGCGTACTTCGGATACTCCCGGTACCCGATGAAGGTCCGGACCCGGTCGATCATCCGCTTGGTTTCTTCGGCTCTCCGCTCCCCGTCCGGCAGGGCCCGCAAGCGCTCCAGGACGTCTTGTTCCTTCTTCTCCGCCTCCCGGCGCCCTTGCTCGAAGCGCCTCATGCGAGAGCCCGACTCGAAGTTCCTGACGTTGTCGAGGATCACCGGCACGAGCGTGGTGGGGCGTTCGCTCCAGCGTGGCCTCGTGATGTCGATCTCGCCGACGCAGCGCATGCCGTACCTATCGAGGTAGGCCCGGATGGCGTCTCGCGCTTCCTGCCCGCCCGGGAGCTTGCCCAGCTCGTCCAGAAAGTCCTCGTCCTCGACGTCCTGCAGGAAGGCGACCACCTCCGGATGCGGGCGGATCACGTCGGCGACGTCCAGGAGCGCCAACCCCATCTCCGACGTGATGTTGTTGGGGGCGGACAGCGTGAGGGTGTCGGCCGCGTTCTTCTCGCCCAGCCACGCCTGCAGCTGCTCGTTGAGCCACCACGTGGCCTCCATCCCCGCCATGATCACCTGATGGCTCTGCGGGTCGAACAGGATCCGCCTCAGCTCCTGGATGTCCGCCAGGACGAAGTCGAACAGCGCCGGTCCGGACTTCGTCCGAATATCGCGCTTCAAGGCGGCGACGGAGGCCTGGCTGCGCCCGATAAGCTCGGCGACGATGGCCGGATCGGTCTCGATCGGCGCCTGCGCGCCGCCCGCCGGCGTCCCCCCCGGACCCTCGTCCGGGAGCAACGGGATGAAG
>DASUUC010000079.1:0-34459 GCA_036374335.1 Acidimicrobiia bacterium
CCTCCGTCCGGGTCATTGGATCGGCATCCCGATCTTGCTCATGGTCTTCCCGCTGGGCTATCTGTTGATCAAGGCGCCGGAGTCCGGCCGTCCGACCCTCTACTACATCCAGATTGGACTGATGATCATCTGGATCGTGGCACTGTTCTTCCTCGACTACGCCTACCGAGTCGACTGGCGTGATACGCAGTCCATTGTCATCCCGTTCGTCGTCCTCTACTTCGCGGGAACGGGTGGGATGATCGGCGTGGCCTCGCTTGCAGGCGGGGGATGGACGATCAGCGCGGTGGTCCTCTTCCTGATCGCGGGAGTGCTGGCGTTCGTACAGCGCGCTGTCACGGGCTTGTGATGTTTGAAACCAATGGCCAGCCGGCGAGGAACTCCGGTTCTCTGTCTTGGCGGGTCGAACGAGAAAGGCAACAGACATGGAAGATGTGAGGATCATCCCGTCAGGGCTCTGGATCGCCCCGATGCTGACCTATCTGCTCGGGGATGTGCTAAGGATCTTTTCCACGGCTGACCTGGCGCACGGGAACGGGGGGCCTCGCTTCTCCACAGTCAAAAGGACTCCGGGCTCTCTATCCAGAAATGGGCCATTCTCCTCTATACGAGCCCCGACGGTTTCGGTCGACTCGATGATGTACTCGCAAGAAAGGAGGTCTGAGATGACGGTTAGTCATCGTGCACCCCCCAGCACGGACGTGTCGGGACAGCGAGTCGGCCCGAGTCGAGGGTTCGCCGAGTGGTTCCTAGGAATCGTTGGAGGTATCTCGACATTCCTTGGACTGTTCATCTTGTTTGCGGATGCGGACCAGTACGTGGGCATTGGTGGCGATCTGTCATGGCGTGTGGGAGACATTTCTTCAGCCTGGGCGTATGGATTCCTGGCTGCGGGAGTGGTTCTCCTGGCTGTTGCCCTGGCGATGGTCTACTCCGCGGGAGGCCGACGGCATCGCACCGAGTCGACCGACCTGACCGACCTGGTCTGGCATGCGGGCATTTTCCTTGTGGTTAATGCCTTCCTGTGGGCTCAGGACATCATCGTCGGAGGCGGATTGGATTACGCCTACTGGACGACCATTCCGTGGGGTATCGGGTTAGCGATCCATGCTGCCGTCTACTACTACAGCCGGGGACGGATCGAGAGCAGATCTAGTGGATAAGGAGACCTGGAGCACTCCAGGTCTCCTTGCTGAATTCCGCTGGCGACGGAGCTTGTGATGAATGTCAGGCGCAACATAGACGGTGTTTCGGTTGGCGCCCTGGCAGCAGGCATGCTTGTAGGCGCGTTGACGGGATTCGCTATCTGGGTGGCCACGGCCATCTTCGTGTTCCTTCCTGTCTTCCTGGGCAACGGTGTGGTCCTCGGGCTGATACTCCAGCAGGCAGCGGACCGGAGGGACGGGTAGCAGCAGGACCTTGAGTTGGCGGTGAGGTCGAGACCCGGACCTCCACTCAGCATCGCCAATTGGCTTACGGCTGACAGCTGCCGGGTCGCTGACAGTCGGCCCTGTCGAAGACAGGACTTCTTGATTGGCGCGTGGTCACGGCTTTAGGTCCGCTCCGCTTTCTCGCGCCCGTTCGGGTCGTGATCGATCGTCGCTCGGACTGGCGTCCAAAACTCCATCCTTCCGGCGAAGGAAGTCCGAGTCTTACTCGGAGACAGGTCGCGGCCACTGCGAAATGCTGCAGCCATCCAACGCAACGGGTTGCCTGGGTGATCCCGCCCAGGTAGACGCCGGCGGCGAACACCGGACCATGGCTAGAGTCGCTGCGACCATGACAATGAGCGAGATGCCCAGCTCCCACCATTCCACGGTGCCAGTGGCGATTTCGTCCTGGCATCAGCAGCGGAGTCCCCGTCGCTGAACTTACGACGGACCCTCTTACCTGGTCTCTGTTGTTCTCCCACTAGGACTCCCTTCCGGGGGTATCACGCCCATTGTGAAGGTGTCCAGCTCATCGGGGGAACCCCGGCGATCACCCCGATCAGCGGGGGCCCGAAGCCACCACCCACCAACAACAGCAAGACAGAAAGACCGATCACCAACAGCCCGCCCCGAGGCCGGTCGATGAACCAGACCGCCCAGATCCCCACCGCCAGCGCCACCACAATGGCCACCCAGCCCACTTGTGGGGTGGCGGCCACCCGAATCGGACAACAGCCGGGCCCGGTGCGGGCTTCTCTGGCACGGGTCTGGCCGTGGCTGTTGGGTGCCGCCGTAGTCGGCTACCACCAGCCCTGAGTGACTTTCGGCCCTTGCGGGAGACATTCTCCCGACGGATGCTTGAGGTATCAGGAGGTGACTTGATGCCCAAGATGTCCGAGGAATACATCCTCTTCGACATCCCTGAAGGGAACCGTCCGGTCGATCAGGAGTTCCTGGAGCGACTGGGCCACAGGGTCATGGTGTGTAATGGCCCCCAAAGCGGCCAACTCTGTCCGATCTTGAGCGGGGAGGGATGCCCGCTCGCGGAGGGTGCTCATGGCATCGTGTTCGAGTTGGATCTCGATCGGCCTCAGCACCGCGCGATTCTCGCCCGGTATAAGGACTCATTGCGCAGCGACCTTCCGATTCGGGTGGTCGTTCAACCGGATCAGGTAACCAAGTACGCGGACCTGCTCAAGGGACTGAAGGTTCTGGATCACGTTCCGGTGGCCGGCGATCTCGATGGCCTGGCAGCGGAAGTCGAGGCCTCCGACGAGTTCTCGTAGGTTCGAAGTCGACGAATTGTGAGAAGCCTGCCAATCGCGTTCCATGATCTCGCCTGAGCCATGATCGAGTCCTCGGCAGGTCCCGTGTGGGAAGAATCAGGTGATGGCGCGCGTTGGACGGGTGCGGCGAGTTCGGCGTAGCAGGGAGTCTTGGTGAGGATGGATAGATGCGGTCGGAGCACCTGAAATTCGAGAACGAATCCGGCCAAGAACTGGGCGCCACCCTCGATTTACCCGTGGCCGGTGAGCCTCTCGCCTATGCGATATTCGCCCACTGCTTCACCTGCACCAGGAATTTCAAGGCCGTAGGCCGCATCACTTCTGCGCTTGCCGAGCGAGGCATGGCCACCCTGCGGTTCGACTTCACCGGCCTGGGTGAGAGCGAGGGAGACTTCGCCGAGACTGACTTCACCACCGATATCTCCGACCTGATCGCGGCCGCGACGCATTTGAAGGAGACACGGGGCGTTCCCGAGATCATGATCGGACACTCGCTTGGAGGGACGGCGGTGCTGGCCGCCACCCAGGCGCTCGACTCCGTGGCCGCGGTCGCCACCATCGCCGCTCCCAGCTCGCCGAAGCACGTGCTGAAGCTGCTCGAGAGTGACCTTGGGGAGATACGCGACAAGGGCAAGGCGACGGTGCATCTCGCCGGGCGACCTTTCACGATCACTGCCGGGTTCCTGGACGCTCTCGAGGCCTCCGGCATGCCCGAGAGCCTCGCGGAGTTGCAGACACCGCTGCTGATCTCGCACTCGCCGATAGACCAGATCGTGGGTATCGACAATGCCTCCGAGTTGTTCATGGCCGCCAAACACCCGAAGAGCTTTCTCTCGTTGGATGACGCTGACCACCTTCTCTCGAGTGTGGAACATGCTGAGTACGCGGGACGGGTCATCGCGGCCTGGGCCGCGAGATATATGGAATCGGATCCCAGAGAGGCCCTTCAACCGGACCTGTCGGTCAAGAACCCCGAGTTCGACACGGTGGTGAGAACGGATGCAGGGCTGCGAACCAACATCATGGCCAACGGGTTCCCGATCGTGGCAGACGAACCCGAGCAGGTCGGCGGCACTAATCTCGGTCCCACTCCCTATGACCTTCTCACTGCGTCCCTCGGTGCGTGCACGTCCATGACTCTGCGCATGTACGCCGATCGCAAAGACTGGCCGCTGGAGGCGGTCACCGTCGATCTCAGGTATCGAAAGATCCACGCTCAGGACTGCGAGAAATGTGAGACCGACGAGGGCAAGATCGATCACATCGAGCGAGAGATCAGGCTCGAGGGCGATCTAGACGAAGAGCAGCGTCAACGTCTGCTCCAGATCGCGGACCGCTGTCCTGTGCACAGGACTCTGCATGGTGACATCCACATCGAGTCGCGATTGGTCGGCTGACCTGGCTCCTTACCAGCCGATGAGTCATCCCAGGTCTCGGGACGAGCCTCCCCTGGGCTCATCGAGACAGCGGGAGGCCGGCTCTGGTTGGAGCCGTGTTTGTGGAGGGGTGGTGGTGTGATGAGCAAGACCCCGATAGCCGATCTGGCCCTGCTGTCGGATTGCCACTCGGCTGCACTCGTCGACAAGACGGGGTCGGTGGTCTGGTGGTGTGCCCCACGGTTCGACAGCCCGTCGGTATTCGCCGGCATCCTGGACGACGACGCCGGCCACTTCACGATCAGGCCAGCAGGGATCAGGGAGGTCGCCCGCTCTTATCGAACCGAGACCCTTGTTCTCGAGACGCATGCCGTCTGCGAGGACGGCGAGGCGATTCTGACGGATGCGTTGGCCATGCGCGAAGGAGTCCGCGGCCACGATCTTGGTCGGGAATCGCCGCACATGCTCCTGAGGCACGCACGTTGCGTCAGAGGAGAAGTGGACATCGAAATCGAATTCGTGCCGCGAACGGAGTATGGGCTCTCCACTCCGATCGTGAGTCGTGTCGATGGGGGCCTGGTCGCCGAGAGCGGTCCGGTGACCCTGGTGCTGCACTCGGACGTCGACCTGGAGATCAGCGAGACCCGGGACCGGGCATGGGGAACTGCAAAGCTGCGTCCGGGAGACGACATTTCATTCGCAGCCAAGTACATGTCCAGTTGGCGATCAGCGCCTTTGCCGGTCGATGCCGGATCGGTACCCGAAGCGATCGACGACACCACCGAGGCCTGGCAGTCATGGAGCGCAGAGCACCAGCGATACGAGGGTCCTTTCGCCGACCAGGTCCACCTGGCAGGGCGGGTCCTCCAGGGGCTCACCTATGTCCCCACCGGTGCGATCGTGGCCGCACCTACCACATCCCTACCCGAGACCGTTGGCGGTGGAAGAAACTGGGACTACCGGTTCGCGTGGGTGCGGGACGCCAGCTTCACGCTCGACGCTCTTTGGGTTGCCGCCTGCCCGGATGAGGAGCAGCACTTCTTCGGCTTCCTGACTACGGCAGCCAGCTCTGTCTATCACCGAGATCAGCTTCAGGTCATGTTCGGGATCCAGGGCGAGCGGATTCTGAATGAGTACGAGCTCCCTTGGTTGAGCGGATGGCATGACAGCCAGCCGGTCAGGGTCGGCAACGCCGCCTGGAGCCAGCGTCAGAATGACGTTTACGGCGAGTTGCTCACTGCCGCCCACCGTCTCCGTGACTGGATCGATTTCGATCGAGCCGACATACGGCGAATGTTGATTGCGACGACCGAGCTCGCTGCATCCGTGTGGAACGAGCCAGACCAAGGCATCTGGGAGATGAGAGACGAGCCACGTCACTATCTGCACTCGAAACTGATGTGTTGGGCTGCGCTCGATAGGGCGATCGACATGGCCGATGTCTTGCAAGCCGGAGACCAGGTCGACCGGTGGAAGACCATGAGGGAGGAGATCAGCCGGGCCATCCTCGAACGAGCCTGGGACGATGACGTGGGTGCATTCACCCAGTCGTTCGAGTCGTCGAACCTCGATGCCTCGGCCCTGGTCATACCCATCGTCGGTTTTCTGCCTTCAGATGACCCACGGATCCTGTCGACCATCCGGGCCATCGAGACCGAGCTCATGGACGAGTCAGGTTTGGTCGCCCGCTACGAAGGTCCGGACGGTCTCGACGGCGAGGAAGGGGCGTTCCTGCTGTGCACGTTCTGGCTTGCCCATGCCCACGCTCTGGCGGGGAACGTCGCCCGGGCACGCGAGGTCCTGGCCAATGCGGCAGGCTTTGCCAACGACCTCGGTCTTTTCGCCGAGGAGGTGGACGCGGGCACGGGCGCTTTGCTGGGCAATTTCCCCCAGGCCCTCAGTCACATCGGTCTCGTCAACGCCGCATGGGCGATTGTGGAGGCGGAGCGGTCACGAGGCTGAGCAGCTCCATCCCTTTCTATACGGACGGGCATTTGTGGAACGGGGAAGAGGTTTCACGATGCGAAGAGCGTTCCGAGGCGGAGTTTGATTTCTACCGCGCGACACCTAAAGCATTCGGCTTCTGGCTGCCCGCCTTGGTTGGCGTTGTTCTCGTGCTCGCATCGTGCAGCGGCGCGAGCGGTGACGCGGGCGAGGACCTTTGCCACCCACTCCGTGGTGCGCGCCACCGCCTCGATTCGAAGATCGATCGGCTCGAGGAGGTCAGGGAACGTCAGGATGAGGTGCTGAGTGACCTCGGTGGACTGAGGTCAATGGTCTCTTTGGAGCCGACCCGGGCTTGACCTTCACCCGGGGGCAGGGCATATGTTTGCTCCTTGGAGATGCTCCGCCGCCGAATTGGGCCTGTGGGAACGGTCAGCAGGCTTCTGGTCGGCGGTCTCATGGTGGGAGGCGCCGTCGCCCAAGTAGGTGTGGGGGAGTGGCTGTTGGGTGCTGTTGTCATGCCTGGGTTGTTTCTTGGCTGGCAGCGGACCTGGGTGAGACGCGATCAGAGGCCTATCCGAGCGACGGGTCCGCTGGTCATATCGTGACCCTCGTGGCTTTCCTGGTCCTTTATTCGACTCCCTTCAATCCGCCTGCCCTGTCCGTTACCAGCGGGGCGGCGCTCATCTTCTTTGGCAGCTCGATGCTGGTGGCCGCGGTCCGGGGATACCGAGGATGTGAGGTGCTGGCTGTCTCCAACTGGATCCTGGTACGTGACGATCAGGTTGGGTGCGTCCTGTTCTCGCCGATCGACAGGGTTGAGTTGGCTCATTCGGCGGCTTCTGATTGACCGTGCCCGGTCAGCTCCTGGGCAGCGGAACCGGAAGGCTCGAAGGTCCACATCTCAAAGGCGAATTGCGTTGGTCGTTCTTCGAAGAGGACTGCGCCTGGGACACCCCGGAATTCTCGACGCGGAGACACCGCCGGCAAATCAGGGTCGTTCGGTGTGCCGGACCTATCCGAGGGGGGTGATTGAGACCGAAGACGGGGCGGTGATCCAGTTCGAAGCACAGGGTTCGCTATCCGCCGGAAAGGTGAACCGATCTGGACGGTCGGCTCCACGGTGCGGTTCGTCACCGACGCCGACACCTACCAGTGGCTCACTGATGTCCTCGTCGCCTACGACGGGGTCTTCAACGAACAGAACGGAACCGCCCATGGTCGTTCCACATGCGGGAGTTCCTTTTCCCCGGATAGCGGGCCTCCCCCCACCGCGAAAACCGGGTCGTCACTCTGAGAGTCGATTTCGGAATCAGGGTCTTGACCTTCAAGTAACTCGAAGGTTTATGGTCGCAATTATGTCTTGTTTTGGAGACGCCCATGCGTATCGGTGAGGCCGCCGCCCTGGCCGATGTGGAGACGTCGGCGATCAGATTCTATGAACAGTCCGGTGTGCTTCCCGCCCCGGAACGCACAGCAGCCGGATATCGGGACTACACCGACGAGCAGGTCGATCTGATCCGGTTCGTCAGACGAAACCGCAGCCTGGAGATACCGCTCGATGACATCAGACAGATGGTTGAGCTTCGCATCCGGGGTGAGGCTCCATGTGGCGTGGTCCGGAAGGTGATGGCGCCGGAGGCGGCAGCCATCGACTCCCGCATCCGAGAGCTCCAGGAGCTACGCGCCGAACTGAAACGGCTTCAGACCAAGGCTGCCGAGATCACCGACGTCTGGCCGGAAGGACCCTGTGTCTGCCACCTGGTCGAAGCCGAATCCGGCAGCAAACAAGAGGATTGAAGTGAAGGAAGAGTCGAAGCGCGTGGAAGTGCAGGTGGAGGGGATGCACTGTGTCCACTGCGAGACCACGGTAGGTCGAGCCCTGGAGCGGGCCGGGGTGTGACCGATGTGGCGGTCGACTGGAAGTCGGGCCTGGCGCGGGGGACTGCGGGATCAGGGTTTTCGACGGAACGAGCCTCGGAAGAAGTCGGCAATGTCGGATACTCAACGAGATCCTTTGCTGTCGTCGAATCTTCGGAAAGCCAGTCGACCAAGGCCAACATGCCGGGTGAGTACGGATACGACCTGCTGATCCTCGGTGGCGGGTCTGCTGCGTTCGCGGCCGCCATTAAAGCCCGGGATCTGGGAGCGAGAGTGGCCATCGTGGAACAGGACACAGTGGGTGGCACCTGTGTCAACGTTGGTTGTGTTCCTTCCAAGGCGTTGCTGCGGGCCGCCGAGCATTACTGGCGGGCCGGTCACAGTCCGTACGCAGGTGTCCCCACCAGTTCAGGCGAAGTGGATTTGCCGGCTCTGGTCGCCCAGAAGGCCGATCTGGTGGATCGGATGCGCCGGGAGAAGTATGAGGACCTGCTCGACCACTACGACATCGGACTCATCTACGGAACAGCCCGTTTCGTCGACCCGGAGACCGTTGAAGTCGACGGACAGAGGCTGCGGGCGTTCCGTTATCTGGTCGTTACCGGAGCCGACGCCTGGATCCCGCCCATCGAAGGTATCGACCGGGTCGACTACCTCACCTCCACCACAGCGCTCGAATTGACCGACGTTCCCGGCCAGCTGATCGTCGTCGGGGCCAACGCCATCGGCCTCGAACTCGGCCAGCTGTTCCTCCATCTCGGATCCCGGGTCACCTTCGTCGAGGCCCTCGACCGGATCGCTCCCTGCGAAGAACCCGAGGTCTCCACAGCTCTCCAAGCCCATTTGGAATCTCAGGGAGCCGTGGTCCACACCGCTGCCAGAACCACGAGCGCCGGTCGGGCAGGTGACCGCATCTGGCTGGACGTCGGGACCGGTGACGACGCTGTGAGGTTGGAAGCAGAACGACTGCTGATCGCCACCGGACGACGAGCCCGCACCGAAGGGCTTGGTCTCGAAGCGGCAGGTGTTGATGTCGACAACCGCGGTCAGATCCAAGTGAAGGACACTATGGAAACCAGCAACCCGGTCGTCTACGCCGCCGGTGATGTCACCTCTCACCCCCAGTTCGTGTATGTGGCAGCCCTTGGTGGGAGCATCGCCGCCGAAAACGCGCTACGAGATACCAGCCGACGTATCGATTTCGCCACCATGCCCCGGGTCACCTTCACCACTCCGGCCATCGCCTCGGTAGGCCTCACCGAAGCTCAGGCTCGGGAAGCAGGCCATCGGGTGGTCACCTCCACAGTGCCCCTCGACGTGGTTCCCAGGGCACTGGTCGACCACGCCACCGATGGCCTGGTGAAACTGGTAGCTGACGAGGCCACCGGAAGTCTCCTCGGTGTCCACATCCTCGCCGAAGGAGCCGGCGACGTGATCCAAGCCGCGGTGATGGCGCTCAAGTATCGGGCCGGCATCGACGAGATCGCCGATACCTACCACTCCTACCTCACCATGGCTGAAGCTCTCAAACTGGCCGCGCAAGGCTTCAACAAGGACGTTAAGACTCTCTCCTGCTGCGCCGCCTGAATCCGCGTCATGATCCGAGCAGCGGTCTGGGTAGAACAGCGAGCACGAGGAACCAGACACCGACCGCCACCAACACCCAGCCGCCCCATCGTCTCACCGCCGGTCCAGTCATCCGCACCGGACGCAGCGCCTCGGCCTGGACCGAGGACACCACCAGTGACCCGGCGACGAGCAGTAGTGAGAACACCACCGCAGTGGTGGCGAATGCCGAAGGTGGTAGTCGGGCCGATTGTGAGGGTTTGGGCTGCCAGACCGGCAAGCAGCGGCCCGGTTCAGCCGAACCCGGCCAGCAGATACTCGAACCCGTAGACGACGTCCCGTCCCGCTTGGCTCCGTACCTTGCTGGAATCCAACAGCCGGCCACTGGCCCCGGCGATAGTGTCCAGCCAGCGCATCCGCAGCCGCAGAACATTCGCCTGGCGCAGACCAAAGACAATCAACACCACTCCGATAGCGAGCCGAAACACCCGGCCGGCCGCACTGTCGAACTCGACCACCCGAGCAAAAGCCGATCCACCGGCCGCAACCACTCCCGCCATCATCGCCAGTAACACCGCCGCTCCACCACCAACCCGAAGCGCGCTCATGATCGCCGTCCCGGCGGACTCTTCCGACCTGCGGGTGAGGAAGGTCAACAGCAGCGGAAACGAACACGGCGAGAAGAACGCAGCGAAGCCGGTCCCGGCAGCGAGCACCATCGCACCGGTCGCAGCCTGTCGCTCGGAACCGACGAAAACGACGAACCCGAAATAGCCGGCCACACCCACCACGATGACGCCAAGAGCTGTGGCGAGGAACCGTGCCAGGGTTCTCCGCCGGAGCGCGGTGTCATCCATGGGAGTCAGCTGACATGGATCGAAAGTAGGGCTTCAAGCCGTTTCAAAGTCAAGGGGGCGGTGGGCCCATGCTGTCGAGTTAAGTTTCGCTACGTTTCACCACGTCTCACTACGTCTCACGTCGCTCGCCCCACAGCCGCTCCACAAACCCGGAATCGGAAACCGTTTCCCCTGCTCACAGCGGTTTGACCCCATCTTTCGCAACGAGGGGGTCACGGGTTCAAATCCCGTCAGCTCCACCAGCCAACCAACTAAATCCCGTACCAAACCGTCTAGAGCTGACGGACCAATACTGACTCCTCTGCCTGCATGGCCTGGGATACGACCGACTTCTCAGGGGTCTTGGAACGACTCGTGCAGAGCCTCGACGATGATGTCTATGTGGTGATAGTTGCATACCAGGGGCGGGCGGATTTTCAGTACTTCCCCTTTGGGGCCGGTAGAACCGATCAGCACACCTCGTCGTCGCATGCCGTTGACGGTCTTCGTGGCCAGAGCAAAGTCAGGCAGTTCGACAGCGACGAAGAGCCCGGGCCCTCGGACGTCGATCACCGCAGGGCTGCCGAGAGCTCGTATCTCTTTCTTCAGATAGGTGCCGACGGCCTCGGCATTGGCCGCCAATCCTTCCGATCGGACGACATCGAGAACCGCGGTGCCGGCTGCCGCAGCGACCGGGGAGCCAGCGAACGTCGAGAAAAAGTGCGATTTGGAGGCGAACGCGTCTGCGATCTCGCGGGAGGTGACGACCGCTGCCATGGGGTACCCGTTACCCATCGGTTTGCCCAAGGTGACGATGTCGGGGATGGCTGGGTCGGCGGCAAACCCCCAGAAACGAGTTCCTACACGGCCAAATCCTCCCTGGACCTCATCAGCAACGAGCAGGGAGCCGGTGTCGTCTGCCCATTTGCGGGCCGCGCTGAGCAGCCCGGAGGGGATCTCGAAGATCCCATCGCTGGAGAAGACGGTGTCGAAGATGGTCATGGCGGGCTTCTCTCCACGTGCCGCGAGCTGGTTCCGAGCCTTGTCCAGCTCAGACGGGAGACGTTCGGCGGCCGCCCTGTCCTTGAGCAAGTCTGATCCTCCCACCTGAGCAGCCCAGGGCTCGTGATCGACAGCACTGTGTTCCTCCGGCGACATGGTGGTCGTGGCAGCCGTGGAGCCGTGATAGGCGTTGGCGGTGGTGATCACCCCTCGATTGCCTGTCAGTGTCCGCGCAATCCGATAGGCGAGATCGTTGGCTTCGCTCCCGGAATTGACGAACCACACCACGGAGAGGGGGTCAGGCAAGAGACCGGCGAGACGATCGGCGTACTCGACGACGCCGTCGACCAGATATCGGGTGTTTGTGACGAGCCGACGCAACTGTCCGGCCGCCGCCAGGACAACTTGTGGGTGGGAATGTCCCACGTGGGGAACGTTGTTGTAGGCGTCGAGAAGCCGTCTGCCGTCACTATCGATGAGCCAAACGCCCTTCCCTGTGCTCAGATGGACTGGCTGGTCATAGCTGAGGTACAGAGAAGGAGCGAGACGCCGCTTCCGGAGGGCCACTGCGTCTTCGAAGGACCGGTGATCCCCGCGTGAAAGGCCACAGGCGGCTTTGATCCGGGAAGCTACTTCGTGGGCGTCAATACCTTCCAGTCTCGTCAGAGTCTCCCACATCAACTCGACGTCACCCGTGGCGTATTCGACGTTCTCTGACGTGGTGGCCACGTGCCGGGCAGACATCAAGAGGGATTGGGCGCACCTGGCTGCAACCAGATCCGGAACAAGCTCGATCTCACCTGACTGGAGAGGCTCTATCAAATGGAATGCAGACACCACCTGGCTCATCGCGGCGACAGGATCGGCGCCGAAGGACTGATACGCGGACGCGATCGCCACCTCGATGACCCGGGGGCCCCAGCTCAGATCGCCGAAGTCGAACAGGCCGACGATGCGCTCGGGGTCGGCTGGGTCGACGACGATGTTGTCAGGGTTGATATCGCCGTGGATCGCCTGACCCGGGAGCCGGTCGAGGGCCGGAACAACTCTTTGCTCAAAGTGTCTGATTACGTCTGCGACCAAGCGACGCCGCTCCTTCACCACGTATTCCAGGAGCGGGGCCAAATCTGGAAGCCGGCCAAGAGTCCAGGGAAAGGCTCGGTGCAAGGCCGGGTGATCGAAGCCGCGCAAGGCCTGACTGAGCCGTGCGACGACGGCCCCAACGTCACGGCGCAGCGCCGGCGGGGTTTTGGTGTCGGGTGGTCTGGTGCCGTCGATGAATCGGGTCAACTGGAGAGCATGACCGGCGTGCCGACCCACCAGGTTTCCCGACGTGGTGGATATGACCGAGGCGAGGGGCAGGTCGGGTACGTTCGCCAGTGCCCATTCAATAGCCGCGGCCTGCCCTTCAAGAGCTTTGGGGTGGTCGGCAATGTTGCCCACCTTGAGCATGAACTCACCAGATCTGGCGGTGATCTTGAAGCTGCGGTCACGTTCCCCCGGATACGGTTTGGCCGTTCCCGAGATGCCGTAATGATCGAGGGTGATCGTGGCGGCCGTCGCTTCATCGACCCTCGGCCGAGGATTGTCGAATACGCCGAAATCCATACTCAGGCTTGGAACAGTACCGGCGAGGTTGTCGTCGAGAATCAAGAGATTGGGGTGAGTCACGACACTGGTCTTCCCTTCCCACTTGCCGATCTCATTGGGCGGTTCGTAGAGTCAGCGGTCGGTCTAGCCGGATGAGAGAGATGCCACGTGATCCCAGGTTCGATGCCCTCTTCGAGCCGATCCGGATAGGCCCGGTGGTCGCACCAAACCGCTTCTATCAGGTTCCTCATTGCACCGGCATGGGATACCGGCGTCCTCAATCGGTAGCTTCTCTCAGGGAGGTCAAAGCTGAGGGTGGATGGGGCACGGTTTGCACCGAGTATGCGTCGATACACCCGTCGTCGGACGATGAACCGTACCCGTCCCACGCTCTCTGGGACGACAGCGACATCGAATGGCATTCACTGATGGTGGACAAGGTCCACGCCCATGGTGCGCTGGCCGGTGCCGAGTTGTGGCATGGCGGAGCGGCGAGCGCCAATCACTACTCACGAGAGACCCCGCTCGGCCCGTTGAGCATGCCAGCGGGTGTCGATGATCCGGTGCAGACCATGGCAATGGACAAATCCGACATCAGGGAGTTCAAGCGCTGGCACGTCGAGGCGGCCCGCCGGGCCAAGCGCGCCGGTTTCGACATCGTTTACGTCTATGCGGCTCATTGGTACCTCATCCGCCAGTTCCTGATGCCGTCAAACCAGCGGAGTGATGAATATGGCGGATCCTTGGAAAACCGGGCACGGCTGTTGGAGGAGCTGATCATCGAGACCAAGGAGGCAATAGGCGACACTTGTGCTGTCGCGGTCCGCTTCTCAGCTAGCGACGGAGGCCCCGATGACGACCAAGAGACCGCTGAGCCCCGAGCCATGTTGGAGCTTCTTTCCGACTTGCCCGATCTTTGGGACATAACGGTTCACGATTACAGCTGGGAGATGGGAACCTCTCGTTTCGTCCCCGAGGCGGGCCTCGAAGCCACCATGTCCTGGGTCAAGAGCATCACCGACAAACCCGTAGTCAGCGTCGGTCGCTTCACGTCTCCGGAGACAATGCTCCGGTTGGTCCGCCAGGGGACGGTCGATCTGATAGGCGCGGCGCGTCCCTCCATCGCCGATCCCTTCCTCCCCAACAAGATCGCCGAGGGACGGGACGACGAGATCCGCGAGTGCATCGGATGCAACATCTGTTACACCGGCGATCAGACGGGGACGCCTATCCGCTGCACGCAGAACCCGACCATCGGCGAGGAGTGGAGGAAGGGCTGGCATCCCGAGTACATCCCGCCCAAGGGCTCTGATGCCAGGATCTTGATAATTGGAGGTGGGCCGGCCGGTCTGGAGGCCGCCACCTCACTGGGCAAAAGGGGCTATGAGGTGACCCTCACGGAAGCCACCCGCCAGCTGGGCGGTAGGGTCACCTTGGAGTCTGCCCTTCCCGGGCTTGCTGCCTGGGCCCGGGTTCGTGACTGGCGTCTCAATCAGATCGACAAGCTGTCGAACGTCGCGTACTACCTCGAAAGCCTCGTGGATGCGGAACAGGTTCTCGACTTCGGCCCGGACAAGGTCCTGGTCGCCACGGGCGCCAAGTGGCGCCGTGACGGTGTGGGGCGATGGCACGAGGCCCCGATCCCGGGATGGGAGTCAGACTCGGTTATCACACCCGACGACCTGATGGGCGGCCTGGTCCCTTCGGGGCCGGTGGTGGTCTATGACGACGAGCACTACTACATCGGCGGCGTCGTCGCCGAGGCGTTGAGACGCTTGGATCTGGAGGTGACCCTGGTCACGCCGGCCAACGAGGTGTCGACCTGGACGAGGCACACAGAAGAGCAGCACAGGATCCAGGCAAGGATCCTCAACCTGGGGATAGCTATTGAGACCGGGACGTCCGTGGTGGCTGTGGATGATGGGGCGGCCACGCTGGAGTCGATCTACACCGGAGACCAGACTCGGGTGGAGACAGGGTCCGTCGTCATGGTGACGTCACGGTCACCTGTCGACGACCTCTATCACGCCCTGGCCGGTCGCTTTGGCGTGCAGCGAATCGGTGACTGCCTGGCGCCCGGCACGATTGCAACCGCGGTCTACTCTGGCCATCGAGCGGCACGCGAGATGGATGAAGAGCAGCCAGCGACAGTCTCGTTCAGGCGCGAGTAGACGCTCTCACATCCGGACTCGTCGGCTCTGCGGGTCGTAGAAAGATGGGATCGAGGTGGTGGAGGGGATCCGCTCGGTGGCGACTTCTATCTCGAACGACCCGGCGTCGAGCCAGTCCCCGGTGACGCCCTCGGGATGGCTCAGGTATCCCATAGCCAGACAGCAGTCCTCGACGTAGCTCCACATTCCCGATGTGGTTCGGCCGACCAGGTCTCCGTTTCTGTAGATGGGCTCGTCGTGATAGAGGAGTCGGTCGGGGTCTTCCAGCCGGAACTGGATCAGTCGTCTGGTGCGGGGGAGGTCCTTCGCTGCCAGCAGGGCGTCTCGCCCGATGAAGGATGGCTTGTCCCATGCCACCGCGAACCCGAGCCCGGCCTCGAGTGGTGTGTCCTGGTCGGTGATGTCGTGACCCCAGTGCCGGTATCCGGCCTCCAGCCTGAGGGTGTTCATGGCGTGGTAACCGGCATGACGCAACCCGTGGGGCAAGCCGGCTTCGATGATGGCGTCATATAGCGTCGACCCTTCGTCCCAGGGCACATACAACTCCCAGCCCAGCTCCCCGACATAGGTCATGCGCAGGGCACGGACCCTGTGACCGGCGACCTCGATGTCCGCAGCCGTGGCGAAGGGGAAGGCCTCGTTGCTCAGATCTGCCGTTGTCAGCTCGCGGAGCAACTCCCGTGAGCGCGGTCCCATCACCCCGAACATGGCGAGATCGGTGGTCACGTCGGTGATGGTCACGTCGTGGCCCCGGCAGTGGCTCCGCAACCAGGCCTGATCGCGGGTGGCCGCTGCGGCAGCGGTCACCACGAAGTACTCGGCCTCGCCGATGCGGGTGACCGTCAGGTCGGCTTCGATGCCGCCCTGGTCGTTGCACCACTGGGTGTACACCGCCCTGCCCGGCTCGACGTCGATTTCGTTGGCGCAGATCTCATTCAGTGCGCTGACGGCGTCCCGCCCCTCGACTCTGAACTTGGCGAACGACGTCTGGTCGAAGAGGCCAACGGCGTTGCGAACAGCGTCGCATTCCCTGCCCGAGGCCTCGAACCAGTTCTGCTTTCCGTAGCTGTACCGGTAGGTGCGCTCCTCGCCTTCGGCGGCGAACCAGTTGGGTCGCTCCCAGCCTGCCACCTCTCCGAAGACGGCGTTCGCCGCGTCGATCCGATCGTGGACTGGGGACAGACGGCGGTTGCGGGCACTCTCGTACTGCCGGAACGGCCAGTGCATGGCGTAGAGGAGCCCCAGGCTCTCCGGGATCCTCTCCGCCAGGTACTCCGGATCTGCTTGAAACGGAAATGCTCGACGGATGTCGACGGCCGTGAGATCCACGGGAGGGTGGCGATCGGCGATCCAGTCGGCCAGCACCCAGCCGACTCCGCCGGCCGATTGGAGACCCACCGAGTTGAAGCCGGCGGCCACGTAGCAGCCGTCGACTTCGGGTGCCTCACCCAGGTAGAAGACACCGTCCGGTGTGAACGACTCGGGGCCGTTGAAGAAGAGCTGGAGGCCGCACTCTCCGAGCACCGGCACTCGATGAACCGCCTTCTCGAAGATGGGCCCGATGTGCTCCCAGTCCTCGGGCAGCGTGCCGAAGGAGAACTCGCGGGGGATGCCCTCGAGGTTCCAGATCTTGCCGAGCGGCTCGAAGAAGCCGGCCATGATCTTGCCTGTCTCCTCTTTGAAGTAGGTGTACCCACCGGGGTCCCGCACCGTCGGTATCCCTCGCCTCACATCCTCCAGCGGCTCGGTCACGATGTAGAAGTGCTCGCACGCCTGTAGTGGCACGTTGACCCCGACCGTGGCGGCGAGCTGACGCGTCCACATTCCGGTGGCGAGGACGATGGTCTCCGCCTCGATGTAGCCACGCTCGGTTTCGACTCCCCTGACAGATCCGTTCTCCGAGAGGATCTTGTCCACGGCGGTGCCCTCGATGATCCGGGCGCCCCTTGCCTTCGCCCCCTTCGCCAGCGCAAGTGTGGTGTCCACCGGTGAGGCCTGGCCGTCGCGTGGGATGTGCAGTGCTCCAACCAGGTCCTCAGTGTTGAGAAGGGGCCACAGCTCGGTGAGCCGATCCAGATCGATCACCTCGGTCTCGACGTCACAGGTCTGCGCCATGGACGCCCCCCGCAGTATCTCTTCCCAGCGCTCGTGGTCTGCCGCCACCGAGATCGACCCTTGGGAGCGATAGCCGGTGGCCTGACCGGTCTCGTCTTCGAGCTCTTCGAACAGGCGCGCCGAGTATGTGGCCAGCCTGGTGAGGCTGTGTGATGACTTGAGCTGGGAGACCAGGCCCGCGGCGTGCCAGGTGGTGCCAGCGGTCAGCTCGTTCTGCTCGATGAGGGTCACGTCGGTGATGCCACGCCGCGTCAGGTGATAGGCGACGCTGCATCCGATGACACCTCCGCCGATCACCAGCACCTCGGTGCGATCCGGAAGCCGGGAGGGAGGGGCGCTCACGTCCTGGATCCTGTGTGTGCGGCTCTCATCGAGCTCTTGGAGGGTGAGAGGATCACGAGTCGAACCCGATGCCCAGCCGGTCGAGGAGGCGAAGCCACAGACCGCGCCTTCCCATGTTCTCATCGGCGCGCTGCATCGCCCTGCGCGTGGCCCTCACGCCGACCCATCGGAGCGGCTCCGGCGGGAAGGGAAATGCCCGCTCCCGCACCATTGCCAGCTCCGTCCGCTCGGTCTCCTGGCCGAAGACGAGGTCCAGGGCCACCCTGGCACCGAAGCGACTTGCCCCTACCCCGAGACCGGTGTATCCGCCGACCCAGCTGAGTCGCCCGCCGTGGGTGAGACCCCACCCGGCGGTGAACCGTGTGGTCGTGCCGATCGGGCCGCCCCATCGGTGAGTGAAGCGCAGCCCCCTCAGCTGTGGGAAGGTCTGGAAGAAGTGTTCGGCCAGGGTCGAATGGGTCCGATCGCTCTGGTCGAACTCGGGTCCGGTCCCGTTGTTGAAGTGGTAGTTGGCGTCATAGCCACCCCAGAGGATCCGGTCGTCTTCGGAGCGTCGGTAGTAGTGCAGCTGGTTGGAGACGTCGCCGACGCCGTCGTTCTCGTCCCATCGGATCGAGGAGAGCTGGTCGGCACTGAGGGGTTCGGTCATGAGCACGTGCTCATAGACGGGGACGATGTATCGGCGAGGTCCCCGCACCGGTGCCCGGTATGCATTCGTGCCCACGAGGACCCTCTCCGAGGCCACCTCCCCGGCCGATGTCACCACATTGAGAGAACTGCCGTCCCTCTCTACCGCCTTCGCAGGCGACTCTTCGTAGACCTGGGCCCCGAGGCCTTCGGCAGCTGCCCGCAGACCCCAGCAGAGCCGGGCGGGGTCGACCAGGGACGTCCCCGTGTGATGGACCAGGCCCCCTAGGTAGGTAGGTGAGGCGATCCTGATCCGCATCGCCTCGGCATCGAGCAGGGTCACATCGAGGCCGAGCGACTCGTGGGTTGCCGCACTTTCCTCCAAGCTCTCGAGATGCCAGGGCTCGGTGGCGACGCCGACCTCGGCGGCCCTCCTGAAGTCGGCCGAGATCCCGTAGCGCTCGATGCTCGACTCGATGTCGTCGAGATTCTGCCGGCCCATTCGGAGCAGAGTCTCGATCTCGTCGGGCCAGTGCATGACACCGTTCTCGAGCCCGTGGGTCAGCGAGCTATCACAGAAACCGCCGTTGCGCGAGCTCGCTCCGAAACCGCACCTCTCGGCTTCGAGGACAACGACTCGCAAGCCGGGCTGGTCCTCGAGGGCTTGAATCGCTGC
Organism: Acidimicrobiia bacterium; assembly: GCA_036374335.1. Classification (GTDB taxonomy): domain Bacteria; phylum Actinomycetota; class Acidimicrobiia; order Spongiisociales; family ZC4RG35; genus JANQRA01. The sequence goes on from DASUUC010000079.1 coordinate 18,843, forward strand.
CCACAGCCCGGTCAATCCTGCGCCGACAATCGTCAGATCGGACGTGAGCTTTCCCCCGAGAGTCGGGGCGGTTGGAGGAGCGTCGTCCCGGTCGGACCAGAAGACCGCCGGTTTGGCCCCGGCAAGCGCCTCCTGTGGCCAGCTGTCGAATCTCACATCCGGACCCGCTGGTTCTCGGGGTCGTACATCGGTCGCAACGAGGCCGCCGCCGGGTATCTCTCACCGGCCACCTGGATCTCGAATCCGCCACTGTCCAGGAGGGCAGTCGTCACACCCGCAGGATGTCTCACGTACCCGAAGCCCATTGCGCCGCCGAGCGTGTGCCCGTAGGCGCCGGAACGGATGTAACCGACGGGCGCTCCTTCGTGGAGGATGGGCTCCTCCCCGTAGAGAAGTGGCTCCGGGTCCTCCAAGAGGAATTGGACTAGGCGATTCTTCAAAGGCCTCTCCTCACGCTGCGCCAGCAAAGGCTCACGTCCGACGAACCCACCCGGCTTGTCGAAATCGAGAGCGAATCCCAGACCGGCTTCCAGTGGAGAGTCCGAGTTCTCCATGTCCAACCCGTAATCGCGGCGACCTGCTTCTGTGCGAGCGCTCTCCAGCGTCTCCATGCCGGCGTGGGTCAGGTCGAAATCGGATCCGACCTCGACGATCCGGTCATAGACCGAGGCGGTGAACTCGGTCGGGATGTAAAGCTCCCAACCAAGTTCTCCGACGAAGCTCATTCTGAAAGCCCAGCCGAGGGCGAAGTGGAGGTCGATCTCCTGGGACGTGAAGTATGGGAAGGCCCCGTTGCTCAGGTCCGCTGTGGTGATCTTGCTCAAGAGCTTCCGTGAGTCGGGACCCTGCACGCTGAGTAGCCCGTAGCCCGAAGTGTGGTCGGAGATCGAAACCCGCTGGTCGCCCGTCACTGCCCTTCGCAGCATCGCTTCGACGCGTCGATGGAACAACTCGGCTACGACCACCAGGAATCGGTCCTCTCTCACACGGGTCACCGTGAGATCGGCCTCGACCCCGCCGGCCGCGTTCATCCACTGGGTGTAGACGCATTGGCCGACCGGCACAGACACGTCGTTCCCCGAGATCCGATTCAGCATTGCCTCGGCGTCGGGTCCCTCGACCAGGAACTTGGACATCGACGACATGTCGAACAGTGACACGCCGTTGCGCACCGCATGGTGCTCTGCGGCGTGGTAGTCGAACCACTCTTGGCGCGCGTAGGTCAGATGGAGCTCGATGCTCGCTCCGGGCGGCGCGAACCAGCCGGTCAACTCCCATCCGGCCGCCTCGACGAAGTGGGCGCCCGCATCTTCGAGGCGATGATGGATCGGGGACCTCCGGACGTTGCGCGCCGTCTTCGGACTGGAGTGTGGCCATGAGCCGGTGGAGTGGAGACGGCCGAGCAGCTCCACGCTCCGCTCGGCGAGATAGGACCGATTGGCCTGGAAGTGGTGGAGTCGCGCCGGGTCGAGATCGGTCACGTCTACAGGTGCGCCGCCGTCGACGATCCAATGCGCGACTATCGAACCCGCGCCGCCTCCGGAGAGGATTCCGAGAGAGTTGAACCCGGCAGCGATGAAGAAGTTGGCCAGTTCGGGGGATTCCCCGACCAGGAACCCGTTGTCGGGTGTGAAGCTCTCGGGACCCGTGAACAGCTTCCGGACCCCGACGTGGTCGAGCGCGGGCAGTGTCTCCATGGCCAGCTCCAGGAAGGGCTCGAGTCGATCCCAGTTCGACGGGATCTCGCCGAAGCTGAAGTCGTCGGGGATCCCGTCGAGGGACCAAGGGGCCGAGACCGGCTCGAACAGCCCGACCATCAGCCCCCCGGTCTCTTCCCTGTAGTAGGCGTATCGACCCGGATCCTCGAAGATCGGCAGATCCGGGGAGACCCCCTCGAACGGCTCGCTTATCAGGTATGCGTGCTCGCAGGCCTGCAAGGGCACCGTTACTCCGGCCATGGCACCTACCTGCTTGGCCCACATGCCCGCACAGTTGACGACGTACTCGGCCTCGATCGCGCCCGTCGAAGTGACCACGCCCGTCACCCTGCCGTCGCGCCGGTTGATGCCGGTCACGGGTGTTCCCTCGACTATGCGAACACCTTGCATCCTGGCCCCCTTGGCGAGAGACATGGCCACGTTGGCCGGGTCCGCCCTGCCCTCGTTGGCGGTGTAGAAGCCCGCCAGGATGGAGCTCGTGTCGATGTGGGGCCAGAGCCCTTGGACCTCTTCGGCGGAGATCTCCTCGCGTTCGATGCCCATCAGGCGCAGGAAGTCGGCTTCCCTCCGCAGCTTGTGTGTTCGCTCGTCGGAGCTCGAAGTCTGCAGGTAGCCCACCGGGCGAAATCCCGTGGACAGGCCCGTTTCTTCTTCCAGGACCTCGTAGAGGTCGCGCGAGTACTTGGCCATCCAAGCCAGGGTCTCGGTGGTCATGCCTCCGGAAACGATGAGCCCGGCGGCGTGCCAGGTCGTGCCCGATGTGAGCCGATTGCGCTCGAGGAGCACGACATCGGTCCAGCCGAGGTGGGCGAGGTGGTAGGCCACGCTGCACCCGATCACCCCACCGCCAATGACGACTACTCGGGCCCGATCCGGAGGGTCCTGAACTGTCATCAGATCTTCGTTCCGTGGGCACGGTCGAGGGTCGGCCCCGTTTCGTCGAGGGGAGTCATTCGGCGGTCATGTAGAACTTGTGAACCGCCTCGTACACCACCCAGGTGAGACTGCTTCCCTTGGGCAGGAAGAAGCTGTCTCCAGCCGCGAAGATCTCCTCGCTGCCGTCCTCGTTGTCGATGATCCCCACCCTGCCTGAGATGATGGTGGCGAATTCGTCCTCTAGATGATGCTCTTCGAGCATCCTCCCCGGAGAGCAGGTCCAGACCCCGCTCGTGTTGCCATCCCGCGAGTAGTACTCGTGCGTGCTTTCGACAGGCTCACCCTCGATCGCGCCCTCCGCCGGCTCCGGGCCGAAGTTGGGCTGCTCGATGTCGTCTTCGATCATGCGGATGATGCTGGAACTCACTGAGCTCTCCCTTCTTCTCTAGCTGTGGTGCCTGCCATTCCTGGGATGGCGCCGTCGTCCATCCGGCGGAATTCCCCAGGCGTAGGTCTGCTTGGTCAGTCTCAGGTAGGTGTTTGTCTCCACCGACGAGACGCCGTCGAGCGATCGCAGGTCGTTGATCACCTCCAGGAGGTGGTCGTTGTCGGCGCAGAGGACCTCGACGAGTAGGTCGAAGCGGCCTGCAGTCATGACGACATACACCGCATAATCACGCGAGCCGATTTCATCACTGATCGTCTCGATGTCCCCGTCGACGGTGAGACCTATCATTGCCTGCACGGTGAATCCGATGCTGAGCGGGTCGGTTATCGCAACGACATCGAGCACCTCTGATTCGAGGAGTCGGTTTACGCGTAAGCGGATGGCCGCCTGACTGAGGTCGATCTGCTGAGCCAATTCGGCGTAGCTGGCGCGTCCGTTGATCTGGAGTGCGGCGATGATCTGCAGGTCCTTGTCGTCCAGATCCTCAGGGCCTCTTGGACGCGGCTGGCTTCGACTGGCGTCGGGTTCGTCTCTCTGTTTCTTCCGTGCTCCGTCGGTCATTGCTCTACGTCCCGAGGATCCCGGTTCGCACCCGCCTGCTCGGGTGGCTGCGTCGGTTCGAATGGCCCAAACATCGCATCATGTATCAGTCGACAGGGACGGCATTTCCTACGGATTTCGCAGCTAATCGGCAATCTAACGTTGCAGATGCAAACTTCTCCACCCAAAGAATAGCCTATCCTGAGGCAGGTTATGGTTCTGGCGGGTACCATTCGAGAGACATGAGCAGCAGGATCGACCCCAATCGCGTTGCCGAGCTCACCAAGTCGATGGAGGAGTCTCTCCGTCTTCGCACCAGGAAGTCAGGGGAGTTCATCGAGGAGGCGAAACAGGTGCTTCCTGGAGGAGTTGCGTCATCGTTCCAGATGCATTCTCCCCATCCCATCTTCATCAGCGAGGGCCATGGGTCCAAGGTCGTCGACCTCGACGGCAATCACTACACCGACTTCCACAACGGTTTCGGGGTCATGGTGGTGGGTCATGCTCATCCCAAGATCGCTGCCGCCATCGGTGAGGTCGCCGAGAGAGGGACCCACTTCGCGGCCCCGAATCAGAGCGCCGTGCGGGTGGCCCGGGAGCTGTCCCATCGGTTCCGGCTCCCAAAGGTCCGCTTCTCGAACTCGGGGACCGAGGCGACGCTCGACGCCGTCCGACTGGGCCGGGCGTTCACCGGCAAGGAGGGCCTGGTCAAGATCGAGGGGTCCTATCACGGCCATCACGACTCGGTGATGGTCTCGGTGCATCCGGACCCATCCAAGATCGGACCCAGGGCGAAGCCGGTGTCCGTGCCACAGTCGGCCGGGATCCCGCAGGCCCTGTTGGATCTGACCGTTGTCGTGCCCTTCAACGACCCCGATGCTCTCGACGAGGCACTGTCGGCGAACAGCGACGTGGGCACGATGATCATCGAGCCGATCATGTTGAACATCGGCGTCGTCCCTCCCAACGATGGCTATCTGGAGGCAGTTCGAGATATCACCCACGAGCACGGAGTGGTGCTCATCTTCGATGAGGTCAAGACCGGGGCGACCATCGCCCGGGGTGGTGCAGTCGAGCGCTACGGGGTAGTTCCCGACCTGGTCACCCTGGCCAAAGCGATCGGTGGGGGCACCCCGATCGGGGCCGTGGTCGGCACCGAGGAGATAATGGCCCAGATAGATGACGGCTCGGTGGCGCAGATCGGCACCTTCAACGGCAATCCGTTGACGATGGCTGCGGCCGAGGCCGCGCTGACGGAAGTGCTCGACGAGGAAGCCTATCGCCGGCTCGACCGGGCTGGACAGCGACTAGTCGATGGGTGTCAGGACGTGTGTGATCGGTATGGTCTGCCGGCCTATTCGATTGGGGTCTCCTCCAAGGGGTGTGTCATGTTCGCCGACGAGCCCGTGGTCGACTACCGCTCCTACGCCGAGCACTTCGACGATGACCTCAACTACCTGGGTTGGCTCTATCACATGGTGAACGGCGTCTACATGACCCCGGGAGCAGACGAGCAGTGGACGCTCTCGATCATGCACCACGACGATGAGCTCGATCATTACGTGACGGTCTTCGAGGAGTTCGCCAAGGACGTGACGCGTGGTCGAGGGTGATCCGGCTCGGGAACGGCACGCATGGTGAGAAGAGCGAACGAGTAGATCGAGAGAGAGGCATAGGCCCGCATGGAATTGCTCAACCGCATCGGGGGCTCCTGGCAGCCCTCGTCTGACGGCGCAACGGTCGAGGTGATGAATCCTGCCACAGAGCAGCCCATGGCGACGATGCCGGTTGGCACCCCGGAAGACGTTGACGCCGCTGTCGAGGCCGCGGCCGTGGCCTTTCCAGGCTGGGCGGCCAAGACGCCAAGGGAACGTTCCGAGGCTCTCTTCCAGGTAGCCGATGTCATCGAGGAGAACCTCGATGAGCTGAGGCGCCTCGAGATCGAGAATGTGGGCAAGCCCGTCTCGATAGTCGATTTCGAGTTCGATCTGACGGTCGACAATTGGCGATTCTTCGCCGGAGCAGCTCGACATCTGGAAGGCAAAGCCGCAGGTGAGTACTGGCCCGGCGCCACCTCTTTCGTGCGGCGTGACCCCTTGGGTGTGGTCGCAGCGATCACCCCCTGGAACTATCCGTTGAACATGGCCACCTGGAAGCTGGGTCCGGCACTCGCGGCGGGGAACACAGTCGTTTTGAAGCCATCTGAGGTCACTCCCGTGACCGCGGTCCGCCTGGCCCAACTCCTGGAGGGAGTGCTGCCGTCAGGAGTCCTCAACGTCGTGTGTGGCACCGGCCCGGTGGTGGGTGAGGCGCTAGCCGGGCACCCTGACGTGGCCATGATCTCGCTCACGGGAAGTGTCCGTGCGGGAAAGGCAGTCGCCCGCACCGCAGCGGACACCCTTAAGCGCGTCCATCTCGAGCTCGGAGGCAAGGCCCCGGTGGTGGTGTTCGACGACGCCGATGTCCAAGCTGTCGCCGACAAGCTTCGTGAGGCCAGCTTCTACAACTCGGGTCAGGATTGCACCGCGCCGTGTCGGGTCGTGGCCACTTCTAGCGTGCATGATGACCTGGCCGACGCTCTGGAAAGCGAGATAAGCCAGATCGCGGTCGGCGACCCAAACGACCGCGAAGTCGAGATGGGCCCTCTGGTCTCCAAACAGCAGCTCGATCGGGTGTCGGGCTATGTGGAACGGGCCGTCTCTGACGGGGCGAAGGTGGCAACGGGGGGCAGCCGGATGGACAGCCCGGGCTACTACTACCAGCCTTCCTTGATCCTCGGAGCCGACCAGGGTTCGGAGATCATCCAGCACGAGGTATTCGGCCCCGTCCTGACCGTCCAGGACGCCGGTGACGAAGCCAACGCCCTGGCTTGGGCCAACGATGTGGACTACGGCCTGGCGGCTTCGGTGTGGACACGGGATGTCGGTCGAGCCATGAGGATGACGAGAGAAATCCAGGCCGGGACGGTTTGGGTCAACGACCACATCACCATCGTCTCTGAGATGCCGCATGGTGGATTCAAGAACTCTGGATACGGCAAGGACATGTCGGCGTACGCTCTTGAGCACTACACGGAGGTCAAGCACGTGATGGTCAACCATGGAACATGACCTCGATGAACGCCGGGACGTGTCGAAGTCGGCGGGTACGGTGACCGACTCCGGCTCTCACGGGGCTGATGGGCCGGTCGCGGTCAGCATGCGGGATGTCACAAAGCGCTTCGGGGACGAAGTCGTCGCCGTCGACAGCATGAATCTCGACATCCGGGACGGGGAGTTCTTCTCCCTGCTCGGCCCGTCGGGATGTGGCAAGACAACGACTCTGCGGATGATCGCGGGGCTCGAGTTCCCGACAGAGGGAAGCGTCCAGATCTTCGGCCAGGAGATGGGGATACGCCCGCCCAACAAGCGACCGGTCAACACCGTGTTCCAGTCCTATGCCCTGTTTCCCCACATGATTGTGTTGGAGAACGTCGCATTCGGGCTGCGGATGCGGAATGTCGAGGACGCCGAGATTCAGCGCAAGGTGGCCGAAGCCATCGAACTCGTGCACATGCGAGGGATGGAGAAGCGGAAGCCCAGAGAGTTGTCCGGCGGTCAGCAGCAGCGCGTGGCGCTGGCCCGAGCGTTGGTCAACAGGCCCAAGGTGCTGTTGTTGGACGAGCCCCTCGGGGCATTGGACCTGAAGCTCCGCCAGGCGATGCAGAGAGAGCTGAAGGACATCCAGAACAACGTGGGCATCACCTTCATCTACGTTACACACGATCAGGCAGAGGCACTCACGATGTCCGATCGGATCGGTGTAATGAAGGAGGGCAGGCTCGCCCAGGTCGGCACGCCGGAGGAGATATACAGGTCACCGGCGAACCTCTTCGTGGCGAGATTCGTCGGAGAGGCCAGCTTTCTCCCGGCGGAGATCATCGAACCGGGGGCCGTGCGTCTCGGGGGCGGCGAGGTGGTGAAAGTGAAGACCGACCTGTCACCAGGGACAGTCATCACCCTCGCGCTCCGGCCTGAGATGGCCGACATCCAGGCTGACGTATCCGAGGTGACGACTGGGAGCAACGCCATCAGGGGCCGTGTCACGACCGCCATCTTCCAGGGAGAGTCGATGCTCTACGAGGTGGACGTCGGGGAGTCGGGATCCTTTGCCGTTCACGTCGAGAACCTACCCGGTAAGAGACGCTGGGCAACCGGACAGGATGTCGTGGTCGAATTCCATCCTGAGGCGGCTCTGGCGCTGGCGCAATGACCCTGCTCGAGAGACGGCGCGAGGAGGAGGAGCACGAGCGGGTCAATCCCGAGCTGGAGCGAAGGGCGGAGAGAAGGGAGTCATGGCGCGGTTTCTTCCATGCTGCGCCGGCCTATCTCTATCTGACCATCTTCTTCACGTTGCCGCTGATCGTGGTGTTCGTGTTCTCGTTCGCCAGTCGCGGCCGTACCGGCCGACCGATGCTCGAGGGCTGGAATCTCGACTCCTGGACCAGGCTCTTGGATCCGCTGGTGCGAGACATCGCCTTCCGGTCTCTGTGGATGGCGATCCTCAACACGGTTCTCTGTCTGCTCCTTGCCTATCCGTTCGCCTACTGGATCGCCACCCGGCGCAACGAGCGCACACGCACCCTGTTGCTGATCCTCGTTCTCATTCCGTTCTGGTCGAACTTCCTGGTCAGAACGTACGCCTGGCGGATGCTGCTCGACTCCAACGGGTACATAACCCAGTTCGGCGAGCTGACCGGTCTTTGGGGACGGATGCTGTTCACGCTTCCAGGGGTGTTCATCGGCCTCCTCTACGGCTATCTGCCGTTCATGGTGCTTCCGCTCTACGCGGCCATCGAGCGCATCGACTGGAGTCTGGTGGAGGCGGGAAGGGACCTGTACGCGTCGGGGGCGAAGGCCTTCGGGAAGATCACACTACCTCTGTCCCGCCCCGGGATCATCGCCGGCTCTGTTCTCGTCTTCATCCCCTCGTTGGGGGCCTATGTGACGCCCGACATTCTCGGAGGAGCCAAGGCGACTCTGCTCGGCAATTACATCGTCACCCAATTCGGAGCTGCGAGGAACTGGCCGTTCGGCTCAGCCCTCTCCGGGGCCATTCTCATCGTCATGCTGGTGGCGACCATTCTGTACTTCCGTAGCGGGGAGCGAACGATATGAGCGTGAGTGCGACACTCTCGACACGTCGGGTCGACCGCGTGCTCTCCACCACCGGATGGCTGGTGTTCGCCTTTCTCTACCTGCCGATCCTGGTGGTCATGGTCTTCTCGTTCTCAGGGGCATCGAATGTGGGGATCTGGGGAGGCTTCTCCACTCAGTGGTACGAGCGGATGGTGGGCAATGAGCAGCTTCTGAGGGCGGTGCAGAACTCGCTCTGGGTCGCGCTCTTCTCGACGGTCATATCGACCGTGTTGGGGACTGCGGCAGCGCTCGCATTGGACAGATACAGACGATGGGTCGGCCGGGGCGCATTCGACGGACTGTTGTACCTGCCGGTGATCATCCCCGACGTGACGATGGCGGTCATGCTCCTCCTCTGGTTCACCCAGCTTGCGATCCCGTTGGGACGGACCTCGATCACACTGGCCCACATCGCCTTCAATATCTCGTTCGTCGCCATCGTGGTCCGGGCACGGCTGGCCAACATGGATCCTGCAATGGAGGACGCCGCGGCCGACCTCTACGCCAATCGCTGGCAGGCGTTCCGACGCGTGACGCTGCCCCTGATCATGCCCGGCGTCCTCGGCGGCGGTCTGCTGGCACTGACGCTGTCTCTCGATGACGTCGTGATTACCAGCTTCGTCCAGGGCCCTGGCTCGACGACTCTGCCCGTCTATGTGTTCGGGCTCATCAGGCGCTCGGTCACACCGGAGATCAACGCGGTCTCCACGGTGATGATCGTGGTCTCGATGATCCTGGTCTTTTCTTCGCTGCTCATGCAGGGGAGAGGTGGCAACAAGCCGATAATCGAGGAGGAAAAAACATGAAACGCATCAGTGCACTGACCGCCGTCCTGGCACTGGTCCTGGTGGCCTGCGGCGACGGTGAAGAGGGCGGTGAGGCCACCACTGCGCCGACGGGGACGGAAGCTCCGACGGACACAGAAGCACCGGAGGGCACGGACGCTCCCGAAGACACGGAGCCTCCGCCTGAGGGGGTCCAGGCAGCGGCGGACGCCTGCGAGTTGGGCGAGACCGACGGAGACCTCAATCTGTACAACTGGACGGAATACGTTCCGACCGGATCGCTGGCCGAGGAGTTCGAGGTCACCGACCTGGTGGCCAAGTTCGAGGACGAATATGGCGTTGAGGTGGTGCTCACCGAATACGAGTCCAACGAGGCGATGCTCGCCCAGATCGATGCCGGTGTGGGCTACGACCTCGTGGTGCCGTCCGACTACATGGTCTCGATCATGAAGGACGCCGGGCTCCTGGTGCAGCTGAACAAGGACGCCATCCCCAACATGTCCAACATCGCCGAGCTCTTCAGCGATCCCCCGTACGATGCCGGCAATGAGTTCTCGGCTCCCTACCAGTGGGGCACCACGGGCATCGGATACAAGTACGGCACCATCGACGACGAGGAAGGCGTGTCCTGGGCCGTGCTCTTCGACCAGGAGGTGGCCGAGCCGAATGCGGGCCTGATCTCACTGCTCGACGACGAGCGCGAGACGATGGGCTCTGCTCTGAAGTATCTCGGCTACTCATTGAACACCACCAATCCCGACGAGGTGGACGAGGCCGCCGCGCTCATCGCTGAGGCGAAGGAGTGGGTGGCGGCCTTCACGTCATCGGGCTATTGGGACCTGCTCACCGCGGGTGAGGTGAACCTGGCGCAAGGCTGGAACGGGGACTTCCTGGCCGCATACGACTCGGCTTCGACCGAGGACTATGACGCCTACGAGGACTTCGGCTACGCCATTCCGGTAGAGGGATCGGCGGCCTGGGTCGACACCATGGCGATACCTTCGACGGCCGAGCATCCTTGCACCTCGCACGCGTTCATCGACTTCATGCTGGACGCCGAGAACGGTGCGGAGCTGACGAACTACAACTACTACGCCAGCCCGAACGCAGCGGCAGAGGAGATGATCTACGAGGAGATCCTCGAGGATCCTTCGATCTATCCGCCCGAGGACGTCATGCAGACCCTCGAGTTCTTCGAGGATCTCGGCGACTTCGCCACCTACTACGCGGACTCCTACGCGGCTGCAAAGAGCTAAAGGAGCGAGACGGGGAGGATCGTGTTTTGACCGGTCCTCCCCGTCTCCGCTGGAGCCAGCCCAACAAGAGAACTCAGCTAGTTGGACGTAAGGGGGTTACGGGTCCGTTCGTGCACTGGGGTGAGACCAAGAGCCGAGGATCGGCCATGTCGGGCACCTACCGGAGTCACTGTCGCCCAGGAACCGGAGCCGCGTCCACGAACTGTCGCCCACCTACCGGAGCCACGTGCCCATCATGAACCGAAACCGCACACAACCGCCTCTCACCGGGTCTCACCACGTCTCACGACGCTCGCCCCACAGCTGGCCCACAGCCCTACCAGTGGCTGCCGTTTCTCCTTGTATTGAGGCTTTTGACCGCATCTTTCGCAACGAGGGGGGTCACGGGTTCAAATCCCCCCAGCTCCACCATTTGCCCTGGTCAAGCGATTTCTGCGATCGCGAACGTTGACCGTTTCGCGCTGTCACTGCATCCGTGGCTCCACAGCCGCCCCACAGGATTCGCCCCCCGAAGCACCTCGCAGGTAGAGAGGTGCGTGGTCATGCTCGCGGGCGACCAGACATTCGCGCAACGGGAGTCAGCAACCGAGATCGTGAGGAGCTCGCCGAAGGCGCCGAGCAACTCCTGCGCACTCGCTCGCTCTCACCCTGAAGCGAGCCCGTGGGGACTCTTGTCTGGTCAGCTCCCCTGACCGAGTCGGAAGGGCTCAGACGGTGAGGTGACGCGTTGGGGTTCCTCCGTTCAGTTCCATTTCGCCGTGAAGAACTTCCAGCAATGAGCGAGCGGCTTCGCCGAGAGGCGTGTTGGCCCCCTTGGCTCTGGCGGATTCGGCTGCGTCGGAGTCGAGCTGGTCCTCGGCTGAGGCCATTGCCCGGATTGCCAGTGTGTCGATCGATTCGGTCTCGTTGATCATCTTCTGATCTCGGACTGGGTCGGCGAGGACGGAGGCGAGAATCTCAATTGCCTTCTCATGTCTGCCCATCTCGACATGCACCACCGCGATTCGTGTCAACAATCCCGCCACCTCGACTACTGCTCCCATCTCATACGAAGCGGCAAGGCATTCGAGGAATGCATCCAAAGCCTGCTCGTGGTCGCCGGCGGCGGCTTTCGCGTCGCCCAGACCCTGAAGGCCGAACTGAAGCGTCCGTTGAAAACCCAGGCTTCTGGAGAGTTCCACGAGCTTCTGGTTGGAGGTGGCAGCCACGTCAAGTTGGCCGCTCATCGCTGCCATGGTTGCTCTGACCATCACGTTCCAGGCCATGAAGAACTCGTCCTCGAGTTCGGTCAGTCTGGCATTTCCGTCCTCTATCGCAGCCTCGGCCGCCTCGAAGTTTCCCAACTGAGACTCAGCTATCCCCAGCCAGTTGGGCATTCCGGCCCTCCACCAGGTGGCGCCGCTACGTTCGGCGAGGTCGATTGCCTTGATCGCCACTTCACGGATCTCGGTCCATGCCCCCAAATACGCCAGCCCGTCGCACCAAGCCTCGAGGGACATCAACTCGGCGAATCGATCTGACGTGGTGGCCAGTCGATCCGCTGCGGTTGCTGACATTTCTGCCCCCGTTTTCGGATCGCCTAAGTAGGTCACGAACTTTCCCAGTGCCCCCCGAGCCGCTTCCCTGGCGATGATCGTGGCCTCGTCGGCATCGGCTTCGGGTAACTCCGCAAGAGCCTGGCTGAACAAGCTGTCGGCGGCCTGATGCCATCCGCGCACCTCATACAGGCACCACAGCGCCAACACGAAGCGCCGTGCGGCTCGGGCATCGCCAACTTCCAGACTGCGTCGCCAGGCCGCCCGAAAGTTCTCGATGTCATCCTCCATGGTCGTCATGGCCTCGACTTGGCGGCCTGACACGATCGTCTTCTCGGCGACCGCAGCCATGTCCGAGTAGTAGCCCACGTAGGCGTCGACTGTCTGTCCACGGATTGCGTCCTCACCCAACAAGAGTTCTTCGGCGTATTGGCGCAGCAGCTCGTGGATCGTGTATCTACCGGTGTCACGGTTCGCAGTCAGCAGCGATTTGGATGCCAAATTGGCCAGTGTGCGGAGCGTCGCGCCGGTCACAGATTGTGCAGCCTCGGCGTCGAAGCCTCCTCTGAAGATCGAAAGAGTCAGGAGGGTGTTGCGCTCGTCTTCAGTGAGGAGGGCAAGTGAGTAGTCGAACACCGCTCGCATGCTCTTGTGCCTGTCCGGAGTGTCACGACGGTCGCTCTCGAGGAAGTCGAGGGTGTTGGCTATCTGAGTGGCGATCTCTCCGACGCCCAACGTGTCCAGCCACGCAGCGGCCAGAATGATCCCGAGGGGCATGCCTTCCACCAGCCGAACTATCCGACCGAGTGGCTCTATGTCCTCCATGTTCAACGCGAACGCGTGGTCGGTCCGGCGGGCGGCGTCGACGAAGAGCTGGACCGAGCTCGTCTCCAGGGCTTCCTCTTCGCTTTTCCATGTTGCGTCGAGCCCGGTGAGAGTCAGGACCGTTTCGCCGGAGACGCGTAGACGTTCCCGAGAGGTAACGATGATCTTGATGTGTGGAGCGGCGCCCAGCATGTCGGTGACGATGTCGACCGCGGCTATGAGATGCTCGAAGTTGTCGAGCACCAAGAGCTGGGACTTGCCGGCGAGGTAGACCATTAGCTGTGCGCGCATGTCGTCTCCAGCTGCCAGACGGACCCCGATCGACTCGAAGATGGCTTGAGCAATATCGTCGGTCGAAGAGATCGGAGCCAGGTCCACGAAGAAGACGCCGTCCGGAAACTCCGATACGAGCCGCGCTGCCGTCTCTATCGCAAGCCGTGTCTTTCCCGTCCCTCCCGGAGCCAGGATGGTGATGAACCGGTCTCTTTTCAGAGCCTGCTCGACGTCTGCGATCTCCCGTTCGCGTCCAACAAGGGCGGTCAGTTGCACAGGCAGGTTGTTGGGCGTTGCCTCGAGAGATTTCAGGGCTGGGAAGTTGTTGACGAGCCCGTCGACATCGATCTGAAAGACGTGTTCGGGGCGGCTGAGATCTTTGAGGCCGTGTCTCCCGAGATCCGTGACTGCGATCCCCGCCGGAAGCGAATCCTTGATCAGTTCCCAAGTGGCAGCTGAAGCGACCGTCTGGCCGCCGTGGGCGATGGCTCGGAGGCGCGCAGCACGGTTCACTGCCGTTCCGTAGTAGTCACCGGATCGCACTTCGGCGACGCCAGTGTGCAAGGCTATGCGTACCAGCAGGGGTTTGAGAGTTGGCCAATCGGTAGCGTCGAGCCTCCGCTGAATGTCGGCGGCCGCATTGACAGCGCCCGAAGCGCTTGTGAACACGAGGAAATGGCTGTCACCTTCGCCACGTGGCTTGACGGAGACACCCCCATTCTCGACAGCTGCCTGGTCGATGATCCGGTCGTGCATTTCGAGAGCCGTCATCATCAGTTCAGGCGCCTGCTCCCAGAGTCGGGTGCTTCCCTGCACGTCGGTGAAGAGATATGTGACCGTTCCTCGAGGCAGATCCACGCGACGGAATCTACCTCTGAGTCAACGGTCTGTTTGGCTCAATGCGTCCTGCCCTAGCCCATCATGTAGGGCCGACAGGATCCGGTGCTTCCATCTAGCGTGAGCTCGAGGAGCCTTGTCTAGGCGCCTATTGGTGTGGCATAGTTATGGCATGTCACGCATACGAGTTAGCACCACGGTTGACGAGTCGCTCCTGGAGAACGCTCGGAATCTGAGGTCGGAACTCAACGATGCCGCCCTGCTCGACGAAGCTCTAAGTGCGTTGGTGGCGAAACATCGCGAAGCCGAGATCGACGCCGCATACGCCGCGTACGACGAACGTCCCCTCGATGAAGCGGACGAGTGGGGCGACCTAGCGTCCTTTCGTGAGGCGGCAGCCTCCTCGTGAACGATTTGCCAGCCAGGGGGGAGGTGTGGTGGTGCGAGCTGCCGGAGATCAGTCGCCGCCCTGTCGTGGTTCTGTCTCGGGACGCGGTTATTCCCAGACTTCGACGGGCCCTGATTGCTCCATGCACGACGACGATTCGAGGGCTGGCGAGCGAGGTGCTCCTGGAGCCCGGTGAGGATCCGATCCCCCTTCAGGCTGCTGTCAATCTCGACTCGGTGGAGAGTGTTTCGGTTGGAACGCTGACAATGCGTCTCGGCAGGTTGGGCGACGGGCGCATGAAAGAGATCTGCGCAGCTTTGGCGGTGGCCGTCGACTGCGACATTTAGTCTCGAACGAGGAGCGAGAAGCCATCCTCATGCGCACGCACCTTTCCCTGGCTCCACTGTCTGGACAATCTTGCTCGAGGCGAGTTTGGGTCGCACCTAGATCTTGTTCACAGCCATCGGACTGAAATTGAGCGCTGGTCCAATAAACCGGAGGTCGATGGGTCGGCGCCGGACCTGACCGATACTCCATCCGAACGCGCCAAACTGATCGGATCGTGAAGAAGATCGGCTTTCTCTCGTTCGGCCACTGGTCGGACTCACCCCATTCCCAAGTGCGCACCGCCTCGGATGCGCTCCTCCAGTCGATCGAACTCGCCGTCGCCGCTGAGGAGCTCGGTGTCGACGGCGCCTACTACCGCGTTCACCATTTCGCCCAGCAGCTCGGCTCACCTTTCCCTCTCCTATCAGCCGTCGGCGCACAAACGAACCGGATCGAGATCGGCACCGCAGTGATCGACATGCGATACGAGAACCCTCACTACATGGTCGAGGATGCCGGGGCGGCCGACCTGATCGCCGGTGGACGACTCCAGTTGGGGATCAGCCGGGGATCACCAGAGCAGGTGATCGACGGTTTTCGCCACTTCGGATACGCGCCGGCTGAGGGCGAGA